>JAFOLW010000063.1 GCA_017419165.1 Erysipelotrichaceae bacterium
ATATGGTCGGGATGGCAGGATTCGAACCTGTGACATCTTGATCCCAAATCAAGCACTCTACCAAGCTGAGCTACATCCCGAAACGAGAGATAATGTTGGATTCACTCAGCAGGACGTGACTGTTGAGCATTTGGCGCAGCACGTGATTATTACGAAGAGTGGTGGGGATGGTGGGAGTTGAACCCACACGGTATTTCTACCAAGGGATTTTAAGTCCCTCGCGTCTACCATTCCGCCACATCCCCATTGCTGGAGGTTCCTACCAGATTCGAACCGGTGATCACAGAGTTGCAGTCTATTGCCTTACCACTTGGCTAAGGAACCGTGTGCGAATAATATTCCGTGCCTATTTATTCTAGCAATAAAGATTTAAAAATGCAACAACAAAAAGCCGATACGTTTTTATTTTGAAACCATCTCTGTTATAATTTTTGTATAGTATGAATTTGGAGGTCTCCAATGAATTTTTTTGGCGGGAAAAAGAACAATGATGATCAGACGGTTTCCTCAATGAACATTGAGGAACTTGATAAGCTTATCGAGGATAAGAAAAAACAGATCAGTCAGATCAACGGATCGATCGATGAGACGATGTCTGAGATCGAAAAAACGGATGCGGATTTTGAGGCAAAGATCGCTGCTTTGAACGCCAGACAGGATTCTTTTTATCAGGATCTGGAGAAGAAGAACAAGAAGACCGCCAAAGATCTTGAAAAGCTGCGTAAGGAAGAAGAAGAGCTCAAACAGCTGCATGAAGATCAGGATGCACAGATCCTTTCCAAGATCGATGCGCTCAAGGCAAAGAAAAAAGAGCTGATCGATTCGGAAGAAAAAGAAGACGAAGAGTCGTTCGACCGCAAGAGAAAGAGCATCGAGAAGCGTCTCAAGGAGCTCAGAGCCAAGAAAAAAGAAGAAGAGGAAGCTTTCAATGCGCGTATGGAAGCTATCAAGGCGGCACACGACGAACTTCTGGCCAAGAATGACGAGGAAGGAAATGCCTTGGAGGCTCAGATCGCGCAGATCAAAGCGGAAGCAAAGGAAGAAAGCAGCAGGCTCGAGACGATTCTTGAGGATGAAAAGAAGGATCATGAAGACGCCTTGAAGCAATTGTCCGCACTGCAGAGCGAAAAACTCAAAGCGGAGAAGGCCCTGCAGGAAGAGATGATCGCCGACCGGAAGGAAAAATTAAGTTCCTATAATGCCGAGATCAAAGCTCTGATGGCGGAGAAGAACGACAAGCTCCGCAAGCTCGATCAGTCAAAACTTGACCGTTCAAGGCAATATGAAGATCTTGAAAAGCGCTATGAAGAAGACAAAGCAAGAAGTCTTGCGGAAAATGAAGAGCTGAATGCCGATCTGACGAGAAGAAGCGAAGAGCTTTCGGCCGATTCCAAGCGCAAAGAAGAGGAATTCAAGCAAAACAGCGAGATCCTCGACCGCTTGATCAAGCTGCTCAACAATACGAGAAACACGAAATACGATGCGCTGCGTGCCAGAGTGGAAGAACTCGATCCGCAGTTCAGAGAATCATATGAACGCTATCTGGGCAAAGCGGATGAAGAATTCGCCGCCGCCAGAGAAAAGAGGAACAAAGAGCTTGAGATCCTCGGTTACAACCTTTCCAAGGAAGAGGAGCTTTTGGCAAGCCGTCAGGAATTCCTGGACAACCGTTTCAAGAACCGCGATGAACAGTATCGTGAAACGGCAGCCAAGAGCGATGAAGAGATCCGCAGGCTGGAAGAAGAGATCTTCTCTTTGAATCATGACTACGATGATAAACTCAGCGTTCTGAAACAGAAGATCGAAGATGCCAAGAAGGCCAACGCGCAGATCATCCGCAACACTAACCAGAAGAACGAAGATGAACTTTCATCTTTGAAAGCGGACTATGCTGCGAAGATCGACGTCATCGAAGGTCAGATCGCCGAAGCCAAGAAACAGATCGGCGACATGAACAAACAGATCGCTCAGGTCCAGAAGCAGGCCGAAGATTACAACAGCGAATACGAAGATCTGAAGCTTTCGCTCGATGATGTCCACGAGAAGGCGATGCTGCAGATCGGCAATGACAAAGCGAAGATCATGGACAAAGCCAAGGCGTTCGAGAAGAAGAATGCCGATTTCGTCAAGCTCAGCAAGCAGCGCGATGAGCAGATCGAAGAGAAGGTAAAGACGATCATCGATACCAAGAACAAGCTGATCAAAAAGGAAGAAGACAAGGAAGTCTCTGCTTTTGAACAGAAAAAAGAAGAGATGGAGACTTCGCTGAATAAGCTCAGGATGACCAGACACGATCAGGGCGATGCGTTCAATCAGCATATTAGCCAGATGAAGGACCGCTATGAGAAGCTGATCGAAGACAGGAACGGCGTCAAGAGCGATCTGGAGAATAAAAAAGCGGACCTGATCGCCAAAGGTGATCAGCAAGTCACGGAACTCGAGAACAGTCTGACGGTCTTGAGAAAGGACCACGAAGACAGGCTGAAGGAACTGCTCAGTGCTCACGAAAGTGATATGAACGAGCTCAAGTCGCAGGAAGACGACAAGGTCTCTTCCGTGCGGGCGATCTATTCCGGCTGCCTCAATGAACTGGAATCTTTGAACCGTAAGAGGGATGAGATCCTTTCCGGTCTGGAGAAGGCAAAGGAAGACAACCGGAGATCCTATCAGGATGCGCAGAGTTCCTTTGATGCGGAACGGGACAGGCTCTTGAAAGAAAACGATGACCTGGATGCGCAGATCTCCGGCAAAGAAGAACAGCTGGAACTTACGATCGATGCACAGAAGAAGGACTTTGAGAAACAAAGCAGGGATCTTGATGATCTCATCGTCTTCCTGAAAGATGCTCAGAACGAAAAACACGACGACCTCAAGAGGAATCTTGCGTCTTTACGTAACGATCTGCAGGCGAGATATCAGCAGTATTTCGAAGACCTCGACCGGAAACTGGAAGAGGAAAGGGCGAAACGCCAGAGCGATCTGGATATGCTGGATTCGCAGCTGAAAGAAGAAGAAAAACAGCTCGAAAACCGTAATGCTTTCCTGAATGAACGTCTGAACAAGCGTGAAGAACTCTATAAGAACAAAGTCAGAGAAAACGAGATCGATATCGATAATATCCGAAGCGAGACGGATTCTTTGAACAGAAGATATCAAGACAAGTGTGCCTTGCTGAACAAGGAACTTGAAGCTTGCAAAGCGGACAATGAGAAGCAGATCAAAGACCGCAAAGAGGATTACGACCGCAAGCTCGCACAGACCAGAGAAGAGTACGAAGGGATCAAGTCGGATCTCGACGGCAAGATCTCGGAGATCAAGAACCAGATCGGTGCGATGAACAAAGAGATCATCCGCATCGAAAAAGATGCACAGAATTACTACAGCGATTATCAGGCGAGAGTACTGAATTTCGAAAAAGACAAGGAATCTTATCTGAACAACTGCGCGCAGACCAAAGCACAGCTTTCCGAGAAGCTTTCCGCTCTTGAAACGAAGATCGCCGAGAACGATAACGCTTATCAAAACAAGATCGCCGAGATCGCTATCAAGCGCGAGCAGGCGCAGTCCGAATACGACGGCAAGGTGAAAGAACTTGAGGAAGAGTTCTCCTCTCTCAGGAATGAGGCTTCCGTTCAGCATGAAGAACAGCTGAGCCAGGCTCTGAAAGCGCATGAAAGCGAAATGGCGAAACTTCAGTATGACTTCGACGAGAAGATCCATGCCGAACAGGCTGACTATGAAGAAAAGAAAGATTTCTATGAAGAACAGAAGTCTTCGATCGACGGACAGCTGGAACAGCTGAACAACGAAACAGCCGATAAGCTTGCGGCACTCGATGAGGAAAGAAACAGGCTTCTGGAAACGATCTCCCGTATCAAAGTGGAGACCGAAAACAAGGAGACCGAATTCAAAGCCCTGATCAAGCAGGCAAAGGATGAACGTAACGAAAAACTCTCCCAGATGGCTGAAAAGCAGGAGAGCGATCTTGCGAAGATCACGGAAGAATATGAAACGATCCCGTCCAGCCAATTGCAGCAGATCCGTGATGAATTTGCGGCAAAACAGCGCGAATACAACGACACCGCGGCCAAGATCGCACTCAGAAAATCGGAGATCGATGATGCACAGGCACAGCAGGTCGAAAGAAACGACCGGGAAAAAGCCGCTGCCGATGAAGAGCTTAAACTTGCGCAGGATCGCTATGATCTGAGCAAGAAAGAAGCGGAAGATCTCGAGAAAGAACTGCAGAGCGAGTACGAACGCCGTCAGCAGGAACTCGAAGATTTCCGTAAGGATCTTTCGCAGCAGCTTCAGCAGATCAGAGACACCAACGCCATGGAACTCAACAGGCTCTCCGAAAAACTTCAGGCCGAATACGATGAGGCGGAGAGACAGTACCGTGACAAACAGTCGGAGACCGAGAAACAGTACGATGAAAAAGTCCGTGCTTTCTCCGATGAGCTTCAGACAAAGAAGGATTCTCTGGATGCGCTGATCAAAGAGATCGCCATGCGCAAGCAGACGACCGAGAAGGAATGTATCTCCCGTTACAATGCCGCTCTCGATCAGACCAAGGGCATTCAGCAGGAACTTGACGAATTGGTCAAGGCGAATGAATTCAAACGTCAGGAACTGGCATTGACTTTGAACCGGAAGAAGGAAGCGATCGCCGCCGAGATCGAAAAACTCAAGAGCGGCTATGCCAATGTGCTCGGTGAAAAGAAGAATGCTTACGAGCGTTACATCGGCGAAGTCAACGAAAAGTGCGATGAGCTGAGAAATGAGATCAACGATCTTGAAAACAAGAAGGCGATCGAACTTTCCAAGCTGGAAACTTACGAAAACGAAAGAAAGACGGCACTGGAAGATCTGACCAGGACGACGAGGGATTATATCGACGGTATCACCGATAAGATCGAGGAGCTGCAGGGCAAGTCTCTTGAACTGGAAGATGTTCACAATAAGCGTGTTTACAACATCAAGACGCAGATCGCGGCAACGATGTCGGAGTATGACACGTTATTGAGAAGCAGACCGGAACTCGTCAAAGATGCCAAGCAGTCCGGCGAAGATGATCTTGCCGCCAGGACGAAACTGTTCAGGGAAAAGATCGATTCTTTGGAAAAGGCGCATAGCGAGATCCTTTCCGGTCTGAATGCGAAACGCAATGAATCGATCGACCAGATCTCTCAGGAGATCGGTGAACTGCAGATCGACAGGCAGAACAAGCTCAAGAAGTACGAAGAAGAGATCCAGGGTCTTTCCGAAGCATATGATGCGATGTTGAGAGACGAACGTGACCGTCAGACTTCTTTGAATGCGGATATCCGCAAGGCGAAGAGCGAACAGGAAAAGTTCATCGACAACATGTATAACGAAGATCTCAGTGTCACTTCCGATTTCAAGGAAGAAAAACGCCGCCTGCAGCAGCTGCATGAAACGGCGATCAAAGAAAGCGCCGACAGGTTCAACGAGCAGTCCAAAGCTCTCAAAGAATCCTTTGACGGTCTGATCAAAGACCGCAAGATCCTGAATGCCGATCTGGCTAGACTGGTCGGTGAGTACAAGCGGATCGATGACGAGATCTCGGACAAGGAACTCAAGCTTCGCTATGAATGCAACGAAAAGCTTCTGGAAGTCCGCAAGTTCCTTGAGGAGGAACAGAACCGCCGCAAAGAAAAGCTTTCGATCCTCGACATCCTCAACGATGATCCGGGAAACATCATCAGCTGATCATAAGGTACCTGCTTCAGGTACCTTTTTTATTGAACAAGGAAGAGGAAAGGCATAAAATATCATTAAATATCAGTGTTTTAAAGGGGGCATAATGAAGAAAGAGAACAGTAAAACCGTGGGTTTACTGGAAAAACTTGGTTTTATGAGTTTTTCCACTTCGACAAACATCGTCTTCAATTTCAAAAGTACATACTACAAGTATTTCCTGACGTCGATCCTTCTGATCGATCCCATTGCCGTTTCCAATATGGTTCTGATCGGCACGATCTGGGACATCCTCAATGATCCTTTGATCGGTGTCTGGGCGAACAACGTCAGATTCAAAAGCAATGAAAGAGTCAGGCCATGGCTGATCTATATCGCCGTTCCGTATGCTTTGGGCACGGTCTTGCTGTTCACGGACTTCCATGTCAGCGAGCGCTGGGACATCATCTTGGGCATTGCCGTCTTCTTTTTGTATGAGATCGCCAATACGTTCCGCGGGATCCCGTATAACGGCATGGGTGCTCTGGCGTCATCCGACGACGGAGAAAGGAAGTCGATCAATGCTTTCCGTTCTCTGGGTGCCTGCCTGGGCTCCGGGATCGGTGCCGTTGCGGTCCCGATGATCGTCCGGATGTTCGGCGGTCTCAAAGACCACAAAGTCATCAATTCTTCGGATTCTTCGGCTGTCTTCAAGTCGGCGCTGTTCATGGGCGTCCTGATCGTGATCGGCTGTCTGATCCACTACTTCACGACCAGGGAGAGAGTCCGCCAGGTCTCCGATGACGAAGAAAACATCGGCATCATCGAGACATACCGGATGCTTTTCAAATGCCGTTCCTGGGTCCGTAACATGTTATATGTCATGAGCTACGGCATCTCGACTTGCCTGCTGACATCGTCAGTCACTTACTATTGCGCCTATGTCCTGAACAATTCTTCGCTCTCGACGCCGATCATGGCCGCTTATCTGGTCGCTTCCGTCATCTTCTCGATCATCACGCCGCGCATCGATACCGTCCTAGGCAGAAAAAAGACGATGGTATTGGCTGCGATCCTGCAGATCGTCGGAAAGATCCCGTTCATCTTTGCCCCGACAAAGGTCATCACCGCATTCATCAACGCGGCATTCACCGGCATGGGTCTGACGATGACGTTCATCCTGTTCAACACCAACCGCAACGCGATCTCCGATATCGTCGAAGTACAGAACGGCAGACGTCTGGATACGATGGTCTCGACCGGTGATACGCTGGTCTCCAAGATCGCCGAAGCGGCTGTCGACAAGCTTTTCCTTGTTGCTTTGGCTGCTGCCGGTTTTTCGGCAAAACTTGCGGATGAAGGTATCATGCAGAATCTGGCGACGCAGAACACCATCAACGCTTTATTGGGGTGGATCCCGACGCTCGTCGCTGTCATGATGCTGGTGTTTGCAATCGGCATCGATACCAGGAAAGAATATGAAGAGGCACTTGCTGCCCGAAAGGAAAACGGCTGATGAATCCTCATGCATTCATAAAAGATCCGAAGCACATACAGGCAGTCGAATCGATCCGCAGAGTCGATGAAAAGGGCTATCTTTATCATATGGAAGCGGATTACGACTACTACGATCTGCCGGATGCCTTCCGGCAGGTGATCGATGCCGGCTGTTCGACATTCGTCACGAAGAACCGGGAAGGGGAAGTGCTCCTTTGCCGGAATTATGATTACTCTCATTTTCAGAACAACGACCGCAGCAATCCGCGGACCGGTCTCAACGTCATCGTTGAGGGAAGAAACCCCAATGCCCGTTACAAGTCGCTCGGCGTTTCCGATGCCTACTGGCTTGATTTCAAAAACGGAAGTCTCGCACAGGGAATGGCGGATGACGGAAAGACCGATCTTTCGTCTTTCATCCTCTGCCCGATGATCTGCATGGACGGCATGAACGAACAGGGATTGGCTCTGTCGATCCTGGCTCTGGCAGTCCGGTCAGACTGGCAGGAGATCGATTTTGACCGTTATGAGGAAAAGCTGAATAAAAACAAGATCAATCTCTTTCTGGAGAACAGCGGTGAAGTGCCCGATCCTTACTGGCTCTATGCGTCTGTCGGTTCGCTTGCCGTCAATCGGACGGATAAGAAAGCCTGGATCGCTTCGATGGAACCGATCGAAACAAAGAATCCCGGAAGACCGACCGTTTTGCATCCGATACTGATGCGGATGGTCTTGGACAATTGCAAAGATGTGAAAGAGGCTGTCGCCTATATGTCGAATTTCAATGTAAAGGCGGCGATGCCCGGCGCAGACTACCACATCATGCTGGCGGATAAAAGCGGCGAACACAAGCTGATCGAATGGCTGAATGACGAGATGACGGTGACCGATATCGACCACGCCACCAATCACTACGTCAGCAAGGAAGACCCGTTCTTCAGGGACGGATGCGGACGCGATGAGATCTTAAAAGCCGGGCTCTTCCGCACGAGAAAAGCCGGCATGTCGATGGAGTATGCTGCAGATGTTTTGAAACTGGCGGTCCAGGATCCGAACAACGGCATGGACAGAGGAAAGACGCAATACACGGCCATCTATAATCTGAACAAGCTGACGATGCGGATCTATTCCTTCGGCGACATGAGCAGATATTGGGACTTTGAGTTATAGAAAAAGCAGGACCTCATGTGAGGTCCTGCTTTGTTTTGGCATGACTATTTCAACGCCTTGAGCATCAGCTCGGAGACCTGAAGGGCATATTTTGCCGGATCTTCCAGTTCGAGACCGGCCATCAGCAGAGCCTGATCGTAGAGCAGACTTGCATATTCGCTGATGTCGGTGCCTTGTTCGTCGAGCTTCTTAAGAACGGCGAAGAGTTCATGATCCGGATTGATCTCCAGGATCTTGTTGGCTTTCGCTCCTTCCTGATTCATCTGTCTCAGGATCTTTTCCATCTCGATGGACAGATTGTTGTCAGAGACCAGGCATACCGGATAGGTCTTGAGACGGGAAGACAGTCTGACATCGGAGACTTTATCTTTCAAGATCTCTTTGATCTTGGAGAGGATGTCTTTGCTTTCTTCGTTCTTTCTTTCCAGTTCGTCTTTTTCTTCTTTGCTGTCGAGATCGAGATCGCCTTTCAAGATCGATTTGAACTGTTTGCCGTCATATTCCATGATGATGGACGTCAGGAATTCATCGACCGAGTCGGTGAAGTACAGGACTTCGTAGCCTTTATCGAGGACTTTTTCCATCTGCGGAAGCTGCCTGATCTTGTCGACGGATTCTCCGGCGGCATAATAGATCTCATTCTGTCCCTCTTTCATGCGGGAGACATATTCCTTGAGCGTCACATATTTGTCTTCTTTGGTCGACTTGAACATCAGCAAGTCGATCAGTACGTCCTTGTTGGCACCGAAGCCGTCATAGCATCCGTATTTGAGCTGGGAACCGAAGGCATCGAAGAATTTTTCGTATTCTTCTCTTTCTTTCTCAAGCATCTTTTCCAGAGTCGATTTGATCTTCTTGTCGACCGACTTCTTCAAGGCGTTCATCTGATAATCCTGCTGCAGGATCTCTCTGGAGATGTTCAGGCTCAGGTCATCGGAATCGACGACGCCGCGGATGAAACGGAAGTAATCGGAGACGATCTCCTTGGCTTCATCTTTGATGAATACGCCTCTGGAATACAGCTTCAGGCCGAGCTTGTAATCGTTGGTGTAGAAATTGAACGGACGCTGCGAAGGGATGAACAGAAGGGCGGTGTAGGAGGTGCTGCCTTCCACTTTATAGTGGATGGTCTTCAGCGGCTTGGAATAGTCGTAGTATTCCTGCATGTAGAAGTTTTCGTAATCCTCGTCCTTGATGTCTTTCTTGTTCTTCTTCCAGATCGGCTGCATGGAGTTGACGGTCTCGAGCTTGTTCACTTTCTCGGATTTGCCGTCTTCCTTGTAATCATAGCTTTCGACCATCATCTGTATCGGGTAGCGGATGAAATCGGAGTATCTCTTGACAAGATTCTTGATCTCCATCGTATCCAGATACTGGTCATATTTCTTTTCTTTGGTGTTCTTTTTGATATGCAGCGTGATCAGCGTACCGGCATCTTCCTTCTCGCCGGAAGTGATCTCGTAGCCGTTCATGTCGGAATGCCACAGATAGGCTTTGTCTTCGTTGACTTTTTTGGAGAGGACTTCTACCTGATCGGCGACCATGAATGCCGAATAGAATCCGACACCGAACTGTCCGATGATATCGGCTTCCTGTTTCTCATCGAGATCTTTCTTGAATTCGAAAGAACCGGAACGGGCGATCGTTCCCAGATTGTCTTCGAGTTCTTTCTTATCCATACCGATGCCGTTATCCGAGATCGTGATGATCCTGTTTTCTTTATCGATGTCGATGCGGATCTTCGGATCGTCGAAGCTGATCCGATCGTCGGTCAAAGACAGGATGTGTCTTTTATCCAGGGCATCGGATGCGTTGGAGATCAGTTCTCTTAAGAAGATATCGGTATTGGTATAGATAGAGTTGGCCATCATATCCAGCAATCGCTTGGATTCGGTCTTAAATTCTTTAATTGCCATAGTATAGCCTCCTTAGCATGTGTTTAGCACTCTATATCTTAGACTGCTAACTTAATATACCATTAAATAAAGTTCAAATCAAGTATAATAAAGGTATGCTGAATATCATAAACAAGACGAAATACGACGATCTGAAAGAGTATTATCCTCTTTTGGAAGAATACTATGATAAGACTCTGCAGGTCCTCGGATTGCAGGATGATTATGTGCTCTCGCTGATCCTGGTCGGGCCGGTCACCATCCGGCGGATCAACCGTGACTACCGGCAGAAGGATGCCGTGACCGATGTCATCTCTTTCGCTCTGCTGGACGATGACGACATGGTCGAATATGAAGACAGGGTGGAACTCGGTGACATCTTCATCAACCGCCGCCGCGTTTTGTCGCAGGCGGAGGACTACGGTCATTCGATCAAGCGGGAATTCGTCTTTCTGTTCGTGCACGGCATGCTGCACTTACTGGGCTATGACCATATGAATAAGGAAGACGAAGAGAAGATGTTCGCTCTGCAGCGAAAGATCGTCGGAGATCTTAAGTGAAGAAATTTGCGGATTCTTTTCACGGACTGAAGATCGCTTTAAAGCATCGGGCCGTGCGTGTGCAATGTGTTTTGGGCATCTTTGCGCTCATCGGCGGTCTGATCGTCCGCCTGGATCATTATGAGTGGCTGGCGTTCATCATCTGTATCTTCATGGTCATTTCCGCTGAGATCATGAATACGGCAGTCGAGCGGATCGGCGATTATCTCAATATGGAAAAAGATCCCAAGATCAAAGCGATCAAGGATCTCTCTTCGGCGGCTGTGCTGACGGCCAGCCTGGGAGCTCTCAGCGTATGTATCTTTTGTGTTGTCAGGAGGTTGTTAGGATGAGTCATGAAGAACTGATCAAAGAGGCGTTCAAGGCGATGGACAATGCCTATGCGCCGTATTCCAATTATCATGTCGGGGCCTGTGTCTTATGCAAGGACGGTACCACGTTCTACGGAGCCAATATCGAAAACGCTTCTTACGGCGGGACCAACTGCGGAGAGCGCAGCGCGATCTTTGCCGCGTATTCCAGAGGTTACCGCAAGGAAGATATCGAAGCGATCGCCATCGTGTCCGACGGAAACAGGATCGGAACGCCTTGCGGCATCTGCCGGCAGGTCCTTTCGGAACTGCTTGAGCAGGGGACGCCGATCATCCTCTCCAACGGAAAGGAAGTCATGGAGACCAACATCCACAAACTGCTTCCGTTCCAGTTTTCAAGTGAGGATCTAAACGGATGAAGTCCGGTTTCATTGCGATACTGGGACGCCCGAATGCCGGCAAGTCCACTCTGATCAACGCTTTGCTGAAGGAAAAGATCGCCATCACCACGCAAAAAGCGCAGACGACCCGGAACGCGATCCTGGGCATCCTGAACGAGGAAGACTTACAGATCGTGTTCATCGATACGCCGGGGATCCACGAAGCCAAGACGGCTTTGGGTTCCTATATGAACAAAGAAGCGATGTCACAGGCGGAAGGCGCCGACATCATTTATTACATCGTCGACGGGCAGAAAGGGCTGCAGGAAGAAGACAAGCAGATCCTTAAGAGACTTGCACAGTATGAAAGCCCGATCTTCCTGCTGGTGAACAAGATCGATGAACTGAGTTCCGACCAGCTGATCAAACGGCTTTCCTATGCCGGTGAGAACTACAAGTTCGAGGAGATCATTCCGATCTCGGCACTGAACAAAGAGAATCTCGATGAGCTTTTGCAGACTTCGATGAAGTATCTTCATGACGACGTGCAATACTATCCTTCCGATGTGAAGACCAATATGAATCTGGAATTCAGGATCTCGGAGATCATCCGGGAAAAGATCATCCTCAATACCAGGGAAGAGATCCCGCATCTGGTCGCCTGCCGCATCGAGGAGATCAAAGAGAAGGCTTCCAAGGTCCAGATCGAAGCGACCATCATCTGCAACAAGGATACCCATAAGGGCATCATCATCGGCCGCAACGGTTCGATGCTGAAGAAGATCAACGATCAGGCATCCAGCGATATCGCCAGGCTCTTCGATCACAAGAAGATCATCCTTTCCTTATATGTAAAGGTCGAGGAAGACTGGCTGAATTCACAGAAACAGCTGTTCGATCTGGGATACTTCTCAGGTGACAGGGATGAATGACAAGATCACTGCATTCGTCTTGAGCCAGACCGATTACAAGGAGGCCGATGTGCTGATGCATGTCATCAGCAGGGAATACGGCCACCTGTCCTTAGTCGGCAAGGCTGCTAAAAAGCTTTCCGGGAAGAACCACTTTCTGCCGATGTGTCTGTATGAGTTCATCATCGACTACAAAGAAGGAAAGGATATCTTTTCGGTCCACGGTTATAAGCTTTTGGAAAATCATTTCGAAGATAAGGATATCCGGATGATGTCGTTCAAAGACCTGCTTTGCGAACTGACTCTCAGAAACAAGGATATCGATCTCTTCGATCCGCTCTGTTTCGTTTTCCGCCATCTGAATGATGAAGAGCTTTATCTTCTCGGTTCGATGTATGTCTCGTACATCATCAAACGCTTCGGCATCATGCCGGTCGTTGACGGCTGTGCGTTATGCGGAAACAAGAAGGTCGTCGCTCTTTCCAACCGCCACGGCGGCTTCCTTTGCACCGACCATTTCAGCGGTGAGCAGACCCAAAGCGTCGATACGCTCAAGCGCTTCCGTCTGATCATCAAGGGCGAGTTCAAAGATTATGAAGTGCTGAAACAGTTCGACTACGGTTTCAAGGACTTCTCTCTGCTGATGGATTTTTATCTTTCCAATACGGATCTGAAGCTCCGTTCTTACGAATTTTATAAAAAACTGGTATAGAAAATGAAAAAAACGATCTTTCTGTCGATCATGATCTTCTTCTTATGTTCCTGTTCTTCGGAACCTTTTAAGATCGACCCGGACAAGATCAATGTCATGGACCTAGAAACGGAAACGATCGATGAAGAGCTCCATTCATTGGAGTATCTGGTCATCGATATGTCGGATCTTGATTTTTTGTATTCCTATAACAGCGATCTGCGCATGTATCCGGCATCGCTGACCAAGCTTGTGACATTGGATACGGTGCTGAGTCTTTGCGAAGATCTTGATGCGTATTCTTATGTGACTTACGATCAGGTACAGGCTCTGATCGATGAGGATGCCTCGCTTGCTTATATACAAAGAGACTATCCTTATACGATAAGAGATCTGCTTTACGGACTGATCCTTCCTTCAGGCGCGGATGCTGCGCTTGCTTTGGAGAATTATTTCGGCAGCAAAGGCATCGATCTGGTGAAGGAGATGAATGCCCGCATGGAAGAGCTCGGCGCTGCCGATACGCATTTCGTCAATACCACGGGTCTTCATGAAGACGATCATTATACGACGCTTGACGATCTGTATCTGGTCGTTATGGATCTTCTGAAAAGCGAAGAGGCAAGAAAGATCCTGAATTCTATCGATTACGTCATGGAAGACGGAACGGAAGTCCATACGACGATCGGACTGGCAAGAAGAGATCTTGATTTCATAGTATTGGGCGGCAAGACCGGATATACGCCGGAGGCCGGACAGAACATCATCGCTTTGTGCAAAGACAAAGGCAGGTCCTACTTGATCATGACCGGCAACGCCTATGGCAAGTATGCACTGAATCAATACTGGCATTATGACGATGTTGTAAAGATCATCAAATATATCAATACAAAATGATGCGGTTTGTTCTATAATGGTTACGTGGGGTGCCGTGAGGCTGAGATCATACCCGTAACCTGATCTGGATAATGCCAGCGTAGGGAAGGCACCTTTTATATGGAGGTGTTTTTTTATGAAAAGATCTGAAACAAGAGCCTTGGCTCTGATGGCTATCTACTGTGCTTTGTTTGTTGTGTTTGACCGCGTATCCGACATGCTGAATCTGTTCAAGATGGCGAACGGCGGCAAGCTCAATTTCGGACCGATCGCGCTTTTGATCTGTTCCTATCATCTGGGCTGGAAGAAGGGCACGTTAGTCGGTATCGTTTCCGTTTTCCTGCAGCTGGTCATCGGTTCCGTATCCTGGTACGGTATCGCCAGTTTCTTACTGGATTATATGATCGCTTATTCGGTCTACGGCCTGGCTTCGCTGTTTCCGAACATCTCGTATTTCTATTCCGGTATCTTTGTGACCAGTGCGGTACGCCTGCTGTCATCGACTCTGGCCGGAACGATCGTCTGGGAATCGCCGTTCTGGGCTTCGCTTACATATAATGCTTCTTATATGATCCCGACGACGTTATGTGCCGTCATCATCGTTCCATTACTTTGCGAACGTCTCAAGAAAATATGGTAAGATATCTTCATGTGCGAATTGAAGATAGGAGACAGCGTATACGTTCAGTCGTTCAAGCATAACGGTGCAGTGCACAGGACCTGGTCCAAGGCGCTGGTCGTGGATGTGCTTGAAGATTGTTATGTCGTGGTGACCGACCATACCTGGGTCGTGGAAGCAGATAACCGCCGCTGGCTCACCAGAGAACCGGCTATCTGTTTCTACTATAAGAACAGATGGTTCAATATCATCTCGATGGTTCGCAAGAACGGCATCTACTATTACTGTAATGTCGCAACACCGTCCATCTATGACGGGGAAGCCATCAAAAACGTCGATTATGACCTGGATGTCAAAGTCTTTCCGGATGACACCTACATGGTATTGGATGAGAATGAATTCGAATATCATTGTCAGAAGATGAATTATTCCAAAGAAGTGAAAGAATTATGCATCAAAGCAAAAGACGAACTGGTCGAGATGGTCAAAGAAAAAAGGAAACCTTTTCAGTTCTCATATATCAATGATTACATCATGAAGTATTTTGAACTGGTGTTTGAGAAAGAATAGCGGATATGACGGAAGTCAACAAAAAAATATTAAAAATATTTAAAAAAGTTGTTGACTTCAGTCATGCATTCTGATAGTATAAATAAGCACCCCATGAGAGGCATCCGATAAGGATGGACGAATGGAGATGCGATTCGATCTTTGAAAACTAAATAAGAAGCAATTAAACAAAACGTCAATTCATTTAAAATCAAGAACAAATTGTTCTTAAATATTCGAGTCATCAAACGGAGAGTTTGATC
>JAFOLW010000064.1 GCA_017419165.1 Erysipelotrichaceae bacterium
AAAAAAGAGATGAACTACTTGTTCATCTCATCCAATATGATCTGTCTGACTTCCTGTACCGCTTTATCAAGATCGTCATTGCAGACGATATGTTCATAGAAACCGATCTCCTTGAGTTCCTTCTTCGCTTTGGAGACCCGTTTCAGGATCGTCTGTTCATCTTCGGTGCTGCGCTCTCTGAGCCTTCTTTCCAGCTCTTCGATGGAAGGCGGTACGATGTAGATGCTCAAGGCATCCGGGCACTTTTCAAGGACCTGCTTGGCGCCTTTGATCTCGATCTCCAGGATCACGTTCTTCCCCTCGTTTCTCATTCTCTCCACATAATCCTTGGGCGTTCCGTAATCATTCTCGACGAAGCGGGCATGTTCCAAAAGCTCTCCGTTGCGCACGGCCTGCAGGAAACGTTTCTTATCTACGAAGAAATAATTGACGCCTTCGACTTCTCCTTCTCTCGGCTTTCTGGTCGTCATGGAAACGGAATAAGCAAGGTTGAGTTCTTCCATCGGCATCAGCTCAGCAAGGATGGTCCCTTTGCCGACACCGGAGAGTCCGCTGTATACGATCAATAATCCCTTTTTCATACTCATATTCTACAATAAAATCTATAATAAAAGCATGGAGATCTGCTGCCCCGTCTGTAAAAACAAACTCACTTTGACGAAACGTTCCTACCGCTGCCTCAACGGTCACAATTTTGACCTGGCCAAGGAAGGCTATCTTAACCTGAACCTCAGGAATTCCCGGAATACGGGCGACAATCCCGAGATGATCAAGGCAAGGAGGGATTTCCTGGAGAAAGGCTATTATTCTTTCCTGAAAGATGCGGTCGATCAGCTTCTCGATGAGGATGATTCTTTGATCGATCTGGCATGCGGGGAAGGCTATTACACCAAAGACTTCAAATGTCGCGACAAGGTCGGCATCGACTTATCCAAGACCGGTCTCAAGATCGCCTCCAAGAACGACAAGAGCACCCTTTACCTGCTCAGCTCGATCTTCCGCGGCCCCCTGCCGGACAAATGCGCCGATAAGATCATCACCATTTTCGCTCCGATCGCCGAAGAAGAGATCGTACGCATGCTGAAAGACGACGGAAGGTTCATATTGGTCCGTCCCGACCGGCGGCATCTGATCGAATTGAAGGAAGCGATCTACGATCATCCTTATCTCAACGAAGAAAAAGAAGTCCTGATCAAGGGGCTGGTCAGAGAAAAACAGATCAGGATCTCCAGGACCGTGAACGTCGAAAGACCGTATATCGAAGATCTGTTCATGATGACGCCCTATGTCAATACGACTTCCGCAAAAGACAAACAGAAACTGAAGTCGATCGAAAAGCTCGATATCAGCTTCTGCTTCCTCATCGATGTTTTCAAAAAGCCGAACTAGTCGGCTTTTCCTTTGACTTTTTTCTGTACGAAGCCGACCGTCCTGGCTGCCAGTTCCAGAGGCAGGAAACGGACGGCTTTGATCATCAGCTGATTGAACATCCCGTCGATCTTATAGGCTTTGCCGGATTCAAACAGAGAATAACCGCTGACGGCGGCATCGGTCGGCGTCCTGGTAAACGGAGATGTGCCGACCAGAGAATGATCGCCCTGTGCCCGGTTCCAGAAATCGGATGCGACCGGTCCCGGACACAAGACGGAGACTTTGATGTTGTCGTTTTTGAGCTCTTCCCGCAAAGCCAGCGAGAAACTCATGACGAACGCCTTCGAGGCATAATAGACCGCCATATACGGTCCCGGCATGAACGATGCCACCGACCCCACATTGATGATGTGACCGTAGCCGAGTTCCTTCATGTCTTTGATGAAATAATGGCTCAAGGCGACCAGAGCTTTGTCGTTGAGGTCGATCATGTTCATCATCTTATCAAGATCGGCATCGATGAACGCTTTGTAATCGCCGAAACCCGCATTGTTGATCAAAACGGAAACTTCGATCCCGTTCGCTTTGCAGAAGTCATAGACGGCTTTGTGGTCTTCCGCCAGATCGCAGGCAAAGTATTCCACCGTGATACCGTATTCTTCTTCGAATTCTTTTTTGATCTGTTTCAGTTCCTCTTCCCGTCTTGCGACCAGGACGAGGTTATAGCCGCGAAAAGCGAACTGTCTGGCAAATTCCTTGCCGATACCGCCGGATGCACCGGTCACTAATACTGCTTTCATTTGTCCTCCAGAGAATCCGCGATGGATTCGATCTTATTCAAACGATGTTTCATACCGGATTTGGATATGGCTTCCCCGTAATTGCGCTGGTAGATCTCGCACAGTTCCAGCAGAGATGCCTCGGGATAGCGGACCCGGATATCGGCTGCATTCATCAGCTTCTCCCCCATCGAGTCGAAACGGTCGCAGTCGATGATCCTGGAAATGGCTTCGATCTGTTTCTGCCCTGCCCGGATGCTTTTTTCGACATTGGCGATCTCGCAGTTATCGATGCGCGAGAGCGAGTTCTTCAGATCCCTGGCGATCCGCTCGTCTTCGAAACGCATCATCGCGTCATGGGCCCGGATGAGAGCCAGGAAATCGGAGACATAGTCGGCTTTTTTGAGATAGACGACATAGCGATTGCGCCGCTTGACGATCTTCGCCTTCATATCGAAACGCGAGATCAGCTTCACGATATAGTTGGCCGTCTCGATCTCCTGTAAAGAGATCTCGAGATGATAGTTGGCATTCTGCGGATCGTTGCAGGAGCCGTAAGCCAGAAATGCCCCGGCCAGATAAGATGCCGCACAGCAGTTTCGCATCAGGATCTCATAGCCCGGATGAGACTCCAGTCCTCTTGCGGAATACAGACCGAGATCTTCCAGGATCCTCTTTCCGTCCTCGTCGATCTGTATGAGATAGACGTTGTTTTTCTTGAGATTGGTCTTTTTCGCGATCTGCAAGTCCGTATCGGCATCATAAAGGCTCTTGAGCAGGAACACGATGCGCTTGGAGGTCGTCGGCGATTCGCTGCGGATCAGGATGCCGAGCTTCCCTTTCGAGATCGTCAGGGACGAGGTCAGCTGGATCAAAGCGCTGAGCTGCGCCCTTTGACAATGCGTCTCCAGGACCGAGTTGGCGATCTCCTGTTTGATATCGGTCGTAAACGACATTACAGCAGTTCCTTCACCGCTTCTTTGACCAGCTTGGGATCGTGTCTGACCAAGCCGTTGTCAAACTTCAGCAGCGGTTTGCGGATGACCGGCACGTCACAGTCGCCGTGATCTTCCACCTCGATGGAATTCTGCCGCTGATAACGCATGCGGTTCATCTCCGGGATGCGGTCGGAATGCATCAGGACCTTGTCGACCGGCGTCTTATGTTTGTCAAACGCGTCGAGATGCGCCTTCAGATCATAGTTATACGTCTCGTTGGACTGGGTCATGCAGTTGGCGATATAGACTTTTTCCGCTTTGCAGCGATGAAGCGCTTCGTTGATCTCGGGAATGATCGTATTGGGCAGGATCGACGTATACAGCGATCCGATCCCGTACAAGATCAGGTCGGCTTCTTCGATCGCCTTGACGGCTTTCTCATTGCCTTTGACATCGACCTGATAGAAGACGCTGTCGATGTTGTGGATGAGGCTCGGGATATTGGCTTCGCCCTTGACGATCGTATCATCGTCCATGCGGGCGAACAGAGTGACGTTCTGCAGCGTCGAAGGAATGATCTCCCCTTTGACTTTGGTCATCTCCGAAGTGATGCGGATGGCCTCATCGAAAGAACCGGTCATATTGGTCAGTGCCGTCAAGATCAGGTTGCCTAAGGAGTGGCCGGCGATGTCCATGTTGTCTTCGCCTTCAAAACGGTAGTTGAACAGATCGTGAAGCAAGGGCTCCGAATCCGAAAGCGCCAGGATGACGTTGCGGATATCACCCATCGCCGGGATGGTATAACGCTTCCTTAAACGGCCGGTCGAACCGCCGTCATCGGCCACGGTCACGATGGCGGAGATCTTGATGTCTTCGATGTCCCGGATGCCCGAGAGGATGGCGGAAAGTCCGTGTCCGCCGCCGATGGCTACCACATTTTTCATTCTTCGATCTCCCTGTGTGCGATGTAGCACATATATTTGCCGTTATAGTATTCATGAAGATAATTGGCGACGGCGACCGAACGGTGCTGGCCGCCCGTGCAGCCCACGCAGATAGTCAGATGCCGCTTTTCTTCGTTATCGTAGGTCTTGAACATGAAATCCAGATAGGCGATCGTCTTTTTCAGATAGCGCTGTGTCAGTCTGGAATTCAGGACATAGTCGGAGACTGCCTGATCGTTGCCCGTCAGCTCCTTGAGCTCCGGCACATAGAACGGGTTGTCCAGCATGCGGACGTCCAGAATGACATCGGCATCGTCCGGCACGCCGTTTTTGAAACCGAAAGACTCGAAAGTGATCGCCAGATTATTGAAGTCCGAATAATCCAGGATCTTGTCCAGTACGGCTTTCAGCTGTTTGACGGACAAGGCCGTCGTATCCAGGACGCGGGCGTTTTTCTTTTTGTATTTTCTTAAGATCCCTTTTTCGATCTCCACCGCCTCTTCAAGCGTCGCCGCCATATTCGAGGTGACCAGCGGATGGACACGCCTGGTGAATTTATAGCGGTTGATGATGATGTCTTTATCGGCATCCAGCAGGATCAGCGTCGGATTGAACTCGGAATTGGTCAGAAGATTGGCAAATTTGTCCAGATCCGACAAGACCACGGTCAAAGCCACCTTCTGATAGCGGATCGAATCGTCTTTCTTGATCAGATCCAGAAGGTCTCTCAACAGTTCCGGCGGATACTGGTCGATACAGGTATAGCCCATATCCTCCAGCATATTGGAAGCTGTCGACTTTCCGGCACCGGAAATACCGGAGATCAGCACTATCTTTTTCATGTCTTCATTATATACCACATTTTATGGTGTGTCCTTCTTCAGGAAAATAAAAACAGCATCTCAGCGATGCTGCTTCTCTTCGTTTATCCGGATCTCTCCGGCTTTGGCCAGTGCCACCTTGGTCAAAGACGGACCGACCAGTTCATAGATCATGACCGAAAGTAAGACGACATTGCGGATGATCGTGCCATTCCCTTCGCCTAAGACCTGCGCGGTATTGACCATGCCCAAAGCCACACCGGCCTGCGGAAACAGAGTGATGCCCAGATACTTCACGATATTCTGATGCAGTCCCAGCATCTTTGCCGGCAAGGCGGAACCCGTATACTTGCCTGCACAGCGCATCAGGATGTAGAGAGCTCCGATGGCCAGGATCATCGGATTTTTCAATACTGCCAGATCGAGCTGTGCACCGGACAGGACGAAGAACGCCACATACAAAGGCGCAGTCCAATGGTCCGCCCTCTCGAAGATATCTTCGGAAAACTCCGAGATGTTGCAGAAGACCGTTCCCAGCATCATCAGCACCAGCAGAGAAGAAAAGCCGATCCTGACGTTTCCCAGATCAAAGCTCAGGCTCGATAATCCGATCGCCAGCAGGATAAAAGCGATCGTCATGGCCATGCGGTGGTCAGGGGAATAAAACAATTTCTCAAGTTTCGACATGACGGCACCTAACAACGAACCTAAGACGACGGAACAAAAGATCTCGAGAAGCGGATCGACAAAGACTGCCGCAAAACTCAAAGTTCCGCCGTTGAATGCCTGCGCCACGCCAAGCGAGATGGCAAAGATGATCAGACCGACCGCATCGTCAAGAGCGACGATCGGCAGCAGCAGATCGGTGACCGGACCTTTGGCACCGTACTGACGGACGACCATCAGCGTCGCCGCCGGTGCCGTTGCCGAAGCAATGGCTCCCAAGGTGATGCAGACCGGGACCGTGAGGATCTCTTCCCCGACGAATGAACGCAAGATCAGTAATGAAACATCGACCAGCAGTGAAGCCGTCAAAGCCTGCAAGACACCGATGATGAGCGTCGCCTTGCCGCTCTTAGCGATCTTGGCAAGCTTGAACTCGGCACCGATCGAAAAAGCGATGAAACCCAAAGCGACTTCATTGATCAGCGACAGCGATCTGACCTGTTCGAAATCGGAAAAGCCAATGCCTGTCAAGCCCAGCTTTCCCAGACAGTACGGTCCCAGCAAGAGACCGGTCAGAAGATAGACCGTGACGTCGGGAAATGACAGATGTAAATATTTGAATGCCCTGGTCAGAAGCAGACCGGACAAAAGCGTGAATGCCAAAGAAACGATGATGTTCATAGTCCTCCTTTTTCAAGATCTTTTTAGTGTCACTCGGGTAAGGATGAAACTATGCTCAAAGCGGCAGAAAACAGATACGTATGCGTATAAGCGCAATTCTTATGATAGTCCTTCTATTTTTGAATGCAAGAAAAAAGCTACGGAATACCGTAACTTTTGTCTTATTTTCCGTCGCGCAGTTCGTACAAGATATCGCGCAGTTCCGCCGCCCGTTCGAAATTGAGCTGCTTTGCCGCCTGTTTCATCTCAGCTTCGATCTGTGCCATCATCTTCTCTTTCTCTTTCTTGGTATGCGTGTGCTTCTCGCGGTACTTCTTCGACATCTCACGGGTCTCCTTGGAATGGATGACCTCGTTGAGCTCTTTCTTGATCGAACGAGGGATGATGTGGTTTTCTTCGTTGTATCTTTCCTGGATCTGCCGTCTTCGTTTCGTCTCATCGATGGCCGTCTTCATCGAATCGGTCATCATATCACCGTACATGATGACCCGTCCGTGTTCGTTTCTGGCCGCACGGCCGATCGTCTGGATGAGCGAACGGGAGGAACGTAAGAAACCTTCCTTATCGGCATCCAGGATCGCGATCAGAGAGACTTCCGGGATATCCAGGCCCTCCCTTAAGAGGTTGATACCGATCAGAACGTCATATTTGCCTTCACGTAAGTCGTGGATGATCTCGCTTCTTTCCAGAGTCTTGGTCTCATGGTGCAGATAAGCGACCTTGAAATTGAGTTTCTTCAGATAATCCGTCAGATCTTCCGCCATCTTGACGGTCAACGTGGTGACCAGGGTCCTTTCCCCTTTTTCGATATTGTTGCGGATCTCTTCCATCAGATCGTCGATCTGGCCGGACGTCGGACGCACTTCCACCAGCGGATCGAGCAGTCCTGTCGGACGGATGAGCTGTTCGACCGGTTTGGGCGAACGCTCCAGTTCATAGTCGCCCGGTGTCGCCGACATGTAGATGCGCGGTGCCTTGAGCTCTTCCCACTCTTCGAAGGTCATCGGACGGTTCTCCAAAGCACTCGGCAGACGGAAACCGTATTCCACCAGTGTCAGTTTTCTCTGATGATCACCGTTGTACATGCCGCGGATCTGCGGCAGAGAGACGTGGGACTCATCGACGACGATCAGAAAATCATCGCCGAAGTAATCGAAGAGGTTGTACGGCCTTTGGCCGGGCACGCGGTGGTCGATATGCATGGCATAATTTTCGATGCCCGAACACATGCCCATCTCACGCAACGCTTCGATATCGTAGCGGCAGCGCTGTTCCAGACGTTCGTATTCCAGAAGCTTGCCCTTCTCTTTGAAATACCTGAGCCGTTCTTCCAGTTCTTTTTCGATATTGTCGCAGGCGATCTGCAGATCGTCCCGGTCTCTGGCATATCCGGATGCCGGGAAGAAAGAATAGACCGTATATCCGTTCTGCACGTTCTTGGTCACCGGATCGATCTCCGTGATCCTTTCCACTTCATCGTCGAACATCTCGACCCGGATGATGAACTTGTCGGTATGACCCGGACAGATCTCGATCACATCGCCTTTGACGGAGAACGTCCCGCGGATCTTGTCGACATCGTTGCGCTGGTATTGCATGACGATGAGACGTTTGATCAGATCCTGGCGGTCGATGATCTCGCCGACTTTCAGCGAGAAGAACATCTCCTTGTAATCTTCCGGATTGCTTCCGGCGTAGATGCAGGCGACGGAAGCCACGACGATGACGTCCCTTCTCTCAAGAAGCGAATTGTAGGCCGACATCCTGAGCATGTCGATCTCATCGTTGGTCACCGCATTCTTTTCGATATACGTATCGGTCTTGGGCATGTAAGCTTCCGGCTGATAGAAATCGAAGTTGGAGATGAAGTACTCCACCGCATTCTCCGGAAACAGTGCCTTGAACTCGGAATATAACTGGCCGGCAAGCGTCTTGTTATGGGCGAAGACCAGTGTTGGTTTGTTGACCCGCTGAATCACATTGGCGATCGTGAAAGTCTTGCCGGTGCCGGTCGCACCCAGAAGGACCTGTTCGTGTTCCCCTCTTTTCAGACCTTCGACCAGAGAATCGATCGCCGCAGGCTGATCGCCCATCGGCCGGTAATCGGAATGTAATTGAAACAGTTTCTCTTCCATACATTGAACATTATATACCATAGTTCATGATCCTTATGCGAAATGAAAATAGTGCTATGATTATTTCAAGAAAGAAGGAATCCCTATGTCAAAATTTCAAGCCATCACACCTGAGAAACTGGACGGATTCAACAAAGAATACAGCACAGACAATACCGCCAGGATCGTCAGGAATGCTTTGAGCGAGAACCCGATCAAGATGATCTCCCGGCGCTTCGAAGGCAAAGTCGAAAACCCGAATCTCTTCTCGATCGACATCAAGACCCTGCCGGTGACCAATCAGATGGCCTCCGGCCGCTGCTGGCTGTTCTCTTCCCTGACTCTGTTAAGAGAAATGATCGCCAAAAAATACAAGATCAAGGACCAGTTCGAACTGTCCCAGAACTATCTGGCTTTCTATGACAAACTCGAAAAGATCAACTACTTCATGGAATGCATGATCGCCGAGAAAGATCAGCCGCTGAATTCCGAGACTTCCCGTTACCTGCTTCGTACGGTGATCGGTGACGGCGG
>JAFOLW010000065.1 GCA_017419165.1 Erysipelotrichaceae bacterium
ACGAGCCTCCGTCCAACCTCGATGCGAAACTGAGAGGTTCGACCAGACGTGAGATCAAATTATTACACAAGAGATTAGGCACGACGATGATCTATGTCACACACGACCAGACCGAAGCTCTGACGCTCGCGGACCGTATCGTATGTATGTCCATGGGTCATGTCCAGCAGATCGGTACTCCGCTGGAGTTATACGATCATCCGAAAAACCTCTTCGTTGCTTCCTTTATCGGTCTTCCGCCGATGAACTTATATAACCTCAGGAAAGAAGACGGCAAGTTCTATGTCGAAGGCATCGAAGCAAAACTTCCTGAAAGAGTTGCCAAAGCGGCAAATGCTTCCGATAAGAGCGATTTCGTCTTAGGCATCCGTCCGGAAGATATCCATCCGGGCAATGACTATGTACTCGATGTCAACCTCAACGAAAATACCGGTCACTTCACTCTGACCCACGGCAAACTGTTCGGCAAGACGTCCTGTGCGAAGTTCAGAGACTGGCAGAGATTCCAGGTCGGCGATCAGGTAAAGGTCAGATTCGATGAAGATAGGATCCATCTCTTCGACGCCGAGACTACGGAAGCGATTATTTAGGAGGAACAATAGAATGGCTGAAGAAAAAAGAAATAAAGGGTTCGCTGAATCCAAGCGTAAATTTATTGTTTCACTCAAGAAAAGACCTCACAACATCCCGTTGTGCATGATGGTGATCGCCTTCATCGTCTATTCCTTCAATCTTACGAAGGTCTCCAATACGACTGCTGTCGTCAACAGACCGTTCATGGGATTGTGCGAATTCGTGATCATGTTGTTCTCGATCCTGGCATTCGTTGCCTTCCTGAACGCTTATCCGAAGAGACAGAAACCGATCTTACCGATGGTCATCCTCTTGTATCTGCTCGAAGGCATCGTTGCCTTTGCTGATGTCATCTATCTCTCCAAGATCGCAGAAGGTCTGCAGAGCATTCAGATCAACGCCTCAAGGCAGTTCATCCCGCAGGCGCAGTCGATGCTGACGGTCCACATCGTTTTAGTTGCTTTGTCCATCGTCCTGATTGCATTGATCCCGGTCATCGGCAAGGCGCTCAGCAAGATCGATACTTCCGTTGCGATCGCCGAGAACGAAGATGTCTCGATCGAACTTGTTTCGGATGATTCCGCTGAAGCTGCACGTTCCGGCGGTAAACGTCACGAAAACGAAAATTAATCAATAACTATGTCAAAAAGAAAAAACAAAGAGATCCCTCAGGCTGAAAAGGACTATTATAAGCTGAAAACGGATGCGGTCGACCGTCTGGCTGAAGCCAATAAAGGCAACGCCAGAAAGGTATCGGATCAGGAATTGAATCAGTATAAGAGTTCTAAATTGGGCTCGATCCCCGTATGGGTCAAAGCCTTATTCATCAAGTTCTGGTTCGCGGGAGCTGTTTGTTTTTTCTTTTACTGGGGGCTTTCGATGTATCTGCCGAACTGGCTCGATCAAATGTTCGTGTTCGGCATCGGATTGGGTATCGTGACCGATTTGCTCACCAGTAATGTGCTTAAATTCATCAGCGGAGATGACAAGGAATACTATCCGTACATCATGTTTCCTTCCGGCAAGTATTGGACTTTCTTTGCCAACATGCTTTATGCCTTCATCTTGCTGATGCTGACGGTCGGATTTTACTGGCTGATCCATGCCAATGTCGAACCGATCTTCTTCGGTATCATTTATACGGCCTTCGATATGCTGTTCATCAAGGCAAAAGATCTGCTTATGGAGAAAGTCTTTCATAAGCAGGAAGCATCTGCAGGAAAGGGGAAATGATGTCTAAAAAAGTAGTCGCTTTCGGTGAGATCATGCTGCGGCTTACACCTCCGGATTATACGACGATCTCGGAGGCAAAGAATTTCATCGCCAACTACGGCGGTGCGGAAGCAAACGTTCTGGTCTCCCTGTCGCATCTTGGCAATCCGACCGATTTCTTGACCAGAGTGCCGAACAATCAGCTCGGCGAATCGGCGATCATGCATCTGAAGAGACACGGTGTCGGTACCGACCATATCTTGAGAGGTTCATCCAACCTGGGCATGTATTTTGTCGAAACGGGTTTCGGCGGACGTCCGAGCAAAGTCATCTATAACCGCGCTCACTCCGCGATCACCAGGATCGGCGAAGATGACCTGGATTATGATGAGATCTTCAAGGATGCCGAATGGTTCCATATGTCCGGCATCACGCTGGCGATCCATGAGAAATGCCGCAATGTTGCGTACAAATGTCTGGAAGCCTGCGAAAAATACGGCGTAAAGGTGTCCTTTGACTTCAACTACCGTTCCAAACTCTGGACGATCGAAGAAGCCAAGCCGCATTTCCAGAAAGTGATCAAGTATGTCGATGTGCTGTTCGCCAACTTCTTCGACCTGAACACGATGCTGGAGATCCCGGTCGATCCTCATCTTGAGACACCGGAAGAGAAGCGTCTCGATGTCGCGAAGAAACTGATGGATCAGACTAAGGTCAAATACCTCTTCGGCACGGACAGGATCGTCCATACCGCCACGGACAATTCGCTTTCCAGCTATTGCATCCGCAAGGACGGCATCTGCTTCAAAGAGGGACCGATCCGCTTCTCGATCTATGACCGGATCGGCGGCGGCGATGCCTTCTCCAGCGGTATCATCCACGGTCTTCTGAAAGATTACGAAAACCCGAAATACGCACTGAAATTCGGTCTTGCAACTTCGGTACTGAAACATACCTTATACGGCGATGCTTCCGTATTGTCGGAAGAGGAAGTCGTCGAATTCATGCAGACAAACGGCAACGCTGCTGTGCAAAGATAGGAGTAATACACATATATGAAAGAATTCATGGGAAAAGATTTTCTGTTGAGCAACGAAACGGCAAAGCATCTCTATCATGACTATGCGGCAAAGATGCCGATCATCGACTATCACTGCCACATCTCTCAGAAAGAGATCTATGAGAACAGGAAGTTCTCGACGATCACCGAAGTCTGGCTCGGCGGTGACCACTACAAGTGGAGACAGATGAGAGCCAACGGCATCGACGAAAAGTACATCACCGGCGATGCTTCCGACCTGGAGAAGTTCAAAGCCTGGGCAAAGACACTGTCCCATCTGATCGGCAATCCACTTTATCACTGGTCACATCTCGAATTACAGAGATACTTCGGGATCTATGAACCGCTGACGGAAGAAAATGCGGAAGAGATCTTCAACAAATGCAACGAAGTCTTGAAGACCCTGACGGTCCGCAAGATCCTGGAAGATTCTCATGTCAACATCATCTGTACGACCGATGATCCGGTCGACGATCTGGGCTATCACAAGCTGATCGCGGAAGACAAGACTCTTCACACCAAGATCGTTCCTTGTTTCCGTCCGGACAAAGCCAACAACATCGAGAAAGTCGACTATCTCGACTATATCGGCAAGCTGGAAGCCGTTTCCGGTAAGAAGATAAGCAGTTTTAAAGACCTTTGCGAGGTCATCGACGGCAGGATCGATTTCTTCGGATCCATGGGCTGCCGCGCCTCCGACCACGCTTTGGAATATGTGATGTATGAACCGGCGACTGAGGAACAGATCGAAGCGATCTTCGCCAAGAGACTCAGCGGCGAGATGGTCACTAGAAAAGAAGAGCTGCAGTTCAAGACGGCCTTCATGAGACATCTCGGCTCCGTCTACGCAAAGAAGGGCTGGGCGATGCAGTTACACTACGGCTGCAAGCGCGACAACAACAAGGCGATGTTCGATAAACTGGGACCGGATACGGGCTTTGACACGATCAACAACTATGCACCGAGCTCTGAGATGGCGGACTTCCTGAATTCGCTGAATGCGGAAGGAAATCTCCCGCGGACGATCATCTATTCTTTGAACCCGTCCGACAACGCAGCGATCGTCACGACGATCAACTGCTTCCAGGGCGACGGCATCCGCGGCAAGCTGCAGCAGGGTTCCGCCTGGTGGTTCAACGATCACAAGATCGGCATGCAGGAACAGATGCAGACATTGGCGAACGACGGTATGTTGGCCAACTTCGTCGGTATGCTGACAGACTCCAGAAGCTTCCTGTCTTACACCAGACACGAATACTTCCGCCGGATCTTATGCGATTTCATCGGAACTTTAGTTGAAAACGGCGAGTATCCGAACGATGAGAAGTTATTGAAAGAGATCGTTGAAGACATTTCCTACAACAATGCCGTAAATTATCTCGGTTTCAATGATTGAGTTTCAAGGAAACAGATACGAAAGACTGAAAGATGTCCTGGATCAGATCCCTGCGGACAACGAAAGGGAAGTCCGCATCGATCTGAAAGGACAGGTCCTCTATGAACAGGCCGTCATCGACAAGCCTCATGTCATCTTATGCAACGGAACGATCCGCTATGATCTGGATGCTTATGAGATACTGTCTGACGGTTATAAGCGGGGAACGTTCCGTACCTATTCGGTCTTCATCGACAGCGATCATGTGAGCTTCATCGATATGAACGTTTACAACGATGCCGGATACGAAAACGGACAGGCGATCGCCCTGATGATCGACGGAGATGATTTCTATGCGAGAAACTGCAGGATCTCATCTTATCAGGACACTTTGTTCCTGGCACCGCTGCCTGAGGAAGAATATGAGAAGCGGGGCTTCGTCGGTCCTCTGCAGGACAGGGAACGGAAACACCGCGAAGCGATCTTCGAGCACTGCCTGATCGAGGGTTCCGTGGATTTCATCTTCGGGGGCGGCATGGGCTATTTCCATGACTGTGAGATCCTCTCGAGGAACATCCATAAGGAAGTCAACGGTTACGTTTGTGCGCCGAACACACCGGAAAACGAAGACTACGGATTCATATTCGACCGCTGCGATTTCACAAGTGAGCAGGGGATGAAGGATTCCGTCTATCTCGCCAGACCGTGGCGAGACTATGGCAAGTGTATGATCGTCGATTCCCGGATCGGTGACCATATCTTCAGGCAAGGTTACCACGACTGGAACAAACCCTTGGCTCATGAACGGAGCCGCTTCATAGAATACAACAACACTGATACAGATCCGATCGGCCGTGTCGATTGGATGAAACAGGTCTCACAGGAAGATCTGAACTATATTGATTCATTAAGGAGGAGAAAAGATGAACGAGATTTGTAAGAAGATCCATGACATCGGTATCGTACCGGTAATCGCCCTGGATCGCGTGGAAGATGCTGCGCCTCTGGCAAAAGCACTTTGTGCAGGTGGCTTGCCTGTTGCGGAAGTCACATACAGAACGGCAGCTGCGCATGATGCGATGATCGAAATGAGAAAGGCCTGCCCTGACATGATCATCGGCGCCGGGACCGTGCTGAACAGAGAACAGGTCGATTCCGCGATCGATGCAGGCGCCGAATTCATCGTATCACCGGGTACCAATGCTGATACGATCGCGTATTGCCAGGAAAGGAACATCCCGATCCTGCCGGGCACAGCCAATGCGGCAGACCTTGAAGTCGCATCCGCATTCGGTCTGGAAGTCGTCAAATTCTTCCCGGCAGAGCCATTAGGCGGCCTGAAGATGATCAAGGCCCTTTCTGCTCCGTACAATAAACTCAAATTCATGCCGACCGGCGGCATCAAGGAATCCAATGTCAACGATTACCTCAATGATCCGGTGATCCTTGCCTGCGGCGGTACCTGGATGATCGACAAGAAGGCCATCGAAGCCGGTGACTTCAAGAAGATCGAAGAACTGACCAGAGGCGCTGTCAGAGCGATGCTCGGTGTCAAGATCAAACATGTCGCCGTCAACGAAGAAGACGGCAACGGTGCGAAGCTGGCTGAACAGTTCGCAAAACTCTTCGGCGGCGAAGTCAGAGAGACATCCAAAGGATGGTTCGGTTCCGACTGGGTCGAGATCATGTCTGCTGCCAAGGCAAAAGGCAAACACGGCCATATCGCTATTGGTGTCAACAATGTCGACCGCGCCAAGAGATATTATGAATCATTAGGTTATACATTCGATGAATCTACTGCCACTTACGATGATAAGGGCAACATGAAGTTCATCTACTTCAACGAAGAGATCGGTGGATTCGGCATCCATCTTACGAAATAGTAAAGGAGACAAAGAAAAATGAAAGTTGTAACAATGGGCGAGATCATGCTGAGATTGTCGACTCCGGGAAACTCACGTTTCGTACAGTCCGACAGTTTTGATGCATGCTACGGCGGCGGTGAAGCAAACGTTGCAGTTTCTTTGGCAAACTACGGCCACGAAGCTTATTTCGTTTCAAAAGTTCCTGCACACGAGATCGGCCAGTGCGCGATCAACGCTTTGAGAAAATACGGTGTCCATACCGAATATGTCGCAAGAGGCGGCGAAAGACTGGGCATCTATTACCTTGAGACCGGTGCTTCCATGAGACCTTCCAAGGTCATTTACGACAGAGCGCATGCGGCTGTTGCCGAAGCGACTCCGGAAGACTTCGATTTCGACAAGATCTTCGAAGGCGCTGACTGGTTCCACTGGTCAGGCATCACTCCGGCGATCTCCGATCAGTCCGCCAAGAACCTTGAGCTGGCTCTGATCGCTGCCAAGAAGGCCGGTGCGACGGTTTCCGTCGACCTCAACTTCCGTAAGAAATTATGGTCTTCCGAAAAAGCGATCTCGATCATGAGACCTCTGATGAAGTATGTCGATGTCTGCATCGGCAACGAAGAGGATGCGGAACTCTGCTTGGGCTTCAAACCGAAATCCAACGTTGAAGCAGGCCAGACCGACGCGGAAGGCTACAAAGAGATCTTCAAGCAGATGGCGGAAGAATTCGGCTTCAAGTATGTCATCTCCACATTGAGAGAATCTTATTCTGCTACGCATAACGGCTGGAAAGCTCTGATCTACAACGGCAAGGAATTCTACGAATCCAAGCACTACGACATCTTCCCGATCATCGACAGAGTCGGCGGCGGCGATTCCTTCTCCGGCGGCGTCATCCATGGTCTGCTGACGATGGACAACCAGGGCGATGCACTCGAATTCGCCGTTGCAGCTTCCGCTTTGAAGCACACGATCCCGACCGACTTCAACCTGGTATCCGAAGCCGAAGTCAAGGCGCTTGCCGGCGGCGATGCTTCAGGCAGAGTCCAGAGGTAAGCCATGGCAGAATTTTCAATGAATGATTTCCGTCTGGACGGCAAGGTAGCTCTGGTTACCGGTGCGACCGACGGTATCGGTTTCGGCATGGCCTTGGGCCTTGCCAAGGCCGGCGCAAAGATCGCTTTCAACGGCAGAAGCCAGGAAAAGATCGATGCGGCAGTCGAAAGATATAAAGAAAACGGCGTCGAAGCAAAGGGTTATGTCTGTGACGTCACGGATGAAGAGTCCGTCAAGGCTTTGGTCAAAACGATCGAAGAAGAACTCGGCGTCATCGACATCCTGATCAACAATGCCGGTATCATCAAGCGTATCCCGATGACGGAAATGAGCGTCGAAGACTTCCGCAAGGTCGTCGATACCGACCTCAATGCGCCGTTCATCTGCGCAAAGGCCGTCCTCCCGGGCATGATCGCCAAAGGACACGGCAAGATCATCAACATCTGTTCGATGATGTCGGAACTCGGCAGAGAGACCGTCTCCGCTTATGCGGCAGCCAAAGGCGGTCTGAAGATGCTGACGAGGAACATCTGTGCCGAATACGGCCATGCCAATATCCAGTGCAACGGTATCGGCCCGGGCTACATCGCCACAAAACAGACGGCTCCGTTAAGAGAACCGCAGGCCGATGGTTCCAGACATCCGTTCGATCAGTTCATCATCGCCAAGACACCGGCGGAGAGATGGGGCGAAGTCGAAGACCTCATGGGTCCGGCCGTCTTCTTGGCATCCGATGCATCCAATTTCGTCAACGGCCATGTCTTGTATGTCGACGGCGGTATCTTAGCTTACATCGGCAAACAGCCTTGATCGTCTGATCCGGATCTCAAAAGCGAAGTGTAAAAACTTCGCTTTTTCTTTTGCTTCTTCCAAAACAGAGCCTCACGGCTTTTGAAAATGATAAGATATAGATATGCTGATGTTACGTGACCTGATCGTCATTGCTTCGATCCCATTCTTAGCTTCCGTCATTCTTTTTCTGGTCTTTCATAATCGGAAACAGATCGAGTTTTCCTATAAGAAGCAGCAGATCATCGCCGGCCTCATCTTCGGTCTGATCGCCGTATTCGCGACGGAGTGCGGTGTCCATATCGAAGGGACGATCGTCAACGCAAGAGATGCGGCGCCGCTTTGTGCCGGATTGATCTTCGGTCCGTATGCCGGCATCATCGCCGGAGTGATCGGCGGCGTCGAGCGCTGGTTCTCCGTCTATTGGAATATGGGCTATTATACCCGTACGGCCTGCACGATCTCGACGATCCTGACGGGGTGCATCGCCGCATATCTGAGAAAGAATATTTTTGAAGACAAGATCCCGGATTTTGTTCTGGCTTTATATTCCGGTGTGTTCTGCGAGACCATCCACATGGTGATGATCTTTCTGACCAATACTTACGATATCCGGCTGGCATTCGAATACATCAAAGTCTGTTCGGTACCGATGATCCTGGTCAATGCGCTTTCGGTGGCTTTTTCCTGTTTCATCCTGAGAATGATGGAAAAGGACATCGAAGGCAAGAAAGTCCTTCCGACCATTGCCACCCAATACCAGCGTTCCCTGATCCTGGTCGTCATCCTGGGTTTCATCGTGACTTCGCTTTTCACTTATATCGTTCAAAGACAAGTCACGATCGTCAATACGTTCGAAGTGATGCTTCTGAATGCATCCGATGCCTATAACGACGTCATGTCGCAGGTCAGGAACGATCATCTGCGGATCACCCGGGAAGTCGGCGAAGATTATTTCTATGATCTGAAGGACCAGGGCGTTGACTGGCTGGCCAACTATTACGATGTTTCCGAGATCCTCATCCTCAACAGCAAGGGCATCGTCATCGATTCCAACAATGCGGGACATATCGGCGCACAGATCAGTTTCATCCCCGATGTCTCTTCTCTTTCCGGCTTGCTGGAAGGGGAAAGGGAGATGGTCCCGTATATCGATGATCATACTTACGAGCCCAAGACGGACAACCGTTATGCCGGAGTCCGTTTTGAGGATTATTACATCATCACATCGTTTGATAAGAAACAGTTCAACGAAGAAGTCAACAGCCGTCTGCAGACGCTGATCGAAAACCGCCGCATCGGCGAATACGGCCATATCATGGTCGTCGACAATAAGGGCATCATCATTGCCGATGCCACAGGGCTTGAAGGCAAGTCCATCGAAGAGCTCGGCCTGGAAGAGACGGATATCTTCTCTTCGCGCAAACGCTATTCCGTCAACCTGCAGGGGATGGATTACTATTACATGGGCATGAAGGAGGAATACTTCACTGTCTATGCTTTTATGACGAAGAACGAGTCGGAATTCGACAACACGATCTCGACCTATCTCAATATCTTCATGCAGATCGGCGTCTTTGGCATGATGTTCATCTTCGTTTATTACGTCACCAAGTCTCATATCGTCAACAATATCGACGAAGTCAATGATTCTCTCGATCAGATCACCAAAGGGAATCTCGATACCGTGGTGGACATCGATGTGAACAAAGAATTCGCTTCCTTGTCCGGCGGTATCAATCTGACGGTCGACGCCTTGAAAAAACTGATCAAGGAAGCAAACGAGAGGATCGATTCGGAGCTCTCTTATGCCAAAGAGATCCAGTCTTCCGCCCTGGATACCAAATTCCCGGTCAACGAACAGTTCGAACTTCACGCTTTGATGGTCCCGGCCAGGGAAGTGGGCGGTGACTTTTACGACTTCTACATGATCGATGAACATACGCTGGTCTTTCTGGTCGCCGATGTTTCCGGCAAGGGCATCCCGGCTTCTTTGTTCATGATGCGTTCCAAGACGATGATCCGCAACTATGCGGAAGCAGGCAGGACGCCGGCGGAGATCTTCGAAAGAGCCAACCGCCATCTGTGCGAAGGCAACGAAGCCATGATGTTCGTCACGGCATGGATCGGCTTCCTGGATCTGCGCAACGGCGAACTGCGTTTTGCCAATGCGGGACATAATCCTCCGCTGTTAAGAAGGAAAGACGGATCCTATGAATTCATCAAAACGAATGCGGGATTCGTTCTGGCGGCAATGGAAGATGCCGATTACAAAGAAGAGACCTTGTTCATGGAACCGGGCGATGCGATCTTCCTGTATACCGACGGTGTCGTGGAGGCGACCAATGCCGATAAGCAGCTCTATGGAAATGAGCGGCTGGCGGAATGTCTCAATCTCCATAAGGAGGAGAATGCCAAGCAGATCTGCGAACATGTGCTGGAAGATGTCGATCGATTCTTTATCGGCGTTCCGCAGTTCGACGATATCACGGAGCTTTCACTGATCTTGCATTCCTTTGCGAAGGAAGAGAGAAAAGGCTGAACGGATCACAGCGCAGTCACATGACCGCGCTGTTTTTATTTTGCAAGCACATATACAGGCTTACAAAAACGGTCGATGTCATCCATGATCGCTTTTCTGAGGGGCTTCTTTTTCGTTCTGCGAGTCCTTAGGACGGGGCAGGTGTGGACTGCTCAAACGGATGATTTTCGGGCTTATGGAGGCTCTGTTTCGGTCAGGCAGATCGATGAAAATTTTCACCGGTATCCATGCAGATTTCCGGGAAATAGAAACTGGTTGAAATCTCAATTTTTTTGTATTATTTTAGTTGAACTTTCAACTATGTCCTTTATATAATTATGTTTGCAGGTACATCAATTATGAGTGAGCGCAATTATTTAAGTCTGGACTCCTCGGTTTTGTATCGCTGTAACCAGAAGCATTTCGATAAACTGCTGGACAAATATTCTATCGGATATACACAGTACATCCTGCTTACGCAGATCTACGAATCTGAAGGCATTTCGATGAATGAACTGGCGATCCGCGGCGTTTATGATAAAGGAACGATCACAAAATCGATTCAGAGGCTGGAACAGTTTTCTTATGTGCGGATAGTCAACAGCGAGTCAGACAGAAGAGCAAAATTGTTATATACCACCGAAAAGACCCAGGAGATCATGCCTGATCTCTATCGGATGCGTTCGGAATGGTTCTCACACTTGAGTTCCGATATTTCTGCTGCGGAGCTCGATTCTTACAACACCGTACTTGCGAAACTTCTTGAAAAGGCAAGGGAGTATTCCATGGAGCTGGACGATGAAAATGTCCGCTTCTACGGCTTGCAGAAACTGACATTGCTGGATTATCCGGGAAACATGGCGGCGACGGTCTTTACCGGCGGCTGCAATTTCCGCTGTCCGTTCTGTCACAACCGGAGCCTGGTCTTCCTGAACGAGAACGATTCGGAGATCGCCAATGAGGATATCTTCGACTTTCTCAAGAACAGGAACAAGGTCCTTGACGGGGTCTGCATAACCGGCGGAGAACCATTGCTTCACAAGGGGATCCGGGCATTCATTCAACGCGTCAGAGATCTGGGACTCAAAGTCAAGTTGGATACCAACGGGTCCAATTTTACGGCGCTGAAACAGCTGGTGGATGATGGCTTGATCGACTATGTCGCCATGGACATCAAAAACAGCAAGGAGAAATACGCGATGACGATCGGGCTTGAGAGCTATGACCTCAGCGAGATCGAAAAGAGCGTCAGTTATTTGTTGGAAGATCACGTAGATTACGAATTCCGTACGACGATCGTGAAAGAATTCCATGAAGTGTCGGATCTTGAAAAGATCGGCAGGTGGATCCAAGGCGCCAAGCGCTACTACCTGCAGAACTTCGAAGATCACGGCACGTGTATCCAGAGCGGACTTGGTGAGGTTCCCCTGGAGACATTGGAAGAGATGAAACAGATCGTGAGACCGTACGTAAATGAAATAGAGATCAGAGGGGTAAAGGAGTAAAATTATGTACCGTGTAGTAAAAAGAGATGGAAAGATCGTCGATTTTGATCTGAAGAAGATCTCGGAGGCGATCACTAAGGCATTCGATGCCTGCAAGAAAGAGTATCATCCGGATGTCATCAATCTGCTTGCCTTGAGAGTCACATCCGATTTCTCAAGCAAAGTCAAAGATGAGAAGGTCACTGTCGAAGATATTCAGGACTCAGTGGAAAAGACCTTGTCGGAAGCCGGTTATCCGGATGTAGCTAAGGCTTACATCTTATATAGAAAGCAAAGAGAAAAAGCGAGAAATATCTCGACCACGATGCTGGACTACAAGAAGCTGGTCGATTCTTATGTCAATGCTGTCGACTGGCGTGTCAAAGAGAATTCCACCGTCACTTATTCCGTCGGCGGTCTGATCCTGTCCAACTCCGGTGCGGTCACGGCCAACTACTGGCTCTCGGAAGTCTACGATGAAGAGATCGGTTCCGCACACAAGGACGGCGATATGCACATCCATGACCTGTCGATGCTGACGGGTTATTGCGCAGGCTGGTCGCTCAAGCAGCTGATCGAAGAAGGCCTCGGCGGCGTCAACGGCAAGATCACGTCCACACCGGCGAACCACCTGTCCACGCTGTGCAACCAGATGGTCAACTTCTTAGGTATCATGCAGAACGAGTGGGCAGGCGCTCAGGCTTTCTCCTCATTCGACACTTACCTGGCACCGTTTGTAAAGGTTGACAACCTGTCATACAAGGAAGTCAAGCAGTGCATTCAGAGTTTCATCTATGGCGTCAATACACCGTCAAGATGGGGCACACAGGCACCATTTACAAACGTTACCTTAGACTGGACCGTACCAAATGACCTTGCTGAATTACCATGTATCGTTGGCGGCAAGGAAATGGACTTCAAGTATAAGGACTATAAGAAGGAAATGGACATGGTAAACAAGGCCTTCATCGAAATCATGATCGAAGGCGATGCCAACGGCAGAGGATTCCAGTATCCTATCCCGACATATTCGATCACGAGAGACTTTGACTGGTCAGAGACTGAGAACAACAAGCTCCTTTTCGAAATGACATCCAAGTACGGAACACCTTATTTCTCCAACTACATCAACTCCGACATGGAGCCTTCCGACGTTCGTTCCATGTGCTGCAGACTGAGACTCGATCTCCGTGAGCTCCGCAAGAAGTCAGGCGGCTTCTTCGGCTCAGGCGAATCGACAGGTTCCGTTGGTGTTGTTACTATCAACCTGCCCCGTATCGCTTATCTTGCAAAGGACGAAGCTGATTTCTTTAAGCGCCTCGACAAGATGATGGATATCGCTGCACGTTCGCTCAAGGTTAAGAGAGACACTATTACAAAGCTTCTCGAGGCCGGTCTCTACCCTTACACAAGACACTATCTCGGAACATTTGACAACCACTTCTCCACCATCGGTCTCGTTGGTATGAACGAAGTCGGACTCAACGCAAACTGGCTCAGAAAGGATCTCACACATCCCGAGACTCAGGCGTTCGCAAAGGTTGTACTCAACCACATGAGAGAGCGTCTGTCAGACTACCAGGAGAAGTACGGCGATCTTTATAATCTTGAAGCTACTCCTGCAGAGTCAACATCTTACAGACTCGCAAAGCACGACAAGAGACACTATCCCGATATCATCACGGCAAA
>JAFOLW010000066.1 GCA_017419165.1 Erysipelotrichaceae bacterium
GAAAGCGGGAAGTATTTTGAAGCTTTGTTCATCAAAGAGAGTGTGATGATCACATTGGATCATGACGATACGTCGATGACCTTCTACGGCAGAAACAAAGAATTGGAAGACCTTATGGAAAAACTGTGTCAGGCAAAAGGAGCCTTTTTCTGGAAACGATGAGCAGCGATACGGTCGAAAAAACAAGAAAGTATTATGAGCATCTTTCACAAGAGGATCTTTGTGATTGCAAAGAATGCCGCAATTACCGCAAAAAGATCAAACAAGCTTTTCCGGAGCTGAGTGTCTATCTTTCTTCATTGGGCGTGGATATCGAAAAGCCTTTTGAAAGCTGGTCGGTCGAGCTGGAAGATCATAAGATCTTGTATCCGGACGTACAGTACATCGTCTTCGGTGATGAAAAAGATTTTAAGCCTTGTAAGATCAGCGGCTCGGACATCCATATCGCGCAAAGCCATCCGATGACGTTGATCGATGAGTCTCACTATGTCATCGAAGTCAGCGAGATCTGTCTGGATGACCGGGATGCCTGAAAAAGAATTCTCTTCTATAAATATCGTGAAAGGAAGTCATAATGTCTGAATTTGAAAACAAGATCGCCGTTGTCACCGGCGGTGCAAGCGGGATCGGCAGATGCATCGCTCAATGTTTTGAAAAGGAAGGTGCGAAGTCTTTGATCATCGACATCAAAGAAAACGATTATTATGTCGGCGATATCAGCAGGAAGGAAGTCCTGGAAGACTTCGTTTCGAAAGTGATCAAGGAATACGGGCATATCGACTGTCTGATCAACAACGCTCTGCCTTTGATGAAAGGCATCGATGACTGCAGCTACGAGGAATTTGAATATGCCCTGAAAGTCGGAACGGTCGCACCGTTCTATCTGACCAAGCTCTTCCTTCCGTATTTCAACAAAGGAGCTTCCATCGTCAATATCACGTCCACGAGAGCTTACATGTCCCAGCCGCAGACCGAATCTTATACGGCAGCGAAAGGCGGTATCAGTGCCTTGACCCATGCGCTGGCCGCAAGCCTGGCAGGGAAAGTGCGCGTGAATTCCATCGCTCCCGGCTGGATCGATACGGACTTCAGAAGATACGAGGGACCGGACGCTTACCAGCAGCCTTCCGGCAGAGTGGGCGATCCTATGGATATTGCTCATCTGGTCCTGTATCTGTGCAGTGAGAAGGCATCGTTCATCGACGGCGAAAACATCACGGTCGACGGCGGCATGTCGAAACTGATGATCTATCATGGGGACCACGGATGGACTTTGGAATAAAAAGAGGAACTTTATCATGATGTTCACCTATAAAGGCGTTTTATGCAGACTGGCCACTTACAGGACGATGGGGGAAGATAAGCCGGCTTTGTATTATATCGATGCTCCGGATCAGAAGACGATGCTGGAAGCCGGATTCACTGAGATCCATTACGGACTTTGGGCTAAGATCCTCAGTGAAGAAGAATACGAAGAGATCATCAGCCGGTTTGAAAGCGTCGGATCTTTTAAAGAAGAATGATCCTTTTTGTTTAACACTGAAATACGTGACAAATAGTTACAGGTATGCGCTATGTTTGAGATTCAAAACGATGATTTCTATGATCATATAAGACGATACGATCCCGACATCGAATATCATTTGGTCGGTGAAGTCGAGTATCATCTGCTGGCTGACGATCATCCTTATCAGGGACTACGATCCCATATAGAAGCCCTGACCGTCGTTTTTGATCGTTTGACGGAAAGCGATATAGAGAATCAGAAAAAAGCTAAAGAGCGATTCGGCGATGAGACGGCGGATAAGCTGTCCCCGTGGATCTACGATATCGGTAAGGCTCGGGCGAAACTTCTGGATCCGAATGAATTTTTCTATTGTCCGAATATCCTGAAAGAAGATCATTACGGAAACGTCTTCTATGATGCGGAATGGAGACCGAATGATGAGAATTTCGGTACGACCGTTCCGTATTGGCATGCGCTTTTGGAGCCTGTACAAGGCAGACGAAACAAGCCAGAGGATTTCAGAGAAGTTAATGAAGCTCTGTTTCCGAAAGGGACAGATGCACTTGATATCTACGAATGGTCCACGGACTGGTCAAACATCTTCGATGCCGGACACGAATGGTATGGAGCCTGCTGCTGGAGCATCTATGACAAAAAGATGAACAGATATGCGGTGCTGCTTGTATCGGCGACCGACTGACTGATTTGGGCTTCTATGAGCCAAGCATAAGATGTACGCAAGGATAAGATGATCGTGTTACAGCTGTGTGTTACATGAAACTTCCGCTTTGGAAAACGGGTACGGCATATTCGGCAGATCATACGAAAACAGGCCGGGAAATTTTAATGAATATTATGCAGATCTCATCTGTACAAACTATAGCGATACAAAAAAGTACGGTTCACTTACCCGTACTTTTCATATGTTCCGATCTCCTGAACCCAATAAACATTAAAGTAAAGCCACTTACCGATATTCGGACGGAAGTTCTTTGATCTGTATCGGTATTCTTCCGATCACAGCACACAACGATCATGTATAAACAAAGAACAAGCAAAAAAAACAACACGGATCGGATCCTATCCCGGCATCTGAAAAGACTGCTTCTGAGAAGGATGACAGGGTATAATAGATTTATAAATCAAAAGAAAGATTTCAATTTTTATTCATTTTTATAAAGCGTGATCGGTATATCGGTACACTATTCATTGATCGTGTCTCGGGGCCGACATACGGCAGGGGAGAAGACCGTCTGCCCTGTTCTTTGCGGTCCGGCAAATAGCTATTAATTTAAAAACATAAATAAACTCTGAAGAACAATTTTCCCGGGGTTTTAAACCTGACAGTATCAGATCGATCTTGTACGGACAAAACAAAACATCGTTATGATGTCAAAGATCGTGACACAGCAAGGAGTTTCTGCCAATGAAGAAAATCAGGAAAAAACTAATCGCATTATTGACTGCAGTCATTCTGCTCATGCTGATCCTTCCGACGGTCGGTGAGGCGGTTTATGCAGACGATGACACGGATTGGGATGAGATTAGCTTTGAGGCTCAGAACAATTACAAGATATTCGATATCGACTCAGGCCTGCCGTTTTTGGGTTATCTGGCAGTCACACAGACGCCGGACGGCTTTATTTATACGGGCGGTTACGGCGGCTTGGTCCGCTATGACGGCAAGAAGTTCGAACGGATCTCCGGTATCGAGAGCGTAGTGAGCCTCTGTGTCACGAAAGATGACGGCTTATGGATCGGTACGAACGTTGGCGTCCTGGTGAATTTATCTGCGAACGATACCATGACTTACTACAGTAAAGAAGAGGGTCTGGACGTCGTATCCGTTCGCGCGATCTGTACCGATGCAGCGGACAATCTGGTCATCGGAACAGACCAGGGCGTCTATGTGATGGATAATGCCGGTGCTTTCCGTCTTCTTGATGACGACCGCCTGAAACAGTGCTACGTCAATCAGATGAACAGCGGTGCTGACGGCGTGATCTACGGCTCGGACTATGACGGCAATGTCTTTGTCATCCGGGACCTCAAAGTCGAATACTTTTTTAACGTATCTGAGATCGGCAAATCCGCTCAAACAGTCAGTGAAGATCCTCTTCGGGAAGGTTATATCTATATCGGAACAACGGGCTCGGAACTTTTGCACGGGAGTCTTTCTCAGCCTATCGACAGCTTTGAGATCATCTCCACTCCCGGGCTGTTGAACATCAATGCGATCGTCTATAAGGATGATCGGCTGTGGCTTTGTTCCGACGGCGGTGTCGGCTTTATCGACAAGAACCGGAATTACACAAAACTGTCCGATACTGCATTCAATTCCGGAGTCGCCATGTGTGCCGACTACGAAGGTAACCTGTGGTTCGCTTCCTCCCGAAACGGCCTGATACGCATCAGTACAAGCGATTTTGCGGATCTGAACCAGATGACCCGGGATCTGAATGACCGTGTGGTCAACACCACCTGGATGGAAGACGACCTTCTCTATGTGGGCACCGATACGGGCCTTCTGATCCTGAACAGCAAAGGAGAGATCGTCGAAAAACCTGTTTACTCCTATCTGAAAAACACGCGGATCCGCGTCATTAAAGGAGACAGCAAGGGAAATCTGTGGTTCTGTACGTTCAGCGATTACGGGCTAATGTGCCGTACGGCAGACGGACAGATCGTGACTTATACACAGAATGACGGAATGCTCTCCAACAACATCCGTACGATCTACGAGATGAAGGACGGCACGATCGCGATCTCTGTCATCGGGGGCGTACAGCTGCTGAAAGACGGAAAGATCGTTCAAAGCTTTGATGAGTCCGACGGCATACCGACCAACTCCATTCTTTCGCTCTGCGAAGATTATGAAGGCCGGCTGATCATGGGCACCAACGGAAGAGGACTCTATATGATCGAGGGTGATCGGGCTGTTCCTTATCCGATCCGCGATGAACTGGACAACGGCGTGATCATGGGCATCAAGCGTGATGACCGCCGCCATTGTTTCTGGCTTATCACAGGCGGTTCCCTGGGCTATCTGAAGGATGGCGTTGCGAAACTGCTTGACTATTATCCTCCGGAGCTTAATTCCAACGGCTGCTACGACGTGCTGTGGACGGATAGCGATACGGTCTTCCTGATGTGCAATACGGGTATCCTGTTGATGGATGGCGATGACCTGCTTGCCGGGACCGTTGAAGAATATGAACACTATAATTCCAAGAAAGGCCTGCCGCACATGGTCACGCCGAATTCCAGAAGCTGTGTCATGGAAAACGGCGATGCTTATGTGGCTTGCAGCGACGGCCTGGTGCGGATGAATCTCATCAATATTCAATCATCAGGCGTGACCCCGATACTTGCGATCCCGTTTGTTGAGACCGATACGGACGAGAAACCGCAGCGTGTGACTGACGGGCAGACCATAACCGTGCCTGCGAGCACCCGACGTCTCAGTATCTATCCATACGTGCTTTCCTATGGTCTGAATGATCCGAAAGTCTCCTATTATCTGGAAGGGTTTGACCGCGATCCGATGATAAGCAGCAAGGAAGATCTCGGCCAGGTCAGCTACACAAACCTTCGAGGCGGCACTTACGTCTTTCATCTGGATCTTCTGGATGGATCGGAAGGGGAACGCAGCGTTTCTGTCACGATCGTAAAGCAGAAGGCTTTCTATGAAAAACCGGCCTTCTGGGCGGCAATGGCCGTAGCAGCTCTCGCGCTGATCATATGGATCGTAAACCAGCTGCTCCGGCGGCAGGCCGAGGCATTGAAACGCAAGGCTGCGGAAGCGGAACGTCAAAAGGAAGAGGAGCGTATAGGCCGTGAACTGAACATGGCCGCCAGCATTCAAGCCGGTGCGCTTCCAAGGATCTTTCCGGCTTTTCCGGATCGGAAGGAATTTGATATTTTTGCCTCCATGACTCCTGCAAAAGAGGTCGGCGGTGATTTCTATGATTTCTTCATGGTGGATGACAACCATTTGGGTATGGTGATCGCGGATGTGTCTGACAAAGGCGTGCCTGCAGCTCTGTATATGATGTCCGCGAAGATGATCATCAGCAGCTACGCAAAAATGGGGAAATCGCCCAAAGACGTATTGGAAGCCGCAAACAACGATCTGACTGCCGACTATGGCGAAGAGATGTTCGTTACCGTTTGGCTGGGTATCCTGGATCTGAGGACCGGTCTGCTGACTGCAGCCAATGCCGGCCACGAATATCCGATCCTGAGACGGCCGGATGGTGAATTCGAGATCGTAAAGGATCAGCACGGTCTTGTGCTGGGCGGTATGCCGGGAGTCCGATACAAAGAGTATGAACTGCAGCTCAGCCCTGGCGCAAAACTCTTCGTCTACACCGACGGTGTGCCTGAAGCCTGCAATGAGGCAAAAGATTTCTTTGGCCTGGAGCGGACCGTCTCGACGCTCAATCAAGTCGTGACCGAAACGCCTCAACGCATTCTGGAGACTGTAAAGGATGCCGTATATCAGTTCGTCGCAGGTGCTCCCAGATTTGACGATCTGACTATGATGTGTCTGCAATACAACGGAATATCAGACAGTAAAAACAGCATAGAAGAGAAACCTGGACTTTGAACCCGAAGATCGGGCAGATCCGGGGACTTACAAAAGCAAACAATCTAAAAGATCCCCCTTAAGGCCGTTTCAAGAATGGCTTTGGGGATTTTTAATCAATTTATCCTGAAAATAATTCCTTGTCCGGAATATGTTTGAGATCATAAGACGATATTGTTGTAATTTTTGGCTTTTTGAGATCACACGTTAGGGGCAGATGAGTTATCGGAAGAAGGACCGGAAAACATAAAGAAAGCACGGTCTTATCCGTACTTTTTCATATGTAATGGTCCCCTGATCCTCAAAAAAATGAACCGCTTTTATAGCATGTACTCACTGATATTTAGACAAAAGTTCTTTGATAAATATCAGTTTTTTGATCATAATACATGATTAAACTTAATCAGTTGTAAGTCTGCATACAAGAGCAATTAGGTACGCATGACGAATAATACGAAAATATTGCGAAGACTGTATCCAGATAC
>JAFOLW010000067.1 GCA_017419165.1 Erysipelotrichaceae bacterium
TGAGGGGAAGCCAGGTCGATCGGACGGTTCTTTAATGAGTTGTAACCCTTATTTAAAGCCGGTGCCTTTGACTTGAATGTTCTCGCAGTTCTGCCTTTTCTGATTAACTGATTGATTGTTGGCATATGTACTCCTTTCTTCTCATGCACACTTTCTCAGGTGTGCCACATATCTGACTTAATTATGGATCCTTTCGGATCCTGTCAGCCTTTTAATGATAACAGGGAGGGGACCTAAAATCAAGCGAAAAAAGCAGATTTTATCGCATTTTTGCAGTAAAACGGATACAGTCGTGCCAAAACTCATTTTTGTAAGGGTTTTCCCCGTCTTTGTTTCGTCCTATATTATAATAATAAGGAAGATATACGAAAGGATCACCTATGAATCAGATCATCACATCGCTTTTAGAAAATGACTTATATAAGTTTTCCATGGGGCAGGCGATCTATCACCATTTTTCCCATTACAAGACCACCTGGTCCTTCAAGTGTCGGAATGAAGGCGTGAAGTTCTCCGAAGAGGTCATCAAAGAGATCAAGCACCAGATCCGCATGTATTGCGCACTGCGCTTTTCGGAAGATGAACTTGAATATCTCAACGATATCCGCTGGATCAAAGGCAGCTATGTCGACTTCCTGAGGCTCTGGCAGCCGCGCTATGAAGACTTCCACTTCTCCAGCGACGAAGAAGGCCACCTGTATGTAGAAACGACCGGTACCTGGCTCAACACTTCGATGTACGAGATCCCGACGCTGGCCATCATCAATGAAGTTTATTTCCGCATGAACTATGACTATGATGAACTTTTCGATCAGTTCAAGAAAAAGGCGATCGAAAAGTGCGAGAAAGTACAAAACGGCGAATATGAACTCAATTCCTATTCGGAGTTCGGATTGCGAAGGAGACTTTCCGGTGAAGCGCAGGAATTCATCGTGAAGAAACTTTCGGAATACAGGAATCCTCTGTCCCGTTTTGTCGGTACATCCAATGTCTATCTGGCAAAAAAGTACGGTCTGACGCCGGTCGGCACGATGGCCCACGAATGGATCATGTGCGTCGGCCAGGGCGATCACAGGCACAATCCGGCATATTCCAATTTCTTTGCCCTGAACGCCTGGGTCGAAGAGTACGGCGTCTTGAACGGTACCGCTCTGACCGATACGATCACGACGGAATGTTTCCTTAGAGATTTCCGTCTGACTTTCTCGACCTTGTTCTCGGGCGTCCGTCACGATTCGGGCGATCCGTTTGCCTGGGGCGATCGGATGATCGAACATTATCAGTCCTTAGGGATCGATCCCAGGACCAAGACGCTTCTGTTCTCGGATTCGCTGAACTTTGAAAAGGCGACGAAGCTCTGCCGCTATTTCAAGGACCGCTGCAAAGTGGCATTCGGGATCGGGACTTATCTTTCCAACGACACGTCGATCCCGCCGCTCAACATCGTCATGAAAGTGACCAAGTGCAACGGCCAGGATGTGGCAAAGGTCTCCGACGTGGAAGGCAAGTCGATGTGCAAGAATCAGGACTATGTGGACTATCTGACAAGAAGTATCGAATGGCGTATGAATAATGAGGTGGCAAAAAATGACTGATGCAGTAAGAGAAACAGAAAAGATCGTAAAATTCGTCAAAGACTATTTTGAAAAGAATCACCTGAAAGGGGCGGTATTGGGCATTTCCGGCGGCAAGGATTCCGGTGTCGTCGCCGCCATCATGTGCAAGGCTTTGGGTCCGGAAAATGTCGTAGGCATCACACTGCCGTGTCATTCCAAGGAAGCGGACGCTGCCGATGCCAGGCTCGTGGCCGAAAAGTTCGGCTTTGAACTGCTCAACATCGACCTGACGGATGTCTTTGACGCGTTCAAAGTCCAGATCGGCAAGCTCGGCGGATTCTCTGAAGAAGAACTGAAGAACTCCGATATCAATCTCAAACCGCGGCTCCGCATGGCGTCGGTCTATTATATGGCGGCTTTATTATCGGCGATCAAAGGCGGGACTTATGTCGTTCCGGGCACGTCCAATGCCTGCGAGCTTTATGTAGGCTACTTCACCAAAGGCGGCGATTCGGTCTACGATATCGCTCCGATCTATTCTCTGACGGTCGATGAAGTCATCAAAGTCGGCGAAGTCCTGGGCGTTCCGGAAAAGGTATTGTACAGGACACCGGACGACGGGATCTCCGGTCTGTCGGATGAAGACAAGATGGGCGTGAAGTATGCCGATATCGGAAAGATCATCCGCGGACAGGAAGTCGATGAGAAGGAAAGGGAAAAGATCGAAGAGCTCCACCGCAAGGCCGCTCACAAGTTCAATATCCCGGTCTACAAGACCGAAGGCTGATATGAGGAGGATCGGCATCTACTGCGGTTCCTTCAATCCGGTCCATAACGGGCACATCGCGATCGCGGAAGCCTGCATCGAAGAAGGCTATGTCGATGAGGTATGCATCATTGCGACCGGTGCCTATTGGAACAAGAACGAGTTCTATCCGGTCGAAGACCGCATTGCCATGCTCAAACTGGCGGCAAAAAAGGGGATCGTGATCGACGAGACCTACAACGGCCATCCTTATACCTACATGATCTTCAAAGATCTGGAAAAGCGTTTCCCGAACGACCGCTTCTCCTTGATCCTGGGCGGAGACAATCTGCCGAGATTTTCCGACTGGAAGGAATACGAATATCTGCTCGGCTTCGATTTCATCGTCCTTCCCAGAGGCGAGATCGATAAGAAACGGATCGATACGCTGATGAGAGGTCTGCACAAGAAAAACTACGTCGTTCTCAGACATGAGACGATCGATATCTCTTCCACGTTTATCCGGGAAAATCTTCATGAATACGATCGGATCAAAGATATGATCGATGAAAAAGTCTATGACTATCTTTTAGAGATGGAAAGGAAACAAGATGCAGCACGAGATCCTGAAAGCTCATCCGCTGCTGGATGAGAACGGACATCTGATCGAGACCGGCTATGCCAGGTCTTTGATCCTGAACTATGAACGAAGCGCGATCAAAGCCAATAAGCTGCGCATCAAAGAGTGGGATTATTATCTTATTTACAATAAAGACTTCGGCGTCGCTCTGACGGTGGATGACAACTCCTATATGGCTCTCGACTCGATCTCCCTGCTGGATTTTCGAAAGCCGTGGGAACATACCAATTCGCCGATGAAGATCATGACGCTGGGCAAACGCAATTTCCCGTCTTCTTCATCCACCGGCGATGTCAAAGGCGAAGGCAAGGGCTATTCTATCGAATTCCTTCATGAAAAAGATGAACGCATCCTTCGCTTCTCGATGGAGGATTTCATGGATCATAAACCGATCCAAGGAGAGATCCGCCTGTTGAAAAACGATGACGATTCCATGGTGATCGTCACTCCGTACAAGGAAAGCAAAGTCCACTTCTATTACAATCAGAAGATCAACTGCATGCCTGCTTACGGCAAGGTCAGTTTCGACGGCAAAGATTATGTCTTCGACAAGGAAGACAGTTTCGGTGTCCTCGACTGGGGAAGAGGAGTATGGACCTATAAGAACACCTGGTACTGGGGTTCCGCTTCCGGGACTGTCGAGGGGAAACGTTTCGGTTTCAATATCGGCTACGGTTTCGGCGACACTTCGGCAGCCAGCGAAAACATGTTGTTCTATGACGGGAGAGCCCATAAGCTTTCGCAAGTCACGTTCAACATCCCTGTGAAAGACGGCAAAGACGATTTCCTTTCGCCCTGGACCTTCACATCGGATGACGGCCGCTTCGAAATGGACTTTCTGCCGATCCTCGACCGGGCTGCCAATACGGATTTCATCATCCTGGGTTCGAATCAGCATCAGGTCTTCGGCAGATTTACCGGCAAGGCCGTCCTGGATGACGGCACGGTCATCCGGATCAAAGACTTCTTAGGTTTTGCCGAGAAAGTCGCAAACAAGTGGTAAACAAAAGGGAGAAGATGTGAGTCTTCTCCCTTGTTTTGTCATTATTCTCTCAGCAGCCTTTCGTTCTGAAGACTTTCTTTCTTTTCATCCAGCCTTCCCAGGCCATAAGCAAGAAGGGCAGCGACCAGCAGATTGACCCATCCGATCCGTGTCACATTGATGGAATTGCTGATACCGATCAGGATGTTGGCGATCAGGAGGAGCCTGATCGTGCTGATGATCGTCTTCAGGTGCTTGATCCGTGAATCAATGTCGGAGAACAGATCGAAGGATCCCAGTTCGCTTCTTCTTCTGAAGTAGATCCACTTGATCATCTTCCCGACATATTCGGCACCGGTCTCTTCCATAAAAGAGATGAAAGGAGTATCACTTGAATCATGCATCTCCAATCGGATGATGTATTCGCCGGGTCCGCTCTGTTCGAAGGTATAGCTGCAGAAGCCGACAGAGACTAAAGCCCATCCTTCGGCCGCCATCCGGTTGAGCCACTTTTCTTCTTTTTCAAAATCCCATGCCCAGAACCATTTACGTATCGTCTTTATTTCATTCATCTTTTTTTTCTCCTTTCAATATCATGTCGCCATTGAGCAGGAGTTCTCTCAACCTTTCGACCTCGTTTTTCAGTATCTCCAGGCCTTTGGAAGTGATCTGATAATTCTTTTTTCTGCTTCCTTCTTCAGATGGAAGCGGTATGATCCAACCTTTATCGACCATCGATGTCAATGCGCCGTATAAGGTGCCTGCTGCCAGTCTGACTCTTCCTCTGGACAGGTATTCCACTTCCTGCATGATCCCGTAACCGTGTTGGGGATTGTATAAGGCAAGCAGGATATAATAACTCGCTTCGGTCAATACCATTGATTCCTGCATATTTTCCTCCTTTATCGTCTTGCGTTATATCGTTTGACGATATATCTGAATTCATTATATCGGTATACGATATAGATGTCAATCGTTTTCCGATAAAAAAGGTACAGCATGAAGCTGTACCGGATCTTTTAGTCAGCCAGTGAGCCGAACGGATCCCACGGATCCAGAACGACCGGCTTTTTCTTCAGCGCGGCGAGCTGTTTCTTGTTGAGATATTTCTTGGCGACCACCGCTTCAAAGACATAGCGGTCGAACCAGGTATCGGAAGCGATGTAGTATCCCTTGTTGCCGGCTTTGTCGCCCCAGGAATTCTCGATCTTCCAGCGGGTCGGCTTGTTTTTGAACAGATTGACGCCGGTGAAGACCATGGCGTGGTTCATCGCCGATTCGCAGGTATCCAGCATCTCCGCTTTGGACAGTTCTAGATCCATGCGCAGGGTGTTTTCCAGGTCGAAGCTGCGGTCATCCCACAGGCCGAGTTCACGGTCGCCGTCTTTGCCGCAGTCGCAGCCGAACCAGACGATCTCTTTCTCTTTGAGCTGTTTCAGAATGAGGTCTTTGAAGTCTTTCATCGGCAGATTGAGGAACAATACCGGATTGTCCGTGCCGGCGACATTGCCTAAATATTTGACGGTATAGGTCTGATAGAGCGGTTTATCCTGCGTCGGGCCGTTGATGATGCCGACATAGTCGTCCAGATCGACGCCGAGATATTTCTCATACATCTCTTTCGGTGTGACGTCGTAGTGGGCGTGGTATTTGTCCTTCTCATCGTAGTATTCGAAGGTGAAGGTCTTCGGCGGGACACCGAAGCAGTCGCACAGCAGGCTGTAACATTGTTTCAAGGTCTCGTCTTTGAGAGCTTTGATCTGCTTGTCATCTTCCGCTTTCTTCAAGTCGGCCGTGAAACGGCGCAGACGGCGGTTGATGATCATGTTCATATCGCGGGTGTGGGAAGACTGGTAGGTCTCCGGCATCGCGGTCTTGGGACAGATACCGTATTTCTTGACTAAGGCGACCATCATGTCCCACTGACCGCCGTCACCGATCGCCGTACGAAGCAGGTAACGGGAAGTCTCGGAATTCAGCGGCTGATCTTTCTCGGCGATCATGCATTCCATGAAGTAGTTGATCTTTTCGAGTTTGTCATAGAAAGCCAGATAGTTCTGGGACAGTTCGAACTGTTCCTTGATCTTGTATTTTTTGGCGATCATTTCTCTTAACAGAGTCAGGGAAGAGAAGAGCCAGCAGCGGCCGGAGGCCATCTGATTGGTCACGGGCAGGGTCTTGATGTCGATCGAGAAGAGATTCGGGTTTTCGACTTTGCCTTCGAAGCGCCGGGAGATCATCTTGATCGGGTTCTCGCTCAAAGCGTTCCTGACGATCCTGGCGGTATTGTCTGTGCTGTATTCTTTGTTGAATCCGTCCAGTTTCTCAGGTGTGATGGCTTGAAATTTTGACATAGGGATTCCTTCTTTCTTGAAATAATCA
>JAFOLW010000068.1 GCA_017419165.1 Erysipelotrichaceae bacterium
ATCGAGATCACGACTGCACCGGCAGCGAAGCATGTGTACCACTGATAGATGTATTCCTTCTGAAGCATGTTCCACAGGCCGATCGCAACTGTGAACTGATCCGCATTGGCTCTGCAGATGACTTTGGCAAAGACGAAATCGACCCACGGAGCAATGAATGAGGTCATGACCGTATAGATGACGATCGGTTTTGAAAGCGGCATCGTGATACGTGTGAATACCTGCCATTGCGTCGCCCCGTCCATGACGGCAGCTTCATCGATCGATCTCGGGATCGTATCGAAGAAACCTTTTGCGATCTGGAAACCGAGGCCTGTACATGCGGAATAGACGATGATAAGTCCTATTCTGATCATCGATCCTTCCGTCAGTCCCATTGCCTTCAGGATGAAGTACTGGGCGACCATAGCCATGAAACCAGGGAACAGGCCGAGGATCATGGCGATATTCATATACGGCTTTCTGAAAGCAAAACGCATCCTGCTCAAAGAATACGAAACAGACAAAACAAAGAACGTACTGAAGATGCAGGTGAAGATCGCTATGATGAGCGTATTCATGAACATCTTCGGGAAATTCAAAACGTTTCTGTCCGTAAAAAGCTTTATATAGTTATTGAACGTATAGCCTTGCGGAAGGAACGTATTCGTATAAGCTCCCGGTTCCGCCCTGAAGCTCGTCAGAATGATCCAGAAGATCGGAAGCACCCAGATGACCGACAAAACAGCAAGCAATAAATGAACCAGAAAATTGACAAACTGACGTTTCGGACTCAGCTTATTTTTTGCGACTTCATTCATCACATGAACGCCTCCTCATTTTTATAAGAACCGGAATTACGGTACGTGACCAGAGTGACGATGGTAAGGATGACGAATGTCAGAATACCGATGACGGCACCCAGATTGTAATACTGCTGGTCAACAGTCAGCTTATATAACCACGTAACGAGCAGATCGGTCTGGCCTGCGGTATCTCCGACATAGGTCGGACCGCCTCCGGAAAGCAGATAGATGACTCCAAAGTTGTTGATATTTCCGACAAAGCTGGAGATAAGATACGGTGTCGTAACAAAGAGCATGTAAGGCAAAGTGATCTTGAAGAAGATCTTGGCCGGACCTGCTCCGTCCATTTTTGCCGCTTCATACAATTCAGCCGGAATATTCTGCAAGATACCGGTGATCTGAAGCATCGTATAAGGTATACCGATCCAGATATTGATCACGATGATCGTAACTCTCGCCCACATCGCATTTTGCCAGAAAGGAAGCGGAGAAGAGATCAGACCCAGATTCTGCAACAGGATATTGACTGCTCCGGAAGGCTGCAGCATGATGTTCATGATCATCAATGTGACAAATTGCGGAACAGCGATCGAAAGGATGAAACAGAATCTCCAGAAGCCTTTCCATTTGGTATCCTTTCTGTTGATGACCATGGCCAGGATCATACCGAGGATATAATTCAGGAAGGTCGCAAATATTGCCCATATGATCGTCCATCCCAATACGTGCCAGAACTGTCGTCCGATATTTCCGTTCATACTGAGAACACGTTTAAACTGATGCAGTCCGTCCCAATCAAAGAGCATCAGATGCTCATCTTCCTTTGAATAAGTCGTGAATGCCATCGAGATCATGTACACCAAAGGAACGATATTGAAGACCAGGATGCCAAGACATGGCAATGTCATCAAAGTGATATGAAGGTTCTTATCGAACAGACTCCTGATATCTTCTTTGAATGTCGGAACTTTTCCTTTTTCTTTCAGCTGAAGTTCGAGTTTATACGAAAACTTCATCTGTATGATCCACAATACGATGATCGCCGCAATGACAAAGCAGGTAATTACACCGGCTAGAAGGATCTGCTGAGAATTATCGCCTGCTATATACTCATAGATCTGTTTTGCTTCATTCCAGACTTTCTCCTGTGCCCTCGTTCCGAGAGAAGGCATCATCGAAAGAGAATGGATGCCTGTTGAAAGCATGTAGAATATGAAAGCGATCTCGAATAAGAATACAAAACAGCCTTTTACGATCTGCTTATGGCCGATCATGCCAAGACCCATTAAAACAGCAGACAATTTCGTGAAAATGTCTCCGTGCAGTAATGCGTTTTTGACAGTTGAACGATTATTTTCCATAAATAACCTCCGAAGGAAAGCAGAAAACCGCAGTAGATCAAAGATGAACTGCGGTTTTCTAAAATACTAATGATTATTGAACAGCGGAAGAATTCAAAGAAGCATTCATAGCTTCGGTCTTTTCTGCTGCATTGGCATGAGTGACGGAACCGGCAACCAATTCATCGCCCATGGACTGTGCAGGAGTCCAATAATTGCCCATGTTGGCCTGTAACGGCTGAACGATAGAGGCATAAGACATCGTGTCCATCTTTGCTTTTGCCAAAGCGTTATCACCGACATTGATGTTGATATCCGTCGGGATGACTTCTCTTGAATCAAAGTGAGCCTGCTGTGCTTCTGTGCCGCCAAGATATGCAGCTAATGCAACTGCGATCTCAGGATGCTCAGCATAAAGAGCAGTCGTTGGGTTGACACCGACAGCTTTTGAACCGGCAAATGCTTTCATCTGCTTCAATTCACCATTCAGTGTGTAGGAAGGAGAAGCAGCGATACCGAGGTTGTCACCGTAAGCATCTTTCGCTTTCTGGTAGTCCCAGTCACCGGAGAAGAATGCGCTGATATCCGTTCCGGTAGAAACATCACCGTTGACGAAATTAGGATTAGCAACAAGATCAACAAGGTAATCCGTAACAGCTACGGCCTTGTCACCGGAGAAATCGAATCCGGCAGCTGCGTCGCCGCCGTCAGGTCCGAACAGTGTGCATCCGTTTGCAACATAGAATGCAGCGATATACCAGGAGTTGTTCAGCGGGAAAGCGACCTTTCCTTTTTCAAGCATCGCATCCAAAGATTTGACATCTTCTTCGGTGAAGACGCTCTTGTCATAGAACATGAACCAGGTATTTCCTGAATACGGAGCACCATAAACAGAACCGTCATATGTGACAGTGTTGACAGTCGTTGCAGAGTTGTTCTTCTTGATCGCATCAAGTGTAGAACCGCCTAATTCGGCAATTGCACCGGCCTTCAAAAGATCAGGGATCTGGTCGTTTGCAAACATGTAGACATCTGCTGCTGCAGCCGGGTCAGTCGTGACATTCGTCTTGGCATCGCCTTCAGAGCAGACACCGTAGTTGAATGTGATCTCCCATTCAGGATGCGCTGCCGCAAAATTATCGCACATCGTCTGCAGCCATCTGCCGTTATCGTCAGACTGGTCTTCCTGAGGTCCCCAAACAGTAACGGTAACAGCGACTTTTTCGTCTGCAGCCGGAGTTTCGTTCTCGCTCGGTTTAGCTGAGCATGCCGTAAGCATTCCGATCGCCATCAGAACTGCAAAGCTCAGAGTAATAAACTTTTTGATACTCATTCCAATTTAATCCTCCTTGAAAAATTTATGTTCACCGGCATTACCCGGTAAGCACCATATTAAAGATATTCCAGATTTTTGCCGCTTTGTTTGTCAAACATGTGAACGACATTCGGAGCGAACGTGAACGGTACGACGGTACCGATCTTCGGGAACTGGTCTCCCAGCTCCAATGTCGGAACGATCACGATACTGTCGGTCCCTCCGGCGTTCAAATGTAAGTGGACGGAACTGCCCATCATTTCGGAGACATCGACGACGCCGTCGATCATGGCACCTTCGGTCTTCTTCAACGAGATATGTTCAGGTCTTGCTCCGACCGTGATCTCCATCTCCGGAGTGTTCCTTTCTTTCAGTCTGGCCTGTTTATCCTCGGAAGGAACGATACGTGCGCCTTGAACTTCGATCACATATCTGTCGTTCTCTTTTACCAGTCTGCCGTCATAGAAATTCATCTGCGGCATGCCGATGAAACCGGCGACAAATGTATTGACCGGTTTATTGAACACTTCCTGAGGCGTACCGATCTGCTGGATCTCGCCGTCTTTCATGATGACGATACGGTCACCGAGCGTCATGGCTTCCGTCTGGTCGTGTGTGACATAGATGAACGTAGAGTTGATCCTTTGTCTCAGTTTGATGATCTCGGCACGCATCTGGTTACGCAGTTTTGCATCCAGGTTCGATAACGGTTCATCCATCAGAAGGACTCTCGGCTCACGCACGATGGCTCGGCCGATCGCGACACGCTGTCTCTGACCGCCGGACAAAGCTTTTGGTTTCCTGTTGAGATATTCGGTGATCCCCAGGATCTCTGCGGCTTCATTGACTTGTTTGTCCATCTGATCTTTCGGGACTTTTCTCAGCGTCAGAGGGAATTCCAGGTTCTGACGGACGGTCATATGCGGATATAACGCATAATTCTGGAAGACCATGGCTATGTCTCTGTCTTTAGGTTCGATGTCGTTCATCCTGACGCCATCGATATACAGATCGCCTCGGGTGATATCTTCCAGACCGGCGATCATTCTCAATGTCGTGGATTTTCCGCAGCCGGAAGGACCTACGAAAACGATGAATTCTTTGTCAGCGATTTCAAGATTGAAATCATCGACCGCAACGACACCTTCCTCCGTTACTTTCAGATTGTTCCTTTTCTTGGAAGGATCATCCCCCCTCTTCTTCCTTCTCTCCTGAACGGCAGCATTAGGATAGATTTTTTGAATATGTTGCAAACTGATTGTAGACATAATCTCCTCCTTTTTAATGATTCAATGCGAGTAAAAAATACATTATCGCTGACAAAAAGATGTTTGATCGGTTTGATATTGATATTTGCAAACGCAGGTCAGCCGAAGAAAACCTTTTCTACTTTTAATTTTATGGCACCGGTATAAAAATGTAAACGTTTTTATAAAAAAATGTGATGATTTTGTGAAATAATACTACAACATGAAATCCAGCAAAACATGATTGAGGATCTCGAGATCTTTGCAGATGAGACGGCCGTTTTCGATGCGTATCGCGGGATTGCGGACCCCTTTCTCATACTTTTTCAAGAGATCTTCACCATAGATCCTGTTGAACTCTCCGATATCGAGTCCGTAGATCGTCCTCAGGGACATCATCAGATGTTCGAACTCCCTGTCGTCTTTGCTCAAAACAAGATCTTCGTCCTTGTCATCTAGATCCTTAAAATAGCGTTCAAAACTGCGCGTATTGGTATAGCGGCGATCTCCGATCTTGGATGCTGCGCCGATCGAAATGCCTAAAAAATCCTCATAGTTCCAATAAGAAAGATTATGTTTCGATTCTCTTCCCTTTTTGGCGTAATTGGAGACCTCATAATGGATGTATCCGGCAGCTGTCAGTCTTTTTTCGATTCGTTCGTACATCTCCGCTTCCGTATCTTCATCCAAAGCTTTGACTCCTTTTTTCCCGAAAACGGAGTTTTCTTCGATAGTCAGGGAATACAAGGAGATATGTTCCAGGTCAAGGGAGAGGATATCGTCGATGGTCTTGTCCAGGATCTCAAGATCCTGACCCGGCAATGAATACATCAGATCGCCGCTGATATTCTCGAAACCGTTATCTCTCAACATAGCGATCTTATCTTTCACGTCCTGAAACGTATGTTTCCGGTTCAAAGACCGCAAAATCTCATCGTCAGAGGACTGTATCCCCATGGAGATCCTGTTGATGTGATGCTTTTTATAGATCCCGATCTTTTCCTCATCCAGGGATTCCGGATTGACTTCGATCGTATATTCGATGACATTTGAGGAAAAAGGATCCAGCATATTTAAAAGAGTGTCCGATTGAACACTCGATAAAGCAGTGGGCGTCCCACCGCCGATATAGATCGTTTCATAGTCATCATGGCATTCCCGGCTGATCTCTTCTTCGACTCTGCCCAGCCATCTGTCAGCCAGTTTCCGGTCAAAGACCCGATGGGCAAAATCGCAATAGTAACAGATCGACCGGCAGAACGGCACATGAAGATATAGATGCTTAATTCTTGTCGTCATCCAAAGCCAATACAGCCATGAAAGCTTCCTGAGGTATTTCTACACTTCCGACGGCTTTCATGCGCTTCTTGCCCTCTCTTTGTTTCTCTAAGAGCTTTTTCTTACGTGAGATGTCGCCGCCGTAGCATTTTGCCAGGACATCTTTACGCAAAGATTTGATGTTGGTCCTCGCCAGGATCTTGTTGCCGATGGCTGCCTGGATGGGGATCTCAAATTGCTGCTTCGGCAGGATCTCCTTGAGCTTGACGGTGATCGCCTGGCCGCGTTTATAGGCAAAATCGCGGTGAACGATGATGCTCAAAGCATCGATCACTTCCCCGTTGATCAGGATGTCCATCTTTACGAGATTGGACTGGCGGTAGCCGATCAGTTCGTAATCCAGCGACGCATAGCCGCGGGATACGGACTTCAGTTTGTCGAAATATTCGAAGATGATCTCGGAAAGCGGCATCTCATAGATCAGCTGATTGCGGTTCTCATCAAGATAGATCATCTCTTTGTAGATACCGCGTTTGTCCTGCGAAAGCTGCATGATCGGACCGATATACTCATTCGGCACCATGATCGTCGCCCGGACGTATGGCTCCTCGATGGATTCGATGATATTGGAATCCGGCATCAGTGAGGGATTGTCGATATATTTGACGCTACCGTCTGTCAGAGTGACTTTATATATGACGGAAGGTGCCGTTGCGATCAGATTCAGATTATACTCGCGTTCCAGCCGTTCCTGAACGACCTCCATATGAAGCAGCCCCAGGAAACCGAGACGGAAGCCGAAACCCAGAGCTTTGGAGGATTCCGCTTCAAAAGTCAGGGAAGAATCGTTGAGCTGCAGTTTCTCCAACGCATCCCTGAGATCATTGTATTTGTTGTTGTCGGTCGGATACATGCCGCAATAGACCATCGGGTTCATCTTACGGTAGCCCGGCAGAGCCTGGTCACAGGGGTGCTCGGCATTTGTGATCGTATCACCGATATGGATGTCCTGTATCGATTTGATCGAAGCGCAAAGATAACCGACTTCTCCAGCCGATAAGCTGTTTCGTTTGACTTCGCCCGGCGTCTTGACGC
>JAFOLW010000069.1 GCA_017419165.1 Erysipelotrichaceae bacterium
CTTCCCTGACAGAGGGGACAGATATTTGAGTAAAGGATTATTTGATTGATGGAAAACGTATTTGAGCTTCAAAACGTATACAAGACATATAAGAACGACGGAAAGGAATTCACGGCGCTCAAGGATGTCAGCCTTACCATCGAAGAGGGTGAGATCTTCGGCATCATCGGCATGAGCGGTGCGGGCAAATCCACGCTCGTAAGAACGCTCAACAGACTTGAGGAAATCTCTTCGGGATCTGTCAGTTTCTACGGAAGAAACCTCGCGGAATTAAAGCCTAAAGAACTGCGCGAAGTGCGCCATTCGATATCCATGATCTTCCAGGGTTTTAACCTCATCAATCAGCGCACCGTTATCCAGAATGTCGAACAGGCATTGAAGATCATCGGAACACCGCGTGCCCAAAGACGCGAGAAGGCTAGACAGATGCTTGAGATCGTAGGTCTTCTTGATAAGGCTAATCAGTATCCCGCCAGACTTTCCGGCGGCCAGAAGCAGAGAGTTGCTATAGCAAGAGCGCTTGCTGCCGATCCCAAGGTCCTGTTATGCGATGAGGCTACGAGTGCTTTGGATCCGAAGATCACGGGCGAGATATTGGACCTTCTGAAGAAGATCAACGAGGAAAGAAAACTCACGATCGTGATCATCACACATGAGATGAGCGTCGTGGAGAAGATCTGTGACCGCGTTGCGATCATCGACGACGGAAATCTTGCGGAGATCGGTGATGTAAAGGAAGTATTTTCGAACCCGCAGTCAAAGGCTGCAAAAAAACTCGTTTTCCCGGCTAATCCGTTCGATCCGTCCGGTGATTCGAGATCTTTGGTGAGGATAGTTTTCGACGGCACACAATCGAATGTGCCGTTCATCGCAAACCTCGTCGAAAAAACGGGACTCAAGGTGAACATCCTTAGCGCAAATACAAAGAGTGTCGGCGGGATCGGCTACGGCCAGATGATCCTGGAACTCCCTTCGTCTGAAAGAGAAAGACAGACCGTCATTGACTTCTTTAAAGACGGCGGGCTTGCAGTATCGGAGGTGAACATAAATGAGTGATTACATAAAAGACGCGATCATAACAGGCGTATGGGAGACGTTCGTAATGACGTTTTTCGCGTCACTTTTCTCTTACATAATCGGCATGCCCTTAGGAGTGTTGTTGTATTCGACTTCTAAAGGACGCCTGCTCGAGAACCGTCCGGTCAACTTTGTGCTCGGAGCCATAATCAATATCGCAAGGTCACTGCCGTTCCTTATCCTTCTGGTATTGCTGATCCCGTTCACAAGATTCCTGGTCGGACAGTCAATAGGGACGACAGCAGCGATCGTGCCGCTCACAATAGGTGCGATACCGATCGTCGCGAGAATGGTCGAATCATCTCTTAACGAGGTGCAGCCGGGAATAATCGAAGCTGCGTCTTCGATGGGCGCTTCGCCGCTATATACGATAATCCATTTCATTATTCCCGAAGCAACACCTTCGCTCCTTCAGGGCGGCGCTATCAATGTCGCAACAGTTCTGGGGTATTCGGCGATGGC
>JAFOLW010000070.1 GCA_017419165.1 Erysipelotrichaceae bacterium
CGTCGATTCCGGTGCGAAATTCAAGAAGGGCGACAAGCTCATGAAGTTCGACCGCAATACGATCAAGCAGGCCGGCCATCCGGATACCGTCATCGTCGCTCTGACCAACGCAGCGGACTACAGTGACGTCAAGAAAAGCGTTTAAGTGATCTGAGATCAAAAGGAAAAGGCAAGTTTTCGAATAAAGCGGAAGCTTGCCTTTTTTTGTATGTTATATAGGTGTTTTTTCAGGATTCCGCTTCGACGAAGAGTTCCTTGGCCTTGAAGACGTTGCAGATGACGTTGTAGTCGCCTAAGACGGTGATCCGGTCGTTTTCTTTCAGGATCGTATCGGCATGGACGTCGTTGGGTGTCCCGTCATCGGATTCCACGAGGAGAACGATGATCGAATGGACATTGCGCAGCCCGTTCTCCGACATCTTCTTGCCGATCAGATCCGCCGGCATCTTCTGTAAACGGATGGAGGCAAGCGTCTTGCCGCCGAGAGTATCGATGACGGTCAGCGGATTGAAGTTTTTGTCTTTGACGAAGTGTCCGATGATCTTTTCCAGTGCCTTGTCGGTATAGGCGATGCCCTGCGGGATGCGGATCGCCAGGATGATGATCACGAAAATGCCGATCGGCAGGGCAACTTCATAGAAGAAGTTGGTGATCTCTCTTTGTTTGAAAGAGAGGAAGATGTTGACGAAGGCGGAAACGAAGGTGATGTTGAAGACATAGCCGAACATCATCGTGATCTTGGCCAGCCGCCGTCTCTGTCTTGAAGAAGTGACCAGTTCGCTCTCCCCGGTCGTGAAGCCGCAGCCCGTCAGGAGCGAGATGACCTGAAAACTGGCTTTTTCGCGGTCGAGCCCGGTGAAGCGGAACAGGATCGTGAAGATCTCGGCGATGATCAGATAGATGACGATGATGAAGGCAAACAGGATGAAAGAACTGTAGACCGTCATAGGGCTTCCTCCTTCGTTTTTCTTCTTTCATTATAAGACATGGATCTTTCACGAAGGTCTGCAGGAGAAAAAATGTACGAGATCTTTACTTTAGAAACAAAATGTAAAATCCTTCTAAAACAAGGTATTTTTCGGGTAATATATTATGTATGGCAAACGAAAAGGATTCTAAGATCGGTCAGGATTTCTCTTTGTGGTCATTGCTGAAGTTTGCGATGCCCGGTCTTTTGACCAATCTGTTCACGCGGATCTATGAAACGATGGACGATGCCCTTTTCGTGTCCCGTTTCGTCGGGCAGAATGCGCTGGCCGGCATCAAGATCCTGGCACCGATCGACGGTCTGACGTTTGCGATGACGACGATCTTCGGTATCGGTGCTTCGACCTATGCGGCGACGCAGATGGGAAGAGGAAAGAAGAAAGAAGCTTCGAAGATCTTCACCGAGATGATCATCATCGCCCTGGTCTTGGGCAGCCTGTTTGCTGCACTCATGATCCTTTTCGACGATCAGATCTTATACTTCCTCGGTGCGGAGCGCAACATCATTCAATATACGGAAGTCTATGTGGCGATCACGTTCCTCGCCCTGCCGTTCAAACTGGCGTCCATGAGCTTCGGTGCCTTCTACTCGGCTGCCGGCAAGCCTTCGATGGGCTTATACAATTCGATCCTTTCGGGGATCATCAATGTGGCGACGGATTATGTCACGATCGTTCTGATGGGCATGGGCGTGGCCGGTGCGGCCCTCGCGACTTCGCTCGGCCAGCTGGCGACTTTCCTGGTCGGCGTGTCATTCTACTTCGGCAAGAACAACGATATCGGTTTCGTCAGGCCGGGCAATACTTATGTGCAGTCGTTCGTCGAGTCGTTCCGTTATGCCTTTGCGCAGGTCACCAATTCCATGACCATGGCTCTGACGATGCTGATCGTCAACCGGACCATCCTCTTTTATCTGGGTACGGACGGCATCGCGGCGCGTTCGATCGTCAACGATCTGCGGCAGATCCTCAATTCCGCCTTCATTGGCTATGCGGCAACGGTGAGTCCGATCATCGCGTTCAACTACGGCGCAAGGCGGCCGAAGATGCTGAAGAAGATCCTGTCCTACAATCTCAGGGTCTGGTTCTTCGGCTGTACGGGCATGATGATCATCGGACAGCTGCTGAAGCGTCCTTTGATCTGGCTGTTCATGAATCCGGAAACGTTTACGCAGAACTTTCATGATCTGACTTATTACGGTCTGACGGTGGAACTGTTTGCGCCGATCTTTACCGCCGGCTGCATCATGATCAACCGGATGTTCGTCGCTTTCGGCGCACAGAAGACCGCGACGGTCCTGTCGATCTTGAGGAACTTCGTCTTCCGTCTTTCGACGACCTTCATCCTGCCGCGGGTCTTCGGTCCTTATGGCATCTGGTACTGTTTCCCGCTGGCGGAAGCGCTCGGTTTCACCTGTGCGGCCATCGCCGTGATCCGCAATGCGGACAACTACGGTTACGGCAAGAGCGGCATCGCTTACCTGATCGATGCGGTGGAAGAGGAAGATACGGAAAAAGTACAAGCGTGATCTCACGCTTTTCGTTTTACAGGATATGAAAACGATCAAGACGTTTTTGCAGACACATCCCTTGTTCATGACCTTTCTTTCCGCGGCGGTCAATCTCGGCTACGGTATTTTCCTTTTGTTTCTGGCTTATTTCAATGTTTCCTATTGGCATCTGACCCTGGCTGTCTTTTTCCTGATCCTGGGCATCATGCGTTTTCTTGCGCTCGATCACGCAAGGACAAAACCGGTCAAAACTATCCGCCTGTGCGGACTGACGATGTTGTTTCTGGCGGTGACGGTGTCGGGCATGATCTATCTGACCATTCATGAAACGCGCAATCCCAGCCGCGATCTGGTCCTTGCGCTCGGTCAGGCCGCCTATTGTTTCACTCTGATGGGGATCGCAGCCGTCAATCTCTTCGGGGCAAGAAGGAAAAACGATCCGCAGATCTATCTCATCCGCAGCATCTGCTTTGTATCGGCGATCGGTTCGATGCTGTCGCTGGAGCGGATGATGCTGGGGACCTTCGGCGATACGGGAGATCTCTTTACGTTCCGGATGGAAGCCTGCAGCGGGATGGCGGCATTTGTGATCATCGTCTTCATCGGTGTCAGGATGTTACGTAACAAGGCAAAGGGCTGACGGTCTCTTAAGACCGTTTTTTTGTTTGCCGCTCGATTTTTTTGAACGAAGCGATTATTAACTTATTAAAATATAAGAGGGGGATATGCATATGAAAAACAATCGATCCAATTTCCGTTTCTGGCTGCTGGTCTGGGGTCTGGGCATCATCGGTCAGCTGTGCTGGAACATCGAGAACCAGTGGTTCAATACTTTCGTTTATGCCAAGATCGCCAAGGATCCGACGATCATTTCCTGGATGGTGGCGGTCTCGGCGATCGCGACGACGGTCTCGACTTTCCTGTTCGGAACGATGTCGGACCGTTCGGGCAGACGCAAACCGTTCATGGCCGTCGGTTATATCCTGTGGGGCATCTTCACGATCCTGTTCGGCACGACGGAGTTCATCACCAAAGGTCAGCCTTCCGCTTCGGCGAACGTCGTCTTTGTTGCCGGTACGGCCGTCGTTCTGGCGGATGCCCTCATGTCGTTTTTCGGTTCGATGGGCAACGACGCTTCGTTCAATGCCTGGCTGAACGATTCGATGAACGATGAAAACAAGGGCGGCATCGGTGCGGCTCTGGCGACACAGCCGATCATCGGCACCATCATCGGCACGATCCTGGGCGGCATCCTGATCGGTTCGCAGGACAACTACATGCTTCTGTTCACCGTCTTCGGCGGTCTGGCGATCGTCTTCGGCATCCTGTCACTGTTCCTGGTCAAGGATGCGGAAGATCTGAAGCCGAACAGGCAGGGCAGTTTCATGAAACAGCTGCTGAGCGCTTTTGATTTCGCTGCGCTGCTCAAACACAAGGAACTGATCTGGGTCTTCCTGGTGCTGACAGTCTATTTCATCGCGTTCAATGTCTATTATCCGCATGTGGGCAACTATATGATCTATTATCTGGGTTTCAAGGCCGATGACATCGGCATCATTCAGGGCATCGCCCTGATCCTGGGCATGTTTTCCGTCATCCCGGCTTCGAAACTGCTGAATAAAAACAAATTCGTCCTGGCGGCATCGATCTCCATCCTCTTGAGCATGGTCGGCGTCGGCATCCTGGGACTTTTCGGCCGTCCGGAACACATCGATCCTTCGACGATCCTCAACTGGCCGCTGCTGATCGGCTTGTTCTTCTTCGGCTGCGGCTACATCATGTTCATGCAGGTGACATCGGTCTGGATGAAGGGACTTTTCCCGGAAGATGCCAAAGGACAGTTCGAAGGCTTCCGTATCATCTTCTTCGTTCTGATCCCCTGGATCGTTTCACCGTTCATCGCCAATCCGATCATCAAGCGCAACGGCGAGATTCTCGACGCCAACGGCCTGACGGCGTATCTGCCGACCCATGTCCTGTTTTTGGTATCGACGGCGCTGATCTTGCTGACGTTCATCCCGTTGTTCTTTGCGGCAAGATATAACTCAGAGGGCAGACGATGAAGTTCGTCCTTCCCGTACTGGCGGTCCTTTATGCCGCGGTGATCTCCTATATCGTGTATATGTGTCTGAGTCTGATCACCCGGCCGAAAAGATACACTTATGAAGAGATGCGCAGTGCCGAGATCGCCAACGGTTTCGGATCTTCCGTCCGCAAATACGAGGAAGAATGGAAAAGAGAGCCGTTTGAACTGTCTTGCAACGGGGTGAAGATCTCGGGCGAGATCATTGAAAACCCGGATCCCGTCGGAAACAAGGCGGTCATCATCTGCCACGGTCAGAAGGTCAACCGTTACTGTTCACTCAAGTATGCGGACATCTTCATGGAGATGGGCTACAAAGTGCTGATCTACGATGAGCGCTATTTCGGAAAGTCGGGCGGCGAGATCTCGACATTGGGACAGGAAGAGGCCAAGGACCTCAAGGAAGTCTATGCTTACGCAAAGAAAGTCTTCGGCGATGACTGCAAGATCGGTCTGCATGGCGAGTCCATGGGGGCGGCAACGTCGCTGCTGTCATTGCAGTATATCGAGCCGTTCTTCGTCGTTGCGGACTGTCCGTTCTCCGATTCTTATCAGCTCTATGAAGAATTCACGGTCAAGAACGTCCACCTGCCGCCGGTTCTGATCCTGCCCTGGGTGGCACTGATCGCCAAACAGAAATACGGATACGACATCCGCCACACCGTGCCGATCGATGCGGTCCGAAACAGCGATGTGCCGATCTGTTTCATGCACGGAACAAGCGACGGACTGATCAGGCATCAGCATTCCCTGGCGATGAAAGAGGTCTGCAGGAATGAACTGAGCGAGATCCATCTGTTTGAAGGGGCGGATCATGCCCGTTCGATCGTCGTCGATCCGCAAGCTTACAAAGCGATACTGAAGGCTTTCGTCGAAAAATGTGAAAGAAGATCCTGAGCGGATCTTCTTTTTCAATAAGAAAACGCCCGGACGGGCGTTCAAAGTGCAGTGGAATGCCGCTCGATCAGACGGCAGTTGAGGATGGTGCCGGAAGGATGGGCGTCCTTTTTGTTTCTGATCAGCGATAGTAAGAGTTCGGCGGAAGCCGTGCCTAACGATACGGGATCGCGTTCGATGGTGGACAGGGAAGGTGTGCAGATGCGGGACTGCAGCTGGTTGTCGAAGCCGAAGACTTTGACATCTTCCGGGACTCTGATCCCCAGACGTTTGAGTCCGGCCATCGCACCGATCGCTCTGCTGAACGGGGAAGATGCAAAGCCGGAAAACGAGATCCCTGTTTCACTGGTGAAGAGGGATTCGAGCAGATAAAAGAATAAAGAGCTTTCCGGAAACGGAAGGCTTTTTTGAAGCGTCAAAACGGCTTGTTTTGCGCTGTCCTGTTATAATTTTGGTGAAAAGAAGGAGGGCAGATCATGGAATTTTTTGATGTCTTGGAAAACCGGAGCTCGATCCGTAAGTATACGGAGGAACCTTTGACGGAGAAAGAGATCTATTGCATCGCCGCGGCAGGCCTCAAAGCGCCGACGGCGACTAATAAACAGGAGATCCGCATCACGGTCGTAAAGAAAGACGATCCCGTGCAGGAGAAGATACAGAAAGATCTCAATCCGGAAGCGCAGGTGAATTTCTATTATGATGCACCGGTCACGTTCTATCTTTCGGCGGCTGACGATTTCGGCTGGAGCGATGTCGATGCCGGCATCGCTGTTGAGAACATGCATCTGGCAGCGAAGGCCCTGGGTCTGGGCAGTGTCATCCTGGGCTGCATGAAGAAGGTCGTCAACGGCAAGAAGAAAGAAGAATATGATAAGCTCTTATGCATCCCGGAGGGTTATTCCTACAGGATCGCGATCGCCGTCGGTCATGCGGATACCGAGAAGGTCCCGCACAACATCGATTACGATCGGGACGTCACCGTCAAATAGAAGACTTATAAGAAACAAGGTTCATGAGAAAAACTCATGAACTTTTTCTTTCTTCGGATGTTAAACTTATGACGTATGAAACTGCTGATCATCAACCCGGGGTCGACATCGACCAAGCTGAGCATCTATGAAGATGAAAGAAAGCTCGCGGAGTCTTCTTATTTTCATGATGCACCGGAATTGTTGAAATATCCGCATGTCAATGCCCAGATCCCGTTCAGAAAAAGGGTCATCGACAGGTTTGCAAAAGAGAATCATTTCGAACTGAGCGATGTCGATGTCTTCGTCGGCCGGGGCGGAAGTGCTTATCCCTGCAAGTCCGGCGTCATGGAGATCGATGATCGGCTCTACGAAGATACCAAGGATGCGGTCGGCGGCAGCGAACATCCGGCAAAGCTCGGCGTGATGCTGGCGCATGAACTGGCGAAGGAATACGGAAAGAAGGCTTATACGATGGATCCGACCAATGTCGATGAGCTCATCGATGAGGCCAGGATCACCGGGATCAAAGGTGTTTACCGCAATGCACAGGCGCATGTCCTGAACCAGAAGGCGGTCGCCAGGAAACATTGTGCATTGCATGGTCTGGAGTATGAACATTGCGATCTGATCGTCGCTCATATCGACGGCGGGATCACGGTCAATGCCCATCATAACGGAAAGATGATCGACGGCAATGTGGGAAGCGGCGGCGACGGTGCATTCACACCGACCCGCATCGGTTCCGTTCCTGTCCTGCCGTTATTGGACTATATCGACGATCACGGGACCAAGCAGGTCCGTGACATGTGTTCGCGATCCGGCGGTTTCGTCTCTTATTTCGGGACCAGCGATTTCAAGAAGATCTATGAACGGGTGAAGGAGAAAGACGAAGAGGCTTCCCTGATCTATTCTTCGATGGTCTATCAGATCGGCAAACAGATCGGAGCGATGGCCGTCGTTTTAAAGGGACATGTGGATGCCATCCTGCTGACCGGCGGTCTGATGATCTATGAAGATATCTGTGACCGGATCAGAGAGAACTGTTCCTGGATCGCCGAGGTCTGGTCTTATCCGGGGGAGCTGGAACAGGAGGCATTGGCTTGCGAAGTCTGTAAGGCTTTGAAAGGGGAACGGGAGATCCTGAAGTATCAGGGTAAGCCGGTCTTTGAAGGTTTTTCGTTTATTGAAGATGAGAAAAGGAGATAGTTTATGAGTATCACAGTCAATCTGCGCTACAAGGGTGTCGACGGAAATGCCGTGAAATTTGCCCGGGAAATGATGGAAAGCGGAACGGTCGCGAAGATCCGGAATGAAGAAGGAAACCTCCGTTACGAATATTTCGTCTCCCTGGAAGATCCGGAAACGGTCTTATTGATCGACGCATGGAAGGACCAGGAAGCGATCGACAGGCATCACGCTTCGGAAATGATGAAGACGATAGCTGAGCTTCGCAACAAGTATGATCTGCATATGGAAGCGGCTAGGTATACGGATGATGCCGAGGGGCTTTCGGAAAAAGACAGGTCATTCATCAGAAAATAGGAAAAGAGAGACTGCGCTGCTGCAGTCTTTTTGTTTGTTTTAAACGGATCATATGATGCGGAATGCGGCCCGGAAGGGGCTTTTCTTGTAAAAACGGATAAATGTATTATAATCAAGTTAGCAAAAACTAACCAGGAGGCAGGATATGTATAAGACGACACTGAAGATCGACGGAATGATGTGCGGGATGTGCGAGGCACATATCAACGATGTCATAAGAAAGAATGTGAAGGATGCAAGGAAAGTCTCGTCTTCCCATTCCAAGGGCATCTCCGTTTTTGAGTCGGAGGCTCCGGCGGATGAAGCGATGCTTCGTGAGGCGATCGCGCAGACCGGTTATGAACTGACCGATGTCAAGGTCGAAGAAGTACAGAAAAAGAAATGGGGTCTATTTTAGGCGATGAAGTACAGCGGCATGCCTTCTGTGATGTGGTCCTTGTTCGTGTCTTCGTTTGAAAAGGCACTGACAGATGTCTTCCGGATAAGAGATGAGGAAGCAAAGAGGATCTCAAAACAGGCGAAGGCGGAGTATCGAAGGATCATCGAAAGTCTTCCGGAATTTGAAAAGGGCGACCGTTTCAAGATGAACATCGTTTCCTGTGCGATGTTTGCCGGCTTCTGCAGGCAATTTCGTCCTTTGCCGGATGTGAAAGATCTGACGGAATTCTATAAACAGGGGATGATGAATCGAAAGATGAAGCTGTTCTGCAAGGTCAGCGGGCTTAAGAAGTTTTCCAAGAGAGACCGGCAGGGAATGGCGGCGACGGCGAAGTTCAGGGCGGCGGACCGCAATCCGTATTCCTGGAACATGGAATATCTTCCTTATGAAGACGGATCGGGCTATGAGGCGAGGTTCACGAAATGCGGGATCTGCACCTTGATGAAGGAGCTTGGTCTGAAGAATGCGATCCCGGCCATGTGCCGCCTGGACTATACGATGGCGGAAGCGGGCGGTGTCTGCGACTTCGTCAGGAAATATACGCTTGCCTCAGGCGGTCCGTACTGTGACTGCGGGTATAGGAAAAAGCGGTAGTTCTCGTATCCTGTCTGTTCTATGGGCTCCGTCTTCACCGATGGAGTTTTTAGTTGCGGTAGAATGGAAAGGGGGAGATTTTGTATGAAAGACAACGAGAAAAACAGGAAGCTGAGTGAAAGCGAACAAAGAAGACTGAGGGATTATCAGGCTCTGTGTGAACAGATGAAAGAAAAAGGCTATCGGGTCAGGGAACTGACGGTATCGATCGTCAAAGCCAATCTGTTTGTGGCGGCCGCTGCCGTACCGGTCATCGGCTTAGGCATGTTTCTGTTCTTTTTCTTTCATCGGGATGCGCCTTTCCGCATGATGAACGGCATCGTTTTCTTATTCGCCGTATTGGCACTGACCGTAGTTCATGAACTCATCCACGGGCTGACCTGGTCGGTCTTTTCCAAAGATCACTTCAAGGATATCGAATTCGGTTTCATGAAGGAGTATCTGACGCCGTACTGCACCTGCAAAGTGCCTTTGAAGAAGAAGGGCTATGTCCTGGGAACACTGATGCCTTTGATCACATTGGGGATACTTCCGGCTGTCTTTGCCTTGATCGTCGGAAATCCGGATCTTCTGATCCTTGGCCTGGTCATGATCCTGTCGGCCGGAGGCGATGTCCTGATCGTATTGCAGCTGTTAAGGTACAAGACGGATGCGAAAGACATCGTTCTGCTGGATCACCCGACGCAGGCCGGGCTGGCAGTCTTTGAAAAATAGTTCATTCTTTTTCTTATAATGAGTCATCAGTGATAAAACAAGGAGGTATGCAATGGATAGGGAAACGATCATCGGCTTACTGATCCCGTTCTTAGGAACGACGGCCGGAGCGGCTTGCGTCTTTTTCATGAAAAACAAACTCAGTGATGAAGTGGAAAAGGCATTGAGCGGTTTTGCAGCCGGTGTCATGGTGGCGGCATCGATCTGGTCTTTGATCATTCCGGCGATGGAACAGTGTGAAGATATGGGAAAGCTTTCTTTTTTACCGGCGTTCATCGGTTTTTGGATCGGTGTTTTGTTTCTGTTGGTCCTGGACCACATCATCCCGCACTTGCATATCCATTCTGATCATCCGGAGGGTCTTTCGGCCAAGCTGGCCAGGACGACGATGATGGTCCTGGCGGTGACGCTGCACAACATACCGGAGGGGATGGCAGTCGGTGTCGTCTATGCCGGTTTCCTGGCCGGTTCTTCTTCGATCAGTGCTTCCGCTGCTTTGGCTCTGGCGTTGGGCATCGCCATTCAGAACTTTCCGGAAGGGGCGATCATCTCGATGCCTTTGCATGCGGAGGGAAAATCCAAGAGATCTTCTTTCTTTCTGGGAGCTTTGTCCGGTGTCGTTGAACCGATCGGTTCCCTGCTGACGATCTTTGCCTCCTCCTTGCTGGTACCGTATATGCCGTATCTGCTGAGTTTTGCGGCCGGTGCCATGATGTATGTCGTCGTGGAAGAGCTGGTGCCGGAGATGGCAAACGGCGAACATTCCCATGCGGGAGTCTTATTGTTTACCGTCGGTTTCACGCTGATGATGGCGCTGGATGTCGCTTTATCGTAAGATGGACAGCATTTTCAATGTTTTGATCCTTCTGGCGGAGATCCCGGGATTTTACATCGTTTTGAAGAAGGACGGTTTGAAAACGTTCGTCTATTACACGGAGATCGCCAATCTGCTGGCTTCGATCGCATCTTTGATCTATCTGATCGATCCGCTCAAGGCATCGGTGCTTCGTTATACGGCGACATGCATGTTGACTCTGACGTTTCTGACGGTGGTCTATGTATTGGGTCCGGCGGACGGTTATAAGCGGCAGCTGCTCGATGAGAATTCTTTTTACCAGCATGTCCTTGTCCCGTTTTTGTCCTTCGTATCCTATGTATTTATGGAAGGACATCGGTCTTTATGGCCTGTTCCAATCATTCTGTCGATGGCTTACGGTTCTTTCATGTTTTATATGAACGATATCAAAAAGATCGACGGTCCTTATCCTTTCTTCAAAACGAAGGAACAGGGCTATAAGGCATCGATCCTCTGGTTTACGGTATTATTCATTTTGATCTTATCCGTTTCCCTACTCGTGAAGTTCCTTGCGGGAGAATAAGAATCGTTTCTCTATAATATATATAAGGAAAGAAACAAGGATGATCGAACTGAGATAGACGATGATCCCGGTAACTATCCCGTAGCACACGGCGATGTCATGAAAGACGGGCTGGGTGGTCGGATAGGCTAAAGTGATATAGAACATATTGGGTTCGATATGGATATCGTTGAATAGAAGATGGGAAACGACGTTGATCGCTTCGGCGATGAGCGCCATAATAACGAACAGACAGAAGGAAGGTAAAAAGCTTACCTTCTTTCTTTTTTTCAGGATCAGTATCGAAAGCATGGCTTCAAAAAGGATAAGGCCGTGATAGGCAAAGGAATGGACGAATAAAACGATCTGATCTCTCAGCATGTCGTAAGGAAGGATCAGCGCCATGAGATCGGAGAATAAGGAAAAGGTCGCCAAAAAGACCAGAAGGGCATTCTGCAGCTTCTCTTTTTTGAAATAGGTCACCAGAAAAGAGCAGTACATCGCCATGGAACATAACTGCCAGGGGAAGAACCACAGATTCAGCCTGCGTTCAAAAACATAGATATAGCAGAACCATTGTTTGAAGACTTCCGCCAGGATCATGAACAGACCCGAATGATGTAAAGCATTCAAAAGCTGCTTCTCGTTTTTGCCTTTGAAGCATACGAAAGCATAAAGATTCATCACGAAGATCATCGCTAATGCCAGGATATGCATGGATCCGAATAATTGCGGCGTATGTGAAAAACAGATCCCCATACCAAAATTATAGAGGAATCACGGATGAATCGTAAAAAAACGGTCTTTTTGCAGTAAAAAGATCTATTTTTTCGTCTCGGACAGGTCAAAACAGGAAAAGAATGACGTCTGTCCCTGACGATTTCATTATTTGCGCATTTTCTGTGAAAAATCAATAAAAATGGCTAAAAAACCGCCAGTACCTCAATATTTTGACCGATTATTATACTATATAAATAATATATTGATGTTGCAGATATGTTGCGGCTGTTTCGATAAACTATGATCGAACAATGATGGGGAAACGAAGTTATTTCCTGCTTCAGATCATCCCATACCGGATCGAAAAGCTCACATATGCGGTTATGTGAGATTTCTGCGGATATGGACACAAAATGATCAAGGAATACAAAATTTCAATTATTGTGTCGAATAGTATTTTACCGAAACAGTTAATAGTTAAGGAGGAAAAGAAATGAAAGGAGTTTTAAGCAAGATCCTCAGGCTGGTGTTTGCCGTACTGTTGATCATCAACACGATTCCTAGAAATCTGTATGCCGATGGCGAAGAGCCTGTCGCAGATGTACAGGAACCGATCGTTGAGCCAGCGGCAGATCCGGAACCGGAACCAGAACCTGCTCCGGAACCTGAGCCTGTCAGCGAAGCGCAGCCGAATGCGCCGCCGGCAGAACCTGCTGCGCCTGCAGAGCCCGAACCTGTCAAGGAAGAGCCCGCGCAAGTCAAGCAGGAAGAGGCAAAGCCTGCGGAAGAACCGGTGAAGGAAACAGCGGAACCTGCAAAGGAAGAGGCTGCTGAACCGGTCGAGGAAAAAGCGGCGGAAAAGGCTGAAGAAGAAAAGACAGAAGATGTCAAGACCGAAGCAGTCGAAGAAGCCAAAGAAGTAACTGAACTCCCTGCTAAAGAAACCGAAAATGTTTCAGAATCTGAAAAAGCAGATGAAAATGCTGAAGCAGAAGAAGCTGAAGAAGTCACTTATGTGATCTATTTCGAAGCTTCAGATAACGGTCTGGTCTTAGTCGACGGTAATGATCCGATCAAGAAGGAGACCAAGACTAAGCAGGAAGTCAAGAAAGCAGAAGAGATCAAAGCTGTTACAGCTGAAGCAAACGAAGGTTTTGAGTTTGAAGAATGGCAGCTCAACGGTGCTACTTTCTCTAAAGAAGCGACCTTAAGTGCCGGACAGATCGAACTCAAGGACCAGGACAGATATACCGCGCTGTTCAAAGAAGTCGTTGAAGAAGCTGAAAAGGAAGAGATCCCGGAAAGCGAAGAGATCAAGGAAACCGAAGAAGAAAAAGAAGCTGAGATCTTTAAGATCTATTTTGAAGCTGCAGAACACGGAACGATCATTGCGGAGGCAGAAGGTGCCGAAGCAGCTGCTGCGTTCTATGTGGAAGCTGAGAAAGCGGAAGACCTGGTCTCTGTCACTGCAAATGCAGAAGAAGGCTATGAGTTTGCCGAATGGCAGAAGAATGGCGAACATTTCTCTGAAGAAGCAAAACTCGACGCTTCTTTGATCGAACTCAAAAATGAAGACAAGTATACTGCAGTCTTCAAAGAGATCGAAGTCATCGAAGAAGAAGTCGAAGAAGAGACTGCTCCGGCAGGTGAATTCTCCGGATCGACCAATAACGTAAATGTTAAGGTCGTCTATGAGAAGGACACTTTCCCGAAGGGCACAGAGATGGTCGTCACTTCAGTCAATGCAGATTCTATCCGTGAAGTTGTCAATGATGTAACAGAAGGTGAAGTTGAAAAGATCAAAGCTGTCGATATCACGTTCTGGTATAAGGGCGAAGAAATCCAGCCGGCAAATCCGATCTCTGTCTCCATGAGAGCTTCCGGCTATGATGACAGTAAGGAACAGAGCATCGTTCACATCTCCAATGACGGTGAGGCAGAAGTTATTGCCTCAGCTGCATCCAGCGGTGGAATAGCAGAATCAGAATTCGCTGCCGATCACTTCTCGATCTATGCGGTCGTTGAAACCGGCGAAGATGCCAGGTTAGAAGTTATCTTTATGAATGACAATAGTAAAGTTGCTTCAATTTTTGTAAAGAAAAAAGATGCGACTTTAGGTCATGTTAACGATATTCTTTATGATCCTGGTGTAGGCAATATTGAAAGCGGAGTATTGTTTGAAGGCTGGGTCACTGATCCTGAATACGATGCAGATGATGCAGCTATGACGATTGCGGATGTTCGTACTAAAGTTATAGAAAAACTCAATGCCGGAATTTCGCAAGACGGTGAGAGTGTCAAGTATTATGCGAAACTTGTAAGGCAATATAACATCACATATCTAGATGGCAAGGAAACATCATTGGGTATGACATCTCTTAAAATCCGAGCTGATGAAGAGAGTACAAAAGTCAGTTACACTGTAAACCAGGCTTATACTCCTGATGCAGAAGAAGATTTTGAAGGATGGAAAGTGTCTCTTGGCGGTACAAACATTGAGGGACATACCGAAGGAAAGATCTATCCGAATGGAACCACAATTAATGTTACGGGAGACGTGATATTTGCTGTAAATGCTCCGAAAGGACATTGGATCGTATTCCATGAGAACGGTGGCACATATGTTTCTCCGCAATTTGTAAAAGATGGAGAAAACAGCAGAGAGCCAAATATAGCCATGATCAAAAATGGTTATCAATTTGGAGGCTGGTATTCTGATTCGGCTTTCGAAGAAGAATTTGAATTTGGTAAAACCGTATCTGATACAACGCATATTTATGCAAAATGGAATAAAAACGAGACAGCTAATTACACCATCCTTATATGGAAACAGAATGTCAATGATGCAAAAAATGCTGCAGACAGTGCTAAAACATATGATTTCGTAAAAGCGATATCCGGAACAGGCAATGTCGATGAATATATTGACACAAGTGATGCCAGATTGAGCGGACAAGATCTTGTAGGTTTTCATTTCAGAGAGGCTCAGGAAGATGTTCTTATTACTCCGGAAGGATCTGCGGTAGCAAGCGTCTATTATGACAGAAATCTGATTACATTAACATTCCAGTATCGTCGATACGGGAGATGGAATACTCAAGCAACAATGACCGGTCTTTATGGCTCCACTCTTGCAAGCAACGGATATACTTGGCCGACAAACAGATGGTGGTATGATGGCTACTATGAAGATTATTGGGGCGATTATCACGGCTCAGGAACTAGAACGACTTATTTGGATGCCTTCATATTAAGCAACGGAGAAAACAATCAGACTTTCTATGGCTTTGATGGCGGTGGAAGTAATACAGTTCATTTCTTACAGCAAAATGCAGATGGAAACGGCTATACCGAAAAAGCAACTGTAACTACCTCAAACGGAACGTTCTATATTTCCGATAAGTTTTCAGGTTTCAAACCTGTTTCATACAGTAAAAATAATGTAAATTGGAATGACTTGAGTCCGACACCAGATGAGGATGGATATTATGGCACCGTGAGCGACTATACAAACCTATATATCAGATTCGATCGATTAGCTTACAACATACTATATCGCGATGGAGTGTATGTTGATAGAAATGACAATCCGATTGAGGGATATTCCAGCCGTGGAAAGTTAAACGAGGAAACTGGTCTCTCTTATGGTCAAAATATTGCTGATCATAATGTGGGCAGAGAAAACGCTTATACTCCTTCATTCAGTGGATTTACGTTTGTAGGATGGTATGTGGATGAGGCGTGTACGCAGCCATATACATTTGCAACAATGCCTGAAGGCTTAACTGTATATGCAAAATGGAGACAAGACTATTATCGTGTATTCTTGCGTCCTAACGCAGGAACTGATGCTTCTCTTGATTGGGGTTCTGAAAGCCAGGCTATGAACTTCTTGATCCCTTCAGGAGGCTCGGTAAGTGTTCCGACAGGAACCAGAAATGATTATGAGTTTATCGGTTGGTTCTTGGAAGACGGTACTTTCTTCAATGAGGACGCATTTGTTGTAAACGACTCCATAGCTTCAGAGTATAACAAGAACGATCCGGATTATTACACCGATCCGATGAATAAGTGGGGCCAGGGAGCAACATTTAATAACGATGTTGATCGTGATTGGGTCATTGGCAAAGTAGAATTATTTGGCAGATGGCGTGAATCGCTGACTGGCGCTGATGGTATTGGGGTTATTTACGATGTGGGCGAAGGTGCTTCTCCTACTCCGATAGATACTAGACTGTATGTTGATAGAGCAAAAGCTATTGCTGGAGCTGCACCATCGACGGTTCCTGAAGGAAAGAAATTCGTATATTGGTCAATACAGAAATATGATGGTGAAAACTATGTTGATAGTGGTGATACGGTATTCCCAGGAGAAGAGTTTGATGTATTGAAAGCTTACTCTAAAAAGGAAAAAATCGGAACAGATTCAGAAGGCAATCAATTGTATACCTATACTGTAAAAATTGTAGCCGTATACGGACCGAAAGAGTCTCCGACTCCAACGCATATTATTTGGTACGCAAACAACAAAACCGAAGACAAGATAGAAGAAAGTGAAGGTCTTCTCATAAATGAAGCGGTTAATGTCAAAGGAGCTAATGCCTTCATCTATAGAGGGCATGAATTTGTTGGTTGGGCAAAGATATCCGGAGAAGGACGACCAGAATCACCAACTGATCTTACACATATGTGGCTGGAATATGACGATGGAAAATTTTATGAAAAAGGAAAAGAACATATACAGCAAAACGAAGTAAAACAGGTTGCTGCAGATGAAATAACACCATACGATAGTTTGTTTGCTATATGGAAGCCATTGTCATTCAAGGTCACATACAGCTACACCGGCGATGTTCCTACAGGCGCTCCAGCAGTTCCTGAAGAGAAGACTTACGAATACGGTGCAGCCGTCCCGGCAGCAACTGTTCCGACCCTTGAAGGTTATACCTTCTCCGGCTGGACGGGTGAAGTCACGAAGATGCCTGACAACGATGTAACAGTCACTGGATCTTGGGAAGCCAAATCATATACTGTTACGTGGAAAAACTATGATGGTACTGAACTTGAGAAAGACGAGAATGTTCCTTATGGTGCAACTCCTACATTCAATGGTTCAACACCTACTAGACCTGCGGATGCAAGTAATACTTATACATTCGCCGGATGGTCTCCTGCGATCAAAGAAGTTACCGGTGATGTAACTTATACGGCTACATTCACCGCAACTCCGATTCCGACTCCTACACCGGATCCGGAACCAGATCCAGAACCAGAACCACCGACACCACCGACTCCTCCTACACCTCCGACACCGACTCCGGATCCTGAACCAACACCGGAACCGGCACCGGAACCGATTCCTGAACCAACACCGGAACCGGCACCGGAGCCTGAGATCATCGATGATGATCCGACGCCTGAGGCCGAGCCTGAGAAGTACTGGGCACTGCTCAACCTGTTATCCTCTATCGGTACAGTATTGACAGCCGCCGGTATGATCCTCACGTTCTTCAGGAAGAAGAAGGATGATGAAGAGGAAGAAGCTAACGCAGAAGGAGCCAATGTTGTGAGAATGGCTGCTTCTGAGGAAGCAAACGAAGGGGAAGAAGACGATGAGAATAAGAGAAAGAAATCGAAGTTCTTAGGTCTGATTCCTGCGATCGGATCCGTGATCTTCTTCATTCTCACAGAAGATATGAGAAATAAGATGATCTGGACCGACAAGTACACACTGGCAATGGTCCTCATCTTGCTGGCAAACTTCGTAATCGCTTATCTTACAAGAAACAAAAAGAAAGATGACGATGAGGAGGACGGCAACAAGACGGAGGGTCAGGCAGTCGCTGCTTAATCAGCAGAACCTCTGAGACTACCGGGGAAACCCGGTAGTCTTTTTAACTTTTAGGTATATAATAGAAGTACGGAGGATTAGCTCAGTTGGGAGAGCGCGCCCTTCACAGGGGTGATGTCGCAGGTTCAAGTCCTGTATTCTCCACCATTTGTCTTTATAAGCCTGTTGAATGAAAACAGGCTTTTCTTTTTCTTGAAAACGTTGCTGATCTGCGATGAGTGATAGAATGAAAGAGTCTATGAGATTGAGAAGACTTGATAATAAATTCGTGAGACTTTTTATTTCCGACGGCACCGTATATGACGGTGTTGCCGATTATTGCAGTAGAGATTATAACGAAGTCGAATATGGCGTCAGGAAGGATGGATTGATGCTTTCGGATCATCTGTTTTATCGTGATTCTATAACGGATGCATATGAGATCGATGAAGAAGCAGCCGGTCCGTATGGCTTGCTGGAACAGGATGAATTCGAATACGGTCTGGACTGTATCGGAGATCTGCTGACGGGTGATGACGGGAGGTCGGCATATCGTTTGCTGTATTATGTGAAGGACCATATGGATGAGATCGAGGATAAGGATCGTTTGAGGAAGATATTGGATTCTGCTTATCGATATTGGGATGAAGAAGAGGATATGAGGATCCGGGAGATGATCGTTGAAATGAGGGAAAGATTGTTATGATGATTCAGGAGATCGGGGAACACAGATTCGATAATGTATATCAAAAGCAGATCGCAGATAAAGAATGCATCCTGATGTGTTTTGTCGATGGGAAGATCCTGGCAAGATATGATGCTGCAGAAAAGAGACTGATCTATCCATGTTGTGAAGAAGAGGATCTGATCTATCTGTTTAAAGTAGATGAAAAGAAGTATTTTCTGAAGATCAAAGAGGACAACGATACAGAATATGATCTGTTTTCGATGCGGGATCTCATGAATCTGGAACTGAAGGAGAACCTGGATATCTTTGCCGCTTACAGTGCTTATCATCTTTATGTCTGGTATTCCGTAAACAGATACTGCGGAAGATGCGGGAAAACGATGGTCCACGATGAGATCGAAAGGGCAATGGTCTGTCCGCATTGCGGTAACCGTGTCTATCCGCGCATCAATCCTGCGGTCATCATCGGTGTCAAAAACGGCGATAAGCTTTTGCTGACGAAGTATAAGAGCGGTTTTGCCCACAATGCTTTAGTGGCGGGTTTCACGGAATTCGGAGAGACTCTTGAGGAAACGGTAAGAAGAGAAGTCAAAGAAGAGACGGGGCTGAACGTCAAAAATATCCGGTATTATAAATCGCAGCCCTGGGGTATCGCTCAGGATATCCTGGCGGGGTATTATTGCGAGGTGGACGGCGATGACCGTATCCGGATGGATGATCATGAACTCAAATATGCGGAATGGGTGAAAAGGGAAGACATCGTCTTGCAGCCGAAGAGGTACTCTCTGACCAACGAGATGATGGAGCGTTTCAAAAACGGAGAAGAATAAAACAAGTGGGTTTTATACCCACTTGTATTCGTTAATCGTGTACGACGATCTCGGTGCCGACATCGGCGTAGTCGAACAGGATCGTGATCTTGTCCGTCGGCATATTGACACAGCCTCTGGACGGATCGGAAAGATAGATCTCTTCGCCGAATTCATCTCGCCATGAGGCATCGTGCAAGCCATAGACTCTGCCGGATGGATCGAAGCCGATCCAGAAGTCGACGTGTTCCAGATAATCTCTGCCCATCAGGTAAGAATCGGTGGACATCTTGCGGATGTAGAATTCGCCATGCGGTGTTTCGTCGGTGATCTCACCGTTGCCCGAGACGATCGGGGAGCTGAGCATCAGCACGTCATTCTCATAGTAATACAATGTCTGTTTCAGGATCTCGACTTCGATGCGTCCCTGATGCTGGGAAGGGATCCATTCGACATTTATCGTTTCATCTTTCAGGGACGGAAGGGCATCGTGCAGGCTCGTCTGCAAAGCAGAACGGTCAAGATAGGTCCTCTCATCGTTTTTATGTTCCGTATAGAGATCGTAGATATACTGCGTCAGTTTGTCCTGATTGGCAGTGAGTTCGTTGTTTTCGAATTTCAGCAGATCGGATAAAGACGTGCCTTTCAATACTTCGTTCTTATCTTCCGTGATGTTGACGGTGACCGTTTTTTCCAGTGCTTTCTGGTATGCTTCGGCTTTTCCTTCAAAGGACGGATCGTCTTGTCTCAATGTCGGTTTCTCATAGGATTCAGAGAGATCCAGGACCGGAGAGCCGTTTCCGTCGAAGTAAGCTCTGATGGCCTCGTCGATCTTGTTGATGACTGTCTTCTCGTCGATCTTGTTTCCGTCAACGGCATCTTTTACGATGACTTTATTGTTTTCGATGGCCAGTGTCGCATCCTGCGGTTCCGTAAGGTTTTCTTTCTTCAGGAAATAGAAATCCTGAATAAATGACTTGATCCGGGCTTTGGTATAGGAACCGTCGATCTTATTGCAGATGAGGTGCTGTTCTTCGGGGAACAGCCAGTTCATCTTGTCCTGACCGTTCAGCAGGACCGATGCATCATAGACGATGTCGTCTTCCATCTCCCGCAGATCAAAGCGGTCTTTGACTTCTTCGCCGTTTTTCCCGATCTCGAGGACGTCGATATAGGGGGAGACTTCTTTGAGAAGTTCGTTCGTCTGTGCCAATGTTTTGTTGGAGACATCGATCTCGTTGATGAACGTCTTGGGGAGGAAATGGGAAGAATAATATAGGATGCCTCCCAAGTAAATGATCGCCGCCAAGAGGCAGCCGGCCAGGATGGCGATGAGTCGTTTCAGCTTGTTTTGCGGTATATTCTTGAAATTCATAACAATCCCATTATACAGGAAGCTCAAGTCAATTGTTCCAAAATCGTTTATTGTGTTATAGTATTAGGGAAGAACCGGGGTTTTAGCGCAGCTGGAAGCGCGCCTCCATGGCATGGAGGAGGTCACGGGTTCGAATCCCGTAAGCTCCACCATTGGATCTTAGACCGTCTGAATCAGGCGGTTTTTATTTGGAGAGGGATAATAAAATAGTTCTATGAATATCGATGAAAAGTTTTCATGAAAATCTTGTAAATATATATTGAATATCGGTACAAAGGGGTCTGCAAAAGCGGATATGAATTCTGTTTTTCGTTATCATTTATTATGTATGATTATGGAAAAAAGATTGAATCTGATCGAGAAACTGCGGAATAAAGAAAACTTCACTTCGGCGGAGTCTTCCCTGGCCGATTATATCTTGAACAATATCAACGATGTCTATCGCATGTCTTTGCAGGATCTGGCAAAGGCTTCTTATGTATCCAAGCCGAGCGTTATCCGTTTGTACAGAAAAGTCGGCTGTTTGAATTACCGGGAGTTTTCCATCGGTCTGCAGCTGGAAAAGATCAGGAACGATGACGGAACGATCGAAAACAGCCATGTCTTTCTGGAGACGGAGGATCTGTTTGAATTTTTGCAGAAGGTAGGGATCTTGTGCAAACAGGTCGTCGATAACTGCATCTCGGCGATCGACCAGGACGATCTGGAAGATATCGTCACGACGCTGAATGAAGCGGATAAGATCTATCTGTATTCTTTGGACGGGATGGAGGATAAACTGGATTTTTTCCTGGAACGGATGAAACAGGTCGGAAAAGAGCCGATCCTTATCCGGAACAGCGAGGATCCAAAGCTTTTGATCCGTTCGATGAACGAGAAGGACGCGATCCTGCTGACGTCTGCTTCCGAAAGTAATAAAGAAGATGCCTTGCTGGAAGAGATCTTCGAAAGGCCCTGTCCCAGGATCTTACTGACGACGGCGGACGATGCCGATCTCGACTTTAGGACGGATTATTCTTTCTATAATTATCCCAAAGGAAATGATTTCATCCGCAACAGCAAGATCGTCTCACAGGTGTCTTTGCTGCTGGGTCTCAACTTGCTGCAGGCAAGTCTGCTCAAGGTGCAGTACGAACAAAAAGAAAAATAAAGGTTTTTTTAAAGCTTTCGTCTGTCGGAAGCTTTTTTCATGGTCTCCCGGGCTTTAAATGGCTTATAATGAATGGAGCGAAAGGCAGGTGGTTTCAGTGGAAAGTCAAAGTATTCCGTTATGCAGCAATGATGAACCGGGCTTGGGATATGACTTTTCGCTGGACTTGCTGAAATAACGGTCACATCCAAAGTTCATATTTATGAATGAAAAAAGAGGTAACGAATATGAACATGGAATTAAATCAGAACAACAATATCAAAGAGATCATCAGCTTCATCCGTTCGGAAAAGAACGATGAAGCTTTACGTATTGCCTTGGAAGATTATCATGACAAGGATATCGCCGAGACTCTGGAAGAATTAAGCGTCGAAGAAAGAAAGAAGCTTTACCGCATCATCGGACCGGAGAGGACCGGTGAGGTCTTCTCGTTCTTAAGAGAGGACGTCGATACGTACTTGTCGGAAGTCGGCCTGGATGCGGCAGCGAAGATCGTCGAAGAGATGGATACCGACGATGCGGTCGACCTGCTCGATCAGATCGATGATACGATCGAACAGAAGATCCTGGCGAAGATGGACGACAAGGTCGAGGAAGAGATCCGTCTCATCCAGTCTTACGATGAGGATGAACTGGGTTCTTTGATGACGACCAACTTCATCAAGCTCAATGTTTTATATACGGTCAAGCAGGCGATGCGGGAACTCATCCGTCAGTCGGAAGACAATGACAACATCGATATGCTGTATGTCGTTGACTCCAACAATTTGTTCTGCGGCGTCGTCGATCTGCGCGATCTGATCAAAGCCAGAGAGACCGACAAGTTCACGGAACTGATCATCACATCTTTCCCGGTACTGTACGATCATGAAAAGATTGCCAACTGTCTCGAAGAGATCCGCGAATATTCGGAGAACTCTCTGCCGGTCTTAGATCAGGACCAGCATCTGCTGGGCGTCATCACATCCACCGATATCATCGAAACGGTCGATGAAGAGATCTCCGATGACTACGCAAAACTCGGCGGTCTGTCTTCACAGGAAGACCTGCACGAGCCGTTGTTCGAATCGATGAAGAAGCGTCTTCCCTGGCTGGCAGCTCTGCTGGTATTGGGCATCGGCGTTTCGGCGGTCGTGGGCATCTTTGAGAATGTCGTCAAGGAGATCGCCATCATCGTCTGTTTCCAGTCCTTGGTCCTGGATATGGCCGGCAATGTCGGGACCCAGTCCCTGGCCGTCACCATCCGTGTTTTGATGGATGAAGAAGTCACGACAAAAGACAAGATACGTCTGATCCTCAAAGAGATGCGGGTCGGCTTCTCCAACGGTCTGCTGTTAGGCGTCGCCTCTTTCCTGTTCATCGGCTTGTATATCTTCCTGTTCAAGAAGTATACGCTGATGTTCTCGTTTGCGGTCTCGGCTTGTGTCGGTATCGCTCTGCTGGCAGCGATGCTGGTATCGTCTTTCGTCGGAACGACGGTCCCGATCATCTTCGATAAGATCCACATCGACCCGGCGGTCGCTTCCGGTCCGTTCATCACGACGATCAACGACCTGATCGCCGTCGTCTCCTATTACGGACTGGCCTGGATCCTGCTGCTGAACGTTCTGCATATGTAGTTTATGGAAAAGAAAGAATCACTCACATTAAAAGATCTGAAGATCAATGAACATGCAAGGATCCTGAGTGTCTGCGGGCAGGGAGCTTTACGCCAGCACTTTTTGGATATGGGCGTCATCCCCGGTGCGGAACTGACAGTCGTCAAGTTCGCTCCGCTGGGCGATCCGATGGAACTGCAGATTCACGGCTATGAACTTTCCCTGCGTCTTGAGGACGCCGAAAAGATCGCGATCGAAAGGATCCCGGATAGGAAAAACAAGCACACCCGTATCGAGAAACTGAGCGACAGTGAACATCCGGGCCTGGGTGAAGAGGGCCGGTTCCACGATAAGAAGAACGAGGATCCGCTCCCCGAAGGCGAGATGCTGAGTTTTGCTCTGGTGGGCAACCAGAATTCGGGCAAGACGACACTGTTCAACCAGCTGACCGGCTCCAACCAGCACGTCGGGAATTTCCCGGGCGTGACGGTAGACCGCAAGGACGGGGCGATCAAAGGTTCCCCCAACACCTGCATCACCGACCTGCCGGGCATCTATTCGATGTCTCCGTATACCAACGAGGAGATCGTCTCCCGCAACTTTGTCCTGCACGAAAAGCCCAAGGCGATCATCAATATCGTCGATGCGACCAACATCGAGCGCAATCTCTATCTTTCAATACAGCTGCTTGAGATGAACAAGCCGATGGTCATCGCCTTGAACATGATGGATGAATTCACCGGCAACCACGGCAGCATCGACCTCAACGGTCTTGAAGAGCGGCTGGGCGTACCGGTCATCCCGATCTCGGCGATCAAGAACGAAGGCGTCGATGAGCTCGTCTCCCACGCCTTGCATATCGCAAAATATCAGGAAAGACCGAAGGTCCAGGACTTCTGTTCCAAGGAAGACCATGGCGGTGCCGTGCACAGAGCCATACATGCGGTAGAGAATCTGATCGAGGACCATGCCCAAAGGGCGGATCTGCCGCTTCGTTTTGCGGCGACCAAGGTCATCGAAAACGACCCTTTGATCTACGAACAGCTCGATCTTGACCAGAATGAGATCGAGGCCATCGATCATGTGATCTTACAGATGGAGAGGGAATCCGGCATGGACCGTTCGGCGGCCATGGCGGACATGCGTTTCGATTTCATCGAGCGGGTCTGTGAAGCGACGATCGTCCGTCCCAAGGAGTCCAAAGAAAGGATCCGTTCGGAGAAGATCGACAATGTCCTGACCGGCAAGTGGACGGCCATCCCGTGTTTCATCCTGGTCATGTCTCTGGTCTTCTTGCTGACGTTCAATGTGATCGGACCGTTCTTCCAGGATATCCTGGAAGTCTGGATCGCACAGCTGGGCGATGCTTTGCTGGATCTTCTGACAAGGATGCAGGTCAATGACATGCTGCTGTCCTTCGTTTCCAAGGGACTGATCGAAGGTGTGGGAAGCGTTTTGAGTTTCTTCCCGATCGTCGTGACTTTGTTCTTCTTCTTATCGATCATGGAAGACAGCGGCTATATCGCCAGAGTTGCCTTCTTTATGGATAAACTGCTTCGTAAGATCGGCCTGTCGGGCCGTTCGATCGTGCCAATGCTGATCGGTTTCGGCTGCACGGTGCCGGCGGTCATGGCGACCAGGACCCTGCCCAGCAAGCGGGACCGTTATATGACGATCTTGCTGACGCCGTTCATGTCCTGTTCGGCGAAACTGCCGATCTACGGGTATTTCGCCAATGCCTTTTTCCCGGGCAAGGCCGGTTACATCATGGTCGGGCTGTATCTGCTGGGGATCATTGTAGCCATACTGATGGCGCTGATCATGAAGAATTCGATCTTCTCAGGCAACGCCGTTCCATTTGTCATGGAACTGCCAAATTACCGTATGCCGGGCGTGAAAAATGTTGCGCAGTTACTTTGGGACAAGTCCAAGGACTTCATCACCCGGGCCTTCTCGGTGATCCTGATCTCGACGGTCGTCGTCTGGTTCTTACAGCAGTTCGATATCGGCCTCAATGCAGTAGAATCTTCTTCGGATTCCATCATGGCTTCGATCGCCGGTCTGCTGGTACCGATATTCAGGCCGCTGGGTCTGGGTGACTGGCGCATCGTGACTTCGCTAGTCTCGGGTTTCATGGCGAAAGAAAGCGTGGTCGCGACATTGGAAGTCTCCTTCGGAAGCAGGATCCATGAGGTCTTCGATCCGGTCTCCGCCATGACGATCCTGGTCTTCTCGCTGCTGTATACGCCGTGTGTCGCGGCGATCGCGGCAATGAAGCGGGAACTCGGAGGCAAGTGGGCGATCGGCATCGTCTTGTGGCAATGCCTGGTGGCTTATGTTGTGGCGTTCATCGTCCGGCTCATCTGCATTTCGATCGGAATGTAAGTACAAGGAGGTCAGACCTCCTTTTTTCATTTGTTCAGTTATTTTGTCTTCTGCTCAGCTTGAACGGTTTTCATTGTAAGAAATTTTCAATCCCTTTCGAAAAATGTACTGAAATTGATATAAACTGTGCCGAAAAATCGGAAACTGAAGAGCGATTTTGCTAGAATAAAGGGGAATGCTGTTTTTTCGGACAGCTTAGAAGGGGGATCGTAAAGTGTATATCGATCTGAACAAATATGGGATCAACGATGTCAAAGAGATCGTCTATAACCCATCTTATGAAACGCTCTATGAAGAAGAACTCAAGCCGGAACTGGAAGGTTATGAAAAAGGACAGGAGACCGAGTTAGGTGCTGTCAATGTCATGACCGGGATCTATACCGGCCGTTCTCCTAAGGACAAGTATATTGTCATGGATGAGAATTCCAAGGATACTGTCTGGTGGACTTCAAAGGATTATCCGAACGATAATCATCCGATGAGCGAAGAAACATTTGAATACGTCAAGGAGCTTGCGAGAAAGCAGCTTTCCGGTAAGAGACTGTTTGTCGTGGATGCGTATTGCGGTGCAAACAAGGATACGCGCATGGCCGTCCGTTTCGTCATGGAAGTTGCCTGGCAGGCTCATTTTGTAAGGAACATGTTCATCAAGCCGTCCAAGGAAGAGGAAGAGTCCTTTGAACCGGATTTCGTCGTCTACTGTGCTTCCAAGGCGAAGGTGGAGAATTACAAGGAGCTCGGTCTGAATTCCGAGACCTGCGTCGCCTTCAACATCACTTCCCGGGAACAGGTCATCATCAATACCTGGTACGGCGGTGAGATGAAGAAAGGCATGTTCTCGATGATGAACTACTATCTGCCGCTCAAGGGCATGGCTTCCATGCACTGTTCCGCGAATACGGATATGAACGGCGAGAATACCGCCATCTTCTTCGGTCTTTCCGGTACCGGCAAGACGACGCTGTCGGCCGATCCGAAGAGACTTTTGATCGGCGATGATGAGCACGGCTGGGATGACAACGGCGTCTTCAATCTGGAAGGCGGCTGCTATGCCAAAGTCATCGATCTGGACAAGGAATCCGAGCCGGACATCTACAATGCGATCCGCAGGGATGCGTTATTGGAGAATGTGACGGTCGACGAAAACGGCAAGATCGATTTCCATGACAAGTCCGTCACGGAAAATACCCGTGTCTCTTATCCGATCGATCATATCGAAAAGATCGTCAAGCCGATCTCGGCTGCTCCGGCTGCGAAGAACGTCATCTTCCTGTCTGCGGATGCGTTCGGCGTTCTGCCGCCGGTTTCGATCCTGGATCCGGAACAGACACAGTATTACTTCCTCTCCGGTTTTACCGCAAAGCTCGCCGGTACGGAAAGAGGCATCACCGAACCGACGCCGACGTTCTCGGCATGTTTCGGCCAGGCATTCCTGGAACTGCATCCGACCAAATATGCGCAAGAACTCGTCAAGAAGATGAAAGCATCCGGTGCCAAGGCATACCTGGTCAACACCGGGTGGAACGGTACGCATAAGCGTATCTCGATCAAGGATACCAGAGGCATCATCGATGCGATCCTGAACGGTTCGATCAACAGCTGCGAGACCAAGAAGATCCCGTATTTCGATTTCGAGGTCCCGACTTCTCTGGAGGGTGTCGATACGAAGATCCTGGATCCGCGCGATACCTATGAATTCGCTCATTCCTGGGACGTCAAGGCCAAAGACCTGGCTTCCCGATTCATCAAGAATTTCAAGAAATATGAGACCAGCGAGGCAGGCAAGGCTTTAGTCGCGGCAGGACCTCATATCGAGGATTAGCCGTCTATGGTCAAGATCGTTGAAACTTCGGTCCGGGACGGTCATCAGTCACTGTTTGCCACCCGTATGACGACAAAGGAAGTCGTCGACTTATGCAAGATCTACGATGATGCGGGTTACTACGCCATCGAGGTCTGGGGCGGGGCAACGTTCGATGCGGCGATGCGTTTTCTGGACGAAGATCCCTGGGAGAGACTCAGGGAAGTGAAAAAGGTCTGCAAGAAGACCAAACTGCAGATGTTGTTCCGCGGGCAGAACATCCTGGGCTACCGTCATTATTCCGACGATGTCGTCGACATGTTCTGCAAGAAGTCGATCGAAAACGGCATCGATATCATCCGTATCTTCGATGCGCTGAACGATATCCGCAACCTGAGACAGGCCGTCGAATCGACGAAGAAGTACGGCGGCGAATGCCAGATCGCTTTGTCTTATACGACATCGCCTGTCCATACCGTCGAGTATTATGTCTCTCTGGCTAAGGAAGTCGAATCTCTGGGTGCCGATTCCTTGTGCATCAAGGATATGGCCGGTGTATTGCTTCCGGAAGATGCGACGAAGCTCGTCAAGGCGATCAAGGCGGAGATCAAGATCCCGCTGGAACTGCATTCCCATTGCACGGCCGGGGTCTGCGAGATGACTTATATGGCGGCCATCAAGGCCGGTGTCGACATCGTCGATACTTCATTATCCCCGCTGTCCAACGGCACGGCACAGCCTTCCACACAGGCTTTATGTGACGCTTTGAAGGGAACGGAATATGATCCGAAACTGGATCTGGAAGTCTTACATAAGGCGGAACCGATCATGACGGACATCGTCAACAAATATGTCAAGAACGGTTTATTGAATCCGAAATCTCTTCAAGTCAATCCCAATATCCTGACTTATCAGGTGCCGGGCGGCATGTTATCGAACATGATCAAACAGCTGACCGACCAAGGTGCCATGGATAAGTATGAGGAAGTCCTGCGGGAGATCCCGAAGGTCAGAAAAGACCTCGGCTATCCGCCGTTAGTCACGCCGATGTCACAGATGGTTGGTACGCAAGCCGTCCTCAATGTCTTGAACGGGGAGCGTTACAAGATGTGTGCCAAGGAGATCAAGGATTATCTCCATGGAAGATACGGCAAGTCTCCGGCGGAAGTCGATCCGGATATCCGGAAGATGATCATCGGCGATGATGAAGTCATCACCTGCCGTCCGGCAGATCTTCTCGAACCGGAATTCGACAAGCTCAAGGAACAGTACAAGGACATTGCAAGAAGCGATGAAGACGTACTGTCGCTGGCACTGTTTGAAAATGTCGCCGTCTCTTTCCTGAAGAAGAAATATGCTTCGCAAGAGGATGAGACCGACGAATTTGAAATGTTCATATAGGAGGGCATGATGGATTTTACACCGGATTATTCAGGCATCATCGCCATATTCGTCTACCTGGGCATCCTGATCCTGATCTCGAAGTTCAAGAGACCGGACAAGGAAGAAACTCAGGAAGAGGAAGCACCTGTCAATAAATCGATAAAAGAATATACACCTTTGGATCTGAACGATGAAGATGCGACGGTTGCCTGCCTGGTGGCAGCGATCGAGTGCCGCAATGAAGCACACAAAAACGTTCAGATCAAAAGTGTCAGGAGGATCAGTTAATGAAAGTCTATAAAGTCAAAGTCAACGGCAAGGTCTATGAAGTCGAAGTGGAAGCCGTCGACGAGGTCAAGGGCAGCATTGAAGCCCCTGCAGAAGTGAAAAAAGAAGCTGTCACCGTTTCCGAAGGTGCCAACGATATCCTGGCGCCGATCGCCGGTAAGGTCTTATCGGTCAAGGTCAATGTCGGTGATACCGTCAAGAAAGGCCAGACCGTCGCCATCATCGAAGCGATGAAACTGGAAAATGAGATCCAGTCGGCGTATGACGGCAAGGTCAAACAGATCGTCGTTTCTGCCGGTGACGATGTCCGGAACAAAGACGTTCTGATCGTACTGGAGTAATGAAAGAACTGTTCTTTGATACGATCGATTCGACCAATACGTATCTGAAAGCGCATTATGAGCAGCTTGAAGATCAGACCTTCGTCCGTGCGGATCTGCAGACGGCCGGAAAGGGCAGGAGCGGCAGGAAGTGGACGGCGTCCAAAGGCAAGAACCTGACGTTCTCGCTGCTGATCAAAGATGAGAAGGTCATGGAGAAGTTTGCGTCTCTTTCGGTCTTGTCTGCCTACAGCGTCCTTGAAAGCATGAAAAAAATCGGCTTGAAGGATCTTTCGATCAAATGGCCGAATGATGTCTACGTGAAGGATGCCAAGATCTGCGGGATCCTGTTAGAGGCGGTGTCAAAGGCGAAGATGGAGGCTCTGATCATCGGGATCGGCATCAATGTCAATGAAGAGGATTTCGCAACAGGACTTCTTCATGAACCGACGTCGATGAAAAAGCAGCTTCATGAGGATGTCGATATCGGATCGTTCAAAGATGTCGTCTATGATAAATTGATTCAAACGGTTGAAAAACTGAAATCGGGATGTGATCTTTATGAGGAAGTCAAAGCTTATGACTACCTCAAAGGGAAAGAAGTCTATTGCAGGATCGGGGATGAGAAAAAGAAAGTCAAAGTCCTGGGGATCGGTGAGGATTATTCCCTGAAGGTCCTGTGGCAAGGAAAAGAACTTTCCTTGTTCAGTGATGAGGTCACATTCCATCTTTGATTGGGGGTTATTATGAGTTTTCTATATGAAAATCTGCTGCAGCTTTCCTGGCAGCAAGTCACCATGTGGGTGATCGGCGGTATTTTGATCTATCTGGCGATCGCCAAGGACATGGAACCGTCGCTGCTGTTACCGATCGGCTTTGGCGCGATCTTGGTCAATCTGCCGTTTTCCGGCGCGGTCGATCAGTACATCAACGGGATCTTCCAGGAAGGGCCGCTGTCCGCTTTATACAGCGCAGGTATCGCCAACGAACTGTTTCCGTTATTGTTGTTCATCGGCATCGGGGCGATGTGCGACTTCGGTCCGCTATTGACCAATCCGTCGCTGATGATGTTCGGCGCTGCTGCGCAGTTCGGTATCTTTTTCACTTTCTGTCTGGCATCGATGTTCTTCCCGGTCAACGATGCCGCTTCGATCGCGACGATCGGTGCGGCGGACGGTCCGACGGCCATCGTCGTTGCCCAGAAACTGCATTCCACCTATTTGGGTCCGATCATGGTTGCTGCCTATTCCTATATGGCTCTGGTGCCGATCATCCAGCCGCCGGTCATCCGCGCTTTGACGACCAAGAAAGAGCGCATGATCCGCATGGACTATGAACCAAAAGACGTTTCCAGGACCACGAGGATCTTGTTCCCGATCATCATCACGGTGATCGCCGGACTGATCTCGCCGGCTTCCGTTTCTCTGGTCGGTTTCCTGATGTTCGGTAACCTTTTGAAGGAATGCGGCGTCTTAAACGGCCTGTCCGACACGGCACAGGGCGCCATGGCCAACATGATCACGCTGTTACTTGGCATCACCGTCGCATCGCAGATGCAGGCGGAGAACTTCCTGAAGCCGGATACGCTGATGATCTTGGGCATGGGCTTATTCGCCTTCGTCTTTGATACGGCAGGCGGCGTTTTGTTCGCCAAACTTCTGAATCTGTTCTTGAAGAAGAAGGTCAATCCGATGATCGGTGCCGCCGGTATCTCGGCATTCCCGATGTCCGGCCGTATCATTCATAAGATGGGCTTGGAAGAAGACAATCAGAATTTCCTGCTGATGCATTCGATGGGTGTCAATGTCTCCGGACAGATCGCATCCGTCGTTGCCGGCGGTCTGATCATGAGCTTCTTCATGTAGGAGGTCAAGAGAATGAGTTTTACACCGATGAATTTCCTGAACAACCTGATCTACATCTTCAAGGGAGAGGTCGGTCTGTTCTTTGCCTTGGGGATCATCGCCTTGTCGACGATCGTCCTGAACAAGGTATTCACGACCAAGAAATAAGAAAATGAAGCAGCATAGCGGAATCACCGTCGTGCTGCCCTTTTTATTTGCCTCTCCTCTTTGATGGATACCGTTATTCGGTAAATTACAGATCGTTTTTCATAGATTCTTCTCCTTAAGTTCAGACAGAGTTCAGAAATGATACGATACAATACTTCCATCAAGAGGAGGACAAGCACGATGAACAAGAAAAAGCTTGCAGCAATATCCACAGTCTTATGTCTGATGATCTCCGGCTGTTCTTCCAAAGAAGAAACGGCTGAAGCATCGGATACTGCGGATACGAACAGTATTGAAACAGCTGATACGAAGGAAACGACATTGATCAGCAAGGACGATATCGCGATCGATGAAACATATGAAAACGATGAGGACGGAGGACATGCCATCGAGGTGAGCGGAACAGAAGCATCCTACGCCAATATCGCCGTCAAAAAGACCGGTGATTCTTCCGGGGATGAGGCGGACTTCTATGGCGAGAATGCGGCAGTCTACGCATATGACGGAGCGACACTGAATCTGTCAAAGATCGTTGTCGAAACTGACGGTACCCATGCCAACGGCGTCTTCTCTTACGGAGAAGGAACGACGGTGAACATTTCGGATTCTTTGATCGAGACATCCGGCAACTGTTCCGGCGGTCTGATGACGACCGGCGGAGGAACGATGAATGCAGAGAACCTGAATGTTCACACGACCGGCAATTCTTCCGCAGCGATCCGTTCCGACCGGGGCGGCGGCAACGTGAATGTGACGGGCGGTTCCTACATCACGGACGGCAAGGGTTCGCCGGCGATCTATTCGACTGCGGATATCACCGTCAGTGACGCCTATCTGGAATCGACGTCTTCGCAAGGCGTCGTCGTGGAAGGACAAAACAGCGTGACGCTGAATGACGTGACACTTGTTGCGGACAATGTTTCCAAGAATTCCGACAAGTCCGATACTTACCAGGCAGTCATGATCTACCAGTCGATGTCCGGTGACGCGGATGAAGGCCTGGCAAGCTTCACGATGAACGGCGGCAGTCTGACCAACAAGAACGGTGACATCTTCTTTGTCAACAATACGGTCGCAGCGATCAGTCTGAGCGATGTGACGATCGTCAATGAAGATGCCGAAGGTGTTTTCTTAAGAGCGGAAGCGGCCGGCTGGGGCAGTGAAGGTTCCAATGGCGGTCACGTGACGTTGTATGCATCAAGGCAGAACATCGACGGAGCTATCCTGGTCGATGATGTCTCTGACCTCAACCTTTATCTGAAAGACTCCTCCGTTTTTACCGGTTCGATCAATCCTGCCGGGGAAGAAGGAGAGGTCTATGTTGAGATCGAGAAAGGTTCTCAATGGACATTGACGGAAGACTCTTATATCACTTCATTGACTTGCGATGCCGATGCCATCGATCTGAACGGCCATAAGCTGTATGTGGACGGCGCGGAGTATGAAGAAAGCCAGGCAAGCGAAGGCGAAGCGATCGAAGCAGTCCTCAGTTCTTCTTCCGATCATGGCGGATCGATGCCGGAGATGCCGGCAGACGGCGGACACGGTCCGGGAGAAGGCGGCACACCGCCGGAGAAACCGGACGGCGAAAAGCCTTCGGGCAAGCCGGGAGATCATAACGGATAATTCATTATTCAGGTCATTTCCTCAGGGAGATGACCTTTTCAACTTGGGAATTTTTTATTGAACGGCCATGTTAAAATAGGCTTGCGAAATGGATTCGGAGCTTTACAGATCATTTTTGAATGAACGTTCTTTCTTCATTCTGTCTTTTTTCATCTGCGGAAGTATCTTCGGCAGTTTTTTAAACTGTCTTTCGATGCGCATCGTCAACAAAGAAGATTTCCTTCGCTCAAGAAGCCATTGCGATGTCTGCGGCCATGGACTGCAGGTTTTGGATCTGATCCCGATCCTGTCGTATATCGTATTGAAGGGGCGCTGCCGCTATTGCAGACACAGGCTTCCGCCGACTTATCCGTTAAGTGAAGCGGTCTTAGGCGTCGTCTTTGTATTGACGTATCTGCACTACGGGAAGATAAAGACGGATCTGTTTTTCGATCTGAACCTGTTTTGTATCGTTTACGGGCTTTCTTTGATCGACCTTCGCTCGTACATCATTCCCGATCTTTTCATCCTGGCAGGGATACTGAATTGGCTTTTACGGTCTTTGTTTACCGGCCTCAGCTTGACCAGGCTTCTTTCCGCTTCTTTTCTGAGCCTGATGATCTATGCCTTGTCACTCTTTCTGGACCGGGCGACCGGGAAGGAGAACCTGGGCGGCGGAGACATCAAACTGATCTTCCTGGCCGGTCTTCATACAGGTCTCATCAAAGGTGTTCTGCTACTGCTGTTTTCGAGTTTGTTTGGCCTGACCGGCATAGGGATCGGTAAGAATAAAAAGATCCCCTTCGGACCGTATATCGGCTTTGCCTTATTTCTGGTCATGAATTACGGGGATGTCTTTTTAAAAGTATTGGAGATACCGTCTATCGGATGATCTTTATCTTCCTGTTCAAGAGGATGCCGATCACCAAGGCGGCGGCATCGATGACAAAGGCGGTGGAATTGCTGGCGAACTTGAGTCCCCAGGGGAACTGATACATCCAGACTTCGATGACCGTCTTGATCAGAGCGATGCCGATGAAGACGGAGACGACGGAATATGCGATCTTTAGCCAGGTCTTTTCTGTCTTCGGCAGTAAATAGCCTAAAGTCAGACCGATGAATGCTTGTCCGATCGGCCAGGCGATGCGGAGCGATCCGCCTTTGAGAAGTTCCGCCAGGACGCAGCCTAAGACGCCGACGACCGTTGCCGGCATGCCGAAAGTATTGAGATAGATGCCGAAGACGATGTAACCGAGGTCAAGTTTGATCCGGTTGACGATCGGAATGATGACAAAAGCGGACAAGACGACATATAAGGCGATCCCCAAAGAGAGGAATGCGATCTTCTGGTTTCTTTTCATAATTTGATTATAATGCATAGGTTCGGATCGGATGTATAATATCCGCAGAAAAAATATGATCGGTTTTAACATAGTTATGAAGCATCAATTGTTCGATGAAAGATGATAGGAGGACCTGAAAATGGATAAGATCGATATCGATGAACTGAGACAGCAGATCAGAAACTATTACGGGGCAGCCGCTGTCGTCATGGGCAGGGATGACCCCTTGATGGGCTTTCCGGCGGCGGCAGAAGTATATGATACGGACGATCTCAGCGATGAAGAGGTCCTGGCGGAAGCTAAGAGGCTCGGTCTCATCTGAAGGATCTTTGAAAAAGAAGTAAATGTTCCGCTGATCCGGTTATAGTAAAATAGGAATTGAAAGAAAAGAAGGAGAAAAACATGGCAGAATATTACGATCCTTGGGCAAGTACGGTTTCAAAACACGGCATCAGCGCAGACTTATTGATCTCGGCATTACAGAAATGCATCCGCAGAGGACAGGAAGACCTGGCGATGCGTTTTGCGTATGAATTATATGCGACGTCCAATTTCCATGAGGAAAAGATGTGGACGAGATTACTGGTCATTTCGGTAGAGGATATCGGTTTCGGCGATCCCAATGCGATGGTCATCGTCAACACGCTGAATCAGTTAAGAAAAGAGTTCCCTTATGGGGATGGCGACCGTCCGATCTTCTTCTTATATGCGATCCGTTATCTGTGCGGATGCAAGAAGGAGCGTTCCACCGATCAGATCAAGAACATCATCATGAAAGAGAACGAAAAGGGTGAGATCCCGGAGATCCCGGAGTGGACCATCGATATGCATACCAATAAGGGAAGATTCGAACTGGGAAGAGATGTCTTTTATTTCATGAATGAGGCTTCCAAGGTCGAGCCTTTATGGGAAGGCTACGATGACAAATACTGGAAGCAGCTGTATAAGATGTACGAAGAGGAAGAAAAGGAAAAGAAAGAATAAAAAACAAAGAGCCGGAAGGGCTCTTTGTTCATAGTGTGCCGGGCATGGCATATATCTTGATGGTGAAAGTCCATCGTGGGGATTATCATCGCAGTGGTCAACCACTAGTCGAACACCAAGGGTGTCTTCCGCGAGGAAGAATCTGAAGGAAGGTGCAGACAAAACTGC
>JAFOLW010000071.1 GCA_017419165.1 Erysipelotrichaceae bacterium
GAGAGGAAGATCGTTGAAATCAGCGAAAGGTACTGCCGTTTCCTGACAGACTCCATACCTGAATTTCGGACACTGGTCAGATAGCCAATCTTACAGAAATCTTGCAGAATTCTTGCAGAAAAACGGTTTTTCGCCATTGAAAAATCAAAAAAAGCCTTTATTTAAAGGCTTTTAGAGATCAATGGCTGCGGATGAAGGATTCGAACCTTCGAAATGGTGGATTCAGAGTCCACTGCCTTACCGCTTGGCTAATCCGCAAGAACAATAACTATTATATAATAAAAATATTAAATTGGAAGACAAAATTCAGTTGGAATTCACATTTCGAGGTTAACATGTAATTATGGCAAAACTATTGATCGTTGATGATGAAGAGAAGATCAGAGAGATGATCGGAAAATATGCGGTCCATGAAGGACACGAATGTGTACTGGCGTCTGACGGCAAACAGGCACTCCAGAAGTTTTCGAATGAAGATTTCGATCTGGTGGTGCTGGATATCATGATGCCGGAGATGGACGGCTATGAGACGCTGAAGAAAATGAAAGAGATCAAGGATGTTCCTTGCATCTTCCTGACGGCTCTGGGACAGGAATATGACCGTATCTACGGTTTTGATATCGGGGCAGAGGATTATGTGACCAAACCGTTCTCTTTGAAGGAACTTATGATGCGTATCAAGGTCATCCTGAAGAGAGAGATGAAGACCTCCAATAAGATCACGGTAAAAGGGCTCGTCGTCGATGAGGATGCCCATATGGTGTCGATCGACGGAAAAAGAGTCGATATGGCAAATAAAGAATACGAATTGCTGCTGTACCTGCTCAAGAATATGGGGAATGCATTGACAAGACAGTCGATCATATCCAAAGTCTGGGGCTATGAATACGATTCGGATGACCGTACTCTTGACACACACATGAAACTGCTGAGGAAAGATCTGAAAGAGTACGGCAATTATATAACGACCATTCGAGGTGTAGGTTACCGCTTTGAAAAAGAAATATAGTCTGGCTTTGCAGCTGACGGTGATCCTGCTGGCGTTCGTCGTCAGCGTCATGGGTCTGGTCTATTTCGTACAGACGACGTTCCTGGACGATTTTTATAAGGCCAATAAGATCAAGTCACTGAGAAGCACCGGTGAAAATGTAGCTTTGTTGGTAGGGGAAGATGATTTTGACGAACTGATCGAACATCTTTCGATGTCCAACGAGGTCTGTGTCCGTGTCGTTTCCAACGATCCGGATCTTTCTTATACCGGTGCCTGCACATTGAGAGGCATCGATAATGCGACGGTCAACGCGATCGCTTCTGAGGTCGATGAGACGGCAGAGAAGGAAAAGCTTTTTGATAATTTCCGCTATCAGCGTCATTTCATGGACAAACCGGAAGATGTCTATATCTTTGCCAAGCTGCTCACGTACGATGAGAAAACGGTCATGGTCATGGTCTCTTCGGGCATCACGCCGCTGAATACGACCATCTCGACGATCAAGTCACAATATCTGCTGATCCTGGCGATCATTTTGCTGATGACGCTGCTTCTTGCGTTCTTCATCTCGCGCTATATCATCTCGCCGATCAAACAGATCAACTCCGAATCCAAGAATCTGTCCAAAGGAGAATACGATCCTTCGCTGGTCAAGACGGGGTCCATGGAGTTCGAAGAACTCAACAAGACCTTGGAGGAAGCCAATGAAGACATATTGAAGGCGGAAAGAGCCAAGAAGGAGCTTCTGGGCAACGTCTCACACGATCTGCGGACGCCTTTGACGATGATCGTCGGTTACGGGGAGATGATCCGCGATCTGCCGGAAGAGAATACCGAAGAAAACATCAATGTCATCATCGATGAGGCGAAGCGGCTTTCCACCTTGGTCGATGACCTGATCGATATTTCCAAGATCGATGCGATCAAACTGGAGCTGCATAAAGAGAAGGTCCTGATCTCCGATCTGCTGACGAGCGTTTACAGACAATATGAAAAGTTCTGTGAGACTCAGGGGATCGAACTGCTGATGGACTGCAAAGCGGATCGCACGGTCGAAGTCGATGTCAAACGCATCAAGCAGGTCTTGTATAATTTCATCAACAATTCGCTGAATTATAACGACAAGGAGAAACAGAAGATCATCCTGGGAAGCGAAGAACTGGAAGATGCCGTACGGATCTATGTCTATGACAACGGTGAGGGCATCGATCAGCAGGACTTGAATAACGTCTGGGACCGCTATTATAAGGTGGATAAGGAGCACAGACGTCATCATATCGGATCGGGGATCGGCCTGTCTCTGGCCAAAGAGCTCATACAAGCTCACGGCATGGAGTGCGGCGTGGAGTCCTTGAAAGGGGAGTATTCCAAATTTTATTTTGATATCAAGAAAGCATAGACCTGTGGAATTCTGCAGGTCTTTGATTTTATAATTAAGTTTAGATGTGAGGGGCAGACAATGAAAATCGTACTTGATCACCTGACTAAAAAATTCATTTCCAGACATAATAAAAACGAGATCGTAACGGCGGTCAATGACTTTGATTTCGAGATCCCGGACGGCAAACTCGTCGGTCTTCTGGGTCCTTCGGGATGCGGAAAATCGACGACTCTGAATCTCATCTGCGGTCTTGAAACACCGACTTCCGGAAGGATCTTTTTCGGTGACCTCGATGTCACGGAACTTCCTCCCGAGAGCAGAGGAGTGGGCATGGTCTTTCAGAACTATGCGCTGTATCCGCACTTGAGTGTCCGGCAGAACATCCTGTTCCCTTTGGAAAACCTCAAAGGGGATCAGAAACTGAGCAAGGAAGTCATGGAACAGAAAGCACTTGAAGCCGCCAGGCTCGTGCAGATCGATTCCCTGATGGAAAGAAAACCGAACGAGCTCTCCGGCGGTCAGCAGCAGCGTGTGGCGATCGCCCGTGCGTTAGTCAAGACACCGGGCGTATTGCTGCTGGACGAACCTTTATCCAATCTGGACGCCAGACTGCGTCTGCAGACCAGAGAGCAGATCCGCCGCATCCAGAAGGAGACCAATATCACGACGATCTTCGTCACCCACGACCAGGAAGAGGCGATGTCGATCTCGGATCTGATCGTCGTCATGAGTGCCGGCGTCTTGCAGCAGATGGGCAAGCCGCAGGATGTTTACAACGAACCGGTGAATCTTTTCGTCGCGAAGTTTTTGGGGACACCGGCGATCAATGTCTTTGAAGGATGCATCAAAGACCGCGGTCTGTATATCGGCGAGGACCTGATCGGGCATCGGGACATCGAAGATCAGGAAGTCTATGTCGGTATCCGCCCGGAAGCATTCGATCCGGATCAGAACGGTCCGTTCCGCTGCCGCTTCGACCGCGTGGAGACGACCGGCAGGGATACCAGCATCGTCTGTCACAACGATCACTGCATCTCCGACGAAGATGTCCGGGCCATCGTTTCGGCCGATGAACCGATCGCTCATAAGGACGGGATCATCCGTTTCTCTTTGAAACAAAACAAGGTCCATGTCTTCTCCAAGAAGGATGAAAAGGTGATCCGATGAAAAAGAAGAACGACCTCAAGGGCTGGCTGTATCTTCTGCCGGCACTGCTGTTCATCGGAGTATTCATGATCTATCCTTTGATCGATGTTCTGATCTATTCGGTCGAGGAAGGATACAACTTTGCCTCGCAGCAGTACTACGGCATCGGAACCTACAACTATTCCTATGTCCTGCATGATCCGTATTTCCTGCAGGCTCTGAAAAACACCTTTATCCTGGTCATCATCACGGTGCCGCTGTCGACCGGGATCGCACTTGTGATCTCTCTGGCTTTGAATTCCGTCAGCAAGCTCAAGGATCTGTTTCAGACGATCTACTTTTTGCCTTATGTGACCAATACGCTGGCAGTCGGCCTGGTCTTCATGATCCTGTTCAAAAAGACCGCTTATTCGGAAGGTCTGATCAATCTGCTGCTCAACGGTTTCGGCATCGCTTCGATCGATTTCATCGAGGGGCCTTACTGGGCGAAGATGTTCGTCCTTTGTTTCTACACGATCTGGGTCGTCCTGCCGTTCAAGATCCTGATCCTGACTTCCGCCCTGGCTTCGGTCAATAAGGATTACTACAATGTCGCAAGAGTGGATGGCACTTCGAAGTGGCGCACGTTCTATAAGATCACGCTGCCGATGATCTCGCCGTCTCTGTTTTATCTGATCATCACCGGTTTTATCGGTGCTTTCAAGGCTTATTCGGATGTCGTTGCGCTGTTCGGAACGGATCTTAATGCAGCCGGTATGAATACGATCGTCGGTTACGTCTATGACATGCTGTACGGCAACTCGGGAGGTTATCCTTCCTTTGCTTCGGCGGCAGCACTCATCTTATTCCTGATCGTTTTGACGATCACGATGATCAACCTGATGGTTTCCAAGAAAAATGTCCACTACAGATAGCATGATGAAGCAGATCAAGGATCTGGAACGCAAGAACAAGGCAAAAAACACCATATGGACCGTGGTGATCTTTGCGCTGCTGATCTTCTGGGCGATCATCGTCCTGTTCCCGTTCTATTGGATGCTTCTGACATCCGTGAAATCCTATGCGGCTTATAACGCCGAATACATCCCGCAGTTTTTCACGCTGTCACCGACGCTTGATAATTACATACAGGCATTCACGGCAGTGCCGTTAGCCAAGTATTTCGTCAATACGATCATTTTTACCGCGGTCACGACATTGCTGATGATGATCGTCGTGGTCCTGTCGGCTTTTGCTTTTTCCAGACTGGAATTCAAAGGCAAAGACTTCGTCTTCACACTGTTTCTGTCACTGATGATGATCCCGAACGAACTGGTCATTATCACCAATTTCGTCACAGTCACCAATGCGGGACTGCGCAATTCCTTCCCCGGTCTGATCTTGCCGAGCGTTACCAGCATCTTCTACATCTATCTGCTCAAAGAGAATTTCGAGCAGATCCCGGAAGAGCTTTACAAGGCGGCGAAAGTCGACGGAACGTCCGATTTCAAATATCTGTGGAAGGTCATGATCCCGATCTGCCGTCCGACCATCGTGACGGTACTGATCCTGAAAGTGATCGAGTGCTGGAACGCCTACGTCTGGCCGAGGCTGATCACGGATGATGAGAACTACTTCCTGGTGTCCAATGGCATCCAGACGATAAGAGAGTCGGGATTCGGCAGAGAGAACATCCCGGCGATGATGGCGGCGGTCGTGGTCATCTCCATCCCGCTGATCGTCATCTTCCTCATCTTCCACAAGAAGATCATGGAAGGTGTCTCCCGGGGAGGTACCAAAGGATGAGAAAGCTTCATTTCTTTTTGCCGGCAGTCCTTCTTCTCCTGCTTCTTTGCGGATGTCACGGTTCGAAGGAGAGTTCCGGTTTCACTGTTCCGGAAAGTTTTGATGAAAACAAGACTTATGAGATCAGCTTTTGGGCAAAAAACGACACCAACATCAATCAGGTCAATGTATACAAGAAGGCGATCGCCGATTTTGAGGCCATCTATCCCAACATCAAAGTCAATCTGAAGCTGTATACGGATTACGGCCGGATCTACAACGACGTCATCACCAACATCGCGACCGATACGACGCCCAATGTCTGCATCACATATCCCGATCACATCGCTACATATATCACAGGCGACAATGTCGTTGCGCAGCTCGATGATCTTCTGATCGATGAGCGTTACGGGCTGGGCGGAAGTGAGATCCGCTTCGAAGGTCCTTCCATCGATGAGATGGTACCTGAGTTTCTGAAGGAAGGCGTCATTTCCGGTGTCCAGTATGCGCTGCCTTACATGCGTTCGACCGAAGCGGTCTATATCAACAAAGATTTCGTAGAGAAGCTCGGCTACGAAGTTCCGGATGTGCTCACCTGGGATTTCATCTTCGAAGTCTCGGAAGCGGCGACCGCAAAAGACGGCGAAGGAAACTTCCTGATCAATTCTCAGAAAGTCATGATCCCGTTCATCTACAAGTCCACGGACAATATGATGATCTCGATGCTGAAGCAGCTCGATGCGCCATACTCTCAGGAAGACGGAACGATACTCATCTTCAGCGATCAGACAAGGGAGATCTTGAAAGAGATCGCCCGGCACGCGGGAAGCGGTGCGTTCTCGACATTCAAGATCTCTTCTTATCCGGCCAACTTCCTCAATGCGGGGCAGTGCATCTTTGCGATCGATTCGACTGCCGGTGCGACCTGGATGGGAAGCGATGCGCCGCTGGTCGATATTCCGGAAGACAAGATCGTCCGTTTTGAAACGGTAGTGCGGCCGATCCCGCAGTATGATCCTGCGGATATGAAAATGATCTCACAGGGTCCGTCCTTGTGTATCTTCAACAAGGAAGATCCGCAGGAAGTCCTGGCATCCTGGCTCTTTGCCCAATATCTGGTCACCGATGACGTGCAGATCGCCTATGCCAAAACGGAAGGCTATGTGCCGGTCAGCCGCAAGGCTCTGGATTCCGCAGAATATCAGGAGTATCTGTCTTCGGCGGGAAGCGATGACAACGAGCACTACGAGGTGAAGATCGCGGCTTCCCGGCTTCTGATCGATCACACGAAAGACAGTTTCGTGACACCGGTCTTCAACGGTTCGGCATCCCTCCGCGATGCGGCGGGGGCTCTGATCGAATCCACATGCAAAGCCGTCCGCCGGAAAGAGAAGATCGACGATGCCTTCATCGACCGTCTGTATTCCGATACTTCCTCTTTGTATCACCTCGATCAGACCAGCAGCGCTTCATCGAAAAAGGATCTCGGTCCTTTGCCGGCAGCCTCGAAGATCTTACTGAGCGTCCTCTTGCTGACATGGATCTTCATCGGTCTGTATTACCTTTCCGCTTATCTGAAACAAAGAAAGAGCTGAGTCCGTCAGCTCTTTTGAATAGCTGAGACTATCGTGCTATCATAGAGTTGTTCCCGGGGGATATCCCGGCGAAGGGAGAAAAAATGAAGAAATTACTTACTGTTTTACTGAGCCTGCTGGTCGTATTGACGATCGCCGGCTGTGCGAAGAAGGAAGAACCGGCTCCTGCACCGGAGCCTGAAACTGCTCCGGAAGAGACTCCGGCAGAAGTCACAGTCTCCAGCTATGCAGAGTATGCAGCTCTTCCGACGGACGGTTCCGCGACCGTGACGATCGAAGCCTATGTCCAGGCTGCACAGAGCTATTACAACGGTGCAACGCTCTACTTACAGGACAAAGACGGTGCTTACTTCGTCTACGGCGGTCAGATCTCCGAAGAAGACTATGCGAAACTGGTCGCTTCCACCGCTTACGGTGAGGGATGGAACGGTCTGGCAAACGGCATGAAAGTTCAGGTCACAGGTACGAAGACCGAATGGTCCGGAGAAGTCGAACTGACTGACGCGACCGTCACTGTCATCGATGACGGTGACAAGTGGCTGGCTGAACCGGTCGACATCACATCCGCTTTACCGACGGATCCGGCTGCTTACATGAACCAGAAAGTCGTTCTTACCGACATGACAGTCGTTGCTTCCAACGATGACGGCGCTGCCTTCTTATACAACTGGGACGGCTCCGGCGCAGAAGGTGATGACGTTTATTTCACAGTCGAAAAAGACGGCATGAAGTATACGTTCCTGGTCGAGTCTTATCTGTGCTTCAACGGCTCCGATGCATATGAGGCTGCCGAGGCTTTGCAGGTCGGTCAGGTGATCGATATGGAAGGCTTCCTGTACTGGTACGAAGGACCTCAGCCGCACATCACTTCGATCACTGTCAAGTAAAAAAACAAGTACTTGAAAAGGAAGAGAAATCTTCCTTTTTTCATGTAAATCATATTTAAAAACAGTGGAAAAACCTTATAATATATATGTAGTCATAAAAATAGGAGGAAAAATTTATTATGGCAGTAAAAGTAGCGATTAATGGCTTCGGACGTATCGGTAGATTAGCTTTCCGTCAGATGTTCGGTGCTGAGGGTTATGAAGTAGTTGCGATCAACGACTTAACAAGCCCTAAAATGTTAGCAAATTTATTAAAGTATGACTCTGCTCAGGGTGGATACTGTGGTAAGTTTGGTGAGAATCTTCACACAGTTTCTTCCAAAGAACCTGAATATGAAGAAGACGGCAAGACTGTAAAAGTTCCTGGTTCCATCACTGTTGACGGCAAGGAAATCACGATCTATGCTATGCCGAAGGCAGCTGATCTCCCTTGGGGTGAATTAGATGTTGATGTCGTATTGGAGTGCACAGGCTTCTATACTTCTAAGGCAAAAGCACAGGCTCATATCGATGCAGGTGCCAAGAAAGTCGTTATCTCCGCTCCGGCTGGAAATGACCTTCCGACGATCGTTTACAATGTCAACCATAAATCTTTAACTGCAGATGACAAGATCATCTCTGCTGCTTCTTGTACTACAAACTGCCTGGCACCGATGACTCAGGCTCTGAACGATTACGCTCCGATCCAGTCCGGTATCATGACGACAGTTCATGCATATACAGGTGACCAGATGATCCTCGACGGACCTCACAGAAAAGGTGACCTCCAGAGAGCAAGAGCCGGCGCTGCCAACATCGTTCCGAACTCTACCGGTGCTGCAAAGGCTATCGGTCTTGTTATCCCTGAACTGAACGGCAAGCTCATCGGTGCTGCACAGAGAGTTCCGACTGTCACAGGTTCTACGACGATCTTACACGCTGTCGTTTCCGGTGAAGACATCACTGTCGAAGGCATCAACGAAGCTATGAAGGCTCACGCCAACGAATCCTTCGGTTACACGACGGAAAAACTGGTTTCTTCCGATATCATCGGTATGAAGTTCGGTTCCCTGTTCGATGCTAACCAGACGATGGTCTCCAAAGTCGCTGACGGCTGCTACCTGGTCCAGGTCGTTGCTTGGTACGATAACGAGAACTCTTACACATCTCAGATGGTAAGAACGATCAAATACTTCGCTGAATTAGGTTAATCAGCTGACGTTAAAGGATCGAAACTTTATCAAAACAGACGGGTCTGATCGGATCCGTCTTTTTTTTGTCTTCGGACGTGATGCGATACGAGCTTGCAGAAGATGAAGAGACTGAGGATTCTTTGGTATAATTCATTAGGAAAGAGGAGTATCCATCAATGAATAAGGAATGGTCATCGGACTGTGCAAAGAATAAAGGAAAGGGTTTTGATCATTTATGAGAAACGGTATCCGAAATATCGTATTCGATATGGGGAAGGTCATCATCGGCTTCGATCCGGGGATCTTCATGGACAGGGAAAAGATCTTCGATGAGAACGACCGCAGGCTGATCGAAGAAAAGATCTACGGATCTGAAATGTGGCTGCAAATGGACATGGGCGATCTGAATGAAGAAGAGATGATCAAAAAGGTCACGCCTGAGTTCCCCGGACATCTGCGGCCGCATATCCGGAACCTGATCGCCGGCTGGCCGTATCCTTTGATCGAGATCCCGGGGATGAACGACCTGGTCTTCGATCTGAAAGGCCGCGGTTACGGGATCTATCTTCTGTCCAATGCCAGCGTCATGCAGAAGGAATACTGGCCAGGAGTGCCTTGCGCAAAGTGTTTCGACGGTATGGCCGTATCGGCGTTCGAACATCTGATGAAGCCGGATAAGCGATTTTATGAAGTCCTTCTGAAGCGTTATGATCTCAAAGCGGAGGAATGTCTGTTCGTCGATGACCGAAGGATCAATATCGATGCTGCCGCTTCCTTAGGCTTCGATACTTTCCTTTTTGAAGGAGACGCCTTGAAACTGAAGAACTATATCGATAACTGAACGGGAGGAAATTCCTCCTGTTTTGTTTCGGCAAATGGCTTATAATGGAAAATATGGATCTGAGTTTTATCAAACGTCTGGATAAAAAATATGAAAAGAACGGATTGTGGCAGTTTCTGAAGTTCAATCTGATCTCTTTTTCGACTTCACTGATACAGCTGCTTTTGGCAAATCTTTTTCCTTTCGTCTTTGACGGACTGAAAGCCAAACTTCCTTCCTTGCTGCAGCCGCTTTTCGATCCGAAGACGCTCTTTAACGGAGAGAGCCGTTATGTCGTGGACGGTGTCGTGACCTGGGGCTATGTGCTTCCGTTCTTTCTGTCGAATTTTTTGGCAAATCTCTACGGTTATTTCATGAATATGAAGTTCACGTTCAAAGGCAGGAATTCTTCCCGCAGCATGGTCATCTACCTGACCGTCATGTTTTCGCTGATCTTGTTTTCGACCTGGCTGCAAGGCAGGATCGTCGCCTGGCTGGCCAAAACGAGCCTGGCTCTTCTGGCCAGGACATTGGCGGTCTCGATCTCCGGTCTGATCCAGTTCCTTGTCCTGTTTCCGCTTGAAAAGTTCGTTTTGTTCAAGGAGGATTGATCATGTCCAAAGTATCCATCATCGTTCCCGTCTATAACGGTGCAGCCGTCTTGCATAGATGTGTCGATTCTCTTCTGGCGCAGGACTATAAAGAGATCGAAGTGATCCTGGCCGATGACGGCAGTCGCGACGATTCCTACCGGATCATCTGCGAGTATGCGGAAAAGGACCCCCGGGTCGTTCCGGTCCATAAGGAAAACGGCGGAGTCTCTTCCACCCGGAACCTGGCGCTTTCGATGGCGTCGGGAGAATACATACAGTTCGTGGATGTCGACGACTTCCTTCCTTTCGATTCGACCAAGATGATGGTCCGGGCGATGGAAGAGGAAGACTGCGATATGGTCATCGGCGATTTTTACCGGGTCGTGGATGACAAGATGTCCAAAAAAGGTTCGATCCGCAAGGGCGGTGTCATTTCGATCCAGGAATATGCCGACAAGATGCTGCTGTCTCCGGCGGACTTCTATTACGGAGTCTTATGGAACAAGCTCTACAAGAAAGAGATCATTTCCGCTCACGGCTTGCATATGGACGAGAACATCTCCTTATCGGAAGATGCCATCTTCAATCTGCAATATCTGATCCATGTGCGCAAAGTCTCGGTATTGAAGACGCCGGTCTATTACTATGTGCTGACGCAGGGCTCTCTGGTCGGGCAGAACCTCAATCTTCCCAGCCTCATCAAGATGAAATCGAGCGTCATCGGCTACTATAACGATTTCTACAGACAGATCTTCGATCAGGACGAATACGAAACGAGAAAACCGGTCATCTACAGTTTTCTGGTCTCGGTCGGCACCGATGCACTGACGGTCCCGATCCTGGACGATGTGAAGAAGCTTTCGCAGGAACAAGGAGATCCTTTGCTTGAGACTCAACGCGTCGCTTATGAACTACAGTTTGAACGTCTGTCGGGTATGGTCTTCGAGAAGTTCCTCAACAGCGTGGCACAGATGAATTCGCTGGAGCTCAATGATGCGAAACTGCTGTATTATCTCTATAAGAAGAAAGAGAAATGTTCGATGGAGGAACTGCAGACGGCATGCGATATCTCCAACGCTTCCGCCGTGCTGTCTCTGGCGAAGCTGGTCGCCGCTTCCCGTGTGCGCATTGCCGATCTGAAGATCTTTGAAAGTGACAAGGTCTTCTATGAATACATCTCTTCCGATCTTGACGATCAGTTCGACAAAGCGGAAGAGGACTACCGTTCTCTGGTCTATGACGGATTGTCGAACGAAGATATCGCCGCCTACGCTAGGATCCGCAAACTGATCTATGCGAATATGGAGAAGACGATCATCAAAGAATGAACTGCTTGCCGAAAGGATGGGACCTATGAAAATGAAAAGCCGCATCTTGATGCTGATGATCCTTGTATCGATGCTGTGCCTGACGCTGTTAGGCGCTTTGAACATGGACAGAAGGCCGAAGGAAGAAGAGGTCCTGCCGGATGAAGAAGTGATCGAAGAGGAAGACGATAACGTCGTTCCTGCCACGTTCAGAGGCAAAGTCGAAGATGAGTTCGCGGTCCCGCAGGACATCATGAAACTGATCACGGATTATATGGACGCTTATTACCGTTCTTTGTATACGCTCGAGGTCGCCGATCTTTCGGATCTGTTTTCCGATCCGCTGATGGAAAAGATCTCCGAGCGGGCGATCACGCTGGTCGTGGAAGCACACAAGGATCATGATTTCGATTTCACGATGAAAAAAGCCCATTACGATCTCGGGGTCACCGATTACCGCGTCGAGAACGATAAGTATTATGTCGACCTCTTGGAAGATGATACGATGTGCTTCTCGTTTTTGAACGGCATCGAGTCCAAGACTTATGAGATCGAAAACTACTTCACGATCGTTAAGACCGATCAGGGATACAAGATCGAAGATCTGGATAAGATACAGGGCTACTACATGACGTTCCATGACGAGGCAAAAAGCATCGATGATGTTGAAAACACCTATGCGTATTATTCCGGGCAGCTCAAGGACATGTTCACTTACAATAAAGAGATCCTCTTGCCCAAATCAAAGGAAAAGGCGTATATTCCAAACAAGACGTTCGCCAAAGCTTATGACCGCAATAAGGCGGCAGCCTATGCGGACAGGTATCACCACGACAGAAATCCTCTCTGGTATAACTTTACCGATGAAGGCGGAAACTGTCAGAACTACGCTTCGCAATGCATGCTGGAAGGCGGCATTCCGTTGGATTACTTCGGTGAGGAACAGTGGAAGTGCTATGTGGAGGACCCGGATTACGAACCGGAGATCAACGAGGAAGACACGCCGAACGGCCGCACACGGTCCTGGGTCAATGTCAATTATTTCTATAATTATGCCAAGTGGAACGAAGGGAAAGGCCTGGTGGCGGATGCCAATGTCAATCTTTACTATGCGGAACCAGGAGACATCATCATCGTCGGAAACGGCGGTCTGTCTCATACCGTCATCGTATCCAAGATCGTCGACGGTCATATCCTGGTCGATTCCAACAGTATCGACATGAAGGATTATCCTGTCGAGGCATACACTTATACCACGATCATGCTGATCAAGATCCTGGGCAGCAATTAGGCGGATGACCGCCTTTTTTTTGAGTGATAATGTGATGCTAAAGATTTAGCACTCTTATTGACTGAGTGCTATAAACGGGTATAATAGTTAATGGTAGGAGGAAAAAAACTATGATAAAACCTTTGTATAACAATGTTTTATTGAAGAAAGTGGAAGCTTCCAATGAAACACAAAGCGGGATCATCATTTCCCAGAAAGAAAAAAATGAAGAGTATGCAGTCGTTGCAGCCGTCAGCGGATGCAAAGAGATCAAAATAGATGATAAAGTCTATGAGATGCCTTTGAAAAAGGGCGACAAAGTCATGTACAAGAAGTATTCCGGGACCGAAGTCAAAGACGGCGAACAGGAATATATTCTCATCAAGGCCGAAGATATTCTGGCCATCGTAGATTAGGAGGCTTTTTATGGCAAAGATCGTTAAATATTCAAAGGACGCCAGAGAATCCGTATTGAAGGGCGTCGATACATTGGCGGATGCCGTCAAGATCACTTTAGGTCCGAAGGGCAGGAACGTCATCCTGGACAAGGGTTATGGCTCACCGCTGATCGTCAATGACGGTGTCACGATCGCAAAAGAGATCGAACTGGAAGACACATTCGAGAACATGGGTGCCAAGATGATCTATGAAGTCGCCAACCACACCAACGATTCCGCAGGTGACGGTACGACGACCGCGACATTGCTGGCGCAGTCCATGATCCATTCCGGACTGGATGCCGTTGAGAAAGGCGCCAACCCGGTATTGCTGAGAGAAGGCATCGATCAGGCCGCAAAGAAGGTCTCCGAAAAGCTTCTGAAGAACGCAAGAAAGATCGATTCCGCTTCCGAGATCGCCAATGTTGCTGCGATCTCCTCGGGTTCGGAAGAGATCGGCAGGATCGTTTCCGAAGCGATGGAGAAAGTCGGCAAGAACGGTGTCATCAATGTAGATGAATCCAAAGGTTTCGATACTTCTCTGGAAGTCACGGAAGGTCTGAGATATGACAAGGGTTATGTTTCACCTTACATGGTCTCCGACAGAGAGAAGATGCAGGTCGTCATGGAGAATCCGGCGATCCTGGTCACCGATCAGAAGATTACGACCATTCAGGAAGTCTTGCCGATCCTCGAACAGATCGTTCAGGCCAACAAGCCGCTTCTGATCATTGCCGATGATCTGGAGAACGAAGTTGTTTCGACTTTGATCGTCAACAAGCTGAGAGGTACGTTCAATGTCGTTGCCACCAAGGCTCCGGGCTTCGGTGATAACCAGAAAGCCAACCTGCAGGATATCGCCATCCTGACCGGTGCGACGTTCGTTTCCAAGGATCTGGGCATGCAGCTCAAGGATCTGAGCATGAAGGATCTGGGTTCCGCCAAGAAGGTCGTCGTTGAGAAAGACCATACGACGATCATCGACGGTACGGGTTCCAAGAAGGCATTCAAGGAAAGAGTTGCCGAGATCCAGAACCTGATCGAAAGAAGCACCTCGGATTATGACAAGAAGAATCTGAAGGAACGTCTTGCCAAACTGACCAACGGCGTCGCCGTCATCAAAGTCGGTGCAACGACGGAAGCTGAACTCAAGGAAAGAAAGCTCAGGATCGAAGATGCGCTCAACGCGACCAGAGCGGCGATCGAAGAAGGTATCGTCACCGGCGGCGGCTGCGCGCTCATGAGCATTTACAAGGACCTCAAGGATAAGGTGAGATCCGATGATGCGGATGTCCAGAAGGGTATCAACATCGTCTTCAAGGCATTGTCTCAGCCTCTGTATCAGATCGCCGAGAACGCCGGTCACAGCGGCAAAGAGATCGTCGATAAGCAGCTGTCACAGAAAGCCAACATCGGTTTCAATGCGAAGAACGGCGAATGGGTCGATATGTATAAGACCGGTATCGTCGATCCTTGTAAGGTCACAAGGTCCGCGCTCCTCAATGCCGCAAGCATTGCCGGACTTCTGATCACGACGGAAGCAGCTGTCGGTACGATCAAGGAACCGGAACCTGCAATGCCGGCCGGCGGCATGGGCGGAATGTACTGAGCCGGATAAAAAAACGATGACTCCCGAAGCGGAAGACAGGCACAGTCCTGTAAAAGCTCCTTCGGGAGTTTTTTATGTTATACTTGTTTAAAAATAGGAGGTATCGTCATGCCACCCGGACTCGGACCGCGGGGTTTCCTCACTGAAGAGGAAAAAAAGAATGCCCCGAAATTATCCAAAGAACTGATCATCCGCATATTGAAATATCTGCTGCCTTATACTTTTCAGCTGCTGATCGTTTTCGCGATCATCATCCTGTCTTCGGTGCTGGGCTTGCTTCCTTCGCTGATCACGGCGAGGATCATCGATGAAGCGATCCTGGGAAAGGATCTGACTCTGCTGGTACAGCTGATCCTGCTGGCGATCGTCACCCTGGCTGTTTCCAATGCCGTCGGTGTCTTAGAGTCATACATCAACTCCTGGGTCTCGCAGCGGATCGTCTATGACATGAAAAACGAGATGTTCTCGCATCTGCAGCGGATGCCGCATTCTTTCTTCACTTCCGAGAAACAGGGCGACATCATCACCCGCATGAATTCGGATATCTCAGGTGTGGCAACGGTCATCTCTTCGATCCTGACCAATATCATCTCCAATGTCTGTACGGTCATCACGACGATCGTCGCTTTATTCAGGATCGATGCCAAGCTTTCGCTCATCGGCATCCTGGTCATCCCGCTGCTCGTGCTTCCGACCAAATCGGCCGGCAAGAACCGCTGGCAGCTTTTGAGCGAGTCAAGAGCGAAGACTGATGAGCTCAACGACGTCATCAATGAGTCGCTTTCCGTCTCGGGGTCCTTGCTGATTAAACTGTTCACGCAGGAAGATACGATCGACAAGAAGTTCGATGACATCAACAAAGAAGTGATCGCTCTTTCCGTCAAAGAGTCCCGAGCGGGCAGCTGGTTCCGCGTGGTGATGGGCATCTTCACGAATCTCGGACCGCTTCTGATCTATCTGGCCGGCGGCTATCTGATCATCGCCATGAACGATACCGCCATCACCGTCGGTACGATCACGGCGACCGTCAATATGATCAACCGGCTGTACCGGCCGGTCGAATCCTTATTGAACGTTTCCGTCGATCTGACCAGATCGATGGCATTGTTCACCCGTATCTTCTCTTATCTGGATATGGAACCGGCCGTGAAAAACGGCAAGGTCACGATCAAGCCGGATCTTTCCCAGAGAAGCGATATCGAATACAAAGATGTGGAATTCTATTATTCGCAAGACGTGCCGCTGATCAAGGATCTTTCTTTCAGTGTTCCTTCCGGAAAGATGTACGCGATCGTCGGTCCTTCCGGTTCGGGCAAGTCGACGGTCGTCAATCTGCTGCCGCGGCTTTATGATGTCATCTCCGGTTCGGTGAAGATCAACGGCTTCGACGTCAGAGACTTCGACTTGAAGTATCTGCGTTCGAATATCGGCATGGTCACCCAGGAAGCCTACATGTTCAACGGAACGATCAAAGAGAATCTGCTGTTTGCCAAAGCCGATGCAACGATGGAAGAGATCGAGAATGCCTGCAAGATCGCCAACATCCATGATTTCATCGTTTCCCAGCCGGACGGCTATGATACGCAGGTCGGCAACCGCGGACTGAAGCTTTCAGGCGGTGAGAAGCAGCGTCTATCCATTGCCAGAGTCATACTCAAGGATCCGAAGATCCTGATCCTGGATGAAGCGACGTCCGCTTTGGATTCGATCTCCGAATCTTCGATCCAGGCTGCTCTGGATGTTTTGATGAAGGGCAGGACTTCGATCGTCATCGCTCACCGTCTGTCAACGATCTTACAGGCCGACAGCATCCTGGTCATTTCCGGCGGCAAGATCGTGGAACAGGGAGACCATGAGGAACTGATCGCCATGAACGGCGTCTATAAACAGCTTTATGAGACGCAGTTCCGTAAAGTCATCGCCATGGAGACCGGAAAGGAATGAAAATATTTACAAGGATAATAAAAAATTTTCATAATATGTAAATATTTCACAAAACTTTCACAAAACTTTTGTATAGTATCAGTGTAGAAAGTTTTTCATTTTTAATCCTTGAAAGATTATAGGACGAAGTCCTATTTTCTTTTGTTTTGTGTATAATATTAGTTGTGGCCCCATAGTCTAATGGATCAAACAATCCCCTCCTAAGGGATAGTTACAGGTTCGATTCCTGTTGGGGCCGCCACTTGTCTGGACAAAAGAGTTGTCCTTTTTTTATGCTTTTTTGAACGAAAAGGATATTGGAATTATAATTGGTTTATGCAAGGAAACAAAAAAGATCTCCATCTGGAAAAACTCAAAGGCGGGCTCAAGGACGACGACCGTGAGATGATCGATGTGTTTTTTACAAGACTGTCGGAAAACATCGATCTGCCGATCTTATCGAAAGGGCTGCTCACCCGTCATTTCATTGATGGATTCGAATATTATCTGGAAGAAGGGAAGAGCGTACCGCAGATCTGCGAACTGCTGGATGTCGGAAATCTCGGAAGTTTCTATTCCGGAACGCAGCGCCGGAATTATTCACTGGATAACGCAGCGATCGTCTATCCTTTGGGGATGAAGTACGGGCAGATGCCGATGTTCCGCCTTTCCGCGGAGCTGAAGGAGGAAGTCGAACCGGTCTTGCTGCAGCTGGCTCTGGACTTTACGATCAAGCGCTTCCCGAGTTTTTCTGCCGTCATCAAGAACGGTTTTTTCTGGCACTATCTGGAAGGAGTCAATACGGTCTTTCTGGCGGAAGAAGAAAAAGACATTCCGTGCAAGCCGATCTCGATCGTCCTTCGTTCTTACCGTTCTTTCCGTGTCTTGTATTACAGGAAGCGGATCTCCGTCGAATTCTTTCATGTTCTGACTGACGGAAGCGGCGGCATGACGTTCCTCAAAACGCTGATCGGCGAATATCTGAGACTGAAGGGAAAGAAGATCCCTGTTTCGCAAGGCGTTTTGGACATCAACGAAGAAGTGAAAGAAGACGAACTGGTCAACGAATTCAAGAACGCAAAAGGGGATGCCTTACTTTCGACATTTGTCGACAAGCGGTCTTTGCAGATCGACGGAAAGCTCGGCAGAGCGCATATCAGCAGGATCGTTCACTACGAGATGGACGCAAAAGCATTGAACGATATCGCCAGATCCTACAATGGCACAATGACCGCATATATCACGGCGCTGCTGTTTCTGGCGGCGAAGGAATGTATAAAAAAGAAGGAAGGCATCTTCAACATCCAGATCCCGGTCAATATGCGTAAATTCAATGGTTCCGTGACTTTGCGTAATTATTCGATGTATTTCAATGCGTCGAAAGAGATCTCACAGATCACCGATAAAAGAGAACTGGTCAAAGAGATCGATGCCCAGATCAAGGAAAAAGGCAGCGAGAAGATGATGAACCAGATGATGATGACGACCGGCAAACTGATCAATTCCCTGTCGTTCGTACCGCTGTTTCTCAAGGTCCCGGTCATGCAGAGCGTCTATGGCTATCTGGGCAATTCCATTATCGGCATGACACTGTCGAATCTCGGAAAGATCGATCTTCCGGAAGAGATGGCGGAAGAGATCGAAAGGATGTATTTCGTCATGCCGCCGGGCAGACCGAACCGGGCAACTTCGACACTGGCAACGGTCAACGGCATCTGCGTCTTCACCTTGATCCGCAACAGCAAAGACGACAGATACGAACGTGTGCTTTTGAGACTGCTGGAAGAAGACGGCTTGAACGTCGATCTGGAAGGGAGCATCGAATATGAATCCTAAGATCATCTATCCGATCCCGGAGAGGCTGGGTTCCTTCTATAAGACGCTGCGCAGCATCGCCAGGATCTTGTTCATCGCGGCTGCATTGATCTGCTTCCTGGTCAATTATCTGACCAAAGGGAAGTTCTGGTCGATCATCGTGGCCTGGTCGCTGTTCTCACTGTGGAGACTGGTCTTTTCGCTTCGCCTGGTGGAATTTTCGATCTATTCCCACGCCAACAAGGTGACGTTTTATATCGTGGTCTTGCTGATCCTGATCGACCGGTTTTTGTCTTCCGGCTGGGCAGAGACGGTCATTCCGATCGTGCTGTTTGCCGATCTGCTGGTGATGTTCGTCTTGTTTTTCGCATTATATGACCGCAAGGACCGGCATCTGATCTCGGTCGTCCTGCTGGGCTTGTTCAATCTGGTCTCGATCCCGTATTCCATCCACTCCTGGCCGATCGAGAATTGGATCGCATTCTCGTTTCAGATCGCTTCGATGGCTTTGTTCATCGTGATGCTGCTGGCCAACCGCAAGGAGCTGGTCTATGAGATCAAAGCCCGTTTCGCCACGAACACGAAGTGATCTTCACACTTTATCCGAAAAACGGATTATACTGATGGTAAAGGGAGAATGATATGAACAAATACACTGGAACCAAGACAGAAAAGAACCTGGAAGCCGCTTTTGCGGGCGAATCCCAGGCGAGAAACAAGTATACTTATTTCGCATCCAAGGCAAAGAAGGAAGGCTATGAGCAGATCTCCGCTTTGTTCCTGAAGACGGCTGAAAACGAAAAAGAACATGCCAAGATGTGGTTCAAGGAACTCAACGGCATCGGTTCGACTGCCGAAAACCTCAAGGCAGCTGCCGACGGTGAGAACTACGAATGGACTGACATGTATGAAGAGTTCGCCAAGACGGCGGAAGAAGAAGGCTTCAAGGAGCTGGCAGCGAAATTCAGACTGGTCGCAGCGATCGAGAAGCATCATGAAGAACGCTACAGAGCTCTGCTTCACAATGTCGAGACGGCTGCCGTCTTCGAGAAATCCGAAGTCAAAGTCTGGGAATGCCGCAACTGCGGTCATATCGTCGTCGGTACGAAAGCACCGGAGATCTGTCCGACTTGCAACCATCCGCAGTCTTATTTCGAAGTCAACGCGGAAAACTATTAAAAAGATCTTTCTGTCTGAGGCGGGAACAGTGATGTGACCCCGCCTTTTTTCTTTTGTGCATAAGAAGGTATAATAGATTCGATGGAAAAACACGTCGACTTACATTGCCATTCCGTCTTCTCCGACGGAACGCTCACTCCGGAGGAACTGATCCGGCTTGCCGAGAGGCAAGGGATCTCCGTCCTGGCGCTGACCGACCACAATACGTCCGCCGGACTCGGGGAATTCATGGAAGCCGGAAAGAACAGCAATGTCATCACAGTTCCGGGCTGTGAGTTTTCAACGGAATGGAAAGGAAAAGAAGTCCATATCGTCGGCCTGTTTTTCAATGAGAAATACTGGGGCGAGATCGAGGATTTTGTCGAACTGATGCATATGGCCAAGCACAACAGCAACCTCATCCTGATCAAGAACCTCAATGAAGCCGGCTATGAGCTGACCTATGAAGAGGCAGCTGCGCTTACGGATGCGGAGGAATTCAACCGCACCCATGTCGCCAGGATCCTCATGAAGAAAGGTTACGTTTCCAGCGTGAACCAGGCCTTCGATGAGCTGCTCACGGAAGGCAAAGGATTCTATTATCCGGCAAAGAAGATCACATCGATCGCGGCGATCCGTTTCATCAAAGTCTACGGTGCCGCTGCGATCATGGCTCATCCGCTGCTCAACCTGACGTATCAGGAGATGATGGAATTCCTGCCGGAAGCCAAAAAAGCGGGACTGGACGCCATCGAGACCCGCTATACGGAGTTCGATGAAGAGATGACGCAGACCGCCGTTTCTCTGGCGGAACATTTCGAGCTGAAACAAAGCGGCGGCTCCGATTTCCACGGCACGACGAAACCGGGCATACAGCTGGGATCGGGCAGAGGCGGACTGTTTGTCCCTTACCGTTTCTATGAAGACCTGCTCGGATGTGCGAAACTTTATAACGGAAACAAAGAAAGCTGATCTTCACGATCAGCTTTCTGTATCTTTGAACTTGATGCCGGGGATCAGACAGGAAGCGATCCTGTCATAGTCTTCCGCGTCCTTGCTGGCGAGATAGATCCTTTCCGCTTTCGTTCCTGTTTCTTCTGCACCGTGTTCTTTCAGCCAGGCCTCCAGATCGAAGACGACACAGCGGGATGAGGAGACGAGCTTTAGCTGCGGATAGATCCCGAGGATCAGATCCGAAAGGATGTCGTAGTGGGTGCAGCCCAGGATCAGCGTATCGATCCCTTCTTTCACCAGCGGGTCGATATACTCCCGCAGTTTCTCTTCCATTGCTTCTTTTTCCGTCAGGAAGCTGCCGTTTTCGATCATCGGTACCAGATCGGGACAGGCGGCAGGGTATAAAGAGATCTCGGGGTCGATCGCCAGGAGTTCTTCCTCATAGCGCCTTGAGGCGATCGTCGATGCGGTCGCGATCAGACCGATCTTTTTATTTGCCGATGTTTCATAAGCTTTGATCGAAGCGGGTCTCAATACACCGAAGATGGGCAGATCGAATTCTTTCCTCACGGCATCCGATGCATTGGCGTCGGATGTATTGCAGGCGATCACGACCGCTTTCAATCCGTAGCTTTGAAGCAGCCGGATGTTGTCCCGGGTATAGGAAATGATCTGTTCCCTGCTTTTGGAACCGTAGGGGATGTGCTTGGTATCCGCGAGAAATACGATGTTTTCTTCCGGCAGTTTTTCGATGATCTGCGACACGGTGGTCAGGCCGCCGAGTCCCGAATCGAAAACGCCTATGTATTGCTTCTTCATAGAGAATTTACGATCTGTTTGAAATGTCTTCCTCTTTCTTCGTAACCGGAATACTGGTCGAAACTGGATGTGGAAGGCGACAGCAAGATAACATCTCCCTGCTGAGCATATTTTCTTGCTTCATCGACCGCCTGAACGAGATCGTTGACGACGATCGCATCCGGATCGAGATCTTTGGCGATCCTTTCGCCGGCGATGCCGAAGCCGATGATCTTCTTGACGCAGGAAAGATGTTTCCTGGTATCGGTCATATCCAAGCCTTTTTCATAGCCGCCGACCAAGAGGATGACGCCTTTTTCAAAAGCATCGAGGGCCGTGTTAGTGGCATCGGTATTGGTCGCTTTGGAATCATTGTAATAGGAGACGCCGTCGAGAGTCCTGACGTATTCGATGCGATGTTCCACACCTTTGAAGGCATCGATGGTCTTGCGGATATCTTCATCGTCGATGTGCAGCAGTTTGCAGGCGGTGACGGCGATGATGATGTTCTGCAGGTTGTGACGGCCGACGATGTGGACGTTTTCCAAAGGCAGGACTTTCCTGCCGTTGACGTACATGCAGCCGTCTTTGATGTAAGAATAGGTATCGGTCCTGTTTAAGGAGATGCCGTAAGTCTTGCACCTGGGCGGATATTTTGTGAGATAGTCCGCCAGGACTTCGTCATCTTCATTGACGATGAAGGCATCATCGTCTTTCATATTGCGGTAGACTTCGGTCTTGGACTTATAGTAGGCATCCAGAGAACCCATCGTCTCGATGTGATCGGGCGTCAGGTTGATGATCGTTGCGATCTGCGGACGGAAGGTATCGATGTCGACCAGCTGGTGGTTAGAGATCTCCAGAGAGATGTAGTATCCTTCCTTTTCCATCAGGTCATGTTCTAAGACGAGCTCACAGAGCGGTGTTCCGATGTTGCCGCCGACCAGTGCTTTCTCTTTGAACGCCGTTTTCAGCAGTTCATACATGAGCGTCGTGGTCGTGGTCTTTCCGTTGGTCCCGGTGATCGCGATATAATGCTGCGGTCTGGAAACGTCGAAAGCGAGTTCGATCTCGGTGATGATCTTGATGTTTCTTTCATTGAGCCGTCTGACGATCGGGGAGACCGGCGGGACGCCGGGATTCTTGATGACCAGATCATAATCTTTCTCAAAAACAGACATGTCCTGATCGTAAACGGTGACCCCGAGTTCCTTCAGGGTCTGCAGGTCTTCGGGCGAAGGTTCTTTTCTTTCGGAAAGATAGATCTCTGCCCCTAATTTATGCAGGACTTTGATCGCAGCCATGCCCGATCGGGCGAGGCCGATGACCAGTATTTTTTTATTGCGATATTCCATATTTTTAATTTTAGCATTATTGTTGACTTATTAAAATGATTGCGTTTAAATGAATACTGATGAATGCGATCGTATCACTCAGCCATCCGGCAAGCGGTTATTACGATGAAGTAGCAGTCAAGGATATCGCGGATAAAAATTGTTTTTCTTACTGCGATAATGACGGTTCTTTATGCGAAATGTGCGTCTATCAAGACGGTCTTTGTTTTTTCAGGCAGGGGGAAGATCATCTGCTGGAGCTTCATCTGAAGACGAATCATTATGCTAAGATCACGACACCGGAGGGCATTTGTAAATTAGATGTAAAAGTAGTTGCATTTCAGATGAATAATGATATATTAGTAATGCATTACCTCATTTCCGATGAGGAACGGATTATAAAAATCAAATATTGCTAGGGAGTAAAGTAGTAACATGGCAAGTGCAAAGTCTATGACCGACATTGCTTACGACATCATTTCGAAGAAGAAACGAGCCGTCCAGTTTATGAAGCTTTGGGAGGAGGTTTCCAAACTCTACGGTGCTTCGAACGACAAAGTCGCGCAATTCTATTCCGATCTGACTTTCGATTCCAGATTCGCATCGTTCAAGGACAACAAATGGGACCTTGTGGAGCGCAGAAAATTTGCGGAATCACACATCGATCTGTCGCAGATCGAACTGGACGATGATGAATCGGAAGAAAGAGAAGATGATCAGGATATGCCGGTCGATAATTCAGACGAATATTGATGGCCCGATAGGCTCCTATCGGGCCTTTTTTTGTATATAATGTCTTTGATGAAATATATGATCTTCGATTTCAACGGAACGGTCTTGGATGATGTGGATGTCTGCGTCAAAGCGGAGAACCGGACGATCGAGCACTTCAAACTGCCCAGAGGTCCTTTGTCCAAGGAAGAATATCTCTCCATCTTCACTTTTCCGGTGAAAAAGTATTATGAGAACGTCGGCTTTGACTGGACGAAAAATCCGTATTCGGAAGTCGGTGCTTACTGGTTTGACTGGTATCGGGCATTAAGAGAAGAATATAAAGTCTTTGACGGCGTGCGGGATGTACTGGAAAACAGCCGTAAGAAGGGATATCGGAACATCCTGCTGAGCGCTTCGAGCCTCGTTGAATTGAAGAAGCAGCTGGAGGAACTGCAGATCTCGGATCTGTTCGATGAGGTCTTGGGCATCGACAACATCTATGCCGGATCGAAAGTCGATATCGCTCTGGACTGGATAAAAGACAAGGATCCCGGGGACTGCGTGATGATCGGCGATACCTTGCACGACCTGGAAACGGCAAAGGCGATGGGCGTGAAGTGTATCCTGGTCGCCAAGGGACACCAGGCAAAAGAGATTCTTATAAAAAACCACGACCGGGTCGTGGATGATATCAGGGAGGTGGAACTGCCGTGAGGATAGGACAGTCAAAAGACATACATAAGCTGGTGGAAGGAAGAGATCTGATCATCGGCGGAGTGAAGATCCCTTATGAAAAAGGGCTGCTGGGGCATACCGATGCGGATGTCCTGCTGCATGCGATCATCGAATCGCTGATCGGTGCCATGGGTCTGAAAGACATCGGCACGCATTTTCCGGATACCGATCCGAAATATAAGGGGATCTCTTCGCTGCTTCTGCTCGATGAGACTTATAAGATGCTCAAGGAACACGGTTATGAGGTCGTCAATATCGATTCCCTGATCAATATCGAAAAGCCGAAGATGGCTCCGCATATCGATCAGATGCGCAAGAACATCGCCGATCATCTTCATTGCGATGTCTCCAGGATCAATGTCAAGGCGACACGCGGTGAAGGACTGGGTTTCGTCGGAAGAGGGGAAGGCGTCATCGCGGAAGCAGTCTGCCTGATCGACGAGCTGCGATGATCCGTCTTGAAGAAAGCCGCATCGACGATGCCTTATGTGAGACGCTGATCGCTTTTTCGAAGGATTGGGAGAAGGAAGACATCTCTTACGGTTATATCGCCAACGGACCGGAAGAGTTCGCCGGGAAACGGATCTTCATCGCGAAAGACGAGGAAAAAACGGTCGCTTATCTGTTCGGTCATGAGGGAAAGGCGGAATCGATGGCTTCGGCGATCGGCAAAGGAAGCCGCTGCTTTGAGGTGGATGAGTTCTATGTCGTTCCCGCCTATCGGAACAAAGGGATCGGAAAACAGCTCTTCCGTTTTGTCGAATCGAGACTTGAGGGTTTCGATCACATCACTCTGGCAACTTCAACGAAGGATCACAAGAAGATCCTTCACTTCTATATCGAGGAAGCGGGCATGAAGTTTCACTCTGCCGCGCTGTTCAAAAAGATCTGATGCAAAAGAAAAGCGGTGCCGATGCACCGCTTTGTCATGTCATTAGATCTTGTTGTCGCAGCCTAAGACGTCGACGATCTTGTGCTTGACTAACTGTTTGATGTTCTCTCTTGCAGGTTTCAGGTATTCTCTCGGGTCGAACTTTTCAGGATGTTCGTTGAAGAATTTTCTGATCGTGCCGGTCATGGCAAGACGCAGGTCGGAGTCGATATTGATCTTGCAGACGGCGAGCTTGGAAGCTTCTCTGAGCTGATCTTCAGGAACACCGACGGCATCCGGCATATTTCCGCCGTTGTCGTTGATCATCTTGACATATTCCTGAGGAACGGAAGAAGAACCGTGCAGTACGATCGGGAAGCCCGGGAGTCTCTTGGAAACTTCTTCGAGGATGTCGAATCTGAGAGGAGGAGGTACCAGGATGCCTTCTTCATTTCTCGTGCACTGTTCAGGTTTGAACTTGTATGCACCGTGAGAAGTACCGATGGCGATCGCCAGGGAGTCACAGCCTGTCCTTCTGACGAATTCCTCAACATCTTCCGGTCTGGTATAAGAAGAATCTTCTGCGGAAACTTTGACTTCATCTTCGACACCTGCCAGTGTACCGAGCTCAGCTTCGACGACGACACCGTGAGCGTGTGCGTATTCAACGACCTGTTTCGTGATGGCGATGTTCTCTTCGAACGGTTTGGAAGAAGCATCGATCATGACGGAAGTGAAACCGTCATCGATACAGGATTTGCAAGTCTCGAAAGAATCACCGTGGTCCAGATGAAGGACGATCGGAAGGCCGGTCTCGATGACTGCAGCTTCGACCAGTTTGACCAGGTAAGTCCTGTTGGCGTAAGCTCTTGCGCCTTTAGAGACCTGGAGGATGACCGGAGCATTGCATTCTTTTGCAGCTTCCGTGATACCCTGAATAATCTCCATGTTGTTAACGTTGAAAGCACCGATCGCATAACCGCCGTTATATGCTTTCTCAAACATTTCTTTTGATGTTACTAATGGCATAAAACTATTCTCCTTTTTCTATCACCATTATAACGCAAAAAAGTAGTATATAATTGACTTATGAGTTTAAAACAGACACTGAACGACAACAATTATTCGATACTGACTTCAGGGGGATACAGCTCTTTTGAGAGCGGCATCCGACCGGTCATCGTACCGATGTGCGAAGATCTGCACTTCTTTCAGGGACAGTCGGTCGCCGATAAGATCATCGGCAAAGCTTCGGCGATGCTTTTGGCTCTGTCCGGGGCAAAAGAGGTCTATACACCGGTCCTGTCCAAGGCGGGCAAGGAGGTCTTTGACAGATACGGCATCGTCTGTGAATATGACACGCTTGCCGATTACATCGTCAACCGCAAAGGGGACGGCATGTGCCCGATGGAGATGACGGTCAGGGACATCGACGATCCGAAAGAGGCTTTCGAGGCGCTGAAAAAGAAGCTGGCACTGTAAATCGGTGCTTTTTTCTTATTCTGTTGTATAATCAAAAGGTATGAGTCTGATCGAAATCAAAAATGTCTCGTTTTCATACAATGAGACCAAAAAAGCTGTAAATGACGTCAGTTTTGACGTGGAACAGGGAAGCTATGTCACCGTCATCGGACATAACGGTTCGGGCAAGTCGACATTGGCCAAACTGATCGCCGGACTTCTTCCCGTCAAGGAAGGAAAGATCCTCATCGACGGCAAGGAAGTCAATGAAGAGAATATTTCTTCGATGAGGACGAGGCTCGGCATCGTGTTCCAGAATCCGGACAACCAGTTCATCGGTTCGACGGTCAGAGACGACATCGCTTTCGGTCTGGAAAACAAGCTGGTGAAGTCCGAAGACATGGACGCCATCATCGATGAATACGCAAAGAAAGTAGGTCTGGAGGCTTTTTTGAATTATGAGCCGCAGAACCTTTCGGGTGGTCAGAAACAGAGAGTTGCGATCGCCGGCATCCTGGCGATGAAGCCGGATATCATCATCTTCGATGAGGCGACTTCGATGCTGGACCCCAAAGGCAAGAAAGAGATCAAGAAACTGATGTACGATCTGGCCTCCGGGGATGACATCACGATCATTTCGATCACTCATGATATCGAAGAAGTGCTGCAGTCCGATGACTGCGTCGTATTAAATAAAGGAAAGCTGTTCATGCATGACAAGCCTGAAGAAGTCTTCCGGAATCCGGAAAAACTCAGGCAGATCGAGCTCGATGTACCGTTCATCGAGAAAGTACGTGAGGCTTTCGCGAAACATAAGATCAAGCTTAATGCAGATGACCTGAAAGGAATGGTGGACGAATTATGCCGATCAAGTTCAAAGCATTAAGTTACATCTACAATAAGGACATGCCTTATGCCCACAAGGCACTCGATCATATCGATCTGGATATCCGGGAAGGCGCCATCACCGCCGTGATCGGCGAGACGGGCTCGGGCAAGTCGACCCTGGTCGAACATCTCAACGCCTTGCTGCTGCCGAGCGAAGGTTCTTTGGAAGTCCTGGACTATGAGATCAAGGCGGGAGAGAAGCAGAAGTTCCTCAAGCCGCTCAGAAAGGATGTCGGTCTGGTCTTCCAGTTTTCGGAATACCAGCTGTTTGAAGAAACGGTCATCAAGGATGTGGCTTTCGGTCCTTTGAATTTCGGCTATGCACCGCAGGAAGCTTTGCAGAGAGCTGCCGATGCTTTGAAGATGGTCGGCATCAAAGAAGATCATTTCGAAGTCTCGCCGCTGGAGCTTTCCGGCGGACAGAAGCGCCGTGTGGCGATCGCCGGCATCATCGCCTGTGATCCCAAGATCATCGTTCTCGATGAGCCTACGGCCGGCCTTGATCCGAAAGGATCCAAAGAGATCATCGATCTGTTCATCTCTTTGAATAAGACACAGGGAAAAACGCTGATCATCGTCTCTCATGACAACGAGATGGTCTATAACTATTGCGACGACACGGTCGTCTTATCGAAAGGCAAACTGGTCTATCACGGTCCGACCGATGAACTGTTTGCCGATAAAGAAAAACTGAAAGAATTCAATATGCTGGAGCCGCAGATCGTGAGCTTCCGCAACGAACTGATCGAACGGGGCTTCACGCTTTCCAGACAGGCACGCACTCTGGAACAGATCGCTCAGGAGATCGCAAAGCAGGTGAAACGATGAACAATCTCGTCTTCGGAAAATACATCCCGATCGATTCTCTGATGCATAAGCTCGATCCGCGTGCCAAACTGATCGGCTTGTTCCTGATGATCGCCGCCGTCTTCGTCCCGAAGAGCTGGTGGGTCTTCCTGGTCATCGCCCTGGTCCTGACGGTCGCGCTATTGTTTGCCAAGATCGGCATCAAGATGATCGTTCAGTCATTCAAACCGATGATCATGATGATGATCTTCTTACTGGTGATCAACTCCCTGACCGTCAAAACGGGAGATGTCATGTTCATGATCGGCGGTTTTGCCGTATATAAGGATGCCGTGTTCAATACGCTGTTTGTCGTCGTCAGGCTCCTGCTGATGATCTCGATCACGACACTGCTGACGGCAACGACCAATCCTCTGGATCTGACGCTGGGCATCGAGTGGCTGCTGAAGCCTCTGGAAGCCGTCCATTTCCCGGCACACGAAGTCGCGATGATGGTGTCGATCGCCTTGCGTTTCATCCCGACGATCATCGAAGAGACGATGCGCATCATGAATGCTCAGAAGTCCCGCGGTGTCGACTTCGAAAACGGCAGGCTTTCCGAAAAGATCTCGGCGATCCTGTCTCTGATCGTTCCGCTTTTCTCCGTTGCTTTCGAACGGGCATATGAACTTGCCGATGCGATGGAAGCCAGAGGCTATGTCCCGGGCGTCAAGCGGACACGTTATCACGTCTTGAAATTCAGTTTCCGTGACTTCCTGTTCATCTTCATCTGTGTCCTGATCCTCGCATTTTCGATCGCTTCCCGATTCTATCTATGAGATATAAAGTCACATTAGCCTATGACGGCAGGAATTATGCGGGTTTTCAGTCGCAGACCAATGCACTGGCGATCCAGGATATCGTTGAAGATGCGATCAAAAGAGTATTCGGAGAAAAGATCCGCATCATCATGTCATCCCGGACGGATGCCGGTGTCCATGCCCTGGGCCAGGTCTTTCATTTTGATTCCGATAAGGAAAAAGATGAAGGGAAACTGAAGTTTTCTTTGAATTCGCTTCTTCCCGACGACATCCATGTCACGGATGTGAAAAAAGTCAGCCGGGACTTTCATGCCCGCTACAGCGTCAAGAAGAAGACTTATGAATATCTGATCAATATCGGCGAATACGATGTCTTTCTCAAAGGACGGGCTTACCAGTGTTTTTACAAACTGGACGTCGATCTGATGAAAGAGGGAGCGAAACTGTTTTTGGGCGAACATGATTTTACATCCTTCAATACTTCTTCCCTGAAGGAATATCCCAACCAGGTGCGCAAGATCACCGAGTTTTCGATCACGAGAAAAAAGGATCTGCTGAAGATCAGAGTGACCAGCAGCGGTTTTTTAAGGAACATGGTCCGCATCATGGTCGGCACACTGATCGACCTGGGCAGGGGAAAGAAGAGCCTGGAAGATGTAAAAGAGATGCTCGATCACCCGAACAAATCGACCAGGCGATACAATGCCGATCCCAACGGCCTTTATCTGGTAAAGATTTTTTATTAAAATGAAACATATGAACAAGCACATCGCAAAGACCGTATCGATACTTGAACTGATCGTTTCGCTGATCATGTATTTTGCGGTGGCTTACCAGTTCGACAATGACCCGGTGATCATGAAGATCCTGCCGCATACGGATTTTGAAGCCACACTGCTGCGTCTTTCGATCTACATCATCCCGGGCATCAACATCATCGCCGGCATCTTCGGCATCACGTTCAATACGAAAGGCATCCTTTGTTTTGCCGGCGTGCTGGAAGTACTGGCCGGTCATCTGACGCTGTACTTCAAAGGAAAGAGCGATCTGATGAATGTCATGGGGATCCTCATGATCGTCTTCGGCATCCTGTTCATCCTCTGTGTGCTGACTCTGAAAGGCAAAGGAAAAGAAACAAAAAAGAAAAGATCCCGCTGAGGGATCTTGTTTTTTTCATGGTGCCGACTATAGGACTTGAACCTACCACCTACGCGTTACGAGTGCGTTGCTCTACCGGATGAGCTAAGTCGGCATCAGATCTTCAATACGAAGCGGCCAAGGTACGGAACCTTCCCGGCATAAGGAAATTCCATCGATGAACCGATACTTATAATACCACGATTTTTGCAATCTGCACAAATTTGATCGATGATCTGCCGTTCCGCATCAAAAATATCGCCTTGCGGACCGCTCATTTTGAATAAGATCGTACAGAAATCGGAAAAACGGGAGAGACACAATGCGTAAACATACGGGTCGTCATCATAGCGGCGCATCGCATTGCCGAGGCCTTTGAGACGGTCGATCTCGTTTTCTTTTTCTTTGATCTGAGAGAAGAATTTGTAATCGTCTTTGTTGGCATCGATGAACTTCTCGAGTTCTTCGATGCTTTCTTTGATCGCCCGCCTGCTTTTTTCAAGATCCAGTTTTGCAGCGTAACAGATCCCGTGGTCCTGAAGACATTCGAACAGTCTGAGCTTTTCCGCATCTTCTTTCTTTCCGGAAGAAAGCGACGCAAAAGCCGAAGTATCTTCGATACGTTCGATCTTCAGTATGATATTGGTATCGTGCAGTCCTTCGACGTGTGAAGCGACCGATTCTTCATATTGACACAGATCTTCCGTTTTCTGATATCCGAGATCCTGCAGAAGGGAAAGAAGAGTCTTTTCTTCTTCCTTCAGAGGCGGTTCGATGAAAAGCCGGGAAACATTCTCTTTGCGCAGATAGTCGATGAGAAGTTCGTGAAATCCTTTCAGGACGTCATTGTCGTAGTAATTGATCAGATAGCCGTGCGGGACATAGGCCGAATACTTCTTGGAAAAGAAGGATTCTTTCTTTTTCAGCAGAAGACAAAGCCCCTGGCAGATCCCCGCATCATCGATGCATTGAAGAAAAGATGCCCGATAACCTTTGGTTACCATGTAGTCTGCATAAAAAGAGGTCTGAAAGATACCGGTATCAGGTTCCGCGAAAGAGAGTTCATTGAATGTTTTTGCATCGATCTCGTGCAGTTTCATAAGTTCATTATAATATATTTTTTCAAGCTGAGAGGGCGGGGTGGAAAAGAAAAACGCATGTTTTTTTCATCTTCGGGGATGCTTTTGAAGATTTTTGCTCAAAATGCTTTCAAATTGATAAAAATCCTTGTTTTTTAGGTTTTTTGGTACATTCTATGATAGAATTATAACGTTTGAAAATTAAGAAAGAAGAGAAACGAAAAGAATGAAAGAAGTATTCGATTATGATTTCTACGGTCGTAAGTTAAGCATCGAGACCGGTGAGATCGCAAAACAGGCCGGAGGGTCTGTACTGGTGAGGTACGGCGATACCGTCACACTGTCGACGGCTTGTGCCTCAAATGTCGCAAAAGACACAGATTTTTTCCCATTGACGGTATCTTTTGAAGAAAAGCTCTACTCTGTCGGCAAGATCCCGGGCGGATTCCTGAGAAGAGAGGGCAGACCTTCGGAACATGCCACTTTGACGGCAAGACTGATCGACAGACCGATCCGTCCGTTATTCGCGGAAGGATTCCGTAATGAGGTCCAGGTCGTCAATACCGTTTTATCCACAGATAACGATTGTTCTCCTGAGATGTCCGCGATGCTTGGTGCATCTCTTGCCTTATGTATCTCCAACATTCCGTTCAACGGTCCGATCGCCGGCGTTAGAGTCGGTTATGTGGACGGCGAATTCATCGTCAACCCGACCGTCGAGCAGACTTCGAGATCTCTGATCGAACTGACCGTTGCCGGCACCAAAGAAGCTCTCAACATGGTCGAAGCCGGAGCACACGAAGTCGATGAAGATCTGATGCTGGATGCTCTGATGTTCGGTCACGAAAAGGTCAAGGAACTCTGCGAACTGGAAGAACAGATCATCGCCAAGGTCGGCAAGGAAAAGATGGAAGTCGTCCTTTATGAGATCGACGAACGTGTCAAGGAATATGTCAATGCCAACGGCAAGGACAGACTTGAAAAAGCCGTTTCGATCCATGACAAGCTGGAATCCTACAATGCGCAGGAATCCATCACCAACGAGATGAAAGAACATTTCGCCAATGACAGCGAACTGAGTGAAAAAGAATCCGATAAGCTGGTCAAGCAGACGGGTGAATACTGCACGCAGATCATTGCCGATGAAGTCAGAAGACTGATCTCGGATGAAAAGATCAGACCGGACGGCAGAGCGCTTGACGAGATCCGTCCTCTGGATTCCCAGGTCGACCTCTTGCCGAGAGTCCACGGTTCCGCAATGTTCACCAGAGGCCAGACGCAGGTCATCTCCGTGACGACCCTCGGTCCTTTAGGCGACAACCAGATCATCGACGACCTGACGGATGTCGAAGAAAAGAGATTCATGCACCACTACAACTTCCCGCCGTATTCCGTCGGTGAAGTCGGCAGGATGGGTTCTCCGGGCAGAAGAGAGATCGGCCACGGCGCCTTAGGTGAAAGAGCGCTGCTGCAGGTCCTTCCTTCCGAAGACGAATTCCCGTATGCGATCCGTACGGTCGCGGAAGTCGTCGAATCCAACGGTTCGAGCTCCCAGGCTTCGATCTGTGCCGGCACGATGTCTCTGATGGCAGCCGGTGTTCCGATCAAGGCTCCTGTTGCCGGTGTCGCGATGGGTCTCATTCAGAACGGTGAGAATTATTCCATCTTAACGGATATCCAGGGTATGGAAGACCATTACGGCGATATGGATTTCAAGGTCGCCGGAACCAGAAAGGGCATCACTGCTCTGCAGATGGATATCAAGTGCAAAGGCATCACCAGAGAGATCTTCAAGGAAGCATTGGCTCAGGCACATAAGGGCAGAATGGAGATCCTGGACAATATGGCAACGGCGATCGCTGAACCGAGAAAAGAAGTCAGCAAGTATGCGCCGAAGATGGTCACCTTCATGATCCCGACCGACAAGATCAGAGAAGTCATCGGTACGGGCGGCAAGGTCATCAACGACATCATCGACAAGTGCGATCAGGTCAAGATCGACATCGATGACGACGGCAAGGTCGTGATCTACCATACTTCCAAGGAAGCGATCGAAAAGGCAAAGGCCATGATCGATGAGATCACCAAGGAAGCTAAGGTCGGTGAGATCTATGATGCGACAGTCGTCAGACTGGAGAAGTTCGGTGCTTTCGTTGAACTGTTCAAGGGTACGGATGCGCTCTTGCATGTATCCAAGATCAGCCACGAGCGTGTCGACAAGCCGGAGAGCGTTCTGAAGATCGGTGACAAGATCAGGGTCAAGGTCATGGAGATCGATGAGAAGGGCAGAGTCAACGTTTCTGCCAAGGAACTCTTACCGAAACCTGAGAAAGCCGCCAAGAGCGATAAGGGCGAACGCAGGGAAAAGAAAGAGACCGTAAAAGAAGAGACTAAGGAAGAACCGAAGGAAGAAAAGAAGAAAACATTCGGTGAGATCCGTTTCTTCGGAAAGAAAAACTAAAGAATAAAAAAATCGATAACCGCTTCATTTCCGGTTATCGATTTTTTATTTTATCTTTCAGCCGATAATCTCGATGTCATGCGGATAACGGTTCAAGATCTCGCAGCCGTCTTTCGTCACGACGACGAGATCTTCGATCCGGCAGCCCAGCGTTTCCGGATCATAGATGCCCGGTTCGATCGAGAAGATGTTGTTTTCTTCCGTGAGATCTTTGAAGGAAGCGGAAACATCTCCGTACTCATGATCTTCGATGCCGATGAAATGACCGAGACGGTGTGTGAAATACTTTCCGTATCCGCCTTGTTCGATGACATCTCTCGCGGTCTTGTCGATGTCGCAGAGCCGGACGCCTTCTTTGACCGTTGCGGCGGCATCCTCATTGGCTTTGCGGACGAGTTCATAGACTTTTCTTTGTATCTCGTTTGGCCCTTTCTTGAAGAAGAAGGTCCTGGTCATATCGGAACAGTATCCTTCATAGACACAGCCGACATCGAACAAGACGGCATCTCCGGCTTTGAGTTTCGTGTCATCCGGCATGTGATGCGGGTCTGCGGCATTCTTTCCGAAAGCGACGATCGGCGGGAAAGAATAAGCCTGAGCTCCGAGCTCTTTATAGATATCGAGCATCTGCGCGGCGATCTCCTGTTCCTCTACGCCTTCATAGACGAGCCCTTTGAAACGTTCCATGGCGGCATCGTTGATCCTGGAAGAGGTGCGCATCAGTTCGAGTTCTTTTTCGTCTTTGACCGCTCTTGTCTTATCGACCGGCAGGGATCCGTCGGTAAATTCCTTTGCGATCCGCGCCTTGATCATCGGCAGCAGGAAACGCGCCCGCAGATCTTTGTCGACGCCGAGGACATCGTCTCTTGAAACATGTTCCGAGACCAGTTTCGTGATGTCGTCACCGTCGGAATAGCTTACCGTTTCAAGACCTTCGATCGGTTTTAACGGGAAAAGGGTATTGAGGAAGAGTTTCGGTGCCTCATTCTTTTTCAGCAAAAGGGCCAGGAAGCGTTCGCCGGGATATAGACGGGCACCGGTAAGATAACAGATCGCGATCGGATCGGAGATCAGAAGGGCATCGCAATCCGTTCTTTTCATGACGTTTTCGATTCTGTTTCTGTTCATAAGAGACCTCCCACATCCATTTTAGCCTTTTCTATTCAAGGGACAAGAAATACTCTTCGTATTATAATAGAACTATGCGAATGAGAAAAAAGAAATGGGTCCCTTCTTTTCTGGAACAGGAGAAAGAGTATCTGGTCTCCGATATGAAGGGTTACGATAAAGAAAAGCCTCTGTATATCGAGATCGGCATGGGCATGGGCGATTTCATCACCCAAAGCGCAAAGCAGCATCCCGAGATCTTTTATGTCGGTCTGGAAAGGGAAGCGACTTGTGTCGCCCGGGCCATCAAAAAAGCCAGAGAACTTGAGATCTCCAATTTCCGGGTCATCCTCGCCGATGCGATGAACATCACGGAATTGTTCGATGAAGAAAGCGTCTCTTTGATCTATCTTCATTTCTCCGATCCCTGGCCGAAGAAGCGGACGCACAAGCGTCGTCTGACATATCCGAGTTTTCTTTCAAGCTACGAAAAACTGCTGGACCCCGACGGAATCCTGATCTTCAAGACCGATAACACGGACTTCTTTGCGGATTCCCTGACGTATTTTCAGACATCGAACTTCGAGCTGCTGGAAAAGGACGAAGACTATTATCGGGAAGGTGAACCGATGACGGCTTATCAGGCAAAATTCCATGAGGAAGGCAAGCCGATCTGCTATGCGAAATATAAGATCAATAAGGTATAATGATATGCGTATGAAATTCATGAAAAAGATCATTTGCGTCCTGCTGATCGCCGCTTTATGCGGCTGCACGAGCGCGAAACACTATACAGCTTATACGATCTATCCGATCGGTTACCTGCTCGGCAGGATCGGCGGCAACCGGATCGAGACGATCTCGATACAGAACCGCAGTCTGATCCAGTGTGCCAATCTGGTCGAAGATTATCAGGAGATCCTGTCCGATTCCATGGTCCTTTTCCATATCGGAAATCTCGAACCGTACATGGACCTTTATGATGATGAGATCAAGGCTTTGGGCGTCGATCTCAATGCAGGGGATCTGTCGATCTTGAACTGTCTTTACGAGTATAAGCGTTATACGCCGGTCGTCGTCGACGGCAAGGTGTCCTTCGTCGAAGGAAATTACTATGAAGGCGATATCTTCAACGAGATCGACACTTATGATCTCGACCCGTTCATCTGGCTGTCGCCCAGCGGCATGTATTGCATGGCGAAAGATGTCTATGAGTATCTGTCCAACAACTATGTCGAACAGTCTTCCTTCTTTTCCGAGAACTACAAACAGGTCGCCGATGATCTGATCGCACTGGATGCTTCCTATCAGTCGCTGGCTTCAAGGCTCGTCAAAGAGAATAAAACGATCAAGTTCGTTTCCATGACCGGATCCTTCGGCTGCTGGCAGAAAGACTTCGGTTTCCAGGTCTATCCGGTCTGCCTGTCCAAATACGGTGCACTTCCTTCCGGCGCTCAGCTGGAGGCGATCAAGACCAGGATCAGGAATGACGATGTCCGTTTCATCGCTTACGAGCCCAACATGTCCGATGAGATGCTGGCACTGATGGTCTCACTGGAAGACGAACTGGGGCTGAAGCGCATCACGCTTCATAACATCTCCTCTCTGACTGCTTCGCAAGTCGAATCCGGCAAGGATTATCTGTCTCTGATGTACGAGAACCTTTCCGTTCTTGAAAGCATCGCGACATCCTCGAACCAGAACCTCTCAGGGATCCAATATACGGAAAGTGAAGGAGAATGACATGAAACTTCTATTGATCGATGGAAACTCTGTCTTGTTCAGAGCTTTCTATGCGACGAGTTACGGAAATATCATGAAAACGAGCAAAGGCGTATACACGAATGCGGTATACGCTTTTGCCAATATGCTCAACAAGGCCATCAAAACGATCGCACCGGACTATTGTGCCGTGGCGTTCGACATGGGCAAGCATACCTTCCGCCATGATTTCGCTCCGGATTACAAAGCCGGAAGAAGAGAAACACCGGAGGAGCTGGTCGGACAGTTCTCGCTGGTCAGAGAGATGCTGGAGGCGTATAAGATCCCGTATTTCGAATTCGACACGATCGAGGTCGATGACATCATCGGTTCGCTCGCCAAGAAATATCAGATCGAGACCTGCGTTCTTTCTTCCGACCGGGACATGCTGCAGCTGATCGACGATACGACCAGCGTCTATGTGATGAAGAAAGGCATGTCGGAGATCGCCAGGATGGATGAGGCGGCGCTCAAGGAAGAATACGGTCTGAAACCGTATCAGATCATCGACTACAAAGGCCTGGCCGGTGATAAATCAGACAACATCAAAGGCGTGGAAGGCGTCGGAGACAAGACGGCCGTCAAACTTTTGAATGATTATGATACCTGCGAAGGAATCTACGAACATATTGACGAGATCAAGGGAAAACTGAAAGACAAGCTGATCAAAGACAAGGATTCCTGTTTCCTTTCTAAGCGCCTGGCGACCATCAAGACCGATGTCGACATCGAAGGCGATCTTGAAGATCTCAAGCTTTCCATCGATGAACAGGGAAGAAACGACTTCTTTGAAAAATACGAGATGTACTCGCTCATCCGCAAGGTGGATAAGAAAGAGGCTTTTGAAGAACAGAAGGAAGTCCGGATCGTTCACTCAGTCGATGAAGGCTTACTGGAAGATGCACTGGTCTACTTTGTTTCGGATGAATTCTCCTACTATCAAAGAAAGATCCGCGGCGCGTGTTTCGCCAACGATAAAGGCGAAGCATACATCAGCCTCGAGGATCTGAAGAAAGATGAAAAGACATTGGCGTATCTGGCTTCGGACAGGAAGAAGACCTTCTTCGATCTCAAGGCCGTGAAACATGCCCTGGAATACAACGGGATCGCTTTGGGGGAGGGGAATGACGATGTCTATCTGATGTGCTTCCTTTCCAACAATTACAATGCCGATCTCAAGGCCATCCTGGTCAACTACGGATACGGGCATCTCAAAGAAATCAAGGATCTCTTCGGCACGGAAAAGAAACCGCTGGAGCCGACGGTACGGGAACTGGCGGAATACGGGATCGCAGTCGCTGCGGATCTTTATCAGATCGCAAAAAAAGTCAGAAACGAGCTTTCACAAAAGCAGATGGATGATCTTTATGGCAAGATCGAACTGCCTTTGGTCGATGTGCTCTTCGACATGGAAAAACAAGGCGTTTACTGCGACGGGAAAGAACTGGATGAGATCGCCTCGGCGACCAAGAAGAAGATCGATCTGCTGGAAGAGAAGATCTATCTTTCCGTCGGCCATGAGTTCAATATCGCTTCCACCAAACAGCTGGCGGAAGTCTTATACAAGGAACTGGATCTGCCGGATCTGAAGAAGGGATCGACAAGCGCCGATGTGCTGGGCAAGCTCGTCGATTATCATCCGGCGGTTTCCGATATCCTGGAATACCGCAAGTATTCCAAACTGTACTCGACGTATGCGGAAGGCCTGAAAAAATACATCCGTGAAGACGGCAAGATCCACACGATCTTTACGCAGATGATCACGGCGACCGGAAGACTGTCGAGCTATGATCCCAACCTGCAGAACATCTCGGTGAGAGATGATGAAGGAAGAGAGATCCGCAAAGCGTTCAAGCCTTCGAAGGGGAACGTGCTCATCTCTTCCGACTACTCGCAAGTCGAACTGCGGGTCCTGTCCTCTCTGGCGGACGAAAAAAAGATGATCGATGCTTTCAACAGCGGCATCGATATCCATACCAAGACGGCAATGGATGTCTTCGGTTTACAAAAAGAAGAAGTGACCGATATCGTCAGACGGCATGCCAAAGCCGTCAATTTCGGTGTCGTTTACGGCATTTCGGACTTCGGTCTGGCCAATCAGACGCAGCTTTCTTTCAAAGATGCCAAAAAGTTCATCGATGATTATTTTCTGACTTATCCCAATATCCGCGATTATCTCGATGCGCAGGTCGCATTCTGCAAGGAGAACGGCTATGTCAAGACGATGCTGAACCGCCGCCGTTACATCAACGAGATCAATGACCGCAACTATATGATGCGGGAATTCGGCAAGCGGGCAGCCATGAATGCGTCCATTCAGGGCTCGGCCGCCGATCTGATCAAGATCGCCATGGTCAATGCCCATAAGAAACTCAGGGAAGAAGGACTTTCTTCCAAGCTGATCCTGCAGGTCCACGATGAGCTCATCTTCGATGTTCCTGCCGGGGAAGTGGAAACGATGAAGAAGATCATTCCCGAGATCATGGCCAATGCCTATCCGATGAAGACGAGGCTGGATTCTTCCCTTGCCGTCGGCAAAGACTGGTACGAGGCAAAATAATGCCGGAACTGCCCGAAGTACAGACGGTCGCCGATACTTTGGCCCATCAGATCAAAGATGCTTCGATCATCGATGTGAAGATCTTGTATCCCAAGATCATCGAAGGCGATCCTGATGAGTTCAGGAAAAGACTTATCGGTCAGCACTTCCGCTGTTTCCGCAGAAGAGGAAAGTATCTTCTTTTCGAGATGGATGATGTCACTCTGGTCTCACATCTCAGGATGGAGGGCAAGTATTTCATCTTCGGTCAGTCGGATCCGTATCTGAAACACGACCATGTGATCTTCGATCTGCAGGACGGAAGATCACTTCACTATAACGATGTCCGCAAATTCGGCAGGATGTATCTGACCGAAAAGAAGAGGACCTACAGAAGATTCAGAGACTTGGGACCGGAGCCGTTCTGGAAAAGCTTCGATCTTTCTTATTGCAAGGCTTTTCTTTCCAAAAGAAAGGCCCCGATCAAGGAAGTCCTGCTGGATCAAAGCTTTGTCGCCGGCATCGGCAACATCTATGCCGACGAGATCCTGTTTGCCAGCAGGATCCATCCTCTGCGTGCGGCGGATACATTGAGTGACGGACAGATCCGTATGGTCATTTCGAATACCAGGAAGATCCTGTCCAAAGCCATCCGGGCAGGAGGAACGACGATCCGTTCCTATACCTCTTCCCTGGGTGTGACGGGTCTTTTTCAGATGTCCCTGCGTGCCCACGATCAGAAGAACTGCAGGACCTGCGGTTCGAAGATCGTCAAGATCAGAGTCGGCGGCAGAGGGACCTATTACTGTCCGAAGTGTCAGAAGGAGGATCAATGAGGATCGCAATCTCGGGAAGCATCGGTTCGGGGAAGTCGATGGTCGCAGCCTACCTGAGGGAGAAAGGCTACGATGTTTTCGACTGCGATGAAGTCAACCGCAGGCTTTTGGAAAAAGGCGAGGAAGGCTATCTCGAAGTGATGAAGGCTTTTCCGATGTGCTTTGACGGCGGAGAACTCGACAAGAAGAAGCTCTCATCGCTCGTCTTCAATGATCCGAAAGAAAAAGAGAAACTGGAATCGATCATGCATCCTCTGATCCTGAAGAAGCTGTTTGAAAGGGAAGATGATCCTTTGTTTGCGGAAGTTCCGCTCCTTTTTGAGGCGGGCTGGGAAAAGTATTTCGATACCGATCTGCTGGTCGTGACCGACGAGCAGATCCTGGTCGAACGGCTCGTTCTCCGCGGACTCAGCCGTGAAGAGGCTCATGAAAGGCTCAGGAATCAGATGAGCGTTGCGGAAAAGATAAAAAGAGCAGATAAAATCATTTATAATAATGGTAGTTTGAACGATCTGTATCGGTCGGTCGATGACTGGCTTGAAGAAGTGCTATGTTAGGAAAAGATCTCTGTAAAATCGAAGTCAATACCGAACTTTCCAGTGAGAGACTGCGTTCTCTGGTCTTTTTTTATGGTCCGCTGATCGGAAACGAAGCACTGGTGATGTATGAGTATCTGGTCTTGAGAGGAAGCCGCATCGCCTTTGAAGAGATCAATGAGCTTCTGATGAAACTGAATCTTTCGATCGATGATTTCGAATTCTACTGCATCAAGCTCAACGAATACCGTCTGCTCAAGACTTTGAAACAGGAGAACCGCTACATCTTTGTCCTGAACGATCCGATGGAGATCAAACAGTTCATCAAGGATGACATCCTGGTCAGAGATTTCATTTTGAAGACGTCGGGAGAATACTACCGCGAACTGACCTCGCAGATCTATACGGAATCCGACCATACGGGATTCGAAGACGTTTCGCAGACCCTTTCCTTAGATACTCTGCAGGAATGGCGGGCGGAAGACGAGTCGTATCTCAAGAAGAAAGAGACGCGCCGTTATGATTTTCCGACGATGTTCAATGTCGATGTCTTCCTTAAAGACATCTCCGCCAATCTGCTGCCGATGCGTTTCCGGACGGTGGAGAACATGAGGGAACTGGCAACACTGGCCGATCTCTACAATATCTCTTATGACAAGATGCGCACGTATCTGCCGCGGGTCGCCCGGACCGATTCCAATCAGTTCGACCTCAAAGAACTGCGCTATCTGTGCATGAATGCCAGAAGCGAGTACAAGAAGACGGAAGGTGATCCGTATGCACAGCCTTGCCTGAGTTTCCTGATGTCGCTTCAGTCCGGCAAGGAAGCGACGGATTACGACAAGAAGATCATCTACAAGCTCTCGCAGCGCTATCATCTCGATGTGCCGGTCATCAACGTGCTGCTTGAATACGGTCTGAAAAACTGCAACAATTCCCTGATCGAAAACTATCTTTATGCGATCGCTTCCGATCTGCACAGAAACGATATCAAAACGGCGAAAGAGGCTCTCGAGAGACTGAACGGGCCTTATGAGAAGAAAAACAAAAAAGAAGACAAGCTTCCTGTCTATGATGCGAGCATCAACCGGAACATGAGTGCTTCCCAGGAAGAGGAACTTCTGAAACTGATGGGCAAGAAATGAACGAATTTGAACTGATCAAAAATGATCCGCATCTGTCCGGGATCTGCGATGACGATGCCTGTATCAGGCAGCATCTGCCGCAGTTTTTGCGTGTTTACGATTCCCGGAAGCTTTGTAAGGACTGTCCCGGTCTTTTCGCCTGCCGGCAGAAAAATAAGGGACAGCGGCTCGATCTGCGCTATGAAGGCGTCCTGATCGAAGAGGTCGAATATTGCCGCTATGCCTCCCTTGTGCGCAGCGGCAAGGCGGTATTGGAGAAGTATTCGTATTGCGATGTGCCGGAAAACCTTGCGGACATCGACCTGGAAAGCATCACCTATACGCCTCAGCAGAAGCAGCTGTATCTGCAGCTGGCGGCGCTGCTGTATGAAAAAAGCGACAAAGGGCTTTATATCTGCGGCGATCTGGGAACGGGCAAGACCTACCTTTGTACGGCACTGGCCAATTCGCTGGTCAAAAGAGGCAAGAGGGTGGCATTCGTCAAAGTTTCCAATTTCTTCAACGAGATGAAGTCCTTCTTCGGCAGCGATACCGATATGATCGACCGCAATATCAACAAGCTGAAAAAGGCGGACTATCTGTTCTTGGATGACATCGGCTCGGAAGCGGTCTCGGAATTCGTTCGGGACGACATCTTGTTCCGAGTGCTGGACTACCGCCTGGAGAACAAGAAGATCACGCTCTTCACATCCAATCTGTCCAAGGAAGAGCTTCTGAAGCACTATCAGTATGACCGAAAAGAAAAATCCAATCTCATGAATGCCAGAAGGCTCATGGAACGGATCGATATATTGACCAATGATTATGTCCTGACAGGAAACAATATGAGGAGGGAAACAAAATGTTGAGAAAAATCGGTATCCTTACTTCGGGCGGCGATTCGCCGGGCATGAATGCAGCCATCCGCGCGGTCACCAGGACCGCACTGGCCAACGGGATCGAGGTCGTCGGGATCCACGACGGTTATAAGGGCCTCGTGGAAGGTCTGTACGAACCTTTCAACAGACATTCCGTTTCCGAGACCATCGCGAAAGGCGGCACGATCTTAGGCTCAGCCAGACTTCCGGAATTCAAGGAGGAAGCCGTGCAGCTCAAAGGCGTGGAAAAGCTCAAAGAGAATCAGATCGATGCGGTCGTCGTCATCGGCGGTGACGGTACTTACCGCGGTGCGGATGCGCTGACGAAGCTCGGTGTCAACTGCATCGCTTTGCCCGGGACCATCGACAACGATATCGAAGGGACCGATTATACCATCGGTTTCGATACGGCACTGAATACGATCGTCGACTGCGTCGACAAGCTGCGCGATACTTCCAATTCGCATCACCGCTGTTCCGTCGTCGAAGTCATGGGCAACCGCTGCGGTGACCTGGCGATCTATTCCGGGATCTCCTGCGGCGCAGAGATCCTGATCACGCCGGAGACCGGCTACGATGAAGAAGCGGTTTTGGAGAAACTGCGCTATCTGGAGAATCAGGGCAAGAACCATGCGATCGTCATCGTTTCGGAAAAGGTCTGCGATGTCAAATCGCTGGCCGACAAGATCTCGCGGGTGACCGGTTTTGCCGGAAGGGCTACGATCCTCGGCCACATCCAGCGAGGCGGTTCACCGACGCCGTCCGACCGTGTCCTGGCTTCCCGCATGGGTGCCAAGGCAGTGGAACTGCTGGTGGAAGGCATCGGCGGACATTGTGTCGGCATCCGCAACAACGAGATCGTCTCGATGCCGATCGAAGAATGCGTCGGCATGCCGCGAAGCAGCCGCAGACGCTTCTACAGATTATTTGACCGACTCGTCTAAAGGATACGTTTGCGTATCCTTTTTTCATCCATATAAAAAGCTCTGATCATTCAGAGCTTATTCTTTTCTGCCGGCATCGATGTGATTGAGTATGACGGGGATCACGATCGGGTTGCGGTTGGTCTTTTCGTATAAGAACGGTTCCAGAGTATTCTTGATGCAATTCTTCAGATCGCCGAAGGTGACCTTCTGTTTCATCGCATTGCGAAGTGCATCATAGACTAAGGCTTCCGCTTCCTTGATCAGCGTCTGGGACTCTTTCAGATAGACGAAGCCTCTGGAGACGATGCCCGGTTTGCACAGGATCTTGTTGGACCGGGAATCGATGCAGACGACTACGGCGACCAAGCCGTTATCGGCGAGGATCTTCCTGTCTTTGAGCACGGAAGTGGAAAGGCCGGAGATATCGTTGCCGTCCACATAGATGGCATCGGTCTGTATCCTGGTATTGGAACGGTAGACTTCACCTTCGTGAAGCACCAGGGCATCGCCGTTGGCACAGATGAAGCAATTCTCTTTCGGCACGCCGGTCTCGACTGCGGAATCGGCATGCAGCTTCAGCATCTTGTATTCGCCGTGCATCGGCATGAAATACTTCGGCTTGATCAGCTGCAGCATCAGTTTCTGTTCTTCTTTGGAAGCGTGTCCTGTCGTATGCAGGGACGATAAGGCCTTGTTCTCCAGGACTCTTGCGCCTCCGCGCATCAGCTGATTGACGATGCCGCCGATATTCAAGGCATTGCCCGGAATGGCGGAAGAAGAGAAGACGACGGTATCGCCCGGTATGATCTTGACGTATTTGTGAGATCCGTTGGCGATCCTGCTGAGGGCAGCCAGGGCTTCGCCCTGCGAGCCGGTACAGACGATGCATAGTTTCTCCGGCGGATATTGATTGACGAGTTCCGGAGCGATGAACGTATCTTCCGGGACATCGATGGTCTTCATCTGCAGACCGATCTCGACGACATTCTCCATCGACCGGCCGAAGACGACGACTTTGCGGTCGCACTTCTTGGCGGCTTTGATGATCTGGGCGAGACGGTTGACATTGGACGCGAACGTCGATACCAGGATCCTGCCGGTGGTCTTTCTCATGATGTCATTGATCGCGGATGCGACTTGTTTTTCCGAAATGGAGAAACCGTCGACTTCGGCATTGGTGGAATCGGACATCAGAAGGGTGACACCGGCTGCGCCGATATAAGCCATCTTCTGATAGTCGGAATTCTGACCGACCGGTGTCAGGTCGAATTTGAAGTCGCCGGTCTCGACGATCCTGCCGTTGGGCGTGTTGATCAGAACGCCTAAGGAATCCGGGATGGAATGTACGGTATTGAAGAAACCGACGCGGAAGTGATCGGTCTGGATCGCGGAATCGCAGTCGATCTCGATGACTTGCGTATTGGCAAGCCGGCGACGTTCGGAAAGTTTCTTTTCGATCAGCGCCTTGGCAAAACGCGGGGCATAGATCTTCTTGATCGGACATGCCAAAAGCAGGAAGGGGATGCCTCCGATGTGGTCTTCATGACCGTGTGTTATGATCAAAGCTTTGACTTTTTCTTTGTTTTTTATGAGGTGGGTATAATCCGGGATGACGTAATCGACACCGAGCAGTTCGTCATCGGGAAACTTGACGCCTGCATCGATGACAATGATCTCATCATCGTGTTCGAAACAATACATGTTCTTGCCGACCTCGCCGAGACCTCCCAGCGCATAGACCAGCGTATCGTTCTTCGGGTCATAATTCGCACCATTATAACCACGGGCACTATGATCGCCCGTGGAAGATAGTTTTATCCTATTGTTCATCTGACCTCCATATACAAAAATGAATTATATTTCAGTTTCTGAATATGTAAATATTCTAAACTAAAGCTCTTGATTATTCAATAACGATCGATCCGGGATCCTGATGGAAAGGATCCTTGGCATTGATATGATCGTAGAAAAGGATGCCTTTGAAATGGTCGAGCTCATGTTGAAGGACGATGGCAAGATAGCCTTCGGCCTTGATGATGATATCTTCGTTCTTCAGAGCGTCATAAGCTTTGACCTTGACTCTGGCAGACCGGTAGACGTATCCTTCGTGTTCTTCAGTGACGGAAAGGCAGCCTTCTCCGGAACTCAGACAGGCTTTTTCGACGGAATTGGAAATGATCTTGGGATTGACCAGGGCATATTCGCATTCCTTGTTTCCTTCTTCATCTTTGATGATGATTGCCGTCATTTTTTTCGGGACACCGACCTGGATCGCGGAAATGCCTACGGCTGGCCGCAGGTTATTTTCTTCGGCGATCTCCGGGATCGTGGAGTCGTCGACATATTTCAGCATCTCCATAAGGAGCGTTCTGTCTTCTTTGCTCAGGGGTAAAACGACATCCGCTGATTTTCTTCGGATAAGCGGGTCGTTATCCTTGATTATAGTATCGTTATTAATAAGCATAGCTATATTATAATACCATATTCCTTGTGTTAAAATGATTTTATGCTGAAGAATAAAATCGCGCTGGGAGATAAGCGCGTTGCCTTTGCGGCATTTGCCTTGCTGATATTCGGATCGCTGATGATCGTTTCTGCCGAGATGGGCAACTCTGCCGGAGATACATCTTATCTGACGACGGTCATCATAAAACAGGCGGTCTTTGCCATTGCCGGGATCGTCGTCTATCTGATCATGACCAATTTCCGCATGCAGCGGATCGGTATCGTGCCTTGCATCTTCATCTATATGATGCTCTTGGCCGTGCTGATCTCCTGCCGTTTTTTCGGTCAGATCAACGGCGCCTATGCCTGGATCCCGATCGGCAGCATCGCCACGATACAGCCGTCGGAATTCGCCAAAGTCTTCATGATCTTGTTTGCCTGCAGCATGCTGTGCCGTGACCGCAAAGAAAATAACCGGAAGTTTTTCTGGTGGTATGCCGGCGGGACGGCATTGTTTACGGTCGTGATCCTTGGCTGGCAGCATGACCTCGGTTCGGCGGTCGTGCTGTTCGTCATGTCGTATTGCATGGCAATGATCCCGCGCTATAAGGAATTACAGCAGTATCAGCTGTATATGACGTTTGCCGTCATCGGCGTGATCGTTCTTGCCGGCATCGCTCTGTCGCCGCCGGTGACCGAGATCTTAAAGAAACACTCGGACAACTACATGATCGGCCGATTCCTGGCGGCTGCCGATCCGTTCTTATACCAGTATGACAACGGTTATCATATCATCATGTCTCTGGTCAGTTTTGCCAACGGCGGTCTTTTCGGACTGGGCTACGGCAACTCCATCCATAAATACATGAACTTCCCCAATCCGGACAATGACTTCATTTTGCCGGTCATCGTGGAAGAGCTCGGCATCGTCGGTTTTCTGATCATCCTGATCCTTTACGGACTGCTTCTGATCCCGCTGATCAGGGCTTCTCTGCGTTCCAATTCGACGGTCGGCAAAGTCACGCTTCTAGGCGTATTCATGTACTTCATCCTGCATTTCATACTCAATGTCGGCGGTGTCAGCGGTCTGATCCCTTTGACGGGCGTTCCGCTTCTGATGATCTCTTCCGGCGGTTCTTCTCTGGTCGCCTGCATGGGGGCACTGGGCCTGGCACAGAACGAGATGGTCCGGCTCAGAAAGGAAAACGATGAGGATCATAGCGGGAAAGTATAAACGGACACCGATCCTCACTCTTGAAGGGGACAAGATCACAAGACCGACCCGCGACATGGTCAGGGAGGCTTTGTTTTCTACGATCCCGATCTATTCGGACACCGTATTCCTGGATCTTTTTTCCGGCTCCGGTGCGATCGGACTGGAAGCTTTGTCCAGAGGCGCGGAAGATGCCGTGTTCAACGATATAAATAAGGATGCGGTAAAGATCATCCGGCAGAATCTGACAAAGGTGTCTGAAAAACGGCGGGTCTTCAATCTCGACTATGCCGCCTGCCTGCTGGCCCTGAAAGGGGAGAGCTTCGATTATATCTATTGCGATCCGCCTTATGCCTTCGGGGAATATGAGAGGATCTTTGAACTCGTTGAAGAGTACGGTCTGATGAAAGAAGATGCTTCTTTGATCGTTGAAGTGGAAAAAGCGACGCTTCTGCCGGAAACGATCGGAGGACTGTCTTTATATAAAGAGAGACGCTATGGGATCAACAAACTGCTTTATTATGAAAAAGGAGAAAAGTTATGATCAAAGCCATCTATCCCGGTACTTTCGATCCGATCACCATCGGACATCTTGATGTCATCCTGCGCGGAGCGAAGATCTATGACAAGCTGATCGTCGCCGTCATGGAGAATCGGGCAAAGTCCTGTACGTTCACGAAGGAAGAGCGCAAGGAAATGATCGAGAAATGCATCGAAGGACTTGAAAATGTGGAAGTCGTGATCGGCGAAGGCCTGACGGTGAACCTGGCGGAAGCACACGGCTGCCGCATCATCGTCCGGGGCATCCGCGCGGTATCCGACTATGAATCCGAACTGGCTTTGGCGACAGCCAATATGAATCTTGACAGCAATATCGAGACGGTCTTCATGGTCGCCAAACCGGAACTGTCCTTTCTTTCGTCTTCCGTCGCCAAGGAGATCGCTTCGTTCAACGGCGACATCTCGGATTATATTCCGGCCAAGATCATCAAGGAAGTTTCGGCAAAACTATATAAATAGGATAAGGATATGCCTTCGGAAGGAAGGCTTTTCCTTTGCGTAGTTTTTAGCACTTATTAGTTGACAGTGCTAAACGGATGGTGTATAGTATTTTTAGCAATGGAGGATCCAGAGTGCTAAAGGAGGTGGCTGTATGGCATTGACAAAAAGAATGGTCGACATTCTGAAAGCGATCGTTGATGAATTCGTATCGACTGCAGAACCGGTCGGTTCCAAAACTTTAGTCGATAAATACGGTCTGCCTTATTCCAGTGCGACGATCAGAAACGATATGGCGACGCTGGAATCTCTGGGATATCTGGAGAAGCCGCATACATCGGCAGGGCGTATCCCGTCCAACAAAGGATATCAGTACTATTGCGAACATCTGTTGAAGAAAGATATGGATGAGGAAGTCAAATATGCCTTATCCAACATCTTTGACCGGCGTTCGGCAAACATCGAGGATGCGATCAAGGAATCCTGCAAGATCGTATCGGAGATGACCAACCTTGCCTCGGGCATGTTGGGGCCGGATGCATCTAGTCAGACACTTGAACATATCAAGGTCTTCCAGATCGATCCGAAAACGGCGGTGTGTGTCTTCATCACCAACACCGGTTATACGGAAAACAAGACCTTCAATTTCCAGGATGCCGTCACGATCGAAGATATCCAGACATGTACGGATATCCTCAACGACCGTCTGAGAGGGACGCCGATCCAAACGCTTCCGGAGAAGCTGGAATCCCTCAAGCCGGTCCTGACCAAGTCGGTGCAGCGTTTCGAGATGCTGTACAACGCGTTTGCCGGAGCCTTCGTGAAGTTTGCTTCGGAGACCTTGTATTTTGACGGCACATCGAACATGATGTACCAGCCGGAATATGCCGATATCGAGAAACTGAAGCAGCTGACGAAATTCTTCGATGATTCCAAGCTCTTCCGTTCTCTGGTCGATAAGCAGACCGGCGGAAATGAAGTCGTTGCCGTGACACCGAAAGGTACGGAACTGGTCTGGAAAGATGATATCGCGATCGTTTCCAGTGAGATCAGGATCTCGGACAATCCGAATGAAAATGCCCGCCTGATGGTCGTCGGACCGCGGCGTATGGAATACAACCGGGTCGTCTCCCTCCTTGATTTCATCTCGAAAGAGATCGAAGATATGTTTCATTAGAAAGGAGCTTTATGGCAGATAGAAACGAAGAAGTAAAAGAAACTCCTGTGGATGAGGAAGTCAAAGAAGAAGTCTTGAACGAGGAAGTCCCCGCTGAAAAAGAAGATGAAGAGGAAGAGATCGTTGAAGACATCAATGAAGAATCTGAAGTCGAAAAGCTCTGCAAACAGATCGATAAACTGAAGAACGACTATGCAAGGGCTTATGCGGATACCGAGAATCTGAAGAAGCGGCTGACCGCAGAAGCGGAGCAGACACGCAAATACCGCATTCAAAGTTTCGCAAAGGAGATCCTTCCGGTGATCGATAACCTGGAGAGAGCTCTGCAGACGAAGGTCCACGAAAGCGATGAAAGTTTTAAAAAAGGAATTCAGATGACGTACGATCAGCTGATCGCCGCCTTGAAAAACGAAGGTGTCGAACAGATCGATTGTCTGAACAAACCGTTCGATGCCAATCTTGAACAGGCTATCATGCAGGAAAAAAGAGAGGGTGTCGAAGCGGGAGTCGTCATTGAGATATTACAAAAAGGTTACGTATTGAAAGATCGTATATTGAGACCGGCAATGGTCAAGATCAGTGAATAAAGGAGGAAATCATCATGAGCAAGATCATAGGTATTGACTTAGGTACAACCAACAGCTGCGTTTCCGTTATGGAAGGCAAAGAAGCTAAAGTTATCACGAATCCGGAAGGCAACAGAACGACTCCTTCCGTTGTCGCATTCAAAGACGGTGAGATCATCGTCGGTGATGCCGCAAAAAGACAGATCGTTACGAATAAGGACTCCGTCTCTTCGATCAAGAGACTGATGGGTTCCAATGAAAAAGTCCATGTCAACGGCAAGGACTACACTCCGCAAGAGATCTCCGCAATGATCTTACAGTACATGAAGAAATATGCGGAAGCTTATCTCGGCGAACCGGTAAACAAGGCGGTCATCACCGTTCCTGCTTACTTCAACGACGCACAGCGTCAGGCGACCAAGGACGCCGGCAAGATCGCGGGTCTGGATGTCGAACGTATCATCAACGAACCGACCGCTGCCGCTCTGGCATTCGGTTTCGATAAGACCGACAAGGAACAGAGGATCATGGTCTTCGACCTCGGCGGCGGCACATTCGATGTTTCCATCCTGGATCTGGCAGACGGTACTTTCGAAGTCCTGGCAACTGCCGGTGACAACCACTTAGGCGGCGATGATTTCGATAATGTCGTCGTTGACTGGATGGCGGATGATTTCAAGGCACAGCATCACGGCATCGACCTGAAAGCCGACCGTATGTCTCTGCAGAGATTGAAGGAAGCCGCTGAAAAGGCAAAGAAGGATCTTTCTTCCATGGTCCAGACTCACATTTCCTTACCGTTCGTATCGGCAGATGAATCCGGTCCTCTGCACCTGGATATGGATCTGACAAGAGCGAATTTCGACAGGATGACCAAACATCTGGTCGACAGGACCGTCGGTCCGGTCAGACAGGCTTTGAAAGATGCCGGCCTGACACCTTCCGACATCGATCAGGTCTTGCTGGTCGGCGGTTCGACGAGAATGATCGCCGTTCAGGAAGCCGTCAGAAATGAATTAGGCAAAGAGCCGAACAAATCCGTCAACCCGGATGAAGTCGTTGCGATGGGTGCAGCGATCCAGGGTGCCGTATTGAGCGGCGATGAGAACGCAAAAGATATCCTCTTACTGGATGTCACACCGTTATCTTTGGGTATCGAGACGCTGGGCGGTGTCATGACGGTATTGATCCCGCGTAATACGACGATCCCGACACAGAAGTCGCAGATCTTCTCGACAGCTGCCGACAATCAGCCGGCCGTCGATATCCATGTCCTGCAGGGCGAACGTCCGATGGCTGCCGACAACAAGACATTGGGCAACTTCCAGCTGACCGGCATCGCACCGGCAAGAAGAGGCATCCCGCAGATCGAAGTCACATTCGATATCGATGTCAACGGTATCGTCCATGTTTCCGCTCTGGATAAGGGCACGAACAAGAAACAGGAGATCACGATCACCAACTCTTCCGGTCTGTCGGATGAAGAGATCGATAAGATGGTCAGAGAAGCCGAAGAGAATAAGGCGGCGGATGACAAGAGAAGAGAAGAGATCGAACTGAGAAATAAAGCGGAAGGTTTCATTGCCCAGATCGATCAGCAGCTCGAAGCGGAAAATCCGAACGTCACCGCTGACCAGAAAGCACAGGTCAAGGCTCTGAGAGATGAATTGCAGAAGGCATTGGATGAAAATGACTACGCGCATCTCAAGACGAAACTCGATGAACTCGAGAAGGCTGCACAGGCAATGGCGGAAGCGATGTACCAGCAGCAGGCGCAGGGTCAGCCGGGTGCACAGAACTTCAACGGTGCTTACGGAAACGGCAGTGCCAATAACGGCAGCAACAACAACGACGATGTCGTCGATGCCGATTTCAAGACGAAAGAATAATTCAAAGAAAGCATATTAATCAGATAGAAAGGGAGGTATTATGGCTGATAAGCGCGATTATTACGAGGTCCTGGGAATCTCCAAGGGTGCGAGCGAAGATGAGATCAAAAAAGCTTATCGTAAGTTGGCTAAACAATATCACCCGGATGTGAACAAAGCCCCAGATGCCGAGGCAAAATTCAAAGAGATCAATGAAGCTTATGAAGTCCTGTCCGATCCGCAGAAGAAAGCGACGTATGACCAGTTCGGTCATGCGGGCATGGACGGATTCGCTCAAGGCGGCTATTCTTCGGGCTTTGGCGGAATGAATATGGATGATCTCGGAGACATCTTCTCAGACTTCTTCGGAGGAATGGGAGGATTCTCCGGATTCAATTTCGGCGGAAGTTCATCTTCCCGCCGGAGCGGACCGATCAAAGGGGACAACCGTTACATGTCCCTGGATATCGAGTTCCTCGATGCGGTCCACGGTGTCGACAAGATGATCAATCTTTCCGTCGACAAGACTTGTACGTATTGTGACGGAACGGGAGCGGCGACCCGCTCGGACATCGAGACCTGTCCGACCTGCCGCGGTTCGGGAAGAGTCATGCGGCAGTCCAGGACACCGTTCGGTGTCGTACAGCAGCAGTCAGTCTGTCCGGATTGTAAAGGCAGCGGAAAACGGATCAAGAAGATCTGTCCGCATTGCGGCGGACGCGGATATAACAGCGTCAAGGAACAGGTCGAAGTCACCATTCCCGCGGGAATCAGTTCCGGCCAGCAGGTACGCCTTGCCGGATATGGCGAACGCGGAGAGAACGGCGGACCCAACGGTGATCTGTATATCGAAGTCAGAGTCCGTCCGCACAAGTACTTCCGCAGAGACGGCAACAATATCCATATCGCCGTGCCGATCTCGGCCGTCGATGCAACGCTGGGTACCATCGTAGATGTTCCGACCGCATATGGTGATGTGGAACTCACCATCCCGGCAGGAACGCAGCCCGGCCAGCAGCTTCGTATCAAGGGTTACGGGGTCAAGGATCTTAGGACCAAGAACGTCGGTGATCAGTACGTCGAAGTACAGATCGAGATCCCGAAGAAGCTGAGCAGGGAAGAAAAAGAACTCTATGAAAAACTTGCCAACCGGAAGAAGGAAGGCGTGTTTGAAAGATTCAAGAAAACTTTTAAGTAGGGTGACCTACTTAAAAATTTAGTTAGCATTAGCACTCGAAGATAATAAGTGCTAAAAGGAGGGCAAGATATGAATCCTGAACTGATGACAGAAAAACTGCAGGAAGTATTGATGAAGGCCATCAGCATCTGCAAAGAAAATTCCAATCCGGAACTGTGTACTGAGCATATGATGGCAGCTTTTCTGAACGAGACGGACATCATCGATCTGCTCAAGAGCTTTCATTGCGATGTCAATCGGCTCGTTTCGGTCAATGACCGCTGTCTCGGGAAACTGAGCAGATCGGATTCGGCTGCCGATCCGACGCTGAACCGTTATCTGTCGGCTTCCTACAATGAGGCTTTGAACAAATCAAGGCAAAGAAAAGACAAATACATCTCGATGTTCGATATGTTCATCGCGACGCTCTTCAACCAGTCGTCGGTCTCGGAAGAGCTGAGAAAATACTGCGCTTTCTCACGCAGCGACATCGAGGATAAATACAGTTTAGAAAGGGGCGGCACCATGATCAACAACAAAGAAGACGAAAACAACCTCAATCCTTTGAAAAAATACGGAAGGAACCTGGTCGACGATGTGCGGAACGGCAAGATCGATCCGGTCATCGGCAGAGATGACGAGATCCGCAGAGTCATCGAGATCCTTTCGCGTAAGACGAAAAACAATCCGGTGCTGATCGGTGAACCGGGCGTCGGCAAGACGGCGATCGTCGAAGGCCTGGCCTGGAGGATCTTCAACAACGACGTGCCTCTCGGACTCAAGGACAAGGATCTGATCGAACTGGATATGGGTTCCCTGATCGCCGGTGCGAAATACAGAGGCGAATTCGAAGAGAGGCTCAAGGCCGTTCTGAAAGAAGTGGAGAATGCCGACGGCAGGATCATCCTGTTCATCGATGAGATCCACAATCTGGTCGGAGCCGGCAAGAGCGAAGGCGCCATGGATGCAGCCAATCTGCTCAAGCCGATGCTGGCAAGAGGAGAGCTGCGCTGTATCGGTGCGACGACATTCGATGAATACCGCAAATATATCGAAAAAGATTCCGCTCTGGAAAGAAGGTTCCAGAAGGTCTCGGTCGATGAACCGAGCGTCGAAGACACCATTTCCATCCTGCGCGGTCTGAAAGACCGTTTTGAAGCCCATCACGGCGTCAAGATCAAGGATGATGCCATCATTGCGGCGGCGACACTGTCCAACCGCTACATCACCGACCGTTTTCTGCCGGATAAGGCGATCGACCTGATCGATGAAGCCTGTGCTTCCACGAGAGTCGAGATGGATTCCAAGCCGACACAGCTCGACGAGCTTTCAAGAAAGATCGATACTCTGGAGATCGAAAAGGTCTCTCTGAAAAAGGAAGCGGACGATGAAAAAGCCAAGAAGCGTCTCGAAGAGCTCGATAAGGATCTTGAAGAACTGAAAGAGAAGAAGAAAGTCCTGGATGCAAGATGGCTGAAGGAAAAAGACGATCTCAACAAGGTCAAGACGACCAAGGAAGAACTGGAAAAGGCCAAACTGGAGATGTCGGAAGCACAGAAGAATGCCGATTATGAAAAGGCATCGAAACTGCAGTACGAGACCATCCCGGCTTTGGAAAAGAAGATCAACGAGCTTTCTTCACAGGATGAAGAGAGGATGCTGTCGGAGATCGTCGATGAACAGTCGATCGCCAAAGTGGTCGCCAAATGGACCCATATCGATGTCAGCCGGCTGATGTCTTCGGAAAGGGAGAAACTGCTCCGTCTGAAAGACAAGCTGTCGTTAAGAGTCGTCGGGCAGGAAGAAGCCCTCGATCTGGTGACGGATGCCATACTTCGTTCCAAGGCACAGGTCTCCGATACCAACCGGCCGATCGGTTCCTTCATGTTCCTGGGTCCGACCGGTGTCGGTAAGACCGAAGTCGCCAAAGCGCTGGCGGAACAGCTCTTCGATGATGAATCCAAGATCGTCAGGATCGATATGTCCGAATACATGGAGAAATTCTCCGTGTCGAGACTGATCGGTGCGCCTCCGGGATACGTCGGATATGAAGAGGGCGGTCAGCTGACGGAAGCAGTCCGAAGGAAGCCGTATTCGATCGTCCTGCTCGACGAGATCGAAAAGGCACATCCGGATGTCTTCAACATCCTGCTGCAGATCCTCGATGACGGCAGGATCACCGATTCCAAAGGGGTCACCGTCGATTTCAAGAATACGATCATCATCATGACGTCCAACCTCGGTTCCGAATATGCCTTTGAAAAGGATGCGGAGAAGAAGCGCAAAGAATACGATGAGATCGTCAAACTGACGTTCAAACCGGAGTTCATCAACAGGATCGATGAGATCGTCATCTTCAATCCGCTGGACAGAGATATGATCGGCAAAGTCGCCGAAAAGTTCCTGAACATCTTGAAAAAGCGTCTGTCGGAGAACGATATCGAACTGAGCGTCACGGACAAGGCGATGGAAAAGATCATCGAGTGCGGATTCGATGAGACCTACGGCGCCAGACCGATGAAGCGTCACATTCAAAGGGAGATCGAATCCCGTGTGGCGAAATTCCTTCTGGAGAATTACGACGCCAAAAAGATCAAAGTCGATGTTGCTGATGATTCCTATGTCATCTTAAGAGACGAATAAACATAAAAAGGCTGCTGCGGCAGCCTTTTTTGCTGAAAAAAAGAACTCAAGCGAGTTCTAGTTTCTTCCGGATCAAGTTCAGATCTTTTTAACGTTTGCTGCCTGAGGGCCTTTCGGACCATCGTTGACGTCGTATTCAACTCTCTGATCTTCATCTAAAGTTTTGAAGCCATCTACCTGAATTGCTGAGAAATGTACGAATACTTCTTTGCCGTCATCTCCAGTAATAAAGCCATAACCCTTAGCGGCGTTGAACCACTTAACCTTACCTGTCATACAATCCCCTTTACTAGCAAAAAAATCTATATGCAATTTAATCTTAGAATAATTTACAATTGAATTCAATTATTTTCATGGAAAAAGTACCATCTAGTATAAATGGTACCGGTCGTATCAGCGATGATGAAAAGCCATTTTGATACTTGACGGTTTTTTTGCAGTCCGTTTTCGGTTCCGGATGGTACTGAAAAGAAGATTCCATATGGTCTTAAGCGTTCCGTCCTGCCGCATTTCTTGAATATAATGAAAATAGAAGAAAGACTGAAATCAAAAAAACAGATCAGTGAAAGGAGCTTTATGAGCCGAAAAGATTTTCAAGACATGATCGCTTATGAGATCTATCCGACTTCTTTTTTTGACAGCAACGATGACGGGACCGGTGACCTCAATGGCATCAGGGACAAGCTGTATCATATCAGGGATATGGGATTCAATACGGTCTGGATCAACCCGTTTTATGTTTCCCCGTTCAAAGACGGCGGTTATGATGTCGAGGATTTCTTCGATGTCGACCCGCGTTTCGGTACCTTGAAGGATTTTGATGAGCTGATCAAAGAAGCTCACGGTATGGGCCTCAGGATCCTGCTGGATCTGGTCGCCGGGCACAGTGCTCTCAGCAATCCGGATTTTCTGAAAAGCGCAAAAGCGCAAAGAAACGAATACAGCGACCTGTTCATCTGGAACGACAATCCCTGGCAAAAAGGGGAGAACCTGATCTCGGGGATGTTCGACCGTCATGGCTGCTATATGGTCAATTTCTTCGCTCATCAGCCGGCGTTCAATTACGGTTTCAAGAAGATCGATCAGCCTTCCTGGCAGATGTCGTATAAGGATCAAAGGACTTTCAAGGCTAGAGAATATCTTTTGAAAGTGATGCGCTTCTGGCTGCAGCGCGGCGCAGACGGTTTCCGGGTCGATATGGCGGACTCGTTAGTGAAAAACGACGATGACAAGGCGGCGACCATTGAGGTGTGGAACGATCTGTTCGCCCGGATCCGCAAAGATTATCCCGAAGTTTTCTTCGTTTCCGAATGGTCGGATCCGAAACGTTCGTTCAAAGCCGGTTTCGATGCCGACTTTGTACTGGATCACTGGGACAATTTCTATCACCGCTTTTTCCGAAGCAATGAACACAGCAGAGGAACATCGGTCATTCATGGTGACGGGGATGTGTCTTTTGCCTTGAACGATATGAGGGAACGCTTTTCGGCAGCCGAAGAGAGCGGTGCCTATCTGTCTTTGATCAGCGGCAATCACGATACACCGCGTATCGCCGATCATCTTGATGAACGGGAATTGAGGATCTTCTATCTGTTCCTGTTCGCTCTGCCGGGGATACCTTTCCTTCTGTACGGTGACGAGCTCGGTATGAAGACATCCGATCTTCCTTCCAAAGACGGCGGTTATCAAAGGACCGGCACCCGCATTCCGATGATCTGGGATGACAGCGAGCCGTATCACGGTTTTTCAAAAACGGAGCCGTATCTGCCGTTCAGCGAAGAAAACAAAGTATCGCTCGAGCAGGCGGTGAACGATGAAAACTCTTTGTATCACTTCCTTAAGAAACTGATCGCTTTGCGTAAGCAGATCCCGGATCTTAGAGATCCCCATCTGCCGATCGAAGAGAAGGACAGGATCTTCCGTTTCGAAAGGGGAGGTCTCGATCTGATCATCAACCTTTCAAAGAAAACTTATCCGTATCAGGGCGAAAAGATCATTGCAACGGAAGATTTTGATGCGGATCTTCCTTCCGGCGCAGCTGTACTGCTAAAAAGGAGGGCTTGAGATCTGCGTTTTTTGACGGGTTTAAAAAGGTCTCATATAATTGAATCATGTACTATCCGAAATTTATAAAAAAAGGCGACACGATCGGTATCTGCGCTCCGAGTGCCGGTGTCGGAAAGAAACTCGAAGAATTTGAACTGTCCAATGAAGTGCTTGCCGCACACGGTTACGGTGTCAAAGAGACGGCTTCCGTCCGCGTGAACAACGAACGCTCGGCAAGTGCCCGCAAGCGGGCGAAGGAACTCGATGAGCTGATCTGTGATCCGGATGTCGATGCCATCCTTTGCGCAGCCGGCGGAGACTTCATGCTGGAAATGATGCCGTATGTCGATCTCGCCCATATCAAAGAGAATCCCAAATGGATCTCCGGCATGTCCGATCCGACCAATCTGCTGTTCACGGTGACGACGATGCTCGATATCGCGACATTTTACGGGACCAACGGCGCCGGTTTCACTTTCGCGAAGAGGCGTCCGCAGTCGACGTTCTTCTCTTATCTGGAGGGCTCTCTGATCAGGCAGCATTCCTATAAGCGCTACCAGACGTTCTTGGACATCATCACGGAAAACAAGGTCTATCATCCGGTGGAATGGATATGTAAAAAGGAAGAGATCGAACTGAAGGGAAGGCTGATCGGCGGCTGTGTGGAATGCATCGAAAAGCTGATCGGTACGAAATTCGATCACACATCGCAGTTCCTGGAACGATATAAAGATGATGGTATCATCTGGTACTTCGATATCTTCAACATGTCATCCTACAATTTCTATCTGACACTTTTACAGTTTGAGAATGCCGGATGGTTCCGCTATTGCAAAGGCGTACTGATCGGCCGGGTCGCTTTCCCGAATGTCGAAGACAAAAAACTGGATTATATCAAAGCGGCGGACAAGGTACTGAAGAAGATCCCGCATATCTGTGAGATGGACATCGGCCATACCGATCCGTCGATGACACTGATCAACGGTGCTTTGATCGATGTCCGCTATAAGAAGGGGAAAGGATCCGTATCATTCAAATTAAAATAGGACTTTACAGTCCTATTTTTAATCTTCATTGACATACATGACCAGGTCATTGTAGAAGTCCTGGATCGCCGCTTTTTGCGTCGCCCAGGAACAGACGAAGCGCACGATGGTGTGGTCTTTGTCATACGGTCCCCATTCGGTGACGGTATAGTTGGACTTGATCTTCTCCAAGACCCGGTTTTCCAGGATCGGGAAGATCTGGTTGGTCGAAGAGTCGATGTACATCGGGATGGAAAACTGCCGGAAGATGTATTTGAGTGCCTGCGCCATGATGTCGGCATTCCTTGCGTTGTCCAGATACGCTCTGGCTTTGTCCCGGAACAAGGCGATGAACTGAACGCCGATCAGCCGTCCTTTCGCCAGCATCGAACAGTGCTGCTTGATCAGATAGCGGAAATCCGGTTTGAGTTCGTCGTTTTTGATGACCAGCGCCTCACCCAGCCAGGCACCGTTTTTCGTACCGCCGATATAGAAGATGTCCGTCAGATCGCAGATGTCCTTGAAGCTGAGGTCGTTGCCGGTCGCGACTAAGGCATTGCCCAGTCTTGCGCCGTCGAGATAGAGATAAAGGCCGTATTCTTTGCAGACTTCCGAGATCGCAGTCAGTTCTTTCTTGGTATATATGGTGCCCAGTTCCGTCGCATCGGAGATGAAGACCATCTTCGGTCTGACTTTGTGTTCATCGGTATGATCGGCCATGACGTCCCTGATCTCCTGCGGGAGGATCTTTCCGTTTTTCCCTTTGACGGCGATGATCTTGTGTCCGGTCGCTTCCACGGCACCGGTCTCATGGGCGTTGATATGCCCGGATTCACAGGAGATGACGGCTTCATGTGCCCGCAGTGTCGAGATCGCCAGGACATTGCAAGGTGTTCCGCCTGTGATGAAATGGACATCGACATCATCGTGTTCGATGACCTGTTTGATCAGATCGGCAGCCGCCAGACTGTACTCGTCGACCCCATAGCCGGCGGATTGGACATCGTTGGTCTCGATCAAAGCTTTCAGTACTTTGGGGCAGGCGCCTTCGGAGTAATCGTTCGCAAATGAATACATAGCTCGTTCCTTCTTTCTATATCAGTCGGATAACATCATCTTCTTTGATTATACGCTTTTCTTTTGTTAACTTGCTTAACAAGCGGGACAAAGTCTCCCGGGAGAGAAAAAGCTGCTTTGACAAAGCGGAGACGGAAGTGAAGCGGATGCGGCCGGAATGTTCATGCAGATAGTAGAACAGTCTCTCCTGTGCGGAATCGATCGACAAAAGACGGATCTGAAAATGAAGATCTTTTCCGGCATCGGACTGTATCTTGAGATACTCTTTTAGAAACAGCGGGTCGTCACTCATCAGTCCGAGCAGTTCTTCTTCCCTGATCAGCAGCACTTCGCTGTTTTCTGCAGCCAGGACATCGCCTTTGTAGAACGGATCCGAGGAAAACAGCAGGTTATTTCCGAACATATCGTTTTGTTCCAGCGTGTTGTAGATGATCTGTGTCCCGTTCTCAAGAAATGAGGTGATGATCAAAGAACCGTGAAGGACGATGCCGATCTCACGGCACCGTTGACCTTCGCGAAACAGGACTTCATTTTTCTGAAGTTTCTTTGCGGTCAGTTCTTTTTTCTCTTTTTCACTCAGATATGTCAGCAGTTTCATAATGTGTGATCCAAATCACATATTTTCCTGTTTTTATTATATATAATATTCATCTGTGAGGTAAATGAAATGAAAAAGTTATTATTCGTATTATCCATCCTGCTTCTGCTTTGCGGCTGTGCCGCCGGCAAACAGGACGTTGCAGAAGTAAAAGAAGAACAGCCCGCGCAGGAAGAGACTGCAGTCGATCTTTCCGCTTTGACCATCGTCACCCCGAAAGGTGCTCCGGTCCTGGCTTTCTATGATCAGATCGAAAATCCGAATTACAGCAGAGTCACGGCAGATGCCATCTCCGCACTTTGGACGGGCGATGCTTCTCCGGATGTCCTGGTCGTCGATCTGACCAGCGGCATCAAAGCGATCAAAAACGGTGCCGGCTACAAACTCGGTGCCATCATAACATTCGGCAATTTCTATCTCGCTTCCACCGGCAACGATGAAAACGATACGATGGATGCCGACGACAAGATCGTGCTGTTCGGCAATGAGAACATGCTTCCGAACAAGCTCTGGCATTATCTTTACGGGGAAGACTATGATGCATCTTTACTGTATGCGGCAGATGCGCAGCAGGCAGCAGCGGCTCTGGCCAGCGGCAATTTCTCCGACGGAACGGCCGTCGATTACGTTTTCCTGGCTCAGCCGGCACTCTTCGCTTCTTTGAGCAAGAATGAGAAGGCGAAAGTCTTTGCCGACATCCAGGAAGAATACAAGAACAAGTCCTCGCTCGACATGATCCAGGCAGCCGTCTTCATCAAAGATAGTGTCGACGCCAAGACCGGTGCGGCATTCCTGGATCAGTTAAGTGCCTCGATCGCTTCGGCGATCGCCGATCCGGAACTTGTCCAGTCCGGCTTAGGCCTCTATTCGGGCGATGAAGCGGTAGCTCAGTATGGCTTCAACCCGAACGTCGTCGTCAATGTCTTCAAACAGAAGAACGCTTTGGGCAACAATGCGATGGGTCTGGGCTTTGCCAGAGCGATCGACATCAAGACGGATATCGACGCTTTCCTTTCGATCTTCGGAATCGATGCAACAGGTGAAGAGATCTATTTCCAATAAGAAGATCTGTTATATCGCAGGGATCCTGATACTTGTCACGCTGTGGCAAGTTTTCTCATTGTGGATCGGCCAGGATACGATGGTCTTTCCCGGTCCTGTCTCCACTTTGAGGCATGCCTTCTATCTTTTGAGCAGGGCTTATACCTATAAGTGCATCCTGGCAACGATGTTGAGGATGCTGACGGGTTTCCTGATCTCCTTGATCCTGGGCCTTCTTTTGGGCATTCCGGCGGGGAATGACGAGAGGATAAGCTTACTGCTGCAGCCGTTCATCGTCGCGTTGAGAGCGGTCCCGACGGCGTCCTTGGTCTATCTGTTCATCGTGCTGGCGGGTTTTCGCAAGGCACCGGTATATCTGGTCATCCTGATCGGTTTCCCGATCATTTACGAAGGAGTGAAGACCGGCATCGCCAATATCGACAAAGCATTGATCCATGCGGCATGGCTCGACGGGGCATCCTTTCTCAAGGAGAACACCCGTGTCCGTCTGCCGCTGGCACTTCCTTACATCTTCTCTGCGGCTGCTTCCGCATTTTCCCTGTCGTTCAAGATCGAGATCATGGCGGAGGTCATCACCGGTGCATCTGACGCGGGGCTGGGTTCGGCGATCCTGGGTGTCCGTTCGTCCGATCCGACCAACATGGTCCCGGTCTTCGCATATTCGGTCATCGCCGTGGCTTTGATGATCTTCATCGATCACATCAGTTCAAGGATACGGGAGAAAACGTCTTCACTTGGTTTATAATGGAGATTGTGAATAAGAAAAAGAAGAACCTGCATTCCCTGATCATCATTGCTCTGCTGAGCGCGGCCGTGCTCATCGGTTTTTTTCTGCTGACGACGAATTTTGCTTTTGTCGGCAAAAAGTCGATCCACGAAGATGCCGGGACTTACAAGACGAGACACTGCCTGGCTTTTTATCCGGATTCCAAACAAGGTCTTTCTTACGCGAAAGAACTCTGCAAAGGACAGAAAGAGGATGTGATCTATGATTATACTCTGGTCCCGTACGGCGATTATTATCTGGTCAGTTACGGCGGAGAGAAGAAATACTTTGCCGACCGGGAATTCGGACCGCTGAAGATCGAAGAAGTGAGCGATGAGGGGAAACGGATCATCCTGGATTATCTGCGTTATACCTTCAAGAAGGATCATCCGGAAAAATACTATGACGCTGCTTTTCTTTCGTCATTGCAGCTGGAGAACATCGATTTTTCCGCTGTGACTTATTCGATCGACAAGGAGTCCTTGCTGGCTTATCTGCCGCAGTACGAGATGAGCGTGGCGATCCCTCTGAAATACATGCAGAAGCAGATCGGCATGAACTTCGGTTTCCCCGACGAGCTTTACCGCAAACCGATCTATCTCGATCCCGATCCGGCCCATCCGATCGTCTGTCTGACCTTCGATGACGGACCGCAGTTCAACTACGATCCGGGATACAGTTCCACTGAGAAGATCGTCGACATCCTGTATAAATACGATGCCTGCGGAACTTTCTACATCATCGGCAATATGCTGCAGAACCGGGAGATCTGGGCGGATTATCAGGTCTATACGCTACTGAAGCGTTCGATCAATCAGGGCAACGAATACGGTTCCCATACACAGAGCCATCTTTATGCTCTGACGGAGATCTCCGGCAAAGAAAACATCCGAAAGGAGATCGAAGATCCCATGGTCTATCTTGACGATTTCATGGGTTATAGAATGAATACTTTCCGTCCGGTCGAAGGAAGCTTCAACAACGAAGTCCTGGAATCGACTTCGCTGCCGGCGGTCCTGTGGGATGTCGATTCGGAAGACTGGCTCAGCAGAGATGTCGATGCGATACAGGCACAGGTCCTGAAGTATGACTATGAATCCGGTGATATCATCCTGTTCCATGACATCTACGATGAGACGGCGGAAGCACTGGAAAAGATCCTGATCGAACTCATCGACCGGGGCTGTCAGCTGGTCAGTGTCTCGGAGATGTTCCGTTTCTATAACCTCGATCCTAGTCAGATCGATTACTTCTATTCTCCGGGCTATTACGAGTGATGATCTTGTTCAAGAATGCAATATATCGTTCAGCGATCTGCGGGTCGCTGATTTTTATTTGGTCACCATAGGAAGTCAGCCTGGCAAAGAACGCATCGGAAACGGAGACCTTGGCGCTGAAACCGTCCCTGGTAAAAACGATATTGGGAAAATCATCCTGCAGCCGTGAGCGCAGATATTCGGAATCCTGCATGATCTGAAATCTCATTAGGACGTTTTCGGAAGTATGGAAGGAAGAGGAGCTTTCTTCGATGTGAGAAAGCACTTTTTCCAAAGGCAGGAAGAGGCTGTCGCTCTCTTCCGTCAGCTTCATGGACAGCAGGTTGTCGAAACGGACATGATAGATCTTCTCGTTCTGCACGTAATGATAATAAAGATAGTAATGATCGTTTTCCCGATACAGGAATAAAGGAACGATCGATTCGCTTTTCGATCGCTTGGCCCGGCGGATCTCGACGATCTTGTTTTTCCTTATGGCTTCCAGGGAATCTTCCAGCCGGTTGATGAAATGGACGTCCTTGTGTTTATGGTGATATTCCAGTGCCCTGAGGTCTTTTTCTTCGTACACGGATAAGAAAGAATACAGCTTGTCTTTGACTTTTTCCAGAAAAGCGCGGTCCAGATTCTTCAGGGAATCCAGGGAATCGATGATGATCTTGATCTCCGAAACGGAGAAGGGGGCTTCGCTCAGATAGTAGCCTTCGTCATACTCGATGTCATAGCCCAGCATCCCCAGGATCTTGAAATCGTCGTAAAGCGTCTTGCGGTCAGCCGAAGGGATGCCTTCTTTCTCAAGAAGATCGAAGATCTCGGAGATCTTCAGCTTATGGTCCATATCGGAGTATCGCTGTAAGAGGAAGATGAGTCTGAGTATCCGTTGCTTGTTCATGAATCCATTATATTATGTGTCCAAAAATTCGGACAGTATAATGCAAGAAAAAGAATACTATGGAATCAGGGAGGAAAGAAAGATGAAAGAAACATTGGTCAGAAATCTCTATCTGGTGATCATCGCCTGGTGTCTGTATCTCAACGGTTATATCCTGGCGGCACATGCGGCGGCACTGATCGGCGGCGTCGCAGTCCTGGTGAAGAATCCCGAGGCGGATCTGAAACTCAGCGGCGTCATTTCATTGAGCATGTATGCGGTCATACTGAGCCTGTATCATTCAGGCAACATTCCATACTTTTTCCCAAGTCTTCATATCTTTATGGCGGCAGTGATGTTCAATGTGTTTGCCTGCATCGGGTATTTCGATTCGATGAGAAGAAAGGATCTGCTTCCGATACTGGCTGTTTCTTTTGCGGCAGCACTGCTGATCGGGATCCTGATCGCTCTGTCTCCGGCCGAAGAGTATACCATCTTCAGCAAGACGAGCTTATATGTGTTTGCTTCTTTCATCTTTTTTCCTTACCTGATCCCGATGATCTGCTTCTACGTCTCGCGGACCTTGAAAGTCATCGAGCGGCGCAGCATACAAAAACAAGGAGCCTGAGGGCTCCTTGTTCAGTTAATATTTTTCGATCTCTTGTTTCAGGACGGCGATGATCTCATCCTGCGGGATGCTGGAAACGATGCGTCCTTTTTTGAATAAGATGGCCTGATCCTTGCCGCCGGCGACGCCGATATCGGCACGCGAGGCTTCCTGAGGACCGTTGACCGGGCAGCCCATGATGGCGACCGTGATGTCCTTGTTGACGCCGTCAAGATAGGCTTCCATCTCTTTGACGATCGGCAGCATATCATATTGGATCCTGCCGCAGGTCGGACAGGAGATGAGGTTGGCAACATCTTTCTTCAGGCCGCACGCTCTCAGAAGTTTCTTGGCGACGCGGACTTCTTCGATCGGATCATCGGAAATGGAGATGCGTATGGTATCGCCGATCCCGTCCAGCAGCAGGTTTCCTAAGGCGAGGGATGATTTGATCGTTGAATTCAATAAGCCGCCGGCTTCCGTGACGCCCAGATGAAGGGGGTAAGGGAAGGTCTGTGCAGCCAGATTGTAGGCTTTGATGCATTCGAGCGGATCGGAAGATTTGAAAGACAGGCAGACATCGTGGAAATCCAGGGATTCCAGGATACGCAGGTGGTCTTTCGCCGATTCGATCATCGCTTCTTCCGAATGTTTGTATTTTTTGTTGAGACTTCCAGCGTTGATACCGATGCGGATCGGAACGTGACGCTCCTTGCATAGTTCGACGATCTCTTTGATCTTGTCTTCATCTTCGATGTTGCCGGGATTGAGACGGATCTTGTCGGTCCCGGAACGGATCGCTTCCAAAGCAAAGTCGGGGTTGAAATGGATATCACAGACCAAAGGGATATGGATCTGCTGCTTGATCTGTTTCACCGCTTTGGCATCCTCCATATCGAGGATGGCGACACGGATGATCTCACAGCCGGCATTCTCCAGCTTTGTGATCTGCTCTACGGTAGCTTGTACATCCTTGGTCTTGGTGTTGGTCATCGACTGGATCACGACTTTGTTCTGTCCGCCGATCTGAACGCCGCCGACCTGAATGGGTCTGGTATTCATTCTATTCATATCTTCATTCTACATCAAAAAAAGCCTCAGATCTGTTTTTCCAAGGCTTTGATGACTTCATCGACCTTACTGTCGTCGCCGTTGATGATGGCACTGCGGACACAGTTGTCGATGTGGTTCTTGAGTATCAGATTGTTCGTCTTTTTCAGAAGGGCTCTGGTGGCCATCAGCTGATCGGAGATGTCGAGACAATAGCGGTCTTCATCGATCATCCGGATGACGCCTTCCAATTGTCCTTTGGCGATCGTCAGATACTTTTTCAGCAGTTCGTGGTCTTTACTCATGAAGGATATTCGTCACTTCGTAGCCGGCATTCTCGATAGCCTCGCTGATCTGTTCATCGCTCAAAGCGGTGTTTTTCAGATAGGCTTTGCCTTCTTCGAGAGAGACTTCCGCTTCCGCACCGATGGATGTCAGAGCCTCTTTCACGTGTTTGACGCAGTTCATGCACATCATGCCGTCGATACATACAGTTTTGTTCATCGTTTTGATTTCCTCCTTTTTGACGGTGTTTATTCTTAAGGCGTTGCTGAGGACGAAGATCGAAGAGACCGACATGGTCGCAGCTCCGATCATCGGATTCAAGGCAAGCCCCATGGATCTATAGAAAACTCCTGCCGCGACCGGGATGAAGACCGCGTTGTAGAACAGAGCCCAGAAGAGATTCTGCTTGATGATCCGCATCGTCTTTTTCGCAAGATCGTACAGGAATGAGACATCGAGGATGGAATTGGACATCAGCACCACATCGCTTGTCGCGTAGGCGATATCGGTACCGTTGGCGACCGAGAAGGAGACATCGGCACCGGATAAGGCGATCGCATCGTTGACGCCGTCGCCGACCATGGCGACCTTGCCGCTTTCCTTCTTTTCCGCGACCAGCTTGTTTTTATCCTGCGGGGTGACGGAAGAAAGATATTCGTCGATCTTGAGCTTGGCAGCGATGTTTCCGGCCGTCAGGTCGTTGTCACCGGTACACATGATCGGCGTGATGCCTCTTTCTTTCAAGGAAGAAACGGCAGCGGCGGAGGTCTCCTTCAAGGCATCCGCAAGATAGACGATACCGAGCAGCCGGTCGTTCTTGCCGACCAGGATGAAGGAATAATTGTTCCTCTGCGCTTCTTCGATATCCGCTTCCCTGACTTTCGCGTATTCTTCCGCCAGTCTGCGGTTGCCGGCATAATAGACATCGCCGCCTTTATGGGCGACAAGTCCTTTGGCCGAGATCTGTTCGATCCGGTCGAATTCCGTCTTTCCGTCGGGATAAGCCTGCACTATGGCTTTGGCGATCGGATGGTCGGATCCTTTTTCCAGGGATGAGAGGACTTCGGAAAAACCCGGATCATATTCTTTGACGGAGACGATCTCCAGCTTGTTTTTGGTCAGCGTCCCTGTCTTGTCGAGGATGACATACTTGAGATCTCCCGCAACTTCCAGGATCTCCGGATTCTTGATCAGGACGCCGTTTTTCGCGGCATTGCCGGTGGCGACCATGACGGCTGCCGGTGTGGCAAGACCTAAAGCGCAGGGACAGGAGATGACAAGGACCGACAAAGCGAAGTTCAGTGCCTGTTCAATGTCTTTGCCGGCGATCATCCAGATGATGAAGGTCAGTGCGGAGATGCCGATGACCGAGAAGACGAAGTAGTTGGAGACTTTATCGGCAAAACGTTCCACCGGGATCTTGGACATCGTCGCCTGTTTGGTCAGCGAGATGATCTTGGACAAAGTCGTCTGTGCGGCATTTTTGGAGATCTTCACTTTGATCTGACCGGAGAGGTTGACGGTCCCACCGATGACCGGATCGCCGACGTCTCTGTTCTGCGGCAGGGATTCGCCGGTGATCATCGATTCGTCGATCTGTGAGGAACCGGCGATGACCACACCGTCCTGCGGTACGGATTCGCCCGGTCTGATCAGGACGATATCGTTCTTCTTCAGATCGTCGATCTTCAAGATCACGACTTCGCCGTCTTCCCTGACTAGATTGGCCTGCATCGGGATCAGGGTCGCCAGACCGCGGATGGTCTTGGCGGCTTTCTTCTTGTTGTTTCCTTCGATGTATTTGCCGATGGAGACGATGACCGGGATCATCGCCGCCGTCTCAAAGTAGAGATGATAGCCGCTCTTATTGAAGAAGAGGACATACAGCGAATACAGATAGGAGACCGACGAAGACAATGAGACCAGGGAATCCATGTTCGGGCTCAGGTGGAACAGGGAACGGAATCCCGATCTGAAATAGCGGAAATTGAGTCCCATGACGACCGTGCACAGGACGAATTGCACATACTTGCCATAATGCGGGATGCGTATCCCGAACATATGTCCCATCGAGAAGAACATCAGGATGATCACGAGTATCACCGAGATGATCATGATGATCCTGCCGTAGTCCGGTGCATTGCTTTTGCGGATGATGAGCTCGTAGCCGGCATCGGCGACCGATCTTGCCAGAGACTCTTCGTTCACTTTATCCTCGTCAAAGGTGACCAAGGCTTCGTTCTCCAGAAGATTGACTTTGCAGTCGGTGACGCCCGGAGTGTTTTTTATTGCTTTTTCGACATTGCCTTTGCAGATGACGCAGGTCATGCCTTTTACTTCATATGTTTTCTCCATAGACTATACCCCCCTAGGGTATTCTCATTTTAGCACAGGACACCGAAACAATAAAGTATAATGATATTGTGAGCTGTCCTTTATATATAAGAAGCGTTTATTCTCTGCTTTCTTCGATGTGTTCGATCGAGGGGATCGTTTCTTATGCCCGAAAATACGGTTTTGATCATGTCGGTCTTGTCGACCGCAATGTCCTTGCCGGGGCGATGGCATTCAAAAAGGCCTGTGAAAAAACAGGCATCACGCCGGTCTACGGTCTGGAATTCGATGTGCAGATACAGTCACGCATCTTTACCTGCATCATGTATGCAAAAGACGATGAGGGGTTTAAGAATCTCATGGCGCTTTCCAGCCACATCTGCACCAAACAGATCGAAGCCATCGATCCGGAGACATTGAATGAATATAAAGATCATAATGTCCTGTGTCTTCTTTCCGATTCCATGCCGCTGACTTATGTCATCGACAGAAAAGAAGATGTGGACGATATGCTGATGAAACAGAAGATGTGGTTCGGTAACTATATCGTGGCTCTGGTCGATCACGATATCGCTGCCAATGCTTACCGCGATCAGATCCTCAAGCCGATCTTGAAACAGAACGGCATCTCCACGATCGCTTTATCCAGGACGTTTTATCTGCAGAGGGATGATTACGAAGAATTCAATGTCCTGAAATGTATCCGGGACAAGCGCATCCGGGATGATCAGGATTTCGCCGAAGAATCCGGAAGACATTTTCTGACCGGGGAAGAATATGACCTTTTATATGAAAGGGAAGATCTGATCAATACCGATCTTCTTGCTTCGAAACTGCACGTGAACATGTCATTCTCGACGTCCTTGCCGGTCTATGAAAACAAAAGAGGGATCCCTTCCAAAGACTATCTGGTCCTCTTGTGCCGGGAAGGACTCAAGCGCCGTCTCAAAGGGAACGTCACGCAAGCCTACGCCCGCCGTCTGGACTATGAGCTCAGCGTCATCCTGAAGATGCATTTTGAGGATTATTTCCTGATCGTCTATGACTTCATCCTTTTTGCCAAGAAACAGGGGATCATGGTCGGTCCGGGCAGAGGTTCGGCAGCCGGTTCTCTGGTCTCGTACTGTCTGGGCATCACCGAGATCGATCCGATCCGTTACGGTCTGATCTTTGAGCGTTTTCTCAATCCTGAAAGGATCTCCATGCCGGATATCGATACGGATTTTCCCGATGACCGCAGAGACGAGGTCATCGCTTATGTCAAGGAACGCTACGGGATCGACCATGTCGGTCACATCATCACTTACGGTACCCTGAAAGCCAAGCAGGTCTTGCGCGATGTCGGCAGGGTCTTGAATTATCCTGTCCGGGAGATCGACGGCATATGCAAGCTGATCCCGAATGCGCTGGATATGAATTTAGGCAAAGCCTACGATGAAGTTGCGCTCTTCCGTCAGAAGATCGAATCGGAACAGCGTTTCCGTACGTTGTTCAGGATCTCCCGCAAATTGGAGTTTTTCCCGCGCCATGAATCCACGCATGCCGCCGGCATCGTCATGTCGAGAAAACCGTTGGATGAAGTCGTACCGATCACCCGCATCGAATCGGACATCTATTCGACGCAGTATACGATGGAGCACCTTGAGGAACTTGGTCTGATCAAGATGGATTTCCTCGGTCTGAGGAACCTGGGCATCATCGCCGAGATCGTCGGCGATATCCGGCAAAAAGTAGATTTTGATCTGCGCAGCATCCCTTTGGATGACCGGAAGACCTTCGACCTGATCGATTCGGTCAATGTCCTGGGCATCTTTCAGCTGGAATCTTCGGGGATGCGCAACCTCATCCGCAAGATGCGGCCGAGAAGTTTTGAAGAGATCGGCATGACCATCGCTCTGTACCGCCCGGGACCGATGAAAAACATCCCGGTCTTCCTGGAATACCGGGCGCATCCCGAGAAAGCGGATTACATCCATCCCGATCTGGCACCGATCTTAAAAGAGACGTACGGCATCATCGTCTACCAGGAACAGATCATCAACATCGCCCGGGTCATGGCCGGTTTCAGCTACGGCAAAGCGGACATCTTACGAAAGGCGATGTCCAAGAAGAAGCTTTCGGAACTGGAGAAGCTGCATTCCGATTTCATCGAAGGAAGTATCGCAAACGGCTATGACAAGGCATTGAGCGAAAAGGTCTACAGCTTGATCCTGGAATTTGCCAACTACGGTTTCAATAAATCACATTCGATCGCTTATGCGCTGGTCGCTTATCAGCTGGCGTATCTGAAAGCGAACTATCCTTTATATTTCTACAAGGCTCTGCTCAACGGTGTGACGGGTTCCCAGTCCAAGACTTATGACTACATCAGCGAATGCATGAACATCGGTCAGAAGGTGAAGGGGATCAGCCTGAATGAATCGACGGATTCCTACAGGATCCTGGGCGATGCCATCCTGATGCCTTTTTCCATCTGCAAGGATGTGGGCTCGATCTCGGCAAACAAGATCATTGAGGAACGCATGAGCAACGGTCCGTTCACCGATTATGTGCAGGCCGTCAAGAGGCTGGTGCTCAAAGGCGTCGAGCGGAATGTCATCGAGAATCTGATCTATGCCGGTGCTTTCGACGAGTTCCGTCATTCAAGACACACGATGATCGCTTCTTTGAACAATGTCATCATGTATGCTGATGCACATAAAGGGGAGATCTCGCTGATCAAGGATTATGACGATGCGCCGATCATTGAAGAACTGCCGGATGACAATATGGTCCTGGCGGAAAACGAAAAGGGCGTTCTGGGTTTTTATTTCAGTTTCAATCCGATGATCGCTGTGAAGAAGAAATACGATATCGAATGCGATAATCTGTATAATTTATCTGTAAGTACCGGTTATGTCAAAGGTTTCGGCCTGATCAAACGGGTCAAATCGCTCAAGACGAAGCGGGGAGAGATGATGGCGTTCGTCGATCTCGTGGATGACAAAGGCGCTTTATCGCTGGCAGTGATGCCGAAGGTCTATGCCTTGCATTCCTCGCAGCTGGTCAAAGGGCGTTATCTGAAATTCGAAGGTAAGATAGAAAAAGAAGCTTCCTGTCTGGTCAGGAGCCTGGAAGTTCTTTAGGAGGAAGGAAAATGAAGATACTGATCGTCGATGACGAGGTCAAGATAAGAGAGGTCGTTTCGGAATATGCCAAGTCCTACGGCTACGAATGCGATCAGGCCAGCAACGGTATCGATGCGGTCGACATGGTATCGAAAAATGACTATGACTGCGTTATTTTGGATATCATGATGCCGGAACTGGACGGCTTTTCCGCCTGCAAGAAGATCAAAGCGATCAAGAACGTGCCGGTGATCATGTTGTCGGCCAGGACGGAGGAAGACGACAAGCTGTTTTCCTTCGATCTGGGTGTCGATGATTATGTCACCAAGCCGTTCTCTCCCAAGGAACTGATGGCGAGGATCCGCGTGATCTGTGAACGCAATGCATCAAGAAACAATGACAAATACGTTTTTGATACTTTAAGCATCGATGTCCTCGGCCGCTGTGTCAGCATCGACGGAGAAAAACTGACTCTGACACCGAAGGAACTCGATCTGCTGATCTATCTGGTCAAAAACAAGAACATCGCCATCGGCAGAGACAAGCTGCTTTCGGCAGTCTGGGAGATGGACTACTATGAAGATGACCGTACGATCGATACGCATATCAAGATGCTGAGGAAGGACCTCGGCAGATATGCCGATCATATCGTGACGGTGAGAGGTATGGGATACAAGTTTGAAGTTTGATTTCCGCGGCATAAGGTTTTCGACCTGGCTATATTTTCTGGGATTCTCAGTTTCGATCATGCTGCTGCTGGGATCGCTTTTGGTCATGCTCATAAAACCGTATTACCGCAACGACCGCATCAAGACCATCGATGCGATCTCCGCGACGATGGGATCGCTCTTGCTCAATGACGACGTAAGAAGAAACGACATCGAATCGGCAGCCCGGACCATCATCGGCAACAACGTCTGCGTGATCATCTACAACGAATCGGGCGAGTCGATCTACTATCCGCCGGATTCTCTCGGCCAGCTGTGCATGCTCGACAAGCAGATCAGTGTCGGAGAAGAGGTCTTCACGATCAAGAACGAACCGCTCAAGATGATCGAACTGATCAAACATGAAAACCCGCTTTCCCTGACCATCAATTCGCCTTATGCCGACCTGGAGATGCTTCTTTACGGCAAACAGGTCAAGGCCAATCTGGCGAATTATTATCTGATCCTCAATACGCCTCTGGAACCGGCGGAATCCTACATCGATTTCATATTGAACCAGTATATCTACATTGCCGCGATCGTCATCATCATCGCTCTGATCGTTGCTTTGTTTCTGGCAAAGAGGATCTCTTCGCCGATCGTCAAGATGAAGAACGAAGCCAACAAGCTTGCCCAAGGCGACTACGATGTCCGTTTCAAGACCAATTCCTTCTCGGAGATCAATGACCTGGCTTCGACGCTCGACGACGCAACGGAGAAGCTGTCTAAGGTCAACGAACTGCGCAAAGACCTCGTCGCCAATGTCTCCCATGACATCAAGACGCCTTTGACGATGATCCAGGCATATGCCGAAATGATCAAGGACATCTCGGGCAACGATCCGAAAAAGCGCAACGAACATCTCGATGTCATCCTGCAGGAGACCGAATATCTCAATAAGCTGGTCACCGATATGTCGGAACTTTCCAAGCTGCAGTCCGGCGTCATCGAGATCCGCCGGGGCAACTTCGACCTGAAGGAATGCGCCGACAATGTGGTCCTGCTTCTTTCGAAGATCATCACCGAAAAAAACATCAATCTGGTCCTCGACTTCGATGACTGCGTCGTCTATGCCGATGAGATCAAGATCTCCCAGGTCATCTATAACTTCTTATCCAACGCCTTGAAGTATTCCGATGCGGATTCCAAGATTATCATGCGTATCCGCAATTATGAGGATAAGGTCAGAGTGGAAGTGTCCGATAACGGCAACGGCATCGCTCCGGAAGCTTTGCCTTACATCTGGGACCGTTATTATAAGGTCGACAAGAATTTCAACCGTTCCGTCAATTCCACCGGCCTGGGCCTGGCGATCGCCAAGGCGATCTTAGAGGCACATAAATGCAGATACGGCGTGACTTCCAAACTCGGGGAAGGCTCGACGTTCTGGTTCGAACTCGATAAAGACTATGACGAAGAATGATTTTCTTGAAGGCATCGACTATCTCTTCGATCAGGAAGGCTGCCCGTATAAGCTGAATTCCGATACCGTCGCTTTGGGGAAGTTCCTCGATCCTTTGATGGGCAAGACCGTATTGGACATCGGGACCAACAGCGGTGCGCTGCTCCTGTATGCACATGAAAAAGGAGCGAAGTTTTTGTATGGCACGGACATCCACGAAGACGCCCTGAACAAGGCAAAAGAAAACCTCGAACGTTATACGGAGGATTTCAGGCTTTTTCACTGTCCGGTACAGGAGCTTGCCATCGATCCGGTCGATACCGTCATATGCAATCCGCCGTTTTTTGAGATGAACAATGTCACGGAAGATCTATACATGAAACAGGCCATGTTTGAAGAGGGACTTCCGCTGGATGATCTGTTTTCTTCTTTCCGCAGGCTCATGAAAGAGAACGGGGAAGTGTTCCTGATCTATCAGGCGGACCGTTTTCCCGAGATCTACGATATGTGCAAGGCTTACAAGCTCAAGATCATGAAGATGGCGTTCGTCCATGATGTCTCTTCTCCGCATGCCTTGCGCATCCTGCTGAAACTGAAGATCGGCAAGATGTCCAAGCTCAAGGTCCTCAGGCCGGTGATGCTGGACAAGGGAAAGTTCAAAGAGTGGTAAAATGCCTTTAAAAAAGGCATTTTCTGATTGAATTTTGAAAAGTCTTCCGCTATAATACATATGTTATAGTCTCTCCATAGAGGGGATTATAACCGCTCAGAGAAGGTTTCAAGTACTTTCGGGTCACCTTAATGGCGAGTCTGAATCTAAAAAAGGAGGTGCACTATGTACGCAATTATCGAAACTGGTGGCAAACAGCTCAAGGTCGAAGAAGGCCAGACGATCTATGTCGAGAAGCTGGACGTTGAAGAAGGCAAAGAATATACCTTTGACAAAGTCGTAGCCCTGGAAAACGGTGGATTGACTTTAGGTACTCCGTATGTTGACGGAGCCAAGGTCACCTGCAAGGTCGAAAAACAAGGTAAGGAAAAGAAGATCGTCATCTTCAAGTACAAACAGAAGACCGGTTCTACAAGACGCAAGCAGGGTCATCGTCAGCCATACACCAAGTTGACTGTTGAAAAGATCGGCTAATGATCAAAGCGATTTTTCAGGCCGATGAGGATCGCTACATCAGTCTTGATGTCAGCGGTCATGCGGAATACGGCGAATATGGAAAGGATCTGATCTGTGCTTCCGTAAGTTCGATCATGTTCGGTTTCATGAATGCCATCGACGGTCTGGAAGAGGATGTGAAGATCACACAGTCAGAAAACAGGATCACGGTTGTTGATCACAGCGGTTCGGAGAAAGTCAATGACTACTTCGAGCTGGTCATTATGCAGTTAAAAACGATCGAAGCCTCATACGGAGACTTCATTAAAGTGGAAAGGAAGTAAAACAACATGAAATATGTACTGAATATTCAGTTCTTCGCTTCTAAAAAAGGTGTAGGTTCGACCAAGAACGGACGTGATTCCCATTCCAAGCGTCTGGGTGCGAAACTGGCTGACGGTCAGTTCGCTACTGCTGGTTCTATCATTTACCGCCAGAGAGGTACGAAGATTCATCCGGGAGAAAACGTTAAGAAGGGCGGAGACGATACTCTGTTCTGCTTGATCGACGGTGTTGTCAAATACGAACACTTAGGCAAGAAGAGAACGAAAGTATCCGTTTATCCGGCTGTTTAATATTCTATTGGATTCAAGGCCCTTTACAGGGCTTTTTTAAAGGATTGGACACATGCAATTTATCGATAAAGTAAAACTGAAACTCAAAGCGGGAAACGGCGGCAACGGCATCGTCGCTTTTATGCGCGAGAAATACAACCCGCTCGGCGGTCCTTCCGGCGGTGACGGAGGCAGCGGCGGTTCGATCATCTTCAAGGTCGACACCAATAAGTCCACGCTGCTGGATCTTCGTTTTTCCAAGATGATCCGGGCACAGGACGGCGAGAACGGCAAGACCAACAACATGTACGGTGCTTCCAGAGAGGATGTCATCGTCAAAGTTCCGCTGGGAACGATCGTCAAGGATCTCGATCTGGACGAAGTGATCGCCGACCTCAACAAGCTGGATGCGGAAGAAGTCATCTGCCAGGGCGGCAAGGGCGGCAAAGGCAACTATCATTTCAAGTCGTCGAGGAACAATGCGCCGGACTACTGCACCTTAGGAACTCCGGGCGAAGAGAGGAACGTCCTGGTCGAACTCAAGCTTCTTGCCGATGTCGGACTGGTCGGTCTTCCTTCGGTAGGCAAGTCGACGCTTCTTTCCGTCGTCTCCAACGCCAGGCCTGAGATCGCCGATTATCCGTTCACGACGCTCAAGCCGCAGCTGGGTATGGTCAAAGCGGGAGATACTTCTTTTGTCATGGCCGACCTGCCGGGACTGATCGAAGGTGCATCGGAAGGAAAAGGCCTGGGCCATGAATTCCTGAAACACATCGAGCGCTGCCGTCTGATCATCCATGTCCTGGATATGGGACACGAAGATCCGATCCGGGATTTCGAAGTGATCAACGAAGAACTCAAGAAATATCCGGGGAATCTCTCCGAGCGTCCGCAGATCGTTTTGGCCAACAAGATGGATCTCGATAACGCGGAGGACAATCTCAAGGCATTCAAGGAAAAATATCCCGATCTGGAAGTCTTTGAAGCGATCACGCTGATCAACGAGGGACTGATGCCCGTCTTATATAAAGCCGGTGAGATGCTCAAGGAGCTCCCGCAGTTCCCGCTCTACGATCCGAACAAAGCCGAAAACAAAGTCGTCTACAAATACGAAGAGCCGAAGCCCTTTGAGATCTACAACGAAGGAAACGGCGTTTGGAGAGTGGAAGGCGAAAAAGTCGAACGTTTATTCAGGAGTACCAATTTCAAAGATGATGATTCCGTGCTCCGTTTCTCGAGAGCGCTGTCCCGCATGAAGCTGGATGAAGCGCTGAGAGAGAAAGGCTGCAGGAACGGCGATCAGGTCTTCATACAGGATTACAGTTTCGATTTTATGGATGATGATGAAGATGAACAGTGATGTTCATCTTTTTTTTGGCTACCGGTCGTTGTGTAAACGTTTTCAAAAGTACTATAATAATAACAAAGGGATCGCAATAGATCCCGGGAGGAAAAAAATGAAGAAATTTTTTAAACTGCTTATGATCGCATTGCTGGTCTGCTCATTGACCGCGTGCGGCGAAAAAGCTCCTGAAGAACCTGCAGGCGAAGAAACTGTAGGCGGCGGCGATCTGATCATTTATTCGCCGAACTCCGATCCGCTGATCGAAGTCGCTTACACATTCGGTGAAAAGTACGGCATCAATGTCCAAGTCGTTTCTGCCGGTACCGGTGAGTGTCTCGAAAGGATCTCTGCCGAAAAAGAGAATCCGCAGGCTGACGTCATGTACGGCGGCATGAACTACGCCAACTCTTTCAAGGAAGAATACGTTCCTCTGTTTGAACAGTACACTGCAGCAGGCGATGACAAGCTTCCGGAAGCTTACCGTAACTTCAACGGCATCACCACACACTATGCTCTGGACGGTTCCGCTGCACTGCTGGTCAACATCAAAGAATATGAAAAGTTAGGTCTCAACCTTGAAGATTTCGATTCTTATGCCGATCTGTTACAGCCTGAACTCGCCGGCAAGATCGCTATGGGCGACCCGGCTAACTCTTCCAGTGCCTGGGCTGAACTCACCAACATGCTTCTGGTCATGGGCGATGAACCATATGACGAGAAAGCCTGGGAATGGGTCTCCGAATTCATCAACAACCTGAACGGTGTCCAGCTGTCTTCTTCTTCCGCGATCTATAAGGGAACTTACGAAGGCGAATATGTCGTCGGTGTCTCTTACGAAGATCCGTGTGTCTCTCTGCTGGTCGACGGCGGCGGCGACAAAGTCAAGCTCGTCTATCCGTCAGAAGGTGCCGTCTGGCTCCCTGCCGGTGTCGCTATCATCAAGAATGCTCCGAACATGGACAACGCGAAACTGTTCTTAGACTGGCTGATCTCCGACGAAGGTCAGGGCGAGATCGCCAAGACGACTGCACGTCCGGTCAATCCTTCCATCGCCAATACGGCTAAGGAAATGACTCCGTTCTCCGAGATCAATGTGGTCTACGAAGATATGGCACTGTGCGGAACCCATAAGGGTGAATGGCAGCAGCGCTGGACAGACATGTTCACAGCTGCCCAATAAGCTTTTCAGAAATATCATTTATTTAAAACAAGTGAGGTTGGAAATATGAGTGTAAACATCAAGATCCGCGACGCCGTAAAAAAATACGGCGATAATACGATCATTTCTGACTTATCACTGGATATCAAGGAGGGTGAATTTTTCACCCTTCTTGGTCCATCTGGATGTGGTAAGACGACTTTATTGAGAATGATCGCCGGCTTTAACTCGATCGAAGGCGGAGATTTTTATTTCGGAGACACCAGGATCAATGACATGGATCCGGCAAAACGTAACATCGGTATGGTCTTTCAGAACTATGCCATCTTCCCGAACATGACTGTCGAGAAAAACGTTGCCTTCGGTCTCAAGAACCGTAAACTTCCCAAAGAAGAGATCGCATCCAAGACGGACCAGTTTTTAAAACTGATGAAGATCGATGAATATCGCGATCGTATGCCGGAGAGACTTTCCGGCGGTCAGCAGCAGCGTGTCGCTCTGGCAAGAGCTCTGGCGATCACACCGGATGTCCTTCTGATGGATGAACCTTTGTCGAACCTGGATGCCAAGCTGCGTGTTGAGATGCGTACGGTCATCAAACAGATACAGAATGATGTCGGTATCACGACCGTATATGTAACTCATGACCAGGAAGAAGCAATGGCGGTTTCCGACCGCATCGCGGTCATGAACGCTGGCGAGATTCAGCAGATCGGTACGCCGAAGATCCTTTATCAGAGGCCGGCGAACTTGTTTGTCGCAACATTTATCGGTCATACCAATGTCATCGATGCCAAGCTGAAAGAAAAAGAAGGCGAAGGATGGCTGGTATTGCCGGGAGGCTATGAAGTCAAAGTCGAAACGCTTCGCAAAGAAGAGATCTATGACCGCGACGTCAAGGCTTCCATCCGTCCGGAAGAGCTCGTCGTTGATGCCGACAACAAGGAAGGCGTCGAAGCGACGATCGATGATGCAGTCTTCCTCGGCCTGAATACGCACTATTTCGTCCATTTCACTGACGGCGAAACGGCAGAGATCGTCCAGGAATCCAAGATCGATTCGATCATCGAGAAGGGTTCCAAGATCCGTTTGGGCGTCAAGACCGAAAAGATCAACATCTTCGATGAGACGGGTTCTTACAACCTTGTTCAAGGCGTCGTCAACGACTTGGATGTCTATAAGAAGAAAGAGGCCTGAAGATGACTGACTCAAAGAAAAACTTTGATGTCTGGAAAATCGTCTCGCTCGCGATCTTAGGACTGTATGCACTGTTTCTGATCTATCCGCTGGTCAGATTGCTGTACAATGCGTTCTTCTATCACGGCGCATTTACTTTGGAACAGTTCCAGAAGTTCTTCTCGCAATCCTATTACATCAAGTCGATCTTCAATTCGATCAAAGTGTCGCTGTGTGCGACGGTACTGACACTGGTGATCGGCATCCCGCTTGCGTATTTCTATCAGATGTTCGAGATCAAGGGACAGTCGGTCTTACAGGTCATCATCATCTTATGTTCCATGTCTGCACCGTTCATCGGCGCATACTCCTGGATCATGCTGCTGGGCAGGAGCGGTATCATCACGCAGTTCATCGAATCGATCATTCCGGTGAGAGTGCCCAACATCTACGGTTTTAACGGTGTCCTGCTGGTCCTGGCTTTGCAGCTGTTTCCACTGGTCTTCCTGTATGTATCCGGTGCTTTGAAAAACATCGACAATTCTCTGCTGGAAGCTTCCGAAAACATGGGCTGTACAGGCGTGAAACGTTTCTTTACACTGGTCATTCCGCTTTGTATGCCGACGATCATCGCGGCAACGCTGATGGTCTTCATGAGGGCATTCGCCGACTTCGGTACGCCGTTATTGATCGGTGAAGGTTATCAGACTTTCCCGGTCGTCATCTACAACTCCTACTTTGCGGAGACCGGCGGCGACCACAACTTCGGTGCTGCGATCTCGGTCATCGCCATCATCATCACGGCGATCATCTTCCTGATCCAGCGTTATGTCAATAACCAGTTCCGTTTCACGATGAATGCGATGCATTCGATCGAACGCAAGCCGATCCACGGGATCAAGGCGTTCTTCATCAACTTCTACTGCTGGTTCATCGTCCTTCTGGCGTTCATGCCGCAGGTCTATGTCATGTATACGTCTTTTCTGAAGACTTCCGGAAAGATCTTCCTGCCGGGTTATTCTCTGGATTCCTACCGCTATGCGTTCACGCACCTGAGAAATGCGATCCCGAATACGTTCCTGATCGGCGGACTTGCCTTGATCATCGTCATCATCCTGGCGATCCTGATCGCTTATCTGGTCGTCCGCAGGAACAACGCGGTCAACCGTATCATCGATACGATTTCAATGGTCCCGTACATCATCCCGGGTTCGGTCGTAGGTATCGCGTTAGTCATGGCCTTCAACAAGAAACCGATCGTCTTAGCCGGTACGGCGATCATCATGATCGTTGCCCTGGTCATACGGCGTATCCCGTATACGATCCGTTCTTCCACGGCGACTCTGCAGCAGATCCCGATGTCGATCGAGGAAGCGGCGATCTCTCTTGGCTCATCCAAACTGAAAGCCTTCTTCACGATCACTGTGCCGATGATGGCCAACGGTATCTTGTCCGGTGCCATCATGTCCTGGGTCACGATCATCACGGAGCTTTCCACGGCGATCATCTTATACAATCTCAAGACGATCACTCTGACGCTTGCGACTTACACTTATGTCTCAAGAGGAAACTACGGCATCGCGGCAGCCTATGCCACGATCCTGACAGTGGCGACGGTCATATCCATGCTGCTGTACATGAAAGTGACGGGAAACAAAGAGATCTCATTCTAGCCGACCTCAGGTCGGCTTTTTCATGCGCGGGAATAAGCGATGATGTATAATTGAAATATGATTGGTTTTGTATCGGGAACAGTTCACGCATTCGGCACCGATTTCGTATTGATCGATGTACACGGGGTAGGCTACCGCATCAATTTCTACCACCCCGAAGCGCTTTCCAAAGGGAAGGAAATGACCATTTACACGTATCAGAACGTGAGGGAAGATGAGATCTCTTTATACGGTTTTCTTTCTTTGGAAGAATATGATCTGTTCATCAAACTGATCTCGGTCAAAGGCCTCGGTCCGAAGATCGCTTCCAACATCTTGTCGAGAGCGAGCGTGGATGCGATCATCACGGCCGTCGAGACCGGCGACATCGATTTTATCCGTCATATGCCGGGGATCGGCAATAAGACCGCATCCCAGATCATCCTCGATCTCAAGGGCAAGCTGGTGGAATCTTCGAATGAAACGAACAATTCCGAAGAACTCAACGATGTCAGCCTGGCGCTCAAACAGTTCGGCTACAAGCCGGCAGAGATCAAACCGGTCATGAAAAAGCTGGCAAAAGAACACGGCTCGACCGACGAGCTGATCAAAAAAGCTCTGTCGATGCTCATGAAGTAAAACAACTGATCTATGGAAGAAGAAAACAAAGTATTATCAGCGGACAAGCAGGCGCTCGATGACGATGCCTCCCTGCGCCCGCAGACCTTGAAAGACTATGTCGGACAAAGCGACCTGAAGGAGAATCTTGAGGTCTTTATCGAAGCGGCCAAGATGCGCGATGAAGCGCTCGATCACGTCCTGCTTTACGGTCCACCGGGTCTGGGCAAAACGACGATGGCCTACATCCTGGCCAATGAGATGGGCACCAACATCAAGACGACCACCGGTCCGAGCATCGAAAAGACCGGCGATCTGGCGGCGATCTTGTCTTCGCTGCAGGAAGGGGATGTCCTTTTCATTGACGAGATCCACCGTCTGCCGAAGATCGTCGAGGAAGTCTTATATTCCGCGATGGAGGACTTCTATATCGACATCGTCGTCGGCAAGGAAGAAGGGGCGAAATCGATCCGTCTGGATCTGCCTCCGTTCACTCTTGTCGGAGCGACCACCAGAGCGGGAGCGATCTCTTCGCCGCTGCGTGACCGTTTCGGCATCACCTCCAAACTCAATTACTATACGACGGAAGAACTTTCGGCGATCGTCCGCAGGACTTCCAAAGTCTATTCCTCTTCGATCGATGAAGAGGCGGTCTCAGAGATCGCGATGCGTTCGCGCGGTACGCCGCGTATCGCCAACCGGCTTTTCCGGAGAGTGAGAGATTTTGCGCAGGTCCGCAACAACGGCATCATCGATCTTGCCATCACGAAAGAAGCTCTGGAAAAACTGAAAGTCGATTCGCTGGGACTGGATGATGTCGATATCCGTTATCTGCGCGGCATCATCGAACGTTTCAAGGGAGGACCGGTCGGCGTGGAAGCGATCGCTTCGGCGATCGGCGAGGAGGCGATCACCCTCGAAGATGTCAATGAACCTTATCTGCTGCAGATCGGTTTCATCAACCGCACGGCAAGAGGCAGGATGGTCACCGAAAAAGCGTACCGTCATCTGAATATCGACTTCGAACAGAAACTGTTTTAAAACTCACATTACGTGAGTTTTTCTTATGAAAAGCGCAGACCGGACGAACAGTCGCGAAAACTCTTTATTTGAAGCGTTTTTATGATGAGTTTCCGCATAAAAAAAGATTGAATTTTAAATATCGTTTATGTTATCATGATTAAGCGTAAATGGAGGTAAGTATAAATGCCAAGAGAATTCGTCACTTTCAAATGTACTGAATGCGGTGAAGAAACTTACACTGGTTCCAGAAATAAGAAGAAACATCCTGAAAAAATGGAAATCAAGAAGTTTTGCCCCAAGTGCAACAAAATGACTACACATAAGGAGAAGAAATAGGCGTTTGCCTATTTTTTGTTAAGATGGATATCACTACTTTCGTGATGGGTCCGATCGGGACCAATACTTATCTTCTGACGGAAGGCAAGGAAGCGATCCTGATCGATCCGGCTTCCAGAGCGGATAAGGTCATCGAAAAGCTCGGTGATCTCGACCTGAAAGCGGTCTTGCTGACACACGGCCATTTCGATCACATCAAGGCCTGTGACGGACTCTATGAAAAATATCACTGTCCGATCTATCTGAATGCTGCGGATGAACAGCTGGCAAGAGACAAGTATTCCGGAGCCGGCTTCGGGCTGGTCTCTTACATCAGCTGTCCGACCGTTCCGCTGAAAGAAGGAAATATGGAGATCGGACCGTTCCGTTTCGAAGTGATCTTCACCCCCGGCCACACTCCCGGTTCGGTGATCTTCGTCTTTGAAAATCACATCTTTACGGGAGATACGCTGTTCCGTGGCTCGGTAGGACGTACGGATCTTCAGGGCGGCGATGCCAGGACTTTGAAAGAATCGCTGCGGATCTTCAAAGGATTCGACAGGGAGTATTTCATCCTGCCGGGTCATGATGAGCCCTCGACACTTTCGTATGAATTGGCCAATAACTGGTTTCTGAGATGAAAAACGAACTCATTTTCTTCGGAAAATGAGTTTTTTATTTAGGAATCCGTCTTCTTTTCATCAAATCATGTATTGAGGTGAAAAGAATGGAAGAAAGACTATTGGCCTTGTTGAGACTTGCGCTGAAATACAATGCGACCGATATCCATTTCATGATGCGCTACCAGGAAGTGAGCATCGAGATGCGGATCGACGGGCTCTGCCGGAAGGTCAAAGGACGTTTTGAAGACTATAAGCTGATACGCTATCTGCAATATCTGGCGAATCTCGATGTCGGCAACATCCTCACGCCGCAGACCGGACAGTTCGAAATGGAAGTGGACGGGAATCTGCTGTCGCTGCGTTTCGCTCTGATCAACAAGATCAACTACAGCAACGGTGTCTTGCGGATACTCAATTCCAAGATCAAGGTGAGTGCCGACAATCTTTCGACTTTGGAACGGCAGAACCGGTATTTTAAGGCGCTGCTTCACCGAAACTGCGGCCTGATCCTGTTTTCGGGACCGACCGGTTCAGGCAAAACGACGACGCTGTATTCGCTCTTAAAAAGCGTCATGAACAAGAAGATCTATTCGATCGAAGATCCCATCGAGATCTATCACGACAACATGATACAGCTTTCGGTCAATGAAGCGATGGGCTTCGGCTACAGCGAAGGGATCAGGCAGATCCTCAGACACGATCCGGACATCATCATGATCGGAGAGATACGCGATGAAAAGGCGGCGAAGATGGCAGTCGTTGCCGCCAATACGGGACATCTGGTCCTGTCGACCATCCACACCACGAAAGCATCCGGCTGCATCTCACGGCTGACGGAGCTCGGCGTCAATGAAGATCATCTGTACGAAAATCTTCTATGCGTGTCGAATCAGCGGATGCTGGTGAACATCAACGACCGTTCCAAAGTCGTCTTATACGAGATCATGGATATCGGAGAGATCGAATACTTCCGGACACACGGAAGAAATTCCGAAGATTTCAATTCGGTAGAGAAACAGATCCGGAAGGGGATCGAAGATGGTATCTTTGCGAAAGATGCTGTCTGAGAAGACACTTTCGATCGAGGACCTCTCCTATCTGAGCAGACTTCTGGAGTCGGGACTGGCGATCAGAGACTGTTTTTCCCTGCTGAAGAACAAGTCGAACAAAGAACTTTTCGATTCGATCGCGAAACGTCTTGATGAAGGTGATCCGATCGAGAAGGCGGCCGAAGACTTCCTGCCGAAAAAAGTCAGGCCTTATGCGCTTGCACTGATGGGATCGCTGTCTTTTGCCGCAGCACTGTCTTTGTCACTGCAGTTTTATGAAAGGAGCGAAGAAGGGATCCGCAATGTCCTTTCGAAGATCGCTTATCCTTTGCTGCTGCTGTTTGTCAGCGTCACTTCGCTGTACCTCTTCGATCTCTACGGGATCGACTCGATCTTCTCGCTGATCTCGACGTTTGAAGAGAGCGCTTCTTTCTATGCGGATTTCCGCATCCTGCTTAGGATCTTCGCCCGTCTTTTTTACTATGGGACGCTGCTGCTGTTTTTTATGACGGTCTTTTTCCTGCGGAAGGAGCGGATCATCTTGCTGTATATCTTCGTTTCGAAGCACTTTCCCAATTCTTTCATGAATATCTATTGCTGCGAAGAGTTCATGTCGCTGTTTCTGATCTGCATAAGAAAAGGCTATTCGACAAAAGAAGCACTGCATATCCTGAAGTCCATGAGAAGCAAGCCGGTCATTTCGTTTTTGGCTTTTCATATGGATGAAAGCCTCATGGAAGGAGAGACTCTGAAGGAGGCTGCGGGTAAATATTACTATGATTCTTCGCTCTCCCGGTTCATCAAGATCGCCAACTATACCAATGATTTTTCAAAGATCATCGAATCTTATATCGTCATGGCCAGAGAAAAGATCGTCAAACGGATGAAGAGCTACACTCTGACCATTCAGCTCGTCACCTATGTCTTCATCGGCTGCGTGATCATCTTCGTCTATCAGATCCTGTTCATGCCGATGAAAGCCATCAGTATTTTTTGAAAGGAAGATTATGAACAACAAAGGTTTCACATTGCTGGAAATGGTGGTCGTCGTGATCATCGTCTCGATCCTGTTCCTGCTGACCGTCCCCAACATCTCCAAAGTCATCTCTTCGGTGGATTCCAAAGCCTGCAAGGCACAGACCAAAGTCGTCGATGCGGCGATCGTGCAGTTTCGCCTGGATTACGGAAGTGAGCCGGGTTCTTTGCTGGATCTGGTCCACGGCGGCTATCTCGATGAGGAACAGATCAGCTGCTCGGGCGGTCAGAGCCTGAGCATCGTGGACGGGCACTGTGTCATCAACTGAGAAAGGCTTCACTCTGCCGGAGATGCTGGCATGCATGGCGATGCTTTGCGCATTCACGCTGCTGAGCCTGCGCTTCAGGCCGTACATCGTGCCGGAACACTATTATTTCCTCAACGACTACATGCTGATGCAGTCGGAGGCGATCCGGCAAAGGTCGGCCATGGCCTATGAAGCGGGGATCGGTTTCAATTCAATGGGGCACATCAATATGGCGAGGACCGTCGACTTTGAGAAAAAGAAGATCACGTTCAATCTCGGGAGCGGCTATGCGCTCATCAAATGAAAAAGGTTTCTTTCTGATCGATGCCTTATTGTCGGTATTCCTTTTATCATGTCTGTGTATCCTCTGTTTCTCGATCTATGGCCTGATGGAAAGATACGAAGAAGGTTATATCGCCTATCAGGAAAGGACGAACGAGTATTATGCACAGATCCTTTCGGGACTGAACCGATGTGAGGGGTGCAGCGCCGATGAACATGATTAGGAATCTGGCCGGCTTGCTGATCATCCTGTTCCTGCTGCCGATCGCGATGTGTGCCTTCTCTTTTACCGCTTCATTGCCGTTCACCTACACGGAGGTCTTTGATGAACTCAGCCTTCATCAGCTCAGAGAGACTCTTTTGATCAGCTATGATATGGAAGCAGGCTATGATGCGCTGACGTTTTCTTTGCGCAACAGGGACTTCATCCTGTCAAAAGTCAACGACAAGCTCATCCTGCATCCGGGGACACAGATCTTTTTGGCCGGTGTCGATGAACTGCATTTCGAAGAAAGGGGGACGGTGATCTATGTCTGTTACAGAAAAGGGACGAAAGAATACGAAAGGGCGATCGCATCCGCAAGAGGGTTTTATCTCGACAGCTTTTCTGATTGTGATGTGCACGATGACGTCGCTGATTGCGATGAAGGCGGATTATATCATCAAAGCGGATCGGGTCTACAAGAACCTGACGGAGGATGAGGAATGCTTCTATTATGAGGCCGAAGTGATCGATACCTTCAAATGCATGCTGGCAAGAAGGGAAGAGGCGGAAGATTTCTATGCCGCCGGCATCCGCGTCAGCGTCTATCCGGCCGGCGAAGGTTTTGAACTCTATTATCTGGATTACAAACTGTCCTTAAGCATCTATGAAGACAGGATCGTCGATTTCGTTCTGCAGCGCTTATGAACATGCACGGGAAGTTTTCATGTATAATACAATAGAAAAGAAAAAGAAGGGGTAATGATTTATGATCAACTGTACAGAAATCAAACCGGGTCAGTGTTTTACATGGGAAAATGAATTATACCAGTGCATCGATATTCAGCTCAACAAGACGGCGATGGCCAAGATGAAGGTCAAGGTCAAAGTCAAACTGCCGAAATCCGGCGTCATCAAGGAACTGTCTCTGATCGGATCCGATCAGGTCGGTGAAGCTTCGATCGACAGAAGGCCGATGCAGTTCTTATATGATTCCGGCGATATGGAAGTCTTTATGGATATGGAGACTTACGAACAGATCGAGATCCCGAAAGACAGACTGGAATGGGAAAGCAAGTTCCTGGTCCCGAATCTCGATGTCAACATCTCTTTCTATGAGGGAGAAGTGCTCGGCGTCATCCTGCCGGATAAAGTCGATCTTGAACTGGTGGAATGCGAAGCCGCCGTCAAAGGCAACACTGCGACAAGTGCTCTGAAGAATGCCGTCACCGAGACCGGTCTTCAGGTCAAGGTTCCTTTGTTCATCGAAAACGGAGAAAGGATCACGGTATCGACATCCGACGGAAAGTATTCCGGACGGGCTTGAGCGGATCTTCAAAAACGATAAGAAAAGAAAATCGGGAGGATTCCCGATTTTTTTAATCTTTGAGATATTTGATGATGCTGTTGGCGGCAATGGCACCGTCATTGCAGGCTGTGACGACCTGACGCAGGTCTTTGACGATGCAGTCTCCCGCACCGTAGATGCCTTTGATCGCCGTTGACATATCCGGACCGGCTTTGATGTAGCCTTTCTCATCAAGGATACTTTCATCGACGAAGTCCGTACAAGGATCGGCACCGATATAAGGGAAGATGCCCTTGCATGGAACGACCGTCTGTTCATCCGTCTCGACGTTCCTGATCTTCAGGCCGGCGATCCGGTCGTCTTCGATGACCAGTGCTTCCGGAACATGTTTGGTGATGATCTCGATCTTTTCGTTGGCTTTGACGCGGTCGATGACACTGGCATCCGCTCTGAAAACATCACGGCGGATGACGATGGTCACTTTCTTGGCCAGGGAAGCAAGATATAATGCTTCTTCAAGGGCGGAATTGCCGCCGCCGATGATCACGATCTCTTTGTTGCGGTAAAAGAACCCGTCACAGACGGCACAGTAGGAGATGCCTCTGCCGGTGAATTCGTCGGCATGTTCAAGAGCCAAAGCCCGTTCTTTGGTCCCGGTCGCGATGATCACGGCTCTTGCTTCGTAATCTTGTCCGTTTGCCAGGATGACCTTCTTGGTCTGCCCGTCTTCGATCTTTTTGACCTCGCCGGCGATCAGCTTCGCGCCGAATTTCTGACCGTGCTCGGTGAGCTGATTGGCCAGTTCGAGACCGGAGATGGATTTGATGCCCGGATAGTTTTCGATCTCATAGGTCTTGGACAGTTTTCCGCCGTTGACACCGGATTCGATGATCAGAACGGAAAGGTTTGCCCTGGAAGCATAGATCGCCGCCGTCAGACCGGCAGGGCCTGCACCGACGATGATCACATCATATCGTTCACTCATTATTCTTCCCTCGCTTTTTCATAGATTATAGCACGTGATCGTTCATCTCTACATACCACTTGCCCCGGTCATAGTAGAGATGGCGAATGCGGTTGGGTTCAAACACGCAGGTGTAGCGAAGTCCGGAGCCGCCGACTTTCAGCGATGCCCGCGGACAGATCTCTTTGACTTTTTTGATCGGGACTCTTTTTTCTTCGTCCCAGATCAGAAACAGCGGTCTGATGTTTCCGCCTTTGTCATTGAGACATATGACGTCGACATACTTCCTGATCATAAATATCACCTTCCTTGATATGATTTGTTTTTATTTTCGATCTTCGACAGTTCGGGATCTTCCAGGACCCGCAGCGAGAAGACCGCATCTCTACCGAAGCGGCGCCGTATCTCTTCGATCGCCGTCTCCTTGTTTTTCTGCTTCAGAGAATAACGTTCATCTTGAGAAAACAGAGAGACCTGACTTCCCGTTTTATGAGAAGAAAGGCCGGAGACAGCGACACCGACGGATCGCAAGGGGAAAGAGAGACCGTGATCGTTTTCAAACAGTTCCCAAGCCCGGTCGCAGATCTCCTTGGCAAGATCGGAGTTCTCAGCCAGTTTGGTCTGCATCGTCTGCACGTTCAGATCGGTGTCCCGCAAGATCAGGTGGACCGTATCAAAGTATAAGCCCTGTTCTTTCAAACGGTGACCGACGTTCTCGCTCAGCCGGATCAGGACGATCTTCATATCGTCCCTGTCCCGGATGTCTCTTGCACAGGTCGATGTACTGGAGATCGATCTGGCAGGATCACAAGGTTCATCGAATCTGGCGACCGGAGAATCATCCAAGCCGTTGGCATAGAGATACAGGCTGATCCCGAATTTTCCCAGAATGGAATGAAGGAAAGCAGCATCTTGTTTTGCGGCATCGCCGATCGTAAGGATACCGTGCTGTTTCAGGATCCGGTCGTTCTTTTCGCCGACGCCGAGCAGTCCTTTGACCGGAAGACCGCTGATGTCGTCTGCAGAATCGATCTTGAAGAAATCATCTTCTTTTGCGATGTCGGAGGCGAGCTTGGCATAGACTTTATTGAACGAGATGCCGATCGACAGCGTCAGTCCGATCTCTTCCCTGACGCGTTTCAGCAAGGAAAAGACGATGGACTGCCAGGAGCCGAAATAGGGGATGCTTTCGCTGATGTCGAGCCAGCATTCATCGATACCGAAGGGCTCGATGCGGTCCGTGTATTCGTAGTATAGTTCCCTGACTTTCATCGAAAGATACTCATAAGTCTCATAATCCGGTTCGCAGAGGATCAGTTCGGGGCACTTTCTCAAAGCTTCGTTGATCGTTTCCGCGGTCCTGACTCCCCGCCTTTTGGCAGGAACGTTCTTGGCAAGGATGATGCCGTGGCGTTCTTTCCTGTCACCGGAGACGGCCATCGGCACGTTCCGGTATTCCGGATGATAAAGCATCTCCGCCGATGCGAAAAAGCAATTGAGATCGCAATGCAGTATCGTTCGTTTCATACTTTAATTATACTTGAAAAAATATCAAGTACAAGAAAAAACTTGAATGAAAATCAAGTTTTATGTATCATAAAAAATGAAGAAAAGGAGTCAATATGGAATTTAAAGATAACCTTCGCTATCTTCGCCGTACCAATCACATGTCACAGGATGAGCTTGCCGCCAGACTGGGCTATAAATCATTCACGACCGTGCAGAAATGGGAAGACGGGACCGCGTTCCCGCGTGTTTCGACGCTGAAAAAGATCTCCGATATCTTCGAAGTGGATGTCGACCATCTTCTCAATCTGAATATCCGGACCTCGCAAGTCGCCGTACCGATCGTCGGTGAAGTCAAAGCGGGATACGACATGTATGCCGATGAGAACATCTACGGATACGAGTATTGCAACAACAGCGAATACGGTCCGGGCGAATATTTCTATCTCAAGGTCAAGGGCGATTCGATGATCGACTTGAGGATCGGAGAAGGGGATATCGTCTATGTACGTAAACAGGATTATCTCAATGACAAGGATATCGGCGTCTTCCTGCTGGACAACAACGAAGTCACGATCAAAAGAGCAAGCTTTTCGGAAGGCAGGCTGACACTGAAGGCGGCCAATCCGGCATATGAGGACCGCAGTTTCTCTTTCGATCAGGTCCGCATCTTGGGAAAGGTGCTGCACAATAAGGTCTTGTTCTGATGGGAAAAGATACGTTCCGCTACATCGGGCTGTGCATGTTGATCTATCTGAGCATAGCCGCCGTGCAGATCTTTTTTCTCGATCCGGTCATCGATCTTGCCGTTCAGGGTTTCTTCCCGCACTTATATGTGCATATCGCTCTGCTGCTGATCTTCGATCCGATCCTGACCGCTTATCTGCTGAGCAAATTCAAATGGAATATCATTGAAGATAATGGTGACGACTTCATGTAGTCACCTTTATTTTTTAATGCTAAAATGATACATATGAATATTGCGATAGTCGCCGGCGGGACAGGAGGACACATCTATCCTGCCTTGAGCCTGGCAGAGGCATTGAGAGAAAAAGGCCACAGGATCACTTTCATCGGTTCCAACGACCGCATGGAGAAAGATGTCATCCCGGAAAGAGGCTTTGAATATATAGGCCTTGATGTATATACCACCAGAGGCGGTATCTTTCAGAAGATCAAGAGCCTTGTTTCGATCGGGAGAGCGTATTTTACCTGCAGGAAGCTGCTGAAAGGCTATGACATGGCGATCGGTTTCGGCAATTACATCTCCGTCCCGGTCATGGAAGCGGCGGCAAGTCTGCATCTGAAAACAGTCATTCATGAACAGAACTCCTTCGTCGGAAGGGCCAACCGGCTGCTGGATGAGAAGGTGGATCTGATCATCGGCTGTTATGAAGAGAACCGGAAGCAATTCAGAAACAAGAATCTGCTCATCCTGGGAAATCCCCAGTCTTCCAAGGCGTATGAAGTCAAAGAAGACAAGGAAGTCATCAGAGAACTCGGCCTGGATCCCGATAAAAAAACGGTCGTTATCTTCATGGGCTCGCTGGGGTCTTCCAGCGTCAATGAGAAACTTCTGGATTTCTTCCCTCTGTGTGACGGTTCCTACCAGATCATCTATGCGACCGGACCGTCTCATTATAAGGAAATGACGGAGAAAGTGAAACAGAGCGATCATCTCAAGATCTTTGAGAGGATCGACGGGATCAACGTGATGAAAAATGCCTCATTGCTGGTATGCAGGGCAGGGGCAACGACTTTATCGGAGATCTGCGCCATCGGCATGCCGGCGGTCCTGATCCCTTCACCGTTCGTTCCGAACAACCATCAGTATTACAACGGCAAAGCACTCGTCGACGCGGGTGCGGCAGTCATGATCGAAGAGAAAGATCTCAGCGGCAGAAAGCTCAAAGAGACCATCGACAGTCTGATCAATGACGAAGAAAGGCTCAAGACGCTTTCCGAGAATGCTTCCGCGCTGGGCAATCCGAACGTTTTAACAGATATCGTAAAAGCAATAGAAGAACTATGATCAAAGAATTCCTGCAGATGCATGGTGAATACCATGATGATAAAAGTTTCAAAGAATTAACGACATTGAAGATGGGCGGTCCGATCGCTCATTTCGTCATGCCGGAAAACAAAGAAGAACTCAAGGTGATCGTCAATTACCTGAAACACGAAAGGATCCCGTTCAAGGTGATCGGCAACGGCTCCAATCTGATCTGCGGAGAAAGCAAGTTTCAGGGTGTCGTGATCTCTTTGAAGCGTCTTTCCTCCTACAGGATCGAAGGGGATGAAGTCTATGCGGAAGCCGGCGTAATGGCTCCGGTCCTTGCGGCTGCTTTGGCTAAAAAAGGCTACAGCTGTCTGGAATTCGCATCCGGTATCCCGGGCTGCATCGGCGGTCTGGTCTACATGAATGCCGGTGCCTACAAGGGACAGATGTCGGATGTCGTGAGCGAAGTCGAAGTCCTTAAGGACGGCGAACTGATCTGGCTCAACAGTGATGAGCTGCACTTTTCTTACCGCCGTTCCATCTTCCATGACCATCCGCGCTGGATCGTCGTTTCCGCTAAGCTGAAACTGACTAAGCGCCCGAAAGAAGAGCTGGAAGAACTGATGGCGGACCGTCTCAGAAGAAGAAAAGAGACCCAGCCTCTCGACAAGCCTTCTGCGGGTTCCTGTTTCCGCAATCCGGAAGATACGTTTGCCTGGAAACTGATCGATGCGATCGGCTACCGCGGCTACCATATCAATGATGTCTATGTTTCGCCGAAGCATTCCAATTTCATCGTCAATGAAGGAAACGGCACGGCGGAAGACTATCTGAACATCGTCTATGAGATCCAGGATAAAGTCAAGGAAAAATACGGCATCAAGCTCGTGATGGAAGTTGAGAAATTCAATTGCTAGACGATAAAGAGAAATTATTAAAGAAAAATCCTTTATTCACCATACGCAGGAATCAGAAACAGAGTTCGGCTTATGAAAAAGCCAGGAACATCTGTTTTGTGCTGTCGATCTTTCTGTGTCTTTTTCTGATTGCCGGGATCTACCTGCTCACACCGTTTTCCGACATTTACCGCATCACCGTGACCGGAAACCGTTATCTGACAAGAGAAGATGTCATCGGTCTCAGCGGTCTGAATGAAAGATCCAAATATCTGCTTTGCATCCCAATGCAGGTGGAAAACAAGATAAAAAAAGATCCTCTGATCAAGAATGTCAAGGTGCGCCGCCTGGAAGGACGGCTCGTGCAGATCGAAGTGGAAGAGAAGAAGATTGTTGGCTATGCACCGGAGAACGGGCTTAATGTCCTGCTTCTTGAAGACGGTGAAAAAGCCGGCATCGGAAAAGACAGGATGTACCTGATCGCCTACGGTCCGTTCGTGGAAGGCTATGAAGGCGAAGATCAGGCCAGACTGATCAAACAGCTGGCAAAATGCGACGCCAGGATCATCGAACAGATCTCGGAGATCCACCGTTTCCCGCAGCTGAAATACCAGGATGTCGAGGTCATCATGCGGGACGGCAATTATGTCTTTACTTCCGTTTACGGCATGGAGATCCTGAATCATTATTTCGATATGGAATCCAGCTATGCTTCGGGAAAAGACCACTGTTATTACTTCGAGGATATCTCAGGCAATGCGTATACCAGTGCCTGCCCGTGGGAAGAAGTGGTCGAAGTCCCGGCGGAAGAAGAGATACAGGAAAGTTCGGAAGAATAAAAAGAAACAAAACAAAAGGAGATCGAACGATCTCCTTTATTTTGCATGGTGGTTCCGGCCAGAATTGAACTGGCGACACACGGATTTTCAGTCCGTTGCTCTACCTACTGAGCTACAGAACCATTGGTTGCGAGGGAAGGATTTGAACCAACGACCTCCGGGTTATGAGCCCGACGAGCTACCAGA
>JAFOLW010000072.1 GCA_017419165.1 Erysipelotrichaceae bacterium
ACGCTTTTCTTGACGTCACTGTAGTCCGCTGCGTTGGTCAGAGCGACGATGACGGTATCCGGATGGCCGGCCTGCTTGATCGTATTGCGGTCGAACTTCATGAGCTTGTCGCCCTTCTTGAATTTCGCACCGGAATCGACGAAGGTCTCAAAGCCTTTGCCTTCCATCGTGACCGTATCGACACCGACATGGATCAGCAGTTCCATGCCGCCTTCCTCCGCCTTCAGGCCCATCGCATGTTTGGTCGGGAAGACCATGACGACTTCGCCGTCAAACGGTGCATAGACGTTGCCGTCTTCCGGTTCGATACCGACAGAAGGACCCATCATCTCTCCGGCAAATGCCGCGTCCGGAATTTCCGAAGCCGGGATGACTTTGCCGTTGACCGGAGCCGTGATGCTTCCCTTTTCCGTTGAGATGACGACTTCTTCCGGAGCGCCTTTTTCAACGGCTTTCTCTTCCTTCTTGTCTTCTTCATTCCAGAACAAGAAAGTCAGGGCGAAGGCAACGCCGCCTGCGATCGCCAGTAAGATCGTGTAAGCCAGCGGCTTGTTGATGATCAGATAACCCGGGATACCGGTGACGCCGTAAGAGGTCGCACCCAGACCCATCCAGGAGCCGAACATCGCGCCTAAGGCACCGCCGATCATACCGAAGATGAACGGTTTCATGAAACGGAAGTTGACACCGAAGATCGCCGGTTCCGTGATACCTAAAGCGGCAGACAAAGAAGACGGGACAGCGACCGCTTTGGTCTTTCTGTTCCTGGTCTTGAGACCGACGGCCAGACAGGCGCCGAACTGTGCGAAGTTCGCTGCGGAAGCGATCGGCATCCAGATATTGAGGTTATTGAATTCCTGCGATGAGAGCAAGCCCGCTTCGATCGCATTGTACATATGGTGAAGGCCCATGACGACGGTCCACGGATAGACGGCACCCATCAGTAAGGAACCGATGCCGAAACCGACCGTGATCAGCCAGGACGCGAAACGTAAGACATAGGATTCCGCCGTCGAGAAGATCGGGCCGATGATCGTGAAGGTCAGGAAAGAAGTTGCCAGGACCGTGACCAGCGGTGTGACGAACAAGTCGATCATCTCCGGCACGTGCTTGTGCAGCCACTTCTCGATCGTGCACATCACAAAGACGGCGATGATGACCGGGATGACGTGTCCCTGATAGCCGACCTGCGGAACATTGAAGAACAAGAGCTTCCAGTTTGGCAGGACTTCATAACTGCCGGCATTCCAGGCGTTGATCAGACCCGGATGGATCATCAGCAAGCCGATGACCGCGCCGAGATACACGTTGCCGCCGAAGACTCTGGCCGCCGACATCGCGATGATGCCCGGTAAGAAGACGAAGGCCGCATTGGCGATCATATCCAGATAGGAGAACCAGTCGGATGCGCCGAAGCTCGGGATCGCCTTTGCCAGCGATTCGACCAGACCCATCATCAGACCGGAAGCGACGATCGCCGGTAAGATCGGAACGAAGACATCGCCCAGCGCTTTGACCATCTGCTTGATCAGAGGCTGCTTGGCGGCAGCGGCCGCCTTGACTTCTTCCTTGGTCGCCGCCGAAACGCCGGAAACGGCTAAGAATTCATCATAGACTTTGTTGACGGTGCCCGTACCGATGATCAGCTGCAGCTGACCGTTGGAATCGAACATCCCCTGTACGCCTTCGACATCTTCCAGAGTCTTGGTATCGACCTTGGAATTGTCGGCGATGACCAGACGCAGACGCGTTGCACAATGTGCCGCACTGATGATGTTGTCCTTGCCGCCTAAGCAGGCAAAGATCTCCTCAGCGCATTTACGATAATCAAGTGCCATTTTACTACCCCCTATTGATCTTTTTTTGCACTCATATCAGTTCCAGCAATTCAAAACCGTAAGCCAGACCGTCCTCTCTGAGGTCCGGCAGGACGTGATCGCTGATCTGTTTCAAAGCTTTTGCTCCGTTGCCCATGCAGCAGGAGATGCCTGCCGCCTGAATGGCCGTCAGATCGTTCATCGAATCCCCGAAACTGACGGTATCCTCCATCGGTACGTCATAGTGATCCGCTACGATCCTGATCGCCTTTCCTTTGTCAAAACTGCGGTGGATCAGTTCGCCATTGAGACAGTTGCCGTGTTCCTTGACTTCCTGAATGACGAAATCATAATCCTTTTCATATTTTTCTTTCGCTCTTTGTAACTGGCTTGCCTTCGTGCACATGATGACGATCTTGTAGGCGGGAGCGCCGTCATAGGAACTCATCGGCTCGATGCCCAATTCCCCTTTCAGGGCCTGCCGCCAGCGTTCGATCTCCGAGTTGTCGCCGTCGGCATCCGCCAGGAAATCAGAAAGGTTTTCGTCTCCGTAGGTACGGTCTTTCGTTTCGACCGTACAGAAGACGCCGTCTTCATGAAGGATCCCGATCAGATCATCCAGATCCTCCTTTTTCATCGGCTGATCGTAGATGACCTCATCACCGGCCAGAACATAGCCGCCGGCCAGAGCGATGATGCCGTCAAAGCCCAGTTTATAGACCGGTGCCGCCATGCCCATGTTGCGGCCGGTACATAAGAAGACCTTATTGCCCTTGGCCTGAGCTTTGCGGATGGCGCTCAAAGCGGAAGCAGGCGGTTCGTTCCTTCCGGCTTCCACCAATGTGCCGTCGATATCCAGAAAGATCAGTTTCATTTCTTCTTCGATCCCTTCTTTTTCTTCTTATAGTCGTGGTAGAGCCAGCGGAAGCCGTGGCCGTCCATCTGTAAAGCCTTCGCCTCGACTTTTTCGCCGGTCAGCAGATCGACATAGTCTTCTTCCTCAGAGATCCAGGCCGTCTGTTCGTATTCCGAGAAGTTGAACAGAGCCAGCAATTTCTCCTCTTTGAAATAACGGCCGATCCCCAGGATGTGATCGTTGTACGTCTCCAAAAGCCAGGTATCGGCTTCCGATTCGAACAGCGGATGGCTCTCCCGGATCTTCTTGAGTTCAAGGATCGCATCGAAGATCTCTTCTTCCACCGTTCCTTTTTCATGACGTTTCTCCGCATTCTCCCAATTGAATCTTCCGCGGTGCAGATATCTTGAATCCGCCGCCTTGTGCGGATCGTTGTGATACGTATAGTCGTTGAGCTGACCGATCTCATCGCCGGAATACAAGACCGGGATGCCCGACTGGCTCAACAGGAAGGCGTGCAGCATGATATCGAGACGGACCGCATGTTCTTTCTTCCATTCGTTCTTCTCATACAACGCCGCTTCCAGACCGCACAGCGATGCGGTCGTGCCGCAGAGCCTGGCATCGCCCAGACGCGGATCATCGTTATACAGTTCGCCCCGGGCTTCCGAGCCCCACTCATGCCCTCTCAGGAAAGAATTGAGATACTTCTTATGTGCGACCTCCCCGATGCCGAACTGCTTCAGAAATTCATAATCCAGGCCCCAGCCGATGTCGTCGTGGCAGCGCAGGTAATTCAAGAACGTGTACTCCTTCGGCAAAGCGAAGACGCTCGCCAGCTGGTGTTTCAGAAGACGGACGTCTCTGGTCGCCACCGTATGCCAGGTCGATGCCATCGTCGTGACGTTGTACAACATGTGACATTCCGGATAGTCCAGAGTGCCGAAATACGGAACGACCTTGGAAGGTTCCATGACCACCTCGCCCAGCAAAAGGACGCTCGGGCAGACGATCTCCGAAGCGATGCGCATCATGCGCACGAGCTTATGGACTTCCGGCAGATTGCGGCAATTGGTCCCCAAGGTCTTCCAGATATACGGAACGGCATCCAGACGGATGATATCCACGCCCCGGTTGCACAGATACAGCATGTTCTCCGTCATATCGTTGAAGACGGTCGGATTGCGGTAATTGAGATCCCACTGGTAAGGATAGAAGGTCGTCATGACGACCTTGTTGACGGCATCACACCAGGAGAAATTGCCCGGCGCCGTCGTCGGGAAGACCTGCGGGACGCTCTTTTCGAATTCGTTCGGGATGGTCCAGTTGTCAAAGAAGAAGTAGCGGTCTTGGTATTCCTTTTCGCCTTTCCGTGCCCGGAGCGCCCATTCGTGGTCTTCCGAAGTATGGTTCATGACGAAATCCAGACATAAAGACATCTCGCGGTCGTGACACTCTTTTGCCAGACCGGCAAGATCCTCCATCGTACCGAGCTTCGGTTCGACGGCACGGAAGTCTTTCACGGCATAACCGCCGTCCGACTTTCCTTCCACCGACTGCAGCAAAGGCATCAGATGAAGATAGTTGATCCCGCCTTCTTCCAGATAGTCGAGCTTCTCCCTGACGCCATTGATCGTCTCGTTGAAACAGTCGACATACATCAGTGTGCCCAAGATATCGCTGCCCTTGAACCAGTCGTTGGTCTTGGTGCGCTTCTTGTCCCATTTTTTCAGATCCCCGCTTCGCTCTTCATACATCCTGCGAAGCATCGAAACGAAATATGCATAGGCATTCTCGTCATGATAAAGCTCCTGATAAAGATAGTGAAGTTCTTCACTCTTCTTCTCATAGCGCTCTTCAAATTCATTCACTTTTTCTTTTTTCATTCTGATCCCTTTAAAAACGCTTCGACCTCTTCCTTTTCCGGCATGACGCGCAGAGCGCCTTTCTTTCGCGTGATCAGCGAAGCTGCCGCATTGCCGAAGCGCAGCATCTCTTCCAATCCGTCTTCCTTCAGATCCTCAAGACCGTGTTCGAGCACATAGTTGAGCATGCAGGCACAGAACGTGTCGCCGGCACCGGTCGTTTCGACCGTCTTGTCGGAAAGGAAGGCAGGAACATCGACCTTCAGATCCTTATAGTAGGCGCGGCTGCCGTCCCTGCCCATGGAGAGACAGATGAGCTTGAGGTTCGGATACGCTTTGCGGATCCTGGCGATACCGGCATCGTAATCCTCTTCACCGGTGAACCAGACGACTTCGTTGTCGGAGATCTTCATGATATCGGCCTTGCCCATGACGAAAGCGATCTCCCTTTTCGCATCGTCCAAAGAATCCCACAGCGGTTCCCGCAGGTTCGGATCGAAGGAGACGATGCAGCCGTATTTATCGGCCAGAGACAGCGCCTTTAATGTCGCATCCTTGACCGGCTGATCGGTCAGAGACAGAGAACCCAGATGGAAGATCTTCGCATCGAAGAATTCCTCTTTGACTTCTTCCGCCCGCAGATCGATGTCCGCCCCCGGCTTGCGGTAGAAAGAGAAGTCACGGTCACCGTTGGCCAGCTTATGGACCAGTGCCAGCGTCGTATGGACTTCGTCGTCCTTGTACAGGCCTTTTGTCGAGATCCCCTGTTCCTTCAGCGCCTCTTCCAGCTGCTTGCCGAAACCGTCGTTGCCGACCTTGCCGATGAACATCGTCTTCTTGCCGAGCTTATTGAGCATCGATAAGACATTGGCCGGAGCGCCGCCCGGATTCGCTTCAAAAACCGGGTTGCCCTGATCGGAGACGCCATACTGGGTGAAATCGATCAGAAGTTCGCCCAACGAAACAACATCATAGATTGAATTATTCATGTTTAAACCCTCGTTGCTTGACAATACCATTATAAGCGATAGACCCCCATACATTGAACCTCAATTCCGAAATCCCGGGCTCTTTCGGCGGAATAAAAAAACTCCCGCAGGAGTTTTATGCTTTTTCGATGAGACCAAGCTTCTCATAAAGATCGATAAGGATCAGTGTCGCTTCCTTCACATCTTTCCTTTTGATCAGCGAAGCGGTCCGGACGATCTGCCCCAAACTGCGCTTGCCGTCGATCAGGTTGGTCACAAGATCCTGTACGGCGAACATCACAAACGGATCCTTCTTCGTCTTTTCCTGATATTCGTCCAATGCCTCCCCGAAGCCCAGAGCGCGGTAATCGGAGACCTGATGCACCGGACCGGTGAACTTGCGTCTGTAGATGACATTCAGATCATCCTCTACGGGATAATCATCTTTAAGATCGTAGAAAGCGATCCATTCGTCGAAGATCTTCGCCACGTGGTCCTTCTGTTTGCTGACGTCGCAGTCTCCTACGAGCTTACATGCGGCATCCAGACAGTTCAGATAGTAGTCCTTGAGACAGTACATCAGAGAACCGAACATCGGCTTGCCGATCTTGCCGTCAAGGTATTCCAAGGCATAGCGGTTCTTGTCTTCGAAAAGGACTTCTTCCTGTTTCGCGAACAGATACGGCAGATCTTCCTTCTTCAGCGTAGCCAGGTCATAGGCAAAATTGGCCGCCGTCAGGCAAGAGAACTTCAGCACAGCCGGATCGATGACATCCAATGTATCGGTCGCCGTATGATAGTTGAGGTCCGGCCACTGTCCCAGCATGCAGCAGGGGATGCCGATGCTCGGATCGCAATACACCGTATGATCGCTGCCGCCGGAATGCGGCTCGACTCTGTGATTGGTCAAAGCCACCGGATCATCGGACAGGGAGTACGCCTCTTTGGAGGCCTTGTCCATTGCGATCATGCACAGCTCATTGTTGAACGAAGACAGCTGGTACGGCGTCTTGGTCAAAGTGATCGGTCCGTAAAAACGCGTCTGCCTGCCGCCGACCATATCAAGGTTCATGGCACCCAGACCGTTTTTGTAGTCGTTGTGATCGCTCAGATAAGCGAAAGTTCCCGTGAATTCCGGGATCAGCGTCAGCACGATGCTGTGCTCGGGCTTCTCGATCTTTCCTTCCTTAATGAGCCTGTTGATGACGTTCATCGCCTCGATGCCGGCCGAAACGCCGGAAGCATTGTCGTTGCAGGAAGACTTCGGATGGCACAGATGAGCGGAAAGATAGACGGTCTTGTCATCCTTTCCTTCGATCCTGACCTCCACGATCTCGATGTGTCCGTTATAGAATGCGGAGTCGATATACGGCTTCACTTTCAGATAAGATCCGTCCTTTTCCTGTTTTTCCCTGCACAGCTTTTCCAGCATGTCACCGGTCTTCGGTGACAGGACGAAACCGCATTTCTCTTTTTCCCCTTCCGTATGGCTCGGCCAGAAGGATGTATACGTCAAAGACTCATAGAGATCGCTACGCCTGCGGTTCCTGGTCTCCATGATGAAATCCGTGACGATGCCCAAGGCACCTTCGTCAAAGACCCAGTCATAACGGCGGATGTGACCGCGGATGAAGACGAACTTGCCCTTCAGGTCAAGATCTTTGCACGATTCTCTTGTTGCCCCGTTTTCCAGCATCACCAGATCGATTGGATCTTCTCTTCTGTCGATCGGTGCACTCTTCTGGATGACCGAGATCGGCTCGGCGGAAAAATCGGCCAGGCAGACCGCCGGATCGACGAGTTCGAGCGTGGCTTTTTCGATCGACCACTCCTTGAACATCTTGGACTGCAGATACCAGACGGAAGGATCGGCTTCGTAAGACAGGATCTTCGCCTCCAGGCCGTAGTTCTTACAGATATCCAGCACGTGCTTTGCCGCTTCCCGATACATCGGAGAAGCCTGGATGCGGTGATGGCAGGAAACTTCCTTGACGACGTTCAATAATCTTTTTTCTGAGACTGCTTCTTTGAAAACGGATGCTTGCAACATATTGGTCTTCCTTTCTGTTTTTGAAAATGATGTTTCAGACAAGCAGATACTGCATTTTTGTCACCCTATATTATAGCGCCTGATCTATATAACGCCATTAAAAAGACCTCCCGTGACTGTACGGGAGGTCCTGTTGTTTGTAAAAGATCTGTTTTATTGGCCCAACGTTCCGTAAGCGGCGACCGCTTCATCGATGCTCATCGAGCCGGTACCGACGGCATAGGCCGCCTGTCTCAGCTGCTTGACGGCATCGTCGGTCAGACCGATGACTTCCGGTGAAAGGATCCTGTCTTCCGGAACGGATCCGAAAGCGGCATACATACTGTTGAAGGACAGGTCCTTAGTCGGCGACATGAGTCCTTTGTTCTGCGCCATCAAGCCGAGCTCTTCGGAGCTGACCAGGAAGAGCATGAATTCGTCGGCCATCTCGATATTCTTGCTTTCTTTGTTGACCGAGAACTGCAGGTTCGGCATATCCAGGAAGTTGGCACCTTCTTCCGACATCGGTACCGGGACGAAGGAATAGGCGAACGGATGCGCGATGAAAGCCTCGGAACGGCTTTCCCGTTTCTTCGTTCCGGAGACGGTATCACCGGAACAGGTCATCATCGGAACATCGCCTTCAAAGAAACGGAGGATGACGGCATCGTAGTTGTTGGAGATCTCATTGCATTTTTCAAGATCCACGCCGCACTCGTTCAGCAGCTGCACCATCTTTTCCAAAGCCGGACGCAGATACTCGCCGGCGGACGGATCGAAGGAATTGAGTTTCTTGACGGCTTCCGCATCATCGGCCACGAGGCTGCAGAAGTAAGGATACACCGTCAGAGTGAAAATGGAGGTCGTCTCTTCCTTGGAGAAACCCATCAGAGGATTCTCATAGCCCTTTTCCTTAAGGGCTTTGCAGACATCCGTGAGCTCCTGATAGGTCGTCGGGACCGCCAGCCCTTCTTTTTCAAAGAGGTCGTTGTTCACCAGCATGCCGTAGGTGTTGGAGAAGACCGGGATCATCGGCAGTGTCCCGTCCCCCGTGTTCAAGATGATGTTGCTTCGGATGCAATCGAGATCCAGACGAAGAGCCGGATCGGAAAGATCCTGCGCATGATCGATGGAAGACTTATACTGATCCCTTCCGAACATCCAGGAATAATTGACATAGATATCCGGCGCATCGTTTCCGTTGAGGACCGTGCCGATCATGTTGTTGTAGTCATCGACTTTCGTGAATTTCAGTTCCACATTGGGATAGAATTCATTGAAACGGTCAAATTCCGCTTCCAGTGCCTCGAAGTTGTCGTAACCGCCGGCAACGTTGATGCTGCATTCGCTTGCCGTATCCAGCGACGGTACGAAACCTTCTTCGACAGCCTGCTCTTCTTCCTGTTTCGGGCTGCCGTTACACGCACTCACGCCCAGCAGCATCGCCAAAGTCATCAGCACGCAGAATAGTTTTTTCATAGTCATATCCTTCCTTCTTTGATCCTTCGGATCTCCTTGATCACTACTTTGATATCGATCGGTTTGGCGATGTGTCCGTTCATTCCGGCATTGAGACATTCCGTGACATTCTCGGAGAACGCGTCCGCCGTCATCGCGATGATCGGGATGGAAGATGCCCAAGGATCCTCCAGTTTCCGTATTGCTCTTGTCGCATCCAGGCCGTTCATTTCCGGCATCTGTATATCCATGAAGATCAGCTGGTAGCTGCCTTGTTTCGCCTTCTGCATCTTTTCCACGCAGATCCGTCCGTTTTCTGCCCGTTCGGAGCTGATCTTGAACATGCTCAGCATGGTCGAGATGATCTCCCAGTTGATATCGTTGTCTTCCGCCACGAGGATGTTCATCCCCTGCAGATCGGAATAATCGTCTTCCGGTTCCTGAGGAGTTTCCCTGCCGATCAGATCGCTGATCCTGTTATATAGAGTCGAGCGGAACAGCGGCTTGCTGACGAAACCGTTGGCTCCCGCTTCTTTCGCCTGTTCTTCGATATCCGACCAGTCGTAAGCGGAGATCAGCAAGATCGGTATGCTGCTTCCGACTTCGGAGCGGATCTGCTTTATCGTTTCGACGCCGTCCATCTCCGGCATCTTCCAGTCGATGATGATCACATCGTAGTCTTTTCCGGAAAGACGCTTCTGGGCGATCAGATCGAGCGCTTCCTTTCCGCTTTCCGCCTGCCGGCAGGAAGCACCGAGAGACTCCAGTGCATCGACCGCCGTCTGCAGCATGATCTCATCGTCATCGACGATCAGTACATCGATCGGTCCCAGCTTCATATCCCCGCGCTGGTTCTCAGCCAGCGGGATGTCCAGGGCAACGGTGAACGTCGTTCCCTTGCCCAATTGGCTTTCGCAATCGATCGTTCCGCCGATCAGTTCGACCATCTGTTTCGTGATCGCCAGGCCAAGGCCTGTCCCCTGTATGCTGTTGACGCGGCTGTCGATCTGACGGGAGAACGGCTGGTACATGGTCTTCATGAATTCCTCGGACATGCCGATACCGGTATCCGCTACGATATAGACCAGGCGGGTACAGCCCGGTTTCGGGCTTTCTTCCTCACGCAGCGTGACGCTGACTTTGCCTCCCGGCTGCGTATACTTGACGGCATTGGAGAGGATGTTGATATAGATCTGATTCAGACGGAGCTGATCGGTATACAGATATTCGTTTTTCATCTTATCGATATGGAAACTGAAATCGATATTCTTTTCTTTGACCATCGGCTGCGAGATATTGACGAGGTTCTCGACCGTTTCCACGATGGAGAAGGTCATCGGACTCAGCTTCAGTTTTCCGCTCTCCACCTTGGAGATATCCAGGATGTCGTTGATCAGTGTCAGCAGATGATTGCTGGCAAGAGAGATCTTCCTGAGACTTTCCCTTGTCGAGTCCACATCTCCGAGATTCTTCTCGGCGATGGTCGTCAGTCCGATGATGGCGTTCATCGGCGTGCGGATATCATGCGACATGGTGGAAAGGAAATCGGTCTTTGCCTTGTTTGCCGAATTGGCTTCTCTCGCCGTGATCTGAAGACGCTTGTTCAGGTTCAGCATGTAGAACAGGTCGCAAAGAAACAGGATCAGCAGACCTGCGGAAACGACGATGACCAGCAGCCAGTTTTCCGTTCCCGCATTGAGATCTTTCGCCGGAACGAAACCCAGCAATGTCCAGCCGGCGGTGTTAAGGACAGGCGTATGAGCCAGTATGCACTCCTGCCCGTGGGAATCGAGCATCGTGATCGAACCCGAAGACGAAGTGATCTTTTCAAAAAGCTCCTTCGAAGAGGCGGGATCGGTCGCATTGTATGATTTGTAAAATTCGAAAAAGCTGGAGTTTTTAAAGCTGCTTCCCTTGAGGATATAATCGCCGTTGCCGTCGATCATCGACAGTACGGCATCCTCGAACTCCACCTGCGGGAAGACCCATTTCTGTTCCAGTTCCCAGATTGGCACGACCCTCAGCAGGATCGCCTCCGAAAAGTCTCCGCTTTCCGTATCTTTCAGTCTGACCTTATTGCAGAAAGCCAGTGACTGTTCGCCGTTCATCGGATTGGTGTACGCCCGGGTGATATTGATCGACTTTCCGACTTCATCGATCCAGTCGACGTTCTCCAAAAGACCGATATGTGCATAAGAAACGGCATAATCTTTGCTCGTCGACTGCTTCGGACGGGTCGAAAGGCCGCTGAGACTGTCGGCCAAGACCAGATGAGCGGACGTATTGGCAAGCACATGGGAAGCGCGTATGAAACTCACAGCCTCTTCCATGGTCAGACCTTCACTGTTGATGTATTGTGCCCAGATATCGCAGATCCGCTGCTCCCCATCCAGATAGTTCTCCGTCACGGTCCCCATGGTGATCGTCGTGTTTTCGAAGTTTTCGATCTGTTTTTCGTAGGAAAGCTTGTTTTCGGTCCGGGAGTAGAGCGCAACGAAAACAAGTATGGCCACGACGATGATCACATTGATCATGATTATCGATCTTTTTTTCATGCTCCGATCTCCTTGCAAAAGCTGAACCATGATTGCCGTTATCCGAACGAAAGAACCGAAAGAAAAAAGGGTACAATCATTTGTCACTTATATAATAATGTAAATCCGCCCAAAAAGAGAAGCGAGAAGACTGATTTTGAAACGTGAAATACAAACCGTTCCACCCTCCGTAACGGGCAGCGTCAGATACGAAACAAAACTTCCGGTCTCAGCTTCACTCCTGTCCTCTGATCATCATGAAGACGGCGACGTCTTCTTCCGACATCCACAGCTGAGCGATCAGGTATTCTCTTCCTTCGTAGGCATAAAAATCAGTCAGCAGCATGACACAGTTATTGCCGAAGAGCTTCAGATCGTCGTTATCATCAAGACCGCCCGCAAAAGGTTCATAGCCGACATCCTGATCCGACTCTTCCCAGACCGCGATGCCGTCGGAAGCGAGCCTGGGATGCAAAGTGATCCTGACCGGCGGATCCTGAGTCCCGTCGACCGACATCTCGGCATAACCGAGTTCATCGAACAGATAGCCGTCGGAAGAATCATAACGGATCTTCAGATCATACTTCCATACGCCGTTGGCATATTTCAGCGGCTCCCGGACGATGCCTTCCGGAAGACCTTCGAACATGAGCTGTCCGTAAAGCTCATCGAAATCCTCATAATGCAGCTTCGAGACATCGAATTCGGAAAGATCATCAAATCCGTAGGAACGGCTGATCTCTTCCGGTGCAGCGCTTTCTTCTTCTCCGACACCGATGATCAGCAGTTCTTCACTTTCAGGTGCGGGATCGGCAGTAAGCGTCCTGTCGGTGACTTCTTCCTGCTTTTCAGCCGACGGCGCCGGACTTGCGCATCCGCACAGGCACAGCAATATAAACAACAAGATGACTGCTTTTTTCATGGACTTTCCTCTCCTTACACTTCAATGAGGTCTGTCTGACATCCGACGGCCTGTTTTGACCGCAGGATGAACGCAAGACCCGTATTCCGGAACAGATCTGCAGCTTCCGATAAGTCAAGATGTATGACGCTTCTATAGACTCATTATACGTTATAGTCTAAGGCTTGCACCAGGACCGCGGCCGCAAACAAAAAGCCGGTCTTAATGACCGGCCGAAAAAAGATCTCCTATACATTTTTATGAAGTCATCCGAAGATCTGATTCTCTATCCTTTGACATTGATTGAATCTCGCGAAATCCCGCAGCGCCTTGTCGAGCGCTTTATCCAGCTTCTTGCTTGAGCGGACACCCGGTTCCCACCACAGTCCCTTGAGACGAAGGACGCCTTCCCTGCGGTCGGCGGCTATCTCGATACGGCTGACGAAACGTTCCCCGTACAGGACCGGCAGAGTGTAGTATCCGTATTTCCGCTTTTCCGCAGGCGTATAGATCTCCCAGGAATAACGGTAATCCCAAAGCGAAAAGATCAGCTCCTTGTCCCACATCAGCGGATCCAGAGGCGCCAGAAACGACATCCGCGGTTTCAGATCGGCTTCCCCTTCCAAGACCTCATGAAGCAGCGGATCATCTTCCGCCCGGTAATAGAACAGCGGCTTGATCCCTTCCACTTTCACCGGCAGGACCTTGCCTTCGTTTTCCAGACGGTCAAGTGTATCTCTTCTTTTCTTCGCATCGAGGCCTATGCCTAAAAATGCCGGACTGTTCTTATCCCAGAGAAGACCGACCGCACCGATCCGCCGCAATACGCGCCAGGCCAGATATTCCTCTTCGTCTTTGTATGGAACTTCCTTGTCCAGAAGAGACTGCGGAAGATGTCTGCGGGAAAGATCGTAATATTTCCGGCTGCCGTTCTTATGATGGATGATCAGTTCGCCGTCGGTATACAGCTGTTCCAGGACCGACCTGGCTGCCTGTGACTTTTTGTCCCAGTTTCCGCTCCAGTGCATGGACGAATGCCAGAAGATCTGCCCTTCGATCGGAAGCGTATCGCTGCACACCGGACCGTTTTCCTCGATATGCGCAAGCGCCTTTCTCTTCAGCTCCTCGAGACCATCGAAAGTCTCCCCGAGCTTTTTACTGCGTTTTCTGTACGATGAAAAATACGGCCAGTCCTCACTCGGCCAGATGGAAAGTTCCTTATCCGCATAATCCACCAGCCTCCGGTCCTTATACAGGAGCTCCTGAAGCATCGCTTTCTTAAATCCTTTGACTCTGGACTGCAAAGTCAGTTCCGCGTTCTTCCCGCATACATCGACCGGATCGAACTGTATGCATCCGGCCTGACGGACATAGGCATAAGCGCCGTCCTTCCCCTTGAAACGATATGCACCGATCAGTCCCTGCTTCGCAAGGATGAACTGCCGTGCTTCCTGTTTGCTGATGATTTGCATCGGCATACCTCACCTCAGATCTCTATGAAATACTGTCGAGCCGCTTTTCATTCAAATCAAAAGCGACCTTTCTTTTCCTCATTATACAAATTTGAAAACAGTTCCGGACTGTTTTAATAAACAGCTACAGAGGGAATGCGACCGCATCCGAATAAAGCTTTTTCATGATCCGCAGAAACTCCTTCAGGCTTTTTCTCTGATCATCCTTATGAGTACACAGTACGCAGGAAAAAGACTCCTTGCAGTCAAAGGGGATCCAGGCAAACTGCCCGCTGTGATCGTTCAGGAAACCGGGAGCCAGACAGATGCCTCTTCCTGCAGCCACATAAGTCTTTGTCGTCTCATGGTCGGCACTGTTGAAATAATCGATCTTCCCGCTGCCGATCAGCCGATGCTGGACCGTTCTCAATGCCTGCGGAGAACCGCCGCCGACCATCAGCGTGCGTCCGTAGAGATCTTCTTCGCGGATCAGATTCTTCTCAGCCAAAGGATCGTCCCTTTTGGTGATGAGATAGATCCTGCTTTCAAACAGATCATGGACCTGAATGCCTGCGACCTGTCGGGTCTGTTCCTTCAGGGCAAAAACGATATCCGCCTGGCCGTTCAGGAAAGTTTCCATGCTGTTTTCATAACGAAATACCGGTGTGATCTGCACATCGGGCTCCTTTTCGGCAAAAAGCTGTATGGCTTCCGGAAGAAAGAAGAGCGCCTGAGAGATCATCAGACAGATCGAGATATCATCCTTGTAACTGGCACTGAAATTCTGGCCCTGTTCGATCGCCCGTTTCAGATCCTCCCGCATTCCCGTCAGGTAGGAAACGAATTGTGCTCCGGCGGGCGTAAGAGAAGCCCCTCTCCCGCTTCGTTCGAAGATGGAAAAACCGACTTCTTCCTCCAAGAGGCGGATCTGATAGGAAAAGGTCGGCTGGCTGACAAACATGTTGTCGGCAGCCTTGCTGAAATTCAAGGTACGGGCAAGCTCAATGCAGTAATCGATCTGTTTCGTATTCATCTTTAGTTATTTAATATTTAAATTGATTATAGCATATTTCTATTGGACTTTTCTATATACCGATCTCTATAATGAGGCTGTAAACAGGAGGCGGATATTATGAACAAAACACTGATCGCATTCTTCTCCAGAGCCGATGAAAACTACTTCGGCGGAGCCATGAGATATATCAAAGTCGGCAATACGGAAGTCGTCGTAAACCATATGAAAGAAATGATCGATGCCGATGTCTTCAAGATCGAGATGAAAGAACCCTATTCCCCGGTCTATATGACCTGCATCGATGAGGCGAAGAAAGACCTCAGAAACGACGCAAGACCGGAACTGGTCTCTTATCCGGACGGCCTTGATCAATACGATACGGTCATCCTGGCTTATCCCAACTACTGGGGGACGATGCCGATGGCGGTCCTGACGTTCCTGGAAAGATTCGATTTCAACGGAAAGACCATCCTGCCCTTATGCACCAACGAAGGCAGCGGCATGGGCAGTTCGGAAAAAGATCTTAAAAGATACGCATCCGGTGCACAGATCAAAAACGGTCTGTCCATTACCGGCAGCAAGGCTGCCGATTCCGATGACAAAGTGGAAAAATGGCTGAAAGCCAACGGATTGAAATAAAAAATGGAATACGCAAAAGGCTATGTCTACGAACTGATGGACCGGGGAGGTCCCACGAACAATAAGGAGCCCTATTTCAAGGAAGCAGTCGAAGAGATGATGAGGGCCAGGGTCCTGTGCGCAAAAGCAAACGCCGTCATGCCGGACGATCCTTCCTATGTCACATACCTGGAAGAACTCTTCGGCAGAAAACTGGACGATGTGCGCATCCTGACACCGTTCATCTGCGATTTCGGGAATCGCGTGAAGTTCGGAAAAGGCGTATTCATCAATCACTCCGCCATCCTCTCGGCTTCCGGCGGGATCGAGTTTGAAGACGGCGTGATGTCCGCACCGGGATTGAGGATCGCAAGCATCAACCACGATATGAATGAACGGCACAGCATATACACCTATGGAAAAGTCCTGATCAAAAAGAACGTATGGCTGGGCATGAACGTGACGGTCTGTCCGGGAGTCACGATCGGAGAATATGCCGTAGTCGCTGCCGGAGCTGTCGTCACGAAAGATGTCCCCGCTTATGCGGTCGTCGCAGGTGTGCCTGCAAAAGTGATCCGTTGTCTCGATCCGAAGGAACAGAAAGAACGATGAACGAAAACGAAGTGATCAAAGAGATCTACCGGCAATACTGGAGATACATGATCGGCAAAGACGAAAAAGGACTCAGAAGTTTGATGTCGGAAGATTATTACCTCCTGCACATGACCGGAACAAGACAGACAGCGGACGAATTCATCAGCGGTCTGATGAACGGGACCTTCAACTACTATTCCGCTCAGCATGATCGCATCGACGTAAACATCGATGGAGACAGAGCGACGTTGACCGGCAAAAGCAGAGTCGTTGCAGCAGTTTACGGAGGCGGAAGAAACAGCTGGCGATTACAGGGAGACTTCACTTTAAGAAAAGAACACGGGTCCTGGAAGCTGACAAGCTCCAGAGCATCCACATACTAAAAGGAGGATCGATAAATGGAATACTTAACACTGAACAATGGGACCAAATGTCCCGTCATAGGGATCGGGACCTTCATGTTGAAGCCGGAAGAAGCTCAAAACAGCGTGCGGGAAGCACTGAAGATGGGCTATTCCCTGATCGACACGGCAAATGCCTACGTCAATGAACGGGCTGTCGGAAGAGGCATCAAAGAAAGCGGCGTGAAACGCGAAGATATCTTCCTGTCCACCAAACTCTGGCCGAGCGAATATGAAAATGAAAATGCGGTCGATGAAACGCTGGAAAGACTGGGCGTCGACTACGTGGATCTTCTCTACATCCACCAGCCGGCCGGCAACTGGCTTGCCGGATACCGGCAGCTGGAAAAAGCCTATAAAGAAGGCAAAGCCAGATCGATCGGCATCTCCAACTTTGAAGGAAAATATCTTGACGAACTGCAAAACCGATGGGAGATCGTTCCCCAATTCATTCAGGTCGAGGCACATCCCTACTACACCCAGAAAGAATTGAGGAAGACACTTGACAAGTATGAGATCCGGCTGATGTCCTGGTATCCTCTGGGCCATGGCGACAGATCATTGATCAACGAGCCCGTGTTCACCGAGCTGGGAAAGAGATACAGAAAATCCCCCGCTCAGGTCATCCTGCGCTGGCATACCCAGATGGGCTTTGCCGTCATCCCGGGCAGCCGGAACGTCGATCACATCAAAGACAATCTGGATATCCTCGATTTTACTCTGACGGAAGACGAGATGAAACAGATCGCCAAGCTCGATAAAGGCGTCCGTTACTATCACAGGACCGACGAACAACTCGTACAGTTCGCCGGCTGGAGACCTTCTTTTGAAAAAGAATGACGATATCCATTCATCGTTCTCAATGATACAAACAAAGGATCTGTTCCAAAGAACAGATCCTTTGTTTTCCTGATGCTTTTTTCAGCCGGATTCGGTCATAAATCTCTTTGCAAAACAGTATCGGAAACCTCAGAAGACAATTCTACCGGAAGTAGAATTCTATCAATTTTCTAGTTATTTACGAATTCCGTTTATTGCATTATCCTGTGATTGTAAAAACAAGCCAAGGAGGAGACTATGGACACTTTGAAGATCGGACAATATATACAGCATTTACGGAAAGCTGCCGGCATGACGCAGAAAGAACTGGCAGAGAAACTGAATATCTCTTTTCAAGCCGTCTCAAAATGGGAGAACGGGGATACGCTTCCCGATACCGGCATCCTTCTCGACCTGTGCGATATCCTGAATACGACGGCAGACAAGCTGCTCAACGGAGGAAGCCTCGCGGCAGTGGAACGCAGACTGATGAGACTTGAGGACGTTATGACCGGCTTTCAGTATATGGAAAACATAGGAAAACTTTTCGGTGAAGACTGTACTTTTTTCACAGGCATGATCGAAGGGATCAACGAAAAGATGAATATCGACCTTCTCACCTATCTGAAGGATCCCATGACCCGGGAAGTGATGTATGCGGAGGTACTGATCCAGGGTATCCTTTCCGGGCGTACCGTCGATATGGATGAGATCGAGGCAAAGTTCCAAAACAAAAACATGGTGAATGCGATCCGCCGCTATATCGTCAAGGCAAACGGAGATCCCGAGACAGCAGCATAGAGGATCCGAAAAAAACACCCCTCACACAGATCGCCGGATCTATACGAGGGGTGTTTTCTTGTTCCCGGCCATCGGGAGATGCATCATGTTCAAAACGATGTTCTCTCATTCTGCCTTTTTCGACCTGTTAATATGGCCTAAGAGATAGATCATGTCACCTGTCGATTTTCAAACCATACATCGATCTCATCGGGATCAGGCTCCTCGAACTCTCTGTCAGCTCTTACCAGGACATCCTCAGGCAGGATGAAATCGGAGCCGTTGTTTCCTTCGTTCCTCTTTGCGATGTTTCTTTTCCATTGTTCCTCGTTCACATCGATATAATGCCATTCACAGTAAACGCCGTGTTTCATGAAGTATTCACTGATCTCTTTTCTTTCTTCCTTCTTCCAGAAGCCCCAGTCCAGGATGACATCGGATCCGCTGTGAATGATCTCAACCGTTTCCCTCAGCAGATAGTCATTGATCCTCATCATAAGTCCATGATCATCGTTGGGGTGTTTCTTTGGAAACAGAGCATTGAGCAGTTCATCATTGGATAAAAGAACGGCTTTTTCTTTGCTTAACAGCTTTCTTGCATAATAGGTCTTCCCCGCACCCGGTCTCCCGCATATCAGTACCACTTTGTTCATCTTCCTCATCTCCTTCCATGCATATAAAAAAGCGCCACGAAATAGATACAGGGGTATCCATCGATAGCGCACATCTGTATTGCTTATACAATAATTATATATCTGACCGGATCAATTATTCAGCGAACGTTACTGATTCTTTTCGATATCTGTCCAGTTGCCGTTATGAAGTATCTCCGCATCTTCGCCAACAAAGACCTTTTCAGCGGTCCCGTCGTCCTGCAGCTGATACAGGAACCACGCAGTCATATAGGAATCGGTCTTGTTCAGCATCTCCGTATGCTCCGCACCGGCGACTCTGGCTCTGATCTTGAAGACTTCATCGCTCATGCCTTCATAGATCTGTTCCAATGATTTCAGCGGTGCCACGCCTCCGAAATCCTTCTCGATATCTTCGACGCCCTGATCATCCGATGTACCGGTCGCCGCAGTCATGAAGTAAGGAACAGCGATCTTTGCATAGTCATATTTCCAGCCCATGTTTTCAGCCAGGAAAGGATAAGCGGCGCTGCCTGTAAAGATTGCTTTATACAACGATCCGTTTTCATACATGGTCACAGCTGCCAGAGCACCTGCACCGCCTTGCGAATAACCGGCGATTCCGATCTTTTCTGCATCGATGTGATCTTTCACGGTGCTTTCCTTTAACATATAGTCCAACGTATCTGACGTTGTCTGACCCGTGCCGGTCTGCGGATCGTCATTTCCGACGACGATAAAACCCCAGGATGCCAGGCGTTCAAAGAAAGGCAGATAGATCTTTGCGGGCGTACCTGATCCGTTGACGATCAGGACCATCGGATACTTCTTTCCGTCTTCATTTATATCCGAAGGATAATAGACTCTGATCTTTCCGATCGACTTGTTTTTCGATCTTACGTCACTGTGTTCCATGTCATAAGTGCCGGGCAGGGCATATTTTGCTTCCAGTTCATTCTCATAAGTCAGCCATGTATAGTAATCGTTACTGAGGACAGGCTTGTTGGAAGCGATGGCGTTCTTTATGAGCAGACCGCCAAAGGCTATGATAACGATCAGCAGGATGATCCCGCATATCTTCATCAGTTTTTTCATATCGATCTCCTTGTTTTCTTGACGAAACAAATGTATCATGAAATTATTGATGAAACAAGTGATTCATCAAAAATGAAACAGCACAGAAAGGTCTGTATCATCTATGAACAGAAGAAATGAAGAAAGAAACACTTATGTTAAAAGACAGCTGACGGATACGCTGCTGCGGCTGATGAGATCAAAACGTCTCGAAGACATATCCGTCAGTGAACTGACAGAAAAAGCCGGCGTGGGAAGAGTATCCTTCTATCGCAATTATGAAGATATGAAACAGATCCTGGAACAGGAATCGGACAAACTGTTGAATGAGTCTGCCAAACTTCCTAAAGAAGAAGGAACATCTTCCTATTTCAACTTTTTTGATTTCATAAGGGAACATCGGGATTTCTTTACGACATTATGTAAAGCGGGATTATCAAACATCATCATAGAAAGCATCCTGAAAACGACCGATATCAGGCCCGATTCCCCGAACCTGGAAGCCTATCTGAAATCATTCTGGGCATATGGACTCTATGGCTGGATCGCGGAATGGATCAACAGAGGGATGAAAGAATCAAGTGAGGAGATGTTTTCCTTGTTTTTGGCGGCACAGCAGAAATAAAAGATCCGGTCATTTGAACCGGATCCTTGGAAAATCCCGTGCCAACGGGGCTGCAAAAGATGACTGACAGTCTCTGCAAGTCGGAGATCGTCTTTCAGTCAGTGCCGCTTCGATCTCATACCTTCGCATGCTTCCGGGGGAGATCACGGATTGTCAGCGTCATAATCATCCCGCTTTGTCTTCTGTTTCTTTCCGCATAACATTATCGTAACTTCTTCACAGGCACAAGCTCAATGTATCCCCGCTCTCCGATAGGCTCCAGCTGGATCCTGGGATTCGACTCATCCCATTCATAACCGATAAACTCAGGATTATACTTTTTCTCGGCATTCCAGATCTCGCCTATCGCATCTTCGTAATCATCCTCCTCAAAAGGTTCTCCCCTGAAAAGAAGATATGTGGAAGCAGGCAATTCAATGATTTCGAAGCCTTCAGGAATGATGCCGGAA
>JAFOLW010000073.1 GCA_017419165.1 Erysipelotrichaceae bacterium
AAGATCTCGATGACAAGCCTGATGAAATGATTCGGCAGGCTTTCGATAAGATAAACAAAAGACCCCGCAAATGTCTTGGATACAGGACACCATATGAGGTCTACTATTCAACAGAGTTGCGATTGACTTGACAATTCAAGAGTCAAAAAAGTGATACTATTTTAGTATGTTCAGGTTATTGAAAAAATTCACGAAAGACGGATGGTGGGCAGCCCTTCTGGGGCCTGTTTTCACTGCTCTGGAAGTCGCGGTCGATGTCTTGATCCCGCTGGTGATGTCGGATATCATCGACAAGGGGATCTACGGCTTGAACGGAGATATGGATTACATCTGGCAAAGAGGTGTCTATATGGTCTGTCTGGCGGTCCTGGGTGCGCTGTTCGGCGCACTGTCGGGCCTTTTCTCTTCGATCGCTTCGACCAGGTTCATCCGCAATATCCGTTTTGCAATGTTTTCCAAGATCCAGGAGTACAGCTTCGAGAATATCGAAAAGTATCCGGTGCCGACCGTCGTCATGCGTATGACGGCCGATATGCGCATGCTCAGGATGGCTTACGTCTCCATCGTCAGGATGCTGATACGGGCGCCGTTCAACCTGGTACTTTCCGCATATTTCGTCTTCCGCATGAATCCTTCTCTGGCTTCGATCTTTGCGTTCATCCTGCCGGTCCTGGCCGCAGGCCTTGTGTTCATCTATCTGAAGGCGCATCCGCGTTTCCGTCAGATGATGCTGAAGTTCGATGCCCTGGATGCCGACCTGGAAGAAAACATCGAAGGCATCCGCGTCGTCAAGACCTTCGTCAGGGAAGGCTATGAGACCGACAAGTTCGACGAGTCCTCTTCGGCGGTCATGAAAGCACAGCGTTTCGCCGAGAAGATCGTCATCCTCAACCGGCCGTTTTTTGAGCTGGTCATGTATACCTGTATGGTGATCATCGCCTGGGCAGGTGGAAAAGACGTCATCAGCGGCACGATGACGACCGGCAATTTCATGGCTTATCTCTCTTATATCCGGGCGATCTTATTCTCCCTGTTGATGATCTCCAACGTCTTCTTGCAGGTGGTCATGGCACAGGCTTCGGTCGACCGCGCCAACGAGATCCTCGATGAGGAGCCGAAAGTCACCGATAAGGACGCCGATCCCGGTCTGCAAGTGGAAGAAGGGACGATCGAATTCAGGAACGTCGCTTTCAAATACTCCGATGATGCCGCCAAGGATGTCCTGAGCGATATCGATCTGAAGATCGCTGCCGGCGAGTTCATCGGCATTTTGGGTCCGACCGGTTCATCCAAGTCGACGCTGGTCCAGCTCATCCCGCGTCTTTATGACGTCACAAGGGGCGAAGTCCTGGTGGGCGGGCACAACGTCAGGGAATACAAGCTTGAAAATCTCAGGCAGGCCGTAGCCATGGTCCTTCAGAAAAATACACTGTTCTCCGGAACGATCGAAGAAAACATGAAATGGGGCGATCCCGAAGCGACCCACGAACAGATCGTCGAAGCCTGCAAGTATGCGCAGGCCGATGAATTCATCTCGGCGATGCCGAAGAAGTATGAGACCGACCTGGGCCAGGGCGGTGTCAATGTCTCCGGCGGTCAGAAACAGAGACTGTGCATCGCCAGAGCACTGCTGAAGCATCCGAAGATCATCATCCTGGACGATTCGACCAGTGCGGTCGATACCGATACCGACCACCGCATCCAGCTGGCACTGAAGGAAAAGCTCGGCGGGATGACGACGATCATCATCGCCCAGCGTGTCGCTTCCGTCAAGGAGGCCGACCGCATCATCATCATGAACGACGGTAAGATCGAAGATATCGGCAGCCATGATGAACTGATGGAACGCAATGAAGTTTATCGCGATCTTTACAATACACAGATGGAAGGAGCGCTGGAATAATGGCAGAAACAGGTTACAGACAGCTTCGTACATCGAAGGCGAACGATGTCCTGGGCACGATCGGCAAGTGCTTCTCTTATATCGGCAAACGCTACCGTTTCCGTTTCGTTGCGGCGATCGTTTTCACGATCCTTGCATCACTGACCGGCGTGGTCTCGTCCTATCTGTTCACGCCGATCTTGAACAACTATGTCGTTCCTTATATCGGTCAGGAAAATCCGGACCTGCGTGGTTTTGCCGGGATGCTGGCGGTGATGATCGCCGTCTATGCCGTCGGTCTGATCTCCTCTTACAGCTTCTCCAAGCTGATATCGATCGTCTCGACCGGCGTGCTCGATGACATGCGCAAGGACTTGTTCAGGGTCATGGAAAAACTGCCGGTGCGTTTCTTCGATTCACGGACGCATGGCGAAGTCATGAACTACTATACCAACGACATCGATACCATCCGGCCGATGCTGGCGGACGGTTTCCCGACACTGATCACGACTTTGATCACCATCGTGGGCTGTTTCGCTTTCATGTTCGCTCTGAACTTAAGACTGTCGATGATCATGGTCGTGGTCCTGATCGTCATGTTCTTTGCAACGTACACCCTGGCCAAGGGCTCCCGAAAGACATTCTCCGGTCTGCAGAGACAGATCTCCAATATCAACGGCTATACCCAGGAGATGTTCTCGGGCCAGAAGGTCATCAAGGTCTTCAATCACGAAAAGGAAGCGATCGAAGGCTTCAAGGTCTTCAATGAGAAGCTCTATGATTATTCGCTGCGTTCCAATGCCTACGCTTCGATGCTGATGCCGATCAACGGCAATCTGGCCTACATCGCTTATGCGATCGTCGCCGTCGTCGGCGGCCGCATGTGTATTGACGGCCAGATGCGGATCGGCGATCTGGCGTCCTTCCTGCTGTTCGTCAGGCAGTTTGCCGGACCGATCTCCAACCTTTCCCAGCAGTTCAACGGCATCATGATGTCGCTGGCCGGTGCGGAGAGGGTCTTCGATCTGATGGACAAGGAAGCCGAGCTCGACTATGGCATCATCGAACTGGTCAACGTGGAAGAGGATACGGACGAACTGATCGAGACGAAGGAAAAGACGGACCGCTGGGCGTGGAAGATCCCGATCGATCCGCCGAAATATATCGAACTCAAGGGGGATATCCGTCTGAATAACGTGACTTTCCGCTATGAAGAAGGCAAGACGATCCTGAAGGACATCTCCTTATATGCCAATCCGGGTCAGAAGATCGCTTTCGTCGGTTCGACCGGTGCCGGCAAGACGACGATCACCAATCTGATCAACCGCTTCTATGACGTGGAAGATCAGGAGGGCATGATCACCTTTGACGGCATTCCGATCAAGGAGATCAGGAAAGACGATCTGCGAAGATCGGTAGGCGTCGTCTTACAGGATACCAATCTGTTCTCCGGGACCATCATGGACAACATCCGTTACGGCAGGCTCGAAGCGACCGATGAAGAATGCATCGCCGCGGCAAAGATCTCGAATGCGGACTCGTTCATCGAGAGACTTCCGCACGGCTATCAGACGATGCTGAGTGCCAACGGTTCCAACCTTTCGCAGGGTCAGCGGCAGTTATTGAACATCGCGAGATGTGCGGTCGCCGATCCGCCGGTCATGGTACTGGATGAAGCGACTTCCTCGATCGATACCCATACCGAGAAGCTGATCGAGAAGGGCATGGATGAACTCATGAAGGGCAGGACGACTTTCGTCATCGCCCACCGTCTCTCCACGGTCCGCAACGCCAATGCGATCATCGTCCTGGAACACGGACAGATCGTCGAGCGCGGGGATCATGAATCTCTGATCGCTCAGAAGGGCCGTTATTATCAGCTTTATACCGGTAAGGCGCAACTTGATTAAAAGTTGGTTGAATCTCGCTGAAAAAGATGTAAAATAGTATATGCACAAATAAGAATATGTCTTCAGGATGTAGCTCAGCTTGGTGGAGCGCTTGCTTCGGGTGTAAGAGGTCAAGGGTTCGAATCCCTTCATCCTGACCATATTCTTTTTTGTTTTGTATAATATAGACAGTAGATGGAGAAAATGAAATGTCAAAAACCGGTCTGGTCTTAGAGGGCGGTGCACTTCGCGGAGTATTCACCGGCGGGGTCATCGACTGCTTTATGGATAAAAATATCAAATTCGATTATATCGTCGGCGTATCGGCGGGTTCGTGCAATCTGTTTGCCTATGTCGGCGGAAAAAGAGGTTATGCCCGTGCCTGCATGATACAGAAAGACCGCAGCAATTCGTTCTGGGGCGTTCCGCAGATGGTCGAATCTCACAAGTTCGTCGATCTCGATAAGATCTTCTATGAATATACCAAACAATACGATTTCGATTTCGACAAGTTCATCAGTAATCCCCAGGATTGGGAGATCGTCGTCTCCAATGTGGAAACGGGGCAGGCGGAATACATGCATACCGATGATATCGAACGTTCCCGTCTCATCGGCAAGGCTTCCTGTTCGATGCCGGGTCTGACCGAGCCGGTGGACATCGACGGTCATCTGTACATGGACGGCGGGATCTGCGATTCCATTCCGGTCCAGAGAGCTCTGGATCGGGGCTGTGACAAGCTGGTGATCGTCCTGACCCGGAAGAAGGGCAACTACTCCCATGTCAACGAAGCGGCACTCATGTTGTTCCGCAGGATCTACGGCAAGTATCCCAATTTTATAAATGCTCTGGAAGCACGTACGAAACTGTATCACGATCAGGTCGACCTGGCGGAGGAACTGGAAGCACAGGGCAAGGCCATCATCATCCGGCCGAGCCTGCAGGAAGTCGGCCGTCTGGAATCCAACGAAGATGAGCTCATGATGTCCTATTATCACGGCTATACCAAGGCCAAGGAATACATCGACCGTATCAGAGAACTTTAAAACGATGAAAAAAGAAAGAAGCACATTCCCGATCTTCCTAGAAGCGGCAGGATTCATGCTGAGCCTTCTGCTGGTCATGGGGATCGTGGCTTCGCTGGTGAGCGGCATCTCGCTCTTCGATAAGGAGGTACTCAGTTATCTTTCCGTGATCTTCATGATTTCCTTATTCATCCTGGGCATCCTGGCCCTTTCCGTATTCATCGCCGCCCTGTCTTCCGGAAAGAAGACACCTTCCGGCAGCAGCACCTTGGTCAAAGACGGCACGCTGCGTTACGAAGGACGCGATGAAAAGGGAAGAAAGAAAAAGATCAGCATCGACCTGAAGAAGATCGATAAGTTTTTGAGTGAGTATTCCGAGCTTTATCTGATCAAAGATGCCAGGCTCTTCAAGCAGGACAAGACTGCCCGGCCCAACGCCAATACTCTGTTCGTGTCGCTTTCCGATGGAAAGAAGATGTCATTGAACGAGCTTTCCAGGACCGATCCCGGCTTCTACAATCAGATCTGTCATCTGCTCGACCGCATCAAAGATAAGGATTCCATCGATCTTTCTTTCCGCATGCGCAAGTATGCGGCGGAAGAAGACCTGATCCTGTCCTCACGGGATTCCGCAGGGAAACTCAAGGAACTCTCCAAGAAGGTCAGGGACCGCGAGATCAAGGGGAAGATCAATGAGACCGTAGACAAGATCGAAGAAAACGAAGAGCGAATCTACGATCATGCCGACAAGCTCAGAAAGCTTTATGACCACTACCTGCCGATGCTCCGGCAGATCGTTTCCGACTATATCACGATGGAGGGGCACGACAAGAAGCTCGTGGACCTGAGTCCTTCCAAAGGCAGGCTCATGGATACGCTGTCCCTGATCGGTCAGATCTTCGATTCCTTCGATACATCGGGGGATCCGCAGGGACTCGATCTTCTCGATGCCGATGTGGGGAAAGTAAACGCTTTACTTTCGGAAAATGAGGTACAAGTGATGAAAAAGTGACGATTTCTGTCGCTTTTTTATTCGGGAAAGATATAATGGATTTTAGTCTTAAAAAGGAGATTTTATATGGTCGATAAACAAACAAAGATCATCTGCACTCTCGGACCGGCTTCGGATAACTATGACACGATCCTGAAGATGGCCCAGGAGGGTATGAATATCGTCCGGCTGAATTTTTCCCATGGCACGCATGAAGAACATCTTGCCAGGATCAATACGGTCAGGAAAGTGGAAAAGGAAAACGGGATCAATTTGGGCATCATGCTCGATACCAAGGGTCCGGAGATCCGTCTGGGCACGTTCAAGAACGATGTCGAGACTTACCAGAAGGGTGAGATCGTCACGATACAGAGAGAAGATATCGAAGGCAGCCATGATCGTTTCACGATCCAGTGCAAGGAGATCTTCGATGATGTCGTTGCCGGCAACTACATCCTGGTCAACGACGGCAAACAGAAACTGACGGTCTTGGAGAACGACGGCAATGAGATCAAGGCGCGAGTCGAAGTCAACGGCCAGCTGGCGTCCAAGAAGGGCTGCAATGTCCCGGGCGTCAAACTGTCCATGCCGTTCATCTCGATGAAAGATGACGAAGATATCCGTTTCGGATGCAATAACGATGTCGACTTCATCGCCGCTTCCTTCGTCAGAAGACCGGAAGATGTCCTGAAGATCCGCAAGATCATCACGGAAATGGGCAAACCGAAGATCCAGATCATCGCCAAGATCGAGAACCAGGAAGGTTTCGACAATCTCGACGAGATCCTTGAAGTCGCCGACGGTGTCATGGTCGCCAGAGGTGACCTGGGCGTCGAAGTGGAGACGGCATATGTGCCGATCTACCAGAAGAAGATCATCGAGCAGGCAAACAAGAAAGGCAAGGCCGTCATCACGGCGACCCACATGCTGGATTCGATGACTTCCAATCCGCGCTGTACCAGAGCGGAAGCTTCCGATGTCTCCAATGCCGTCCTGGACGGTTCGGATGCCGTCATGCTTTCGGCGGAAACGGCAGCCGGTGAATACCCGGTGGAAGCGGTCTCGACGATGGCCAAGATCGCTGCGGCAACGGAAAAGATCATCCCTTACAGAGAGAACCTCGATCACGCCAAGGCTTCCAACAACAAGACCATCCAGGATGCGATCGGTATCGCGATCTCGGATGCGACTCTGACTTTGGATATCGCGGCGATCGTCGTCTTCACGCAAGGCGGCACGACCGCAAGAAGGATCTCGAAGTACCGTCCGCGAGTACCTATCTTTGCCGTCACGTTCACCAAATCGACGCAGGGCAAACTGGAAGTCTACTGGGGCGTCAAGCCGATCTTCTCTTATGTGCAGAACAATATGACCAATGACGATGAGCTCGCTTCTTCCGTCGTCAAGTCATACGGCATCAAGCCGGGTTCGCAGATCATCCTTTCCGCCGGCTATCCGACAGGCGAAGGTTCTGCCAACTTCATGAAGATCATCACAGTCAAATAAAGAGCCATATTCCGATATGGCTTTTTTTCTGCCGGTGATAAAATGGAATCAAGGAGAGTTTGATCAAAAATGAAAATAGGAGTTTATTATGTCGTTTCTGCTACGGCAGCAGCGGAGATCGCCAATGACGGCAATTTCCCTTGGCTCAAGACACTGAGCGAGAAGACCGGTTTTGATTTTGAAGTGACCGATGTCGATCACGTCAATGATTACGATATGGTCGTCGATTTCATCGGCGGCGGCGGAACGGAAGGCATCTTCAAGAGAGACATGGACAAGCTTCCGCAGCCTTACTTCCTTCTGACGACCGGTGCCAACAATTCCCTGGCGGCATCGATGGAGATCCTTTCTTACCTCAGACAGAACGATCTGCCGGGTGAGATCATCCACGGCAGTGACGACTTCGTCGTTTCCCGTATCCAGCAGCTGGCCACGGTCTTCAAGGCGAAGAAAAGGCTCGACGGCTTCCGGATCGCCAGAGTCGGTGAACCATCCGACTGGCTGATCTCTTCCGGTGTCGATGCGAAGGAATCCAAGGAATACAACAACATCGAGATCGTCGATGTGACGATGGAGGAATTCTTCAGCGAGATCGCAAAGAAAGAATACGATGAGAACGAGTACACCAAACTCATCAAATCAAAGGGCTACGATGAACACGAGATCGAAGAAGCTTTGTACATCTACGGCGCTCTGCGCAGGATCGTTGACAAATATGAACTTGACGGCGTTACCGTCAGATGTTTCGATCTGCTCGATACCGTTCATTCCACGGGCTGTGCCGCTCTGGCGATATTGAATGCGCAAGGCATCTACGCTTCCTGCGAAGGCGATGTACCGGCACTTCTTTCGATGGCAGTCTTAGGCGAACTGTCCGGCCAGCCGGTCTTCATGGCGAATCCTTCCAGGATCGATACCGACAACAACGAGATCATCTTCGCGCACTGCACGCTTCCGATCAACATGCCGCAGAGCTTCGAGATCATGACGCATTTCGAGTCGCAGCTGGGCGTTGCCTTCCGCGGCAAGCTGAAAGAAGGTCCGGTCACGGTCTTCAAGTGTGACGGTCTGCTCAACGAATTCTTCGTTTCTTCCGGTACGCTTCTGGAGAACCTGAGTTATTTCAATCTCTGCCGTACCCAGATCCGTCTGAAACTGGAACACCCGGTCTCTTACTTTCTGACGGAGTCGATCGGCAACCACCACCTGATCGTCGAAGGCGATTACGCGAAGCTGGTCGAAGAATTCTTCAAGTGGCTGTAAGCGGATAAGGGAGAAAAAAGATGTCGAATGAAGAACTGATCCGTCTGGCTTTTGAAGCCAGAGAAAAAGCCTATGCACCGTATTCCAACTGGAAAGTCGGAGCGGCCTTGTTATGCAAAGACGGTACGGTCTACAAGGGATGCAACATCGAGAACAGCGGATTCACTTCGACGGTCTGTGCCGAGCGTACGGCGTTCTTCAAGGCGGTCTCGGAAGGAGTTTATGACTTTGAGAAGATCGCGATCGTCGGCGGGGATGCGCAAAGAGGTTCACAAGGCTACTGCACGCCTTGCGGCGTCTGCCGGCAGGTGATGTCCGAGTTCTGCAAGCCGGATGAATTCAAGATCCTCTGTGCCAAATCGGAAAGCGAGTACCATGAGTTCACGCTCAGGGAGATGCTTCCGGAATGCAACTTCATCGCGGAGAGCGATGACGGTTACGGGTTCAAGGCAAAATAGACGATAAGAAAAGATCATGGGTCACCATGATCTTTTACTTCATGCGTTTTTCAATTGATCCAGCAGGATCCGCCGGATCTTTTCTTTGTCCATGTGGTAGATGATCTCGACTTTCGAGTCGTTTTTGAACATTCCCCGGCGGTCGACCACCATCTGACCGTCAGCCATGCCTGCCGAGATGTCGATGTGGACGATCTCCCTTCTTTTTTCACTGATCACCGATCCATCGATCAAAGGGGCAACGGCGGCATAGTCATAGATGCAGCAGTCATCAAGCCCCGCCGAAAACAGCAGGTCGCATCTTCGGATATAGCCGTCAAGCTCTTCCGCCAGAAAGGAAGCGGCCGGTGTGTTCAAAGCAGCCAGTTCTTCGATGTCTTTCCTTGTATAGGTGGCGCCTTCTTCGCAGGCTTCGATCGGGCAGACCAGGCAGTGTGCGCCGCTGTTCAAGACGATCTCGGCAGCTTCCGGGTCGTCATAGAAGTTGGCTTCGGCGACCGGGGTGCGGTTGCCGATGTAGAGCCCGCCGCCCATGATATAGATCGTGCCGATATTCTCAATGATCTTCGGCTGCAGACGGATGGCCATGGCGATGTTGGTCAAAGGGCCGACAGCACAGATATCGATCTTTTCTTCCGCATCTTTCAGTGTCTCGATCAGATAGGAACAGGCGTGTTCGTCTTCCGCTTTTCGCTGAGGAAGCGGAAGCGGGAATTCCTTTTCATGGATCAGGACTTCTTTGCCGTCGATCTCCATGCGGATGCGTTCCATCAGGGTGTTGTAGTCCCTGCCTTTGAGCAGGTCTCTGACCATCGGACCTTCGCAGCCTTTGTAGACCGGGATATCTTTGCCGCAGAGATGCGAGACTTTGAGGGCGTTATTCACGACATCGTCCACCGGGATATTGCCTTTGACGCAGGTGATCGCGATGACTTCAAGCTCCTTGTTTGTCAGCAGGGAGACTAAGGCGACCGCATCGTCGCAGCCGATATCGCAGTCGAAAATGATCTTATTCTGTTTCATTGTCTTTACCTCGTTTTCAGTATAGCAGATTATTGACGGAGGGTTTTGCGCGTGATAAATTGAAACTGTAAAGTTGCTTCTGTAGAAGTATAAGAGTGAATGAGAATTCATATCAACGAAGTTAGTTGGCCGGCTTTCATTGCCGGCGTATTTTGTCTATAGGAACATCAAGGAGCCTGAATGAAAGATCATTTTATAGTGAGCCTTTGCTGTCCGATACCCCGGAAAGGGTTCGGAAAAAGCGAAAGACGCTGCGAAGATGAGATCGCCCAAATGGAAGGATATCTTCAGAAATGCAAGGGAGACATCGCCGTTTTTCCCGAAGGCTATCTTCCTTCTTATCGGGCCGAGGAAGTGAGTGCACTGGCAAAGAAGTACCGGTGCTACATCATCGCCGGCAGTGAAGATCAGGGAGAACATAAGAGTCTTTATACGCTGGTCTTTTCCCCGGATGAAGGGCTGATCTATTCCCACCGCAAGACCGCTCTGACGGACGGCGACCGCAGCAACGGTGCCTTACCGGGTGAGGAGATCTCCGCTTTGGATACGCCGTTTGGCAAGATCGGAACGGTCCTGTGCTATGAACTGCATTTCCCGGAAGTCGCCAGGATACAGTGTATCGAAGGAGCGAGGATCTTGTTCAATACGATCGGTACGGGGATGTGGCATGAACAGCAGTTCGACGAGTGGACATCCATTGCCAAAGCCAGGGCGATCGAAAACCGCTGTTTCGTCGTCGGCTGTACGCACTGTTGCGATCCGATCCCGCTGGTCTTTGCCTATGACCCGCACGGGAGGACCTTGTTATTGAAGAAGAATGAAGAAGGGATCTTCGATGTCGCGATCGACATGTCGAAGATCGATGAACGGGATTATTTCAAGGACAGAAATCCGAAAGCATATACCAAGATCTGTGAGGAGGGAAACTTATGAGTGATTTTCTGATCAGAAATGCCGATGTGGCGAATTTTGAGGATCTGAGTACGTCGAGAAAGGACATCCTGATCGAGGACGGGCGTTTTGAAAAGATCGCCGACAGGATCGATCCTTCACCGTATCCGCATGCCAGCATCATCGATGCCCATGGGATGCTGGCGCTGCCGGGTTTCACGGACTGCCATTCTCACGTCTATCAGACGTTCATCAAAGGGCCGCTGGATGACCTGGTGATCACCGATTGGCTGGTCAGGCTCTTCACTTTCGAGGACTACATGACCGACGAAGATTACTACTATGCGACTTTGCTGTCATGTCTGTCCGCTCTTCGTTTCGGGACGACGACGATCAATGAGATGGGCGGTTACGAACACCTCGATGCGAGCCTGCAGGCCTTTGAGGATGCCGGGATCAGAGTGACCTTCGGCATCTCGACGACCGATGTTCCGGAAAACGAAGTGACACCGATCATCTCGATCGATGAAGCGATCGCCAGAAGCGAAGAAGTCTATAAGAAATGCCATGGCCGCAATCACGGTCTGATGAGAGCTTCGGTCGCTCCGGCCGGTCTGCCGGCGGTGTCCGGTGCGATGGCCAGGGCGCTGAAAGCCTGGGCGGATCAGCGCGGACTCATCTATCACACCCATCTGGGCGAAGGAAAGATGGAGACGGAACGCGTGGCCAGGGAATACGGACTGGGCGGCGAGGCTGAAGCACTGGCATCGCTGGGGATCCTGGATGAGAAGACCCTGCTGGCACATTCGATCTGGCTTTCCGATCACGAGATCGACATCATCGCGCAGTCGGGGGCCATTCCGGTCCATTGTCCGAACACGAACATGAAGATCTCCGACGGCATCCCGAAGATCGCCCGGATGCTGGAGAAAGGCATCCCGGTGGCGATGGGCTGCGACGGCGAAGCGTCGAGCGGCACCAAGGATATGATCCGGGAAGGCAAGGCCGGCTCCTACTTGCAGAAAGCGGTCACCCTGGATCCGACGGTGATGGATGCGGGCACGACCTTCAAGATGATGAGTCTCAACGGCGCAAAGGCCTTGGGCTACGATGATCTCGGCGAGATCAAAGAAGGTTTCCAGGCCGATCTGGTCCTCGTCAATATGGAAGACGACCTGTCTTTGACCGACCGCGATCACAGGATCGGCAATCTGCTTTATGCCGGGACCGGACATGCCGTGGATACGGTCTTCGTTGCCGGCAATCTGAAGGTCAGGAGCAAGAAGATACAGAATTTTGATGAGGAATCCGTTTTACGTAAATGCAACGACCTGATCCATAAACTCAATGTCAGGACAGGCTATGTAAAGGAGTAATATGCCGGTAAGAGAAAAGAAATACCTGGACAGCCAGGGAAGGCTGTACTTCACGGGCTTAAAGGAAGGAGATATTGCCGGGACCGTGCTGATGCCCGGCGATCTGGCCAGATCGAAGGTCATCGCCGACTGTTTCAAGGAAGCGCACTTCGTCAACGGTCAAAGGACCTACTATACCTATACCGGAGTGACGCAGAAGGATGTGCCGATCTCCGTCATCTCATCGGGCATGGGACCGCTGGCGGTCTCGACGGTCGCGGAAGAGTGTTCACAGATCGGCATGAAGAACCTGATCCGTGTCGGTACCGGTGCCGCTCTGCTGACGGATTATCGGCCGGGGCGCATCATCATCGCCACGGGCTGTGTCAGAGGGGACGGCAACTCTTTCGAATATGTGCCGGCGGAATACCCGGCGATCGCCGATCCGTTTGTCACCAAGGCTCTGATCCTGGCTTGCCGGGAATTCGGTGAAGATCCGATCGTCGGCCTTTACCGGGCTCACGACTCGTATTACCGCGAGACTTCGACCGCGATGATCGACACTTATGAGCGGATGAAACCGTGGGTCGATGCCGGGGTCAAGATGGTGGAAAACGAATCGGCCACGTTGTTCACGGTCGGCCCGCAGCTGGGCTTACGCTGCGGTTCGATCTGTGTCTCCCATACTTCGATGGTCGAAGATACGATCTACTATACGGGTCCTAAGTCGCAGGAGGCGTACCCGGAAGCATTTGAGGATGATTTCATGGATAAGCGGATCAAGGTCTGCGCGAAGATCGCCGTCAGGGCGGCAGAGATCATCGATGAGATGGAAAAGAAAGGAGTGCTCAGATAATGAAAGGCAAGATCAAAAACGGATTCGATTCTTTGCCGCAGCTGGAAAAAGACGGCAGTGTCCATCATCTGGGCATCGATCATTCCAAGATCGGTGAAGGCGTCATCCTGACTTCCAATCTCGAACGTGTCGAACTGATCAAGGATCGTTTCGATGAAGCGAAACGGCAGGCGTTTCACCGCGAATATATCACTTATACGGGAAGATACCACGGTGTGAGGATGTCGGCCATGTCGATCGGCAACGGCTGCATGCCGACGGAGATCGCCGTCGAGGAGCTGCGTCATATCGGCTGTATGCGCATGATCAAGGTGGGCTCCTGCTATGCGATCGACAAGGACATCAAGCCGGGAACGATCTTCATTCCGACCGGTGCTTGCCGCTGCGAAGGGGCGACCCTGGAATACGTCAACATCCAATATCCGGCGGTCAGTGACCTGGATGCGTTCTTCGCCTTGCTGAAGAGCGCGGAAGAAAAGGGCGTCGAGGTCAAGACCGGTATCGTCCGCACCCATGATGCGCTGTTTCTGGAATCACCGTTCGCCCATGACGGCGTCAAAGAGAGGATCGCTCCCTGGCAGAAAGTCGGCGTGAGCTGCGTGGATAACGAGTGTGCGACGATGTTCACCGTCGCTTCCATATTGCAGATGAAAGCGGGCTGCATCTATGTGGTGACCGACAATCTGGAGACCGGTGAGGCGATGGATTACGAAAAGGATTACGAAAACAAGATCATCGAGATCGTCGACATCGCGCTCTCGGCGATGGAAAAACTGATCAAAGGGGAAGAATATGAAATATAGATCGGCAAAGCTCGTCAACGAGCAGGGGAAGATGTGGCATATCGGTCTGGATGAGAACGACTGCGGAAGACATTTCATCCTGCCGGCCGATCCGGGGAGATGCGAGATGGTCGCCGGCCACTTCGATGAGGCAAAACTCATGGCCGTCTCCCGGGGCAATCCGACTTATACGGGGACGTATCACGATGTCCCGGTCTCGGTCATGTGCACCGGGATGGGTGCCATGGCAGTCTCGGTCGCCGTGGAAGAACTCAAACATTTAGGCGTCAAGACGATGATCCGGATGGGGACCTGCGGATCTTTGCAGGCGAATCTGCCGGAGAACTGTTTCGTGATCGCGACCGGTGCGGTGCGGGGAGAAGGGGCATCGAAAGAATACATCCCTCTGGACTATCCGGCCGTAGCGGATGTCGATGTGGTCTGTGCCTTGCGGAAAGCTTGCGAAGAGTATGGCGTCAAACCGTATCTGGGCATCGTCCGCAGCCACGATTCCTTCTACATCGAATCTCCGGGTGCTCATGAAGGCTATCTGGAAAGGATCAGACCGTGGTCCGATGCCGGTGTTCTGGCAGTGGAGAACGAATCTTCCGCTTTGTTCACGGTGGCATCTTTGCTCGGAGGGATCCGTGCGGGGACGATCTTATTATGCGGAGGCTACCTCGGAGGGTCTTACGGATCGATGTCGACCTCCAATAAGGAAGGTTACCGGGAGCGGGTCGATCTTTTAAGCAAGATCACCTTGCGGGCGATCGAGATCATCGACGGACTGCCCGATCTTGAAGATATCAGGGAAGAGTAGATGAAACATTTCGATCTGAAGTCGTTCTCGATCCGTTTCCTGATCAGTTTCCTGGCCTCGGTGATCTCAAGTTTCGGGATCGGCTGTTACTATAACTGCGGTTTCGGTACCGATCCGATCTCGGTCTTCGTCGACGGACTGCACGGCCGTTACGGACTCTCGTACGGAACGATCTCCACCATCTGCAACGTCATCCAGGCGGTCCTGATCTTTCTTTTCATACGCAAACATCTGGGACCGGGGACTTTGCTGGGAGTGGTGACCGGCGGTCCTCTGATCGATCTGTTCGAGACTTTGATGCGTCATCTTTTCCCCGTCGCTTCCACGGCTCTTGCCATCCGCATCTTGATCCTGATCCTCGGACTGGTCACGGCGGGGATCGGCTACGGCATGGGGATCGGAGCGGAAATGGGTATCGGCTGTTTTCAGTTCCTGCCGCTGTTTTTAAGTGAGAAGACGCCGCTGGAACTCAAGTACGCACAGATCATCACCGACGCGTTGTTTTTCATCATCGGCTTTTTCCTGGGCGGCGTGGTCGGCATCGGTTCGATCGTTTCGGTCCTGCTGACGGGTTTCTTCCTGGATATCGGATTGAATCGGACACTCGATATCACCAAGGATCTTCCTCCCTGGTTCAAATGAAGGGGAAAAAGTCACTTGTAACTGTGAATTGAAGGATGTTAAAATTTAGTTAGATATGTGTATATGAAAGACAGAATATATCAGATCCGATAGTAGAACGTTTTTTGTGTATGCAGATCATATTTTCTAGAAAGAAGGAGAAAAAAATGAAGAAATTTCTTACGTTAGCTCTCGCTGTACTTCTTACGATGTGCTTATTCGGCTGCGCTAAGAAGGATGGCGGGAATGAAGGCGGCGAACCTGCAGCAAGCGATGAACATTACGATGTCGTGTTCCTTGCCGACTTAGGTTCCATTTATGACGGCGGCTTCAACGAGCACTCATTCTACGGTATCAAGGACTACTGTGAAGAGAACGGCTTGAAGTACACGTACTTACAGCCTGCAGGTTCCGATGATGCGTCAAGAACGACGATCTTCGAACAGGCAGTCAATCAGATGAGCGCAAACGTTCTGGTCGCAGTCGGCTTCTTATGGGATGCTGCACTGTGCCAGGAGATCCCGAACTATCCGGATGTTAAAGTCATCTTCGTCGATGCCGATGACCTCTACAACATCGACTACAACTACGACGGTGTCGATGATTCCTTACCTCATCAGGACAACCTGGCGATGATCACATTCGCTGAGCAGGACTGCGGCTACATGGCCGGTTATGCTGTCGTTAAAGACGGTTACAGAAACCTTGCCTTCTTAGGCGGTATGGCTGTTCCGGCAGTCGTCAGATTCGGTTACGGCTTTATCGAAGGCGCAGAGGATGCTGCTGAAGAACTCGGCCTGGCTGAAGGCTCCATCGATATGAAATACTTCTACACCGGCACATTCGATGCTTCACCGGATATCGTTACGAGAGCTTCCGAATGGTACACCAACGGCACAGAGATCATCTTCTCCTGCGGCGGTACGATCGTCAACTCGGTCATCCAGGCTGCAAAAGATGGTGAGAACAGAAAGATCGTCGGTGTCGATACCGATGAATACTTCACAAGAGCTGCCGACGGTGCTGAAAACGAACCTCTCTTCGTCACTTCCGCTATGAAGGATCTGGAAGTCACGATCTACAGAGCTGTCAAGGCTGCTTACGCCGGCGGTGCCGACTGGTCTTCTTACACGAGCCAGGGTCTGATCCGCTTGGGTGCGAAGGAAGACGGCGCTATCCTTGCTCCGTACAGAGCTGAAAACTGGAATACCTTCACGGAAGAAGATTACAATGCTGTCAAGCAGCAGGTCATCGCCGTTCATGACACTCTCCCGACGGAAGTCGACGGTGTCAACGGTGCTCCGGTCGAAGGTGCTTACAAGTACGTCAACGTTACTTACTTCGAACAGTAATATCATCTATCACTGAATTTACAAGGGAGGTGCGTTCACACCTCCCTTGCGTTTATCTGACGAAAGGATAAGTATCATGGAAACTGCGGAAAATATCATTGAATTCCGTCATATAACGAAAAGGTTCCCGGGCATCATCGCCTGCAACGATATCAGCCTTGACATCCGCAAAGGCGAGATCCATGCGCTGTTGGGTGAGAACGGTGCAGGCAAATCCACACTGATGAGCGTTCTTTTCGGCATGTATACGCCGGAAGAGGGAACGATCGCGATCCGCGGCAAGGAGGTCAAGATCACCAATCCGCGTGTTGCGACTGAACTGGGGATCGGTATGGTCCACCAGCACTTCAAACTCGTGCAGAATTACACGGTGCTGCAGAACATCGTTCTGGGCTCCGAAACGCTCAAGGGTCCGTTCCTGGATATGGACAGCTGCCGCAAGAAAGTCATCGAACTTTCGGAAAAATACGGTCTGGCCGTCGATCCGGATGCCTTGATCGAAAACATCACAGTCGGTCAGCAACAGCGCTGCGAGATCCTGAAGATGCTCTACAGAGATGCGGAGATCCTGATCTTCGATGAACCGACTGCCGTATTAACACCGCAAGAGATCGATGAACTCATGGAGATCATGAAGGGCCTGGCAAGAGAAGGCCACACGATCCTGTTCATCTCACATAAACTCGAAGAGATCAAACGGGTCTCCGACAGAGTCACTGTTTTAAGAAGAGGGAAACTTGTCAAGACACTGGACGCCGCCGATACGACGACGACACAGATGGGCGAGCTGATGGTCGGCAGGGAGGTCTCTTTCCATGTCGAAAAGAAACCGGCGGATCCGAAAGAAGAAGTCTTGAAGGTCGAGCACCTCACGATGATCAATGACGAGACCAAGAAAAAGGTCGTCAATGACGTCTCCTTCTCCGTAAGGAAAGGTGAGATCCTGGCGATCGCCGGTATCGACGGCAACGGCCAGTCCGAACTGATCTACGGCCTGACCGGCATCATGCCGATCAATGAAGGCAAGATCACGATCAACGGTGAGGACTATACCAAAAAGTCGATCCGCGAACGGAACCTGATCATGTCGCACGTTCCGGAAGACCGTCACAAATACGGTCTGATCCTAGACTATCCGTTATCCTACAATCTGGCTTTGAAGAACTATTTCAAGCCGGACTTCGTATCCAAACTGGGATTCTTGAAATTCAATAAGTTCGACAGCTATGCCGATGAACTGATCGAGCGTTTCGATATCCGTTCCGGTCAGGGCAGGACGACCATGGCCAGATCGATGTCCGGCGGCAACCAGCAGAAAGCGATCGTCGCCAGAGAGATCGATCAGAACGCCGATGTCCTGGTGGCGGTCCAGCCGACCAGAGGTCTTGATGTCGGTGCGATCGAATTCATCCACAAACAGCTGGTCGAACAAAGAGACAAAGGCAAGGCAGTCTTGCTGATGTCGTTCGAGCTTGATGAAGTCATGGACGTTGCCGACCGTGTGATTGTCATGTTTGAAGGCGAGATCATGGGCAACCTCGATCCGAAGAAGGTCTCGGTCGAGGAGATGGGCTTGTACATGGCCGGTGTCAAGAGAGAGGAGAAAAACGCATGACCGTGAAAGCGAAAAAGAGATTCGATATCTCATCTCATACTTCTCTTCTGTCTTCCCTGGTCGCGATCGTCGGCGGTCTGGTCATCGCGTTCATCGTTCTGATGCTGACCAATCCTTCCAAAGGCTTCTCGGCATTCACAACTCTGATCACCGGCGGTTTCCAGCTGGGCGGTCTTAAGAATTTAGGTACATTGTTCTATTTCGCAACGCCGATCCTTTGTACCGGTGTTGCGATGTGCGTCGCTTTCCAAGCCGGTATCTTCAATATCGGCGGTCCCGGCCAGTATTCGGTCGGTGCTCTGGCAGCGATCCTGACATCCTTGTATTTCTCCAAGGACCTGCCGGCACCGCTGACCTGGATCGTTCCTTTGATCGTTGCGACCTTGGCCGGTGCTGCCTGGGCCTTGATCCCGGGCATCCTGAAAGCTTATTTCAATGTCAACGTCGTCATCGGTACCATCATGTTCAACTACATTGAGATGTACTACATGATGCACTGGATCAACGAATACTGCTACGATGCGATGAAAGGCCAGACAAGGGCCATCCCGGCACAGTGCAAGCTTCCGCAGGCGTTCATGCCGGCCATCACGCAGAACAAGACGGCAGACATCGGCATCCTGATCGCGATCCTGATCGCGGTCGTTGCCTGGGTCATCCTGGAAAAAACGAAGCTGGGTTATGAACTCAAAGCCTGCGGCAAGAATGCGGAAGCATCCCGTTATGCAGGTATCAAGTCCAAGAGGAACATCATGATCTCGATCCTGCTGTCCGGTGCGCTCTGCGGCCTGGGCGGCGGTCTGACCCACCTTTCCGCATCCGGAACTTACATCACGATGAAGGAACAGCTGGCAGCCGAAGGCTTCAACGGCATCGCCGTTTGCTGTCTGGCGAACAACTCGCCGCTGGGTGCGATCTTGGGTGCGCTGTTCCTTGCTTTCCTGACGGTCGGCGGCAACTACATGCAGATCTTCGGTTTCCAAAGAGAGATCGTTTCCGTCATCACTTCCGTCATCATCTACTTTGCGGCATTCTCTTTGTTCCTGAAACAGATGCTGGAGAAGATGCTGATGAGGCAGAAGACCGAGATCAACAAGGTCACGGGAGAGGAGCTCAAATAGTATGGAAATGTTATATTTTATCGCACGCTATTTCATGTATTTCTTCATTCCGCTCCTGGTCGTTTCCATCAGCGGCATGTTCTCCGAGCGAAGCGGTGTCATCCACATGGGTCTGGATTCCGTCATGGTCTGGTCCTGCATGTGGGGCGTGCTTTGCCTGCAGTGGCTCGACGGTGTCGTCGCCGGTCAGCTGCGCCTTTTGATCGCCTTGTTGTTTGCCGGCGTCATGGGCGTCCTGCTGACGCTTTTGCTGGCGGTGGCATCCGTCAATCTGAATGCCGACCAGACGATCGTCGGCATGGCTTTGAACACGTTCGCTCCGGCGTTCTGTATCTTCTTTGCCAGAGTGTTACAGAACGGTTCGGAACACCTTTCCATCCGCAATGATTTCCTGATCGAGCGGATCCCGATCCTGGCCGATATCCCGGTCTTAGGTCCGATGTTCTTCACCAGGACCTATATCACCAATTTCATCGGTATCGCCATCTTCGTCATTTCCGCGATCGTCCTGAACAAGACGAGGTTCGGACTTCGCATGTGCGCTTGCGGTGAGAATCCGCAGGCTGCCGAATCCTTGGGCGTCAACGTTCAGAAATACAGATATGCCGCTTTGATCATCGCCGGTTTCATCGGCGGTATGGGCGGTCTGATGTACATCCTGCCGGTCGCGACACACTATTCACAGACCGTCGGCGGTTACGGTTATCTGGCGATGTCGGTCCTGATCTTCGGCCAGTGGCGTTCCATGCCTCTGCTCGGAGCGGCGGCTTTCTTCGCTTTCTGCAAGACGATCGCCAACGCTTATTCCGGCATCCCGCTTCTCAACAATCTGGGACTTCCGGCAGCTTTCTACAAGAGTTTACCGTTCATCGTCACTTTGATCGCACTGGCCATCACTTCGAAACACGACCATGCACCGAAGGCATCCGGCCAGCCTTACGACAAGTCGATGCGCTGATCTTTCCGCAAGATCCATTCCGAAAAGCCGGATGATCCGGCTTTTCTTTGTTTGTTTGATCGAGGTATACGTACATGAAAAAGAAAAGATTCTCCATATGGAAACTTCTACTGGGAATACTGGTATTCCTGCTTTTGGTCTGCGCAGGTGGGATCTTCTATATCTATCAGAAAGTCAACGATATCGGCAAGTATCAGGACAAGTTCACTTACGACTATCAGGCGAAGATGAAAGAGGACGAAGGCCGCGGGTTCAAGGACTGCATCTTCTATGACCGTGAGAAGATGGTCTTTGAATATGAAGTTCCGGCCTATTATCTCTATACGCTCATCAACGAAGAGTCGATGAAAGACATCCTTGCCTTGCCTGAAGAACTTCAGATCGGAAAGGTCGGCATCGAACCGCGCTTCGATGATAAGGAAGTCGATATCTATCTTTCGCTGAAATACCGCAATCTGATCAATACCTGTCTGAAGATCGAAACGGATCTGCAGCTTTCGCAAGACGAAAAACAAGTTCAGCTCGCCTTCAAAGATTTCTTCGTGATCGATGAGAAAGTCACGGATTACGTCAGGAAGAACATCGAACTCAAGCCGGGCACGGTATTGTTCACCCATAAGTTCCCGGTCCATGTCCCGTATTACCGGATGCCGGATTACCGTCCCGCTTATGTCTTCGATCTGGCTTTTGACAATGAGAAGATCCTGGCGAAATACGATATCGCTTCGGCGATCAAAGAGTATCTGGCGGAGACGGAACACAACGAAGATCCGTTTGACGTCTGCATGGAGAAGATCGACCTGGAAGTGCGGATGAACGGCATAGCTCACAGCGCTTATTAGAATGTATAATAGGGAATGTAAACTGAGGAGATGAATTATGAAAACACTGGTCGCTTATTTCTCTCATGTCGGAGAGAACCTGCAGAACAATGAGATCGTCGAACTGAAAAAAGGAAATACGGAGGTCGTTGCGGAAAAGATCGCCGCTCTGACCGGTGCGGATCTCTACAAGATCGAAGAGGATGAACCGTATCCTTTCAAATACGAAGACTGTCTGAGAAGAGCGAGAAGAGAAGATGAGAACAACGAACATCCGGCCATGAAGGGCGGTGTCCGTCTGAACATCGATGACTACGATCAGATCTACATCGGTTTCCCGATCTGGTACCGCACTTATCCGCGCGTCGTCGCTACGTTTTTGGAGACGTACGACTTTTCCGGAAAGACCGTCTATCCGTTCTGCACCAACGATGAGGGTACTTTCGGTATCTCCTTATTGGAGATGCAAGGTGTTTTGAAAGGCGCCGAGATCACGGACGGCCTGGCGATCCGCGGAGTCGATGTCAACGATTCCGATGGCCGCATCCGCTCTTTCGTCGGACTCTTATGAGAAGGAAAGACGCCGTTTTACTCAACGATCCCGATCCGTTTCACTCGATCGTTCCCTATGTCATGCCCAAGCGCACGGAAGCGGAAGTTTCCACAAATGTGAGCTTTGACATCACGGAACTGCTGAAGTTCATCAATAAGCACAACGAAGAACACGGGACGCAGTACAAACTTTTCCATTGCATCTGCATGGCGATCGCCAAAACGATCTATCACCGTCCGAGGATGAACGTCTTCGTCGCCGGGAGAAAGTTCTGGCAGAGAAACGACATCACCCTGTCGTTCGTCGCCAAACAGAAGTTCGCCGATGAGGCTCTGGAAACGCTGATGACGCTCAAAGTCACACCGGACATGGACCTCGATCAGGTCTCCAAGATCATCCTGGGAGATGTGAAAAAGGCCAGGAGTTCCGGGACCAATTCACTGGACAAGACGATGGAGATCGTCGGCAAGCTGCCCAGATTCGTCCTGGAGATCTTCTTCTACATCCTTTCGCGGATGGAGTACCACGGTATCTATCCGGAGGATCTTGCCAAGGGCGATCCCAATTATACGACCTGTCTGCTGTCCAACCTCGGTTCGATCGGTGCCGATAACTGTTATCATCATCTGTCCAATTTCGGGACCAACTCGATGATGGGCACGATCGGCACGATGTACAAGGAAGACGGCAGAGACAAAGTGGATATGACGATCACATTGGATGAAAGGATCGCCGACGGTTTCTACTTTGCCAAGTCACTGAAACTGCTGAAATACATCCTGGAACATCCCGACATGCTTACAAGCAAGGTCGCCGATCCCGTTCCGGAAGAGATCGCAAAATGAAGCCGCGAAAGCGGCTTTTCTTATTGAGGATTTTTGATGGTCTGTCAGGGAGAATATCCGATATAATGAAAGAGGTTACATTTAAGGAGTTTTGCATCATATGACAAAAATCGAAAAAGAAAAGCGTGAGCTGGAACGTCTGGAGAAGGCTGAAGCTTTTCACAACCACAAGCATTATTTTGCGATCCTGATCGTCGTCCTGTCCATCGTCTACATCGTCGATGAGCTGGCTTCTTCCGTAAGGAGCGTCGTCGAAGTTCAGACGATCCGCGATCTGTTCAATGTCGTCTATCCTTCCACGGATTACGATAAAGCGACGGCGACTTTGGGTTTCGTTACGATGGCGGGTTATCTGTCCTATCTGATCTCGCCGTTCTACAAATCTCTGGCTGACCGCTGGGGCAGAAAGCCGTTTCTGATCGTCAACACCCTGGGCATGGGCGTCGGCATGCTGCTGTGCATCATCTCGAAGTCCGTTGCCGTCTACATCATCGGTACCGTCGTTCTGACGTTCTTCACGCCGAACGATGTTCAGGTCATCTATATCATGGAATGCGCACCGAAAGAACATCGTGCGAAACTGTGCTCGATCACCAAGGGTCTGGCACTGATCTCGGTCTCTTCTTTAGGCCTGTTCGTCAAGCTTTTCGTCAATGATGCCGTTCCGAGCACCTGGCGCAATGTCTTCATCATTCCGATCATTTTGGCTTTCGTCATCGGCCTGGCGGCGATCTATTTCGTCTCCGAGACACCGGTCTATACCCAGCGCCGGCTGAAATATCTCAGAAGCAGCGAAGAGGAGAGGATCGAAGCGATCAAGGAAGAACGCGCTGCCGAGGAAAAAGAAAGAGAAAAAGCCGTTTCCGTCTGGGATGCCTTCCGTTATATCCTGGGTCATAAACAGACAAGAGCCATCGCTCTGGTCGCGTTGCTGATGATGTTCTCGACTGGCTACACCGGCAAATATCAGCCGATGCTGGAAGCGGGAAAATACAACGGTGTCATGACCACCGATGCGATCAACGTCGTTCTGATGTTCTATCCGGTCATCAACGGCATCTTCACGATCATCGGCGGTTTCATCACCGATGCGCTCGGCCGAAAGAAGTCGGCACTGATCCTGGGCTTATGGGCGGCTTTGGGCTTGGGCGTCTTCGCTTACGGCTGTCTGCGTCCGCTGAATCCCTGGATCATGGGCCTGGCCTATGGCGTTTCGATCGCCGGTCTGTGGTCGATCTCCGACATGATCTTCTTTGTCATCACCTCCGAGTCCACACCGACCCAGATGCGTGCTTCCGTCGTCGGATCCATGCAGCTGATCGGTATGTTCGGTGTCGGTTTCAATATGGTCTATAACAACGTCGTCACGATGATCGCCGGTTCCACGAACCTGCCGGTCGTTCTGACAGTCGCCTATCTTCCTTTGATGGCGATCGCCCTCATCGTCATGATGCTGCGCGTCAAAGAGACCAAAGGCGTCGATCTGGAAAACGTCCAGGTAGATTAAGATGTTCTGGGTCTTACTGGTACTTGTCGTCTTGCTGCTGCTCGGGCTGGCAGCGGGATTCTACATCTTCAATTCGGTCTTTCTTTACAACGACCAGAACAAAGGTGATACGACTTCCGCACTGGATCCCGCATCGATCGATGCGCCGAGCGACCTGATGCGTCCGACCGCCGGGCGTTACTATGCTTTCCGGGCACCGCTCATCGAGAAGTTCAACAAGCTGGATTTCAAGGAGCTTTCGATCCTGTCATTCGACGATCTGAGGCTCTACGGCTATCTGATCGAAGGCGATCCCAAGGAAGTGGTGATCTGTGTCCACGGCTATAAGTCTTCGATGCAGGAAGACTTTGCGGACCGCATCAATATCTATCTGAAGCGGGGATCGACGATCCTGTTACTCAATGACCGTGCACACGGCAAGTCGGAAGGCAAGTATCTGGGCTTCTCCGAACACGATAAGCGCGATGTCGCCAAATGGGTCGATCTGATCAATGAGATGTACGATGATCCGAAGATCTACCTGCACGGCGTCTCCATGGGCGGTGCGACCGTCATCCATTGCGCAAATTCCAAACTGAAAAATGTCGCGGGCATCATCGATGACTGCGGTTTCGATTCGATCATCAACATATCCAAATATCTGATCAAAGACGTCTATCATCTGCCGTATTTTCCTTTCGGCTATCTGGCCTGGTTCTGGTCGATGATCATCACCGGCGTGAGCTTCAACACGTCGATGGGTGAAGACTGTGTCGCTCATACCGATGTTCCGATCCTGTTCATCCACGGCAAGGAGGATCATTTCGTGCCATGCATCATGTCACAGCGGATGTATTCGGCTTGCGTCTCGCCGAAGGAACTGCACATCATCGAAGGCTGCGGTCATGCGGCAGCCTACATGATGGCGACCGAAGAATATGAAGAAGCCGTCAACCGTTTGATGGACGGAGGATTCAAATGAGATATCTGGGTGTCGATTACTATCCCGAACAGTGGGGAATGGAACTTGTCGATCGGGATCTGAGCGATATCGTGACTCTCGGTGCAAACCTGATCCGCATCGGTGATTTCGCCTGGGACAGATTCGAACCTTCGGAAGGAGAATATGACTTCTCCTTCTTTGATGAGGTCATCGCCAAGGCCGAAAGACACGGACTCAAGGTCATGATGTGCGTGCCGACCGCAACGATGCCCTCCTGGCTCTATGAAAAATATCCCGAGGTCATGAATGTCGATGAGAAAGGCTATGCGCAGCCTTACGGGGCAAGAAGAGGCTATTGTTACGGCAACGAACTTTATATAAAGAAAGCAGTCGCACTGGCGGAAAAGCTGGCGGATCATTACAAGGACTGCGAGACCATCGTCGCCTGGCAGGTCGACAATGAGATCGGTCACGAAGGTTCCGATGTCTGTTACTGCAAAAGCTGCGAAAAACGATTCGTTTCTTATCTGAAAGAAAAGTATCGGGACATCGATGAACTCAACCGGCGCTGGGGCACGGCGTTCTGGGCCCAGACCTACAGCGAGTTCAAACAGATCCCGCTTCCCCGTCCCGGATTCACACCGCACAATCCGTCCCTGCGTCTGGAATATGCCAGGTTCCGTGATCAGATCGCTGCCGGCTACATCAAAGCTTTGGTCGATGCGGTGAAGCGCTATGATCAAAAACATCCGGTCACGCACGACTTTGAAGGCGGCATCATCAACAAAACTTTCTCGCCGTTTCATGCCGCGGAAGCTCTGGACTTCGTCTCCTACAACAACTATCCGGTCTGGGGCGGTCAGAAAGCACCGCTGAGCGAAGCGGAACTGGCCTTCAGCGTGGATTTTGCCCGGGGGTTCAAAGGCGAAAAGTTCTGGGTCACTGAGTCCATCATGGGTCAGCAGGGCCACAACGATATCGGCTATGCGCCGAAACCCGGCGAAGCGGAGAACTGGGCTCTGTCGTCTCTTGATCAGGGCGTGGAAAGTCTGATCTTCTTCCGTTACCGCGGTTTCACCAAAGGTGCCGAGCAGTTCTGTTTCGGGATCCTTGATGCCGACAACGAGAAGCGGCGCAAGTATTTTGAGACGATGGATTTCTTCAAGAAGGCAAAGCTGAAACCGGTCGTCGAACCGAAGGGTGAAGTATGCATCCTTTACGATTACGATTCCAAGTCTTCGATGTCCATACAGAGGCAGTCGGATGTCTTCTCTTACGAAAAGGAATGCGTGAAGTTCTATACGCAGTTTCATAAGCGCAAGATGGTCTGCGATATCGTCGATTCCTCCCGTGATTTTTCCGGGTACAGGATCGCCGTCCTTCCTTACATGATCATCATGTCCGACGGATTCAAGAAGAGATTGAAGGACTATGTATCAAACGGCGGTATCGTCATCCTGACGCCGCGCAGCGCCTGGAAGGATACCGACAACAACCTGGTCTTCGGCAAGCGGCTGCCGGTGGATCTTGACGATCTTTGCGGCTGTGTGATCGAAGAACACGAATCCCTTTTGGAAGGACAGAGCGCTCCTTGCGATCATCAGGGAGCAGAAGGCTGCGGTACCGTCTTTGAAGAACTGCTCAGGCTCACGGGCGGCGATGCGCTGATCTCGTGGAAGGACAATCCATACGGTGACTATGCGGCGGCTGTCGAAAATCACTACGGCAGGGGATGGTCATATTATCTGGGAACATCCTTTGATGAAGATACTTTGACGGCACTGTTCGATCACATTCTGAAGAAGCTCGGCTGAGGGCTTCTTTTCAATAAAGCTTTGATTATAATAAAGGCAGGAGAATCTTATGTTTAAAAATATCACCGAAGCAAAACGATTTATCAAAGACAACGATGTCCGTTTCATCGACCTGAAACTCGTCGATCTGCGCGGACGTTTCCGTCATTTGTCCATCCCGGCTGAGCGGCTCAACGAACAGCTGATGGAAGAGGGGATCGGTTTCGACGCCTCGAACTACGGCTATGCCAGAGTGGAGAAATCCGACATGGTCTTCTATCCCGATCTGGAGAGCGCCTATCTTGAGCCTTTTGCCGGGGCAAAGACCATCTCGATGATGGCCAATGTTTATTGCATCGGCAAGACCAATTACCGTTTTGAACAGTATCCGCGCAATGTCATCAAAGCTGCCGTCGATCTGATGAAAAAGGAAGGCGTCGCCGATGAGATGATCATCGGGCCGGAATATGAATTCTCCGTTTTCGATGCCATGGAATACAAGATCGCTCCGGATGAGGTATCGGAAAAACTGACGAGCTTCGAGTCCGAGTGGTCTTCGGCAAAAGAAGGAAGCGACGGCTATCACACCCTGCCGAAAGGCGGCTATCACTACGATCTTCCGAGCGACATCAATTTCGATCTGCGCAATGAGATCTGTGAAAAGATGAAAGACTGCGGCATCAGGGTGAAGTATCATCACCATGAAGTGGGCGGCAGCGGACAGATGGAGATCGAAGTGGAACTGGCGGAAGTCTGCAAGCTGGCCGATCAGACGATGCTGAGCAAGTATCTGATCAGAAACACCGCCAAGGCTATGAACAAGACGGCCACCTTCATGCCCAAGCCGATCGCCGGGGAGGCGGGCAACGGCATGCATGTGCACATGATCTTAAGAAAAGACGGAAAGAATGTCTTCTATGAAAAAGGAAAGTATGCCGACTTGTCGCAGACGGCCATGTATTTCATCGGCGGCCTGCTCAAGCACATCGCATCCTTATGCGCACTGACTGATCCGAGCACTAATTCCTACCGCCGTCTGGTCCCGGGCTTTGAAGCACCGGTCACGGTCGGCTATGCCAGTGCCAACCGCAGTGCGGTCATCCGCATCCCGTCCTATGCCAAGAGCGAAGATGTCGTCCGCTTCGAACTGCGCAACCCCGATGCCACATGCAACCCGTACTTCGCATATGCGGCGATCCTGATGGCGGGACTCGACGGCATCCGCAACAAGATCGACCCGAAGGATCACAACTGGGGTCCGTTCGACTTCAATCTCTATTCGCTTTCCGCCGAAGAAAAAGCGAAGCTCGAACATCTGCCGGCTTCCTTAGGCGAAGCGATTGAAGCCCTCAAAAAGGATCATGACTATCTGCTTCAGGGCGGTGTCTTCAGTGAAGAACTGCTCGATAACTGGATCAAGGCGATCGAAAAGGAGCACGACGAAGTCGAAAAGGTCCCGCATCCGGCGGAATTCCGTCTTTACTACGATCTGTAAAAATACAATCGTTTCCAGAATTGTTATAATAAATAAGTATCTATTTTTCGGAGGAACAGATTATGGAACGTGAACGTCCTGTATTTCCAAAACGAGCCGTCGTTACCGGCGGTATGCCATACGGCAATAAAACACTTCATTTCGGCCATGTCGGCGGTATGTTCGTCCATGCCGATGTCTTTGCGCGTTTTTTGAGAGACCGCATCGGCAAAGACAATGTCGTCTTCGTTTCCGGAACCGACTGTTACGGTTCACCGATCGCCGAAGGCTACCGCAAGAAGGTCGAGAGCGAAGGCTACGAGGGGAGTATCGAGGATTACGTCAACGACAACCATATAGCCCAGGAAAAGACTCTGAGAGACTACAAGATCTCTCTGGATCTTTTCGGTGCATCGGGACTCGGCGATACCAAGCTGGCTCATCAGGAAGAGACCGATGAATTCATTCGGACGCTGTATAAGAACGGCTGGCTGGAGAAGCTGGTCACCAAGCAGTTCTATGACACCAAATATCAGTGCTTCCTCAACGGCCGACAGGTCATCGGCAAATGTCCGATCGAACACTGCCAGTCGGAGAAGGCTTATGCGGATGAGTGCGATCTCGGCCACCAGTATATGCCGGAAGAACTCATCGATCCCAAATCCACACTGTCCGGTGAGACACCGGAGATGCGCGATGTCACCAACTGGTATTTCAAGCTGACGGAATTCAATGATCTTCTGAAAGAATACGTCGAAGATATCAAAAAGAAAAAGAACGTGCGTAAGATCGTTTCCGAAACGATGGAAGAATCTTTAGGCGCACCGGTCATCTATATCCAGGAGAAGTTCCTTGAGCAGTATAAGGCGATCGAGGATCAGCTGCCCGAACATGTCAACTCCGATCTTGAGAACATCAAAGGTTCTTTCGTCGTCAGCTTCGACAGACTTGAACTGCGTGAGAAGGCCTGCCCGATCCTGACGGCTGCCAATATCCACTACCGCACCGGCAAGACGCTCGTGCCGCTCAGACTGACCGGCAACATCGAATGGGGCGTCAAGGCGCCGAAACTGGAAGATGAGGAAGACCTCACCGTTTGGGTATGGCCGGAGAGCCTTTGGGCACCGATCTCCTTTACCAAGGCCTATTTCAAGCGCACCGGCAAGCCGGATGACGAATGGAAGAGATACTGGTGTGACAAAGAAGCCAACGTCTATCAGTTCATCGGCCAGGACAACATCTACTTCTACGGTGTCGCTCAGATGCCGCTGTGGATGGCACAGCAGGGTCCGAAGGATCTGACCATCCATCCGAAAGACGGTGATCTGCAGCTGACGACTCTGGTCGCCAACCACCACATCCTGTTCCTGGACAAGAAGGCTTCTTCTTCCGGTTCGATCAAACCGCCGATGGCTGCCGATCTGCTCGACTACTATACGGCCGATCAGCTCAGAGCGCATTTCATCTCGCTGGCTTTGGGCAACAAGTCGGTCAGCTTCATGCCGCAGCCGCTGAATCCGGAAGCCAATACCAATGAACCGGATCCGGTCCTGGCACAGGGAAATCTATACACTAATGTCTTCAACCGTCTGGTCCGCGGCTGTTTCTACACGGCACAGAAGTACTTCGACGGCAAGCTGCCGTATGGAGAAGTCAGTGAACAGTATAAGCAGATCGCCGAGCGTACGATCCTGAATTATGAGAGCCACATGTACCGCTTCGAGCTTCATCAGGTGATGAACGATCTCGATTCTTATATCCGCAACGCTTCCAAGTTCTGGTCCAAGAATTCGACCAACGAAGAGAACATCGCTCAGACTTTGATCGATGCCTTCTATATGGTCAGAGTGGCAGCGGTCTTATCCCATCCGGTCGTGCCGGACGGCTGCGAGAAGATCTGTGATTATCTGAATGTCGATCCTGAAAAGTTCTTCAGCTGGGACCACATCTTCGAAGATCTCTATGATCTGATCGATGACAAGGAAGATCATCAGTTGAAGACACTGAAGGAGAAAGAAGACTTCTATGTCAAACATCCAAGTCAGTTTAAATAAGACGAAAAAGGAGATCGAATCGGTCGGGATTACCGATAATATCGCTTTGTCGGACGACGAAGAGAGCATCGTGATCATCGATCAGGTGAAGATCCCCAATTCTCTGGAATATAAGAAGATCACCGATCTGCAGTCGGCCTATCAGGCGATCAAAAAACTGGAAGTCCGCGGGGCTCCGGCGATCGGCATCTTTGCCGGCTACACGATGTATATGCTGGCGAGAAGGAACAAGGATCTTTCTTATGAAGATTTCCTCGCCCGTTTCAAGGCAGACAAGGAATATCTCAATTCTTCCCGTCCGACCGCCGTCAATCTTTCCTGGGCACTGAACAGGATGGAGAAAGTCGTTACGGAAAATCGGGAAGAGGGCGTTTCCGCCATCGTGGAAAAACTGAAGGAAGAGGCGTTTGCCATCCACAATGAAGACATCGAGATGTGTCTGAAGATCTGCGAATACGGTCTTTCCCTGCTGAAAGACGGCGACGGTGTACTGACGCATTGCAATGCCGGTCCGCTGGCGACTTCCTACGGTACGGCACAGGGTCCTTTCCTGCTGGCAAAGGCAAGAGGCATGAACATCCGCGTCTTTGCGGATGAGACCAGGCCGCTGCTGCAGGGGGCGAGGCTGACATCCTTCGAATTGTCGAGGGCCGGTGTCGATGTGACGCTGATCTGCGACAACATGGCTTCGATCGTCATGAAAAACGGCTGGATCAATGCGTGTTTCGTCGGCTGCGACCGCATTGCGGCGAACGGCGATGTCGCCAACAAGATCGGCACTTCCGGTGTAGCGATCCTGGCGAAGCACTACGGCATCCCGGTCTATTCCTTAGGTCCGACTTCGACGGTCGACATGAACTGTCCGGACGGCGATCACATCAAGATCGAACTCCGGGATCCCGACGAGATCAGGACCATGTGGTATGAAAAGCCGATGGCTCCGGCCGGTGTGAAATGTTACAATCCGTCGTTCGATGTGACGGACCATTCTCTGCTCAGCGGCATCGTGACGGAAAAAGGCATCATCTATCCGCCTTTCGATGTGAATCTGAAAAAACTGTTCAATGAGGATCATTAGATTAGCGATCTTTTATACACTGCAGATGACCTGGGGCATCATTCAGAATGTCCTGGGTTTTTTGGTTTGGCTCTATGTCCTTCTGACCGGTCCGAAAGAGGAACGCCGTTTCTTCTACGGCGCCCTGGTCACCCGATGGAACCTGCCCTCATCGATGTCCTTAGGCATGTTTCTGTTTCTGGGAACGGATGATGAGCGGGTGATCGTCCACGAATACGGTCATTCCATCCAGTCTCTGATCCTGGGACCGTTCTATCTGCCGATCATCGGCATCCCTTCGTTGGTCTGGGCGAATACGCCGCACTTCGTCCGAAGCAGAAAAAAAGGAAGATATCGCTATACTTCCTTTTATCCGGAAAAATGGGCGAACCATCTGGGAAGAAGGTTCACCGGCAAGAAGCCGATCAATTATTGAGGATGTGAGCGATCCCTTTGGCCAGGCGCCGTTCGGGATCTTTGAAGTGATTGCCTTCGTTCATCTCATAAAAGACATTGAGATCTTTTCCAAGCTCATCGCTGATCGTCCGAGTCATCTCTCCGACGGAAGCCATGAGCTTGTTTTTGGTATGGCTTTCCTGATCGCCCAGAGAGAAGTAGATCTGTTTCACGTTTGAAGAAATCGTGTGTTCCCTTGTGTAGGCGAGAAGACCGGGATACCAGAGCGAAGCGGAGGCACAGACGGCTTTATCGAAACGGTCGGTCCGATAGAGGGCATATAAGGCAAAAAGACCGGCCAGGGAATAACCGGCGATCGCATGACAGGAGGCCTGTATCCCTTTCCTATTCAATTCTTCTTCTATCAAAGGCAGGATGCCGTTGAGGATCTTCGAAAGATGAGCGTCCGCCTTGCCGGCAAAGGCTTTGCCGCCTTTGAAGACCGGCTCGCAGGTCCAGGGGCTCAGATCGCCGTTCCAGTCATCAACGGGAACGCAGATCAAAACGAAGTCCCGATCACAGACCGAGCATAAAACATCGAATAATTCCTGCGCCTCTTTTCCTTCGGTGCTGACCAGCACGAAGGGGACGTTCTTTCCTTCGTTCGCGGATATGAAGATCTGTGCATCTTCGGTCTGCATCGTCTGTTTCATCGGCTCTCCTGCATGAAGATGATCTGTTTGTAGTAATCGACGGCAAGCGGGAGCGTGTCGATGTTGAGGTTCTCGTCGATGGCGTGCATTTTGGACAGCTGGTCTTTGGAGACGTTGACCGGTTCAAAACGGACACAGGCATCGACATATTTGTCCCAGAATCTGGAATCCGTTCCGCCGGTTACGACATAAGGCAGGACGCAGACGCCCGGGAAGATTGTTTCGATGGCTTTCTTTGCCATCCGGAACTGCGGACCTTCGAGGTCTAAGGAACCGGACGGATCGGAACAGTTGATCTCTTCGACTTCCAGATCGTATTTCTTTGCGATCTGCCGTACTTTGGCGATGGATGCTTCCCTCCCTTCGAACGGGATGAAACGCAGGTTGGCACAGACCCAGGCTTCCTGGGGGATGACGTTGCAGGCATCGGAGCCTTTCTGCATGGTGAAGCACATCGTCGTCTGCAGCATGGCGGCACCCTGCGGCGAGATGGCCGGCATGACCTTCTTCAGGATCGGTTTGAACAGCCACAGATTGTGAAAGACCATCTTCAAAGGGAAGCTGTCGCAATACGGTGCCAGGTTCTCCAGCATGCCTTCAACGGCCGGAGTGAAGCGGACTTCGAAAGGTGACTTGCGTTCGATCTCGGCTTCGAATCTTGCCGGCCGGGCGATCGGCGTGTTCTTTCCCGGAGAGGAGGAGTGACCGCCGCTTCCTTTGGCGGTGATCTTGATGTCGCCGTATCCTTTTTCAAAGATGCCCACGACGGCGAAATTTCCTTTGACGCCGGAGATCGGATCTTCCGTGATCGTCCCGCCTTCATCGCAGACCATGAACGGCCGGATCTTGCGGTCGGTGAACCATTTCACGAGTTTGGCAGCACCGTCGCCGCCGATCTCTTCGGTACAGCTGGAGCCCAGGTAGATGTCGCATTCCGGTTCATAGCCTTCTTTGATCAGTTCTTCGACCGCCTGATAAAAGGAGAAGACGCCGCATTTGACATCAAAGCTGCCGCGGCCGTGGATCTTGCCGTCGACGATCCTTCCTTCAAATGGCGGATAGGTCCATTCGCCTTCCGCCGGCACGACATCGAGATGCGAGATCAGGACGATCGGCTGCTTCTCGGGATGTTTTCCCTGATAGCGGACCAGAAGATTGCCGTCGATGTCGTACTTTTCGCAATGTTCAAAGACATTGGGAAAGAGACCTTCCATGACTTTATGAAGCTGACGGAACAGATCGGGATCGGGCTTACCGCGGTAGGAGACGGTCTTCACCTGTATCATTTTCTGCAGTTTTTGTGCGTAATCGTTGGAACGTTTCTCATCGTTTGACCCGTGATAGACCGACGTCTTCTTTTCCAAAGTCAGGGTACGGAAAAGCACAACAGCCAGAACGATCAGTAAGATGATGATCAATGCCAGGATGAACTTCATAGGAACACCTCTCTTTGATTCCATTATAAAGTCTGTTCGGATCGATTTGAAATTGAGGAATAAAAATGATAATATACTTATGCTGTCCATGTAGCTCAGTTGGATAGAGCATCCGCCTTCTAAGCGGACGGTCGGGAGTTCGAGTCTCTCCATGGACGCCACTGAATGTCAGAAACGCCTTAAATAAGGGCGTTTTTCTTTATTTTTATGAGGGAAGAAGAAAAAGAAAAAAGAAATCAGGAAGATTAAATATCAAAAATATTTCGTTTTTTTCATGTCACCTACATTTTTATTCAAAATGATATAATGATTAATAATTAAAATGAAAACAGTTGTATTACTATATGAGACATGCTGCATTTACGAGATTGTGATTGATTGTTATTTTCTCCAACTATGTAGTCATGAATTGGTCTTTGCTACTATAAATGGAAATCCGGTTACGGCTCAGGAAAAGTTTTCTTTGAATGCGACTTGTGCGTTGAAAGATATTGACCCGAAAGATGTAGAATTACTTCTGGTGCCTGGCGGAAACATTTCGTCAATCGATAATGAAGAAGTATATTCTTTTATTCGTGCAGTTGTGGAAAATAAGCGTCTGGTAGCAGGAATTTGCAATGGCGTGGATGAACTGGACAATGCCGGTATATTGGAAGGAATAGAGTCCACCCATTCTGTTAAGGAACCTCTGGTCGTTGGAGAATACGTGATAACTGCAAGAGCCAACATGTATGTTGATATGGCTATTGCTATCGGAAAGAAGATGAACCTTTTCAAGAATGAAGAGGATTTACAGGAGACTATAGATTTTTGGAAATTACACAAGTCTTTTTTATAAACCATTCTAAAGATAAATATTTTCTCTCCATGGACGCCATTTGTAAGCAACACCTGTAAAGGTGTTTTTTTATGTCCGGGTCATATCTGCATATAAAGTCATAAAAGGGTGTTGACAAAAACTGTATTAATGTATTATTGTATTAATGTATTAATACAACAGGAAGGAAGAATTATGAAATGGAAATTTTCTGATGATGTTCCGATCTACCTTCAGATCATCGAACTGATGAAAGTCGACATCGCTTCCGGGAAATACAAAAGCGGAGATAAGCTTCCGGCCGTCAGGGATCTGGCGATGGAAGCGGGTGTCAATCCCAATACCGTGCAAAGAGCGTATACGGAATTGGAGAGAGAAGGACTGGTCCAAAGCGAAAGGACCAGTGGCAGATTCGTCAGTATCGATGCGTCGAAGATGAACGAGGTCAGAGAAGACCTGTCAAGAACGTATATCGAAGAACTGTTTGTGCATTTGAGAAGCTTAGGCATGGATGATCGTTCGATCAAGGATGCCGTAGCGAAATGGGAGGATGAAGATGGAAACATTGGTATGTGACGGTCTTTGCAAATACTACGGAAACGTGAAGGCTTTGGACCGTGTGGATCTGACTTTGGAAGAAGGAAAGATCGTCGGCTTATTGGGGCCTAACGGCTCGGGCAAGACGACTTTGATCAAGCTCGCCTCAAGGCTTCTGGTCCCCAGCGGGGGAAGCGTGAGGATCTGCGGTGAGACGCCGAGCGAGATCACGAAAGCGATGGTCTCGTATCTGCCGGACAGGAACTATCTGCCGGAATATATGAACAGTGAGGAACTGGTCGGCATGTATAAGGATTTCTTTGCCGATTTTGATGAACAAAGGGCTTATCAGATGCTGGATTCGCTGAGCATCGATCTGAAGATGCCGCTGCGCAAGATGTCCAAGGGAACCAAGGAAAAGGTGCAGCTGATCCTGACGATGTCGAGAAGAGCGAAGCTTTATCTGCTCGATGAGCCGATCGCCGGTGTCGATCCGGCAGCAAGAGACTATATCTTACGCACGATCATCTCCAATTACGATGAGACGGCGACTGTACTGATCTCGACGCATCTGATCGCAGATGTCGAGAACGTTCTGGACGAAGCGGTCTTCCTGAAGGAAGGAAAGATCGTCCTGCACCAGAGCGTCGACGAGATCAAGGAGAATACCGGAAAAAGTGTCGATGAATATTTCAGGGAGGTCTTCAGATGTTAGGAAAACTGATCAAATATGATTTCAGGGCGTTGGCCAGGAATATGTTCCCGCTCTACGGACTGATGATCGCACTGACTTTGATCTGTTCGCTCATGATCCGTTTCAATCTCGACAGAGGTTTCGTTTTCGGGATCTCCGTGTTTGCCTGGATCGTTTCGATGAGTTCATCTTTTGCGGTCACGGTCATCCTGGTCGTTTTGCGTTTCTACAACGGCTTGCTGAAGAATGAAGGATATCTGTCTTTTGCCTTACCGGTCAAGACGGAAACGCATATCCTGGCAAAGGTCATCAATGCCCTGATCTGGGCCGTCATGGAAGCTCTCGCCCTGGGTATCTGCGTACTGATCTACGCCTTCACCGTGGCCAATCTTCTGGATGTCATGGAAGCCTTCCGCTATCTCTTCACTCTGGACGCCGATTTCTATCTGTCACTGTTTCAGATGATGCTGCTGGGTACACTGGAACTGGTCTGTTCGATCTGTCTGTTCTTTGCGGCATTGTCCGCCGGTCATCTCTTCGACCGGCATCAGAAGCTCGCTGCCGGGATCTTCGTCGTTGCGATGTATATCTTAAGAGTCTTTCTGTTCCCGAGCAGCTTCGTCTTTGAATACGATGGACACATGTCGTTCTTACATCCGCTACTGTTCGTCATTCCGCTGCTGCTTTCCGGGATCTATTCCCTGGTGACCTGGTTCATCCTTGACCGCCATCTGAATCTGCAATGAAAAGAAAGCTGCTGTCGGTCGTCTTCGTCCTGCTGGCGATGATCCTTTCCTGCCTGGGCTTCCTGGCATATCAGGGTCATGTCCGCTATCAAAGGGAGATCGAAAGACTGTCAGTCAAGGAAGCGGTCGGGGCATACACTTCAAGGGAAGATTACGTGCCGTTCGATCAGATCGACGAAGATTTCGTCAATGCGGTCATCTCGGTGGAGGACAAGCGCTTCTTCAGCAGGAAAGGCTATGACCTGATCGCTCTGATCCGGGCAGTGCTGCACAACGCCCGCTACGGAAGTATGGTGGAAGGCGGCTCGACGATCTCGGAACAGATCGCCAAGAATCTTTACCTGGACGGTTATGTGGACGGCTTGGAGGAAAAGACGGCGGAGATCTTCCTGATGTTCGATCTGGAGGATGCGTTCTCCAAGGAAGAGCTCTTTGCCCTCTATGCCAATATGAACTACTACGGTGACGGCTTCTGGGGGATCAAAGAAGCAGCCGAAGGCTATTACGGCAAAAGAAGCGATGACCTCAGCCTGGCACAGGCCGCCATCCTTGCCGGGATCCCCAATGCACCGGCAGTCTATCAGCTTTCCGACGGCTTTGAAGATGCCAAAGGAAGGCAGACCTGGGTCCTGCAGACGATGGAGAACAACGGATTCATATCAAAAGAAGAACTGGATGAAGCTTTGAAAGAAGACGTCCATCCGATCATAAAAAACGAGTCACGGCATTAGCGCTGTGACTCTTTTTCTTCCAGGAAACCTTGTAATATGGCGATGGATGCGGAGGTGCCGATCCGTTCCGCACCGGCCAGGATCATCTGCCTGCAGGTCGGCCAGTCCCGGATCCCGCCGGCCGCTTTGACTTTGACGGAATCGCCGACCGTCTCTTTCATCAGCCGGACATCTTCGGCCGTCGCTCCACTGGTCCCGAAGCCCGTCGAGGTCTTGATGAAGTCCGGCCGGATCTTTCCGGCGATCTTTGCGGCGGCGATGATCTCTTCTTTATCGAGGTAACAGTTTTCAAAGATGACTTTGACCAAGACGCCGTGCTCCCGGCAGATGGAGACGATCCGTGACATCTCTTCTTCGATATAGGCGAAGTCATGATCTCTGAGTTTCCCGATGTTCAGGACATAGTCGATCTCATCGGCACCGTTCTCAATGGCATTTCGTGTTTCGAAACACTTGGTCTCGATGTCCGTCTGTCCCAAAGGGAAACCGATGGCGGCACCGACATGGACGTCCGTGCCCTGCAGGAGTTTTTTGCACAGAGAGACCGGATAAGAATTGATCGCGACCATCCGGAAATGATGGTCTTTGGCCTCCCGGCAAAGTTTTTCAAAATCTTCTTTTTTTGCGTAGGCTTTTAAAAAGGTGTGGTCGAACAGCTGACATAAGCCGTCGCGGTCCAAAGTATTCAAGTCGATCATAGGTCTAACGGAACGCCTCGATCAGGATCTTTGCGAAACGCTTCGGATCCCCGCCGAAGGCAAAATGCACATTGCGGCCTTCCTGTATCGCTCTTTGATCGACACAGGTCTGTCCTTCCGTCAGGCCGGAAAGGGAAACTTCGACATTGCACAGTTTCACGTCTTTCAAAACGTCCGGATCGATCAGATAGGCGATGCACAGAGGATCGTGCAGGGCACAGCTGTGCTTCACTTCCAGAGGCTGGGCATAGTCATGGACCCGGATGCGCCGCTCGATCAGATCGGCGGCAAACAGGGAAGCGGGACTTCCGATCGCTTTCAGAGCTTCGGCATCCTTCCTGCTGATATAGGCGCTGTGGGTGGCATCGAGAGGGACCATGGTGATCTTCGCCCCGCAATGCAGGACACGCTGGGCCGCTTCCGGATCGTCGTAGATGTTGAATTCGGCTGCCAGGGTCGCATTGGTGATGTTCCAGCCGCCGCCCATGATCACGATCTCTTCGATGTTTTTCACGATCTGCGGTTCCATGATCAGCGCGACAGCCAGGTTGGTCAAAGGGCCGACGGCGACGATTGTCACAGGCTGTTTCGCGTTTTTCAGATAGTCGACGTAGAAGTTCGGGGCATTGAGCGGCTCGATCTTTCCGTCGGATGCGGGGAGATCGAAGAGTTCCTGGTGGATGTGGATCTTGTTTCCTTGTTCATCGTAAGCGTCCGCATTGGCGGTCGGCGGGATGCGGGGATAGACGACGTTTTTGACCAAGGATCCCGAACAGCCTTTATAGACCGGGAAATCCGCATGCAGAAGATCGCGGATCCTTAAGGTGTTCTCTGTCGTGTATTCGATGGGCTGATTGCCTTTGACGGTGCAGACGGCGATCAGATCGATCTCCGGCCGCAGCTGTGCCAGCATGATGGCGCAGGCATCATCGGAGCCGGTATCGACATCGAGAATGATCTTTCTGGGCATTTTTATCCTCCTTTTTTAAAGAAGGAGGAACATCGTTCCTCCTTGGATGATTTGGATTGTTTGCGATGCTTATTCGCCGAACAGTCTCTTTAGCAGGCCTTCGAGTGCCTTGCCGTGTCTTGCTTCATCTCTTGCCATCTCGTGAACGGTGTCATGGATCGCATCGAGATTGTATTTCTTAGCTAAGGTCGCAAGTTCGGTCTTGCCGGCAGTTGCACCATATTCGCAGTCGACCCTCCACTTCAGGTTGGCTTTTGTGGAAGCGGTCATGTTCTTTTCCAGATCCGTTCCCAGGAGCTCCGCAAATTTTGCCGCATGTTCCGCTTCTTCGAAAGCAGCCTTTTCCCAATACAGTCCGGCTTCCGGATAACCTTCCCGGTAAGCGACTCTTGACATTGCCAGATACATGCCGACTTCGCTGCACTCACCGTTGAAGTTGGAGACCAGCTGATCATAGATATACTTCTTGTCGACATCAGGGATGCCCGGGTTGTTTCTGACGGTCTCACCATAGATACCGAACTTGTGTTCGGCTGCCAGTTTCATCTCGCCTTTGACTTCTTCAAAGTTCTCGGAACCGGTATGGCAGACAGGGCATTCTGCAGGTGCAGCATCGCCTTCGTAGACATAACCGCATACTTTACAAACAAATTTAGCCATTGAGTATTTTTTTCTCCTTCTTTTGTTAAAATAATTATCTCACATTTTCCGTTCTTTTTCTTTCTCTGTGATACAATAAACATGTGCTTATATAACTAAATATGATGACGAATAAAGAAAGAGAAATACTGGAGATCATCAAGGAGAATCCGTCCATCGAACAGGCACAGATCGCCGAACTGCTCGGAGTCACGAGAAGTACCGTCGCTGTCCATATCTCATCGCTGATGAAGCAGGGATATCTTTTGGGCAAGGGCTACATCGTCTCGGAAGAAGACGATTATATCGTGGGCATCGGCGCTTCCAATGTCGACGTGTACGGTAAATCGAAGATCCCGTTGCGCAAGCACTACGATCATCCGGCCGACATCACTTCTTCCGTGGGCGGCGTGATGCACAACATCATCACCAATTTCACCCTGTTCGGAGGAAAGGCGAAGATGATCACGGCGTACGGCGACGACAGCTACGGAAAGATGATCGAAGAAGACTACAAGAACAACGGTATCGATCTTTCCCATTCATTGAAGGTCAAAGGGGCTTCTTCCGGCGTCTTCATACAGCTGCAGGACGAAGACAACGACATGTATATGGCGGTCTGCGACATGTCGGTCCTTGAAGCCATCACGCCGGATCTCATCTATGCCAAACAGGGGCTTCTGGCCGGGGCGAAACTCGTGGTGATCGATCCTTCGCTGGCCGATCAGACCATCGAAGCGGTCATCGATGTCTGCAAAGGGAAGACGCCGATCTACATCGATCCGATCTCGGACAACTTCGCCAAAAAGGTCGCTCCGTATGTCAAAGATTTTGAATTCATCAAGCCCAACCGCAGCGAACTCAGCTGCCTGGCAGGAGAGAAAGCACAGACAGCCGGGGAGATCGAAAAGGCCTGCGCGAAACTTCTTCGTCAGGGTTTGAAAAAGATCCTCATCTCGATGTCAAAAGATGGTATCTTTTATATGGATGAAAAGACCAAAAAGTTTGCTTCGTTCAAGGAAGAGAAGCACATGGTCAATGCTTCCGGCGCGGGCGATGCCCTGATGGCAGCCTTCTTGTATGGAGAAGTCATGGGACTGCCGATCACGGAGACCATCGATCTGGGAATGGCAGCCGGCATTGCTGCGATCCGCTGTCCCAGCGCGATCAATGAAAATATGTCCATCGGACTTTTACAGCAGATCATAAAGGAGAACAAAGAAATATGAATTATCAGAAGTATCTGTCTATCACACCGGAGATCGAAGAAGCTCTGAAGGAAGGAAGACCGGTCGTCGCATTGGAATCGACCATCCTTTCCCATGGCATGCCGTATCCCGAGAATATCGAATTCGCCCATAAAGTCGAAGAGATCGTCCGGGGCGAAGGCGCCATTCCGGCAACGACGGCCATCATCGACGGCAAACTGAAGGTCGGCCTCAATACCGATGAGCTCGAGCTCATGTGCAAGGGCAAGGATATCGCCAAGGCTTCCAGAAGAGACGTTGCGGTCTATCTTTCCAACAAGCAGACGGCAGCCACGACCGTTGCCACGACGATGCTGATCGCCGACATGGCAGGCATCCGCATTTTTGCGACCGGCGGCATCGGCGGCGTTCACCGCGGTGCGCAGGAGACGATGGACATCTCCGCCGACTTGCAGGAATTCGCCCATACCAATGTCTGTGTCGTTTCCGCAGGATGCAAATCGATCCTGGACATCGGTCTGACGTTGGAATATCTTGAGACGTTCGGCGTTCCGGTCCTGGGTTTCCAGACGCAGGACTTCCCGGCGTTCTATTGTGAAAAGTCCGGTTTCGGTGTCGACTATAAGGTCAAGGATGCTGCCGAAGCCGCACAGATCCTCAAGACCAAGTGGGAACTCGGTCTCAACGGCGGTGTCTTAGTCGCCAATCCGATCCCGCACGAATATTCGATGGATCACGAAGTCATCGACAAGGTCATCGATCAGGCTCTTGCCATGTGCAAGGAGAAGGGGATCCACGGCAAGGCAACGACGCCGTTCCTGCTGGCAACGATCAAGGATCTCACCGGCGGTGATTCTCTGGCTTCCAACCTGCAGCTGGCTTACAACAACGCCCGCGTTGCATCCCGGATCGCCGTGGAATTCTGTAAAAAATAATGCTTTCGGTACAGGGAAGACCTGTACCTTTTTCTTTTTTTGAGGGATACGTAAGATATAATGGTATTGCTATGACAAAACTGATTATTTTTGATATGGACGGACTGCTTCTGGATTCCGAGAGGCAGATGTATTCCAAACTGGGCATGGAAGTTTCATCGAAACTGGGCATGCCGGTCAGTCTGGATTTTTTGGCTTCCCTGATGGGCAACGGCTGGGATATCTACGAACGAAGACTGGCCGAGCATATGGGCAAAGATTTTCCGATCGATGAATACATGCGCCTTATGCATGAGAGGATCACCTATACGATCGAAAACGTACCGATCCCGATGCGTCCCGGGGCAAGAGAAGTCCTTGATTACTGCAAGAAGAGCGGATATCTGATGGCGATCGCCACCTCGACGCACAAGAAACAGGCTTACCGGTGTCTGGAAAATGCCGGTATCTTCGATTACTTCGATCACATCATCACCGGCGATCAGGTCAGCAAAGGCAAGCCGGATCCGGAGATCTATCTGAAGACGCTGGAACATTTCGGCATCGATGCGGATGAAGCACTGGTCCTGGAAGACGGCCACAACGGCTCTCTGGCGGCATTTTCAGCCGGCATCCGGCTGGTGATCGTCGAAGACCTCGCCTACATCAGCGAAGAAGACCGTCAGAAAGCTTATCTTCATACTTACGATATCCGGGATGTGATCCCGCTTCTCAGGAGCGAGAATGAGGCAGCCGCTGGCGCATAGACTGCGTCCCGAGCACCTCGATGACATCCTCGGCCAGAAGAAGCTGGTCGGGGAGAACGGGATCTTGCGAAAATGCGTGGAACAGGGGCAGATGTTTTCTGCGATCTTTTTCGGTCCGCCGGGTACCGGCAAGACGACGACGGCCAGGGTCATCGCGAGTGAACTGAAGCGTCCTTACCGGCGTTTCAATGCGGTGACCGGCAACAAGAAAGACCTCGATCAGATCTTCATCGAAGCCGGGATGTCCGGTCAGCTGATCCTGATCTGCGATGAGGTCCACCGGCTCAACAAAGACAAACAGGACCTCCTTCTTCCGCACGTGGAAGACGGTTCGATCCTGCTGATCGGTGCCACGACAGCCAACCCTTATCATTCGATCAATCCGGCCATCCGTTCGCGCTGTCATCTGTTTGAATTCGAAAAGCTGAGCGATGAGGACATCAAGGAAGGTCTCCTGCATGCCCTGAAGGCAGAAGAGGGACTTAATGGCGGGTACGAGATCGATGAAGATGCGCTGCAGCTGATCTGCGACTGCGTCAACGGCGACATCCGTTTCGCCTTGAACATCCTGGAGATCTCGGCGATCTTGTGCAGGGATCATCACATCGACAGGGATACCGTTGCGCTCAACTGCAAAAACGTCAACAACCGTTCCTTCGGTTCGCAAGACGGCTACTACGATCTGCTTTCGGGTTTTCAGAAATCCATCCGCGGTTCCGATGCCAATGCCGCCTTGTACTATCTGGCGCTGCTGGCCCAGACCGGAGATGTGACTTCGATCTGCCGGCGTCTTCTGGTCATCGCCTACGAGGACATCGGCCTGGCCAATCCGCAGCTGGCTTCGCGGACTTACGCGGCATGTCAGGCGGCGGAATATACGGGTTTTCCGGAAGCCATCATCCCTTTGGGGATCCATGTCATCGATCTGTGCCTGTCACCGAAATCGCGGACGGGCATGGATGCCATACATAAGGCGGAAGACATCGTAAACGCCAAAGCCTATGAGATGCCCAAATATCTGAAGCTGACACCGGTCGGTCTGTCTGCCGATGAAAGATATTCTTATGAACGTTATGACTGTTTCCACAAGATACAGTATCTGCCGGAAGAGCTCAAGGATCTCGACCTGTTCCCGGACTTCAATGCCAACCGCTATGAGCAGCAGCTGAAAGCGGTCTATGAGGAACTCAAGAAAAACAAAAGGACTTCAGACCTGAAAGGACTTTACAGATGATCTTAGGAATCGGAACCGACATCGTCGACATCTCCCGGGTGCGGAAAGCGATCTCGAACGCGTTTTTAGCCAAAGTGCTCTCCGGGGAAGAACTGGAAAAGGCGGCGTCGATGAGCGAAGAACGAAAGATACAGTTCACCGCCGGTCGTTTTGCCGCCAAGGAAGCGATCATCAAAGCGCTCAGCGGTCATGAAGTACCGGATCTGCGCGATCTGAACATCACCAACAACGAAAAAGGAAAACCGGAGATCGTCTACAAGGACTACAAGCTTGAGATCTCGATCTCCCATGAGAAAGATTATGCGATCGCTTTTGCGGTCCTGCAGGACTGAGAGGGGGAGATATGAAATTCGTCAGAAAAAAAGAGAATACGGAACGATATGTCGACACGATCTTTTCGGTCGTGAATGCCGCCAAGGCCGATCCGCTGGCCATCAATGCGACGGCCGGCTGTCTTTATGATGAGGAAGGAAAGCTTCTGACGTTCAAATGCGTCTATGACGCCGAAAAAACGATACAGCCGGCGAAGCGGGCGGCTTACGCGTCTTCGCCTTCCGGCAATGCCGATTATATCGATACGATCTCGAAATTCGTCCTGGACGGCCGGGTCAAAAACCATCATCGGGCGATCGCCACGCCCGGCGGGACCGGTGCCATTGCGACAGCGGTCACGTCCTGTCTTGATGAAGGCGATACGATCCTGTATCCGCAGATCGCCTGGGGCAACTACAAGGTCATCGCGGCGGAGCACAATCTGAGATCTCTGACTTACGATGTCTATGATCTCGGGGACCTGTTTGAGAAGATCGATTCGATCGACGGCAAAGTCTTCCTGATCATCAACTCGCCTTGCCAGAATCCTTTGGGCCAGGCTTACAGCTATGAGGAATGGAAAAAGATCATCGGCAAGCTCGATTCCCTGGATAAGGAAGTCGTCCTATTGTGCGACATCGCCTATATCGATTATGCGGACGGCGATCCGAAAGCCTACTTCCCGCTCTTCGATTCGATCGGCGATCACATCCTGGTGCTTCTTTGCGCTTCCTGTTCCAAAGCGTTCTCCTATTACGGACAGAGGCTCGGTGCTCTGATCGCGGTCAACAACGACGAAGAGTTCCTGGATCATTACATCAATCTCTGTTCAAGACTGGCCAGAGCGACCTGGTCCAACCTCAACAATGCCGCCATGATCAACATCGCCCAGGTGCTCAGCGAGCATCGGAAAGAATACGATGAGGAGCTTCTCGCGGCGAAGAAGATGCTGAAAGAGAGGACCGACCTGTTCATTGGACAAGCAAAAGAATGTGCGTTAGAATTGTATACGTCTTGCGGCGGTTTCTTCGTGACCATAGCGTATGATGACAACAAGAAACGCGATGAGGATCATCAAAAGCTCATCGATCATCATATCTACACGATCAAGGTCAACAAGGGCATCCGGGTCGGACTGTGTTCCGTTCCGCTGAAGACCGTCGACGGGCTCGCGTATAAAATAAAGGAACTTATCTGATGGAAGAAAACAAAAACATACAGGACGTTCAGGACGTCAACAACAAACCGCAGTTTGCGATCTTTGACTGGATCGTCTCATTACCTGTCATCCGCATCGTCAAACCGCTTTACGAATGGAAGAAAGCTTTCTGGATCTATTGCTTCCTAGGCTTTGTATCCACGGTCTCCAACTACGTCTTCACGATCGTCTTATCGAGGACGTTCAATCTCTACGGCTCGGTCGCCAACATCATCGCCTGGATGATGTCGACGCTGATCTCGTTCGTGCTGTTCAGGTATTTCTACTTTGACCGGACCAACAATTCGTTTTTCAATGAACTGGTGAAGTTCGCTTCCGCGCGTATCTTCACACTGGGTGTCGAGGAACTTTCGATCCTGGTCTTCGTCGATATCCTGAAATTCGATATCCGTATCATCAAACTGATCCTGATCCCGGTCACGGCGATCTTGAATTATTTCATCTCGAAGATCTTCGTCTTCAAGAACAAGGAAGAATAATAAACAGGCAGCCCGTAAGTTCATCTTGCGGGCTGTTTTGTAAAAGTGAAACTATGGTGATAAAATTGATTCAAAATACAGTGAGGTACTGTCTATGAACGAATTACTGAAACTGATCGAAAACAATGCACGGTTTGAAGCGAAAGATCTGGCGGCTTGTCTGGGGGAAGAGGAAGACAAGACACTGGAGACGCTGGAGCGCTACCGCAAAGAAGGCATCATCGCCGGTTATCATACCATCATCAACTGGGAGAAGGCCGATGTCGAGATCTCCAAGGCGATCATCTTCGTCAGCTGCGTTCCGGAACGTGTCGCCGGTTATGACAAGATCGCCGAGCGGATCTCCCGTTATCCGGAAGTCGAATCTCTGTATCTGATCTCCGGAAAAGCGGAGTTCTTGCTGCAGGTCAACGGCAAGAACATGCGTGAAGTCTCCAATTTCGTGGCACATAAACTCGCGCCGACGGAAGGGGTCAACGGCACGGAGACGATGTTCGTGCTCAAGGAATACAAGAAATACGGCGTCTCTTTCTTTGAAGAGACGGGCGAAGGTGAAAGGCTTCTGGTGACGCCATGATTTTCGACGAAGAGATCAATCAGACCATCCGTTTCATGAAGCCGAGCGGCATCCGCAAGTTTTTTGATATTGCCGCAACGAAAAAAGGCGTCGTCTCTTTAGGCGTCGGCGAACCGGATTTCATCACGCCATGGCACATCCGGGAGGCGGCTATCCATGCGATCGAAAAAGGGCGGACGTTCTATACCGGAAACAAAGGCCTTCCTGTTTTGCAGGAGGCGATCTGCGATTATTACAGGCGTAAATTCAATGTCACCTACGATCCCAGAGAGAACGTCATGGTCACGGTCGGCGGATCCGAGGGCATCGACGTCGTTTTGAGAGCTTTGTGTCAGCCGGGTGATGAAGTCATCCTGCCGACACCGGCTTATGTGGCTTATGCGGCGATCATCGAGATGGCCGGAGCCAAGGTCGTCGAAGTGGAGCTCAAGGAAGAAGAACGCTTCAAGCTGACGCCGGAGGCACTGAAGGCTGCGATAACGGAAAAGACCAAGGCCGTCATCCTCAACTTCCCGGGCAATCCGACCGGCGGCGTCATGAGCAGGGAAGACTACGCCGGGATCGTTCCGATCTTAAAAGAAAGCGGGATCTTTGCGATCACCGATGAGATCTATGCGGAACTCACATATGAGGGAAAACACGTCTCTCTGGCGGAATATGACGAAGTCAAAGACCGGACGGTCGTCATCAACGGCTTTTCCAAGGCATATTCGATGACCGGCTACCGTATCGGCTATATCCTTGCCCACAAGGATCTGATCGAAATGTTCAACAAGGTCCATCAGTATACGATCATGTGTGCCAGCACACCGTCGCAATACGCGGCGATCGAAGCGGCATACAACGGCGACGACGACATCGAGGAGATGTTCATGAGTTTCCGCCACCGGCGCAACTACATCGTCAAGGAACTCAACCGCATCGGTCTCAAGACCCATATGCCGGAGGGAGCCTTCTATGTCTTCCCGTCCGTCAAGTGCAGCGGCATGAGTTCGCAGGAATTCTGTGAGAAACTGCTGGACGAGGAGAACCTGGCGCTGGTCCCGGGCGATGCCTTCGGCCAGGCGGGAGAAGGCTATGTGCGTATCTCCTATGCCTATTCGCTCGAGGAGATCAAGACCGCGATCGAAAAGCTGGAACACTTTTTGGCCGTCCATTCCTAAGGAACGAAAGTTCCTTTTTAAATGGCATATAATGATGATAAGGAAGGTGAAACATATGAAGATAGGCGTACTTGGAGCCGGGACCTGGGGCATGGCTTTGGCCAGGATGCTGGCGAACGATGAATATGAAGTGACCGTATGGTCGGCGATCGAAAGCGAGATCGATGAGCTCTCTTCTTCAAGAGTCCATAAAAACCTGCCGGGCATGGTGATCCCTGACAGCATCGTCTTCACCAAAGAGATCCGGGAAGTCTGCAAGGACAAGGACATCCTTTTGTCTGCCGTTCCTTCGGTCTTTGTCAGAGGAACGATGGAAAAAGCGGCACCGTTCATTCCGGATGGGCAGATCATCGTCGATGTGGCCAAGGGCATCGAAGCCAGTACGCTGTTCACGATGTCACAGGTCATCGAAGATGTGCTTTCCGACGGGAAACACGGCAATGTGAAAGTCGTCGCCTTATCGGGACCGACGCATGCCGAGGAAGTGGCGAAAGACCTGCCGACGACGATCGTTTCCGCCTGTAAGGACATGACGGCGGCGGAAAAGGTCCAGGACATCTTCATGAACACCTGCATGCGCGTCTACACCAACAAGGACGTACTGGGCATCGAGCTGTGCGGTGCTCTGAAGAACATCATCGCTCTGGCTTCCGGTATCTCTGCCGGCTTAGGCTACGGCGACAATGCCAAAGCGGCGATCATCACCCGCGGCATGGTCGAGATGACCAGGCTCGGTCTGGCGATGGGTGCCGACAAGCAGACCTTTGCCGGACTGGCCGGTATCGGTGACCTGATCGTCACGGCGACCTCCATGCATTCGCGCAACAACCGCTGCGGCATCCTGATCGGCCAAGGGGTTCCGCCCAAAGAGGCAGTCAAACAGGTCGGCATGGTCGTCGAAGGCGTCAATGCGCTGCCGGCAGCGATGCGGCTGATCGAAAAATACGGGATCGAAATGCCGATCACTTCGATGGTCAATGCGATCGTAAATGAAAAAGTCTCTCCGGCAAGTGCCGTCAATGCATTGATGCAGAGAGACAAGAAGAACGAAATGGATCTGTGATGATCGAAACGAAAGATCTCCTGCTGGATAAGGCGAAGCTCGCCGATCACAAAAAGATGTATGAAAACGTCTGGCGGCACAAAGAAGCTGCCCGTTACATGTTCTGGAGGATCAGCGAAGAGGAGAGCGACGCTCTGCCCCGTATGGAAAGGACGATCGCTTTTCAGAAAGATCACGATACTTATCTGATCTATGAAAAGAAAAGCGGCGAACCGATCGGTTTTGCCGGCATGGAGCGGGTCGATGAGACGACCGTCCGGGAAGAAGGGATCTGTCTGGGGCCGGATTTCATTTCTAGAGGCTACGGGAAACAGGTCTTACAGGCATTGATCGAGCGGGGAAGACAAGTCTATCAGGCGGAAAACTTCCTGTATTCCTGCCGGAAAGAAAACACGGCTTCGCGGAAGCTGGCGGAAAGCTTCGGCTTCACAAAGACCGGAGAAGAAGAAAAAGAAGATCCCCGGGACGGATCTTCCTATACGATGTATCATTTCAAAAAGAAGATCTGACGGTCTTCTTTTTTTCATTGCGGGATCAGTCTCTGCGGTAAAGATCCCGGGTGTAGACTTTTTCTTTCACGTCATCCAGACAGCTGTCGTAGCGGTTGGCAATGATCGCCTTGGACTTCTTTTTGAATCTGTTCAGATTGTTGACGACTTTGGAACCGAAGAAGGTGTCTCCGTCTTTGAGTGTCGGCTCATAGATGATGACTTTCGCACCTTTTGCCTTGATGCGTTTCATGACGCCCTGTATCGAGGATTGGCGGAAATTGTCGGAATTGGCTTTCATCGTCAGGCGGTAGACACCGATGATGACTTCCTTTTCCTTATCGGCATCGTACTGTGCGGAATTGCCATAGGTCCCGGCCAGATCCAGGACCCGGTCGGCAATGAAGTCCTTGCGGGTGCGGTTGGATTCCACGATGGCTTCGATGAGGTTTTCCGGCACATCTTCGAAATTGGCCAGAAGCTGTTTGGTGTCTTTCGGCAGGCAATAGCCGCCATAACCGAAGGACGGGTTGTTGTAGTGGGTACCGATGCGCGGATCCAGACAGACGCCGTCGATGATCGAACGGGTGTCGAGCCCCTTGGTCTCGGCATAGGTGTCCAGTTCGTTGAAATACGAGACGCGAAGTGCCAGATAGGTATTGGCGAACAGTTTCACCGCTTCGGCTTCCGTGATGCCCATGATGCGGGTCTCGATGTCGCTCTTGAGCGCTCCCTGCGATAAGAGCGTTATGAATTCTTCCGCCGCTTTCCTGTTTTCTTCGTTTTCAAGATCGGCACCGACGATGATGCGGGAAGGATAGAGGTTGTCATACAGGGCTTTGGATTCTCTAAGGAATTCCGGGGAGAACAAGATCCTGTCGCAGTTTTTGCGTTTCCTGAGTTTTCGGGTGTAGCCGACCGGAACGGTGGACTTGATGATGATGAAAGCGTCAGGATTGCAGTCCAGGATCAGATCGACGACCGTCTCTACGGCGGAAGTATCGAAGTGGTTCTTCTGTGGATCGTAATTGGTCGGTGCGGCAACGATCACGTAATCGGCATCCTTGTAGGCCGACCGCGCATCGAGCGTTGCGGTCAGATGCAGATCTTTGTTTTTCAGGTAGTCTTCAAGATAATCGTCCTGGATCGGCGATCTTCTTTGATTGATCAGATCGACTTTTTCTTTGACGATGTCGACGGCTTTGACTTGATTGTGCTGGGCGAGCAGTACGGCGACCGAAAGGCCGACATAGCCTGTGCCGGCGACGGCGATCTTCTTGCATAGCACCGTTTCTTCCGCGGGGACTTCTTCCTGCGGTTTTTCCAGGATCTCATCGAGGCCGATCTTCAAGGTGTCCATCAGATCTTCCAGCTGCCCGATCGAAGGCATGTAAGTCCCGTTTTCGATCTTGGAGATCATGGCGCGGTTGATATGCGTGATCTCAGAAAGATCGCTCTGGGACAGCGATAGCTTTTCTCTTTTCGTTCTTATGGTTTTGGACAGTAGGTCCTGTTTGATTCTTCGCATGAGGTGTTCCTCCTTCATTATGTTATTAAAAATAACATTTTTATTCAATATGAAAAATTATAATGTTATCAATTGTAACATCAGCTTTTCTGTTGTATGATAAAGCTATGCTGAATCAGAAAACGATACTCATTACCGGAAGCTGCGGCTTCATCGGTTCCAACTTATGTAAGAGACTGTTGAACGATGTGAAGGATCTGCGCATCATCGGTGTCGACAACATGAACGACTATTACGAAGTCTCATTGAAGGAATACCGCCTGAAACAGATCGAAGCTCTCGGAAGGGACTTCATCTTCATCAAGGGCGACATTTCCGACCGGGACTTTGTCGAAGGTCTGTTTGAGGAACACAAGATCGACCTCGTCGTCAATCTGGCGGCACAGGCCGGCGTGCGTTATTCGATCGATCATCCGGATACCTATATCGGATCCAACATCATCGGTTTCTACAATATCCTGGAGACTTTGCGGAAGCACCCGGTCGAACATCTGGTCTATGCTTCCAGTTCTTCGGTCTACGGCGGCAATACGAAAGTCCCGTTCTCGACCGATGACAAGGTCGATCACCCGGTGTCTTTGTATGCGGCCACCAAGAAGACCAATGAGCTGATGGCTTATACCTATACCCATCTTTACGGCATCAAGTCGACGGGTCTGCGCTTCTTCACGGTCTACGGTCCGGCGGGACGTCCGGATATGGCTTACTTCTCGTTCACGCGGAAACTGCTGAACGGCGAGAAGATCAGGATCTTCAACTATGGCAAGTGCGAGCGTGACTTCACTTATGTCGACGATATCGTTGAGGGCATCGTCCGGATCCTGGATAAGGGTCCCAAGGACGATTACAATCTTTACAATATCGGCAACCATCATCCGGAGAATCTCATGGATTTCGTCTATACGCTGGGCGCTTGTCTGAAAGAGAACGGTCTGCTGGATAAAGATTTCGATCTGGATGCCCATATGGAGCTCACGGAGATGCAGCCCGGGGATGTGCCGGTGACGTATGCCGATACGGCGCCGCTGAGGGAGGATTACGGTTTTCAGCCTTCCACTTCCTTAAAACAGGGGCTGTCAAGATTCGCTGAATGGTACAAGGGATACTACAAAAAATAGTATCCCTTTTTTGTATAATGTTGATGATGAAAAAGATACAGCCATGGCAGAACAGATTCTATTCCCGGATCCTGGAACGCGGCCGGGATTATTACCGGGAAGGAAGGGTCTCAGATCTGAAAGAGGCGGACGGGACCGTTTCGGCAAAGGTGGCGGGCTTTTATACCGTGCAGATCCGCATCGATGAAGACGGAAGGATCGCGCATATGTCCTGCGACTGTCCTTATGCCGCAGAAGGAAGGAACTGCAAACATGAAGCAGCCGTCCTTTTTGCCTGTGAAGAACGATCCGGAAAAAAAGAAGAGAAGAAGTTCTCTGTGATCAAAAGAGTCCGTCCTTTTGAGGATGCCTACAAAGAGAAGAAGTACTTCTACGATCTAAGTAAGCTTACGGCACCTTATGAGATCTCGGCCGAGAACTATGAGCGGGCGATGGAGCTCATCGAAGAAGGAAAAGCACAGCTGATCGATATGGGCACAGGTTATTTGGATACGGGAAGCGATCAGATCCTTTACGCTGTCGTACATATCAAAGAAAGATTCAGGGATATTGAGGCCTATGCCTATCTGTCCCATGACGAACTGGTCAGGATCGCCTGCGATTCGCCTTCCTGCAGCCGGTCTGCCGGAACTGTCTGGTATCAAGCGTTCAGAAACAAGACCGGGATGAAGCTTTGCGAACACGAGACCGCCGTTTTGATCTTTCTGGATGAATATATCCGAAAGTTCGATCCGGGCGATCATACCGACCGCAATGCGATGGCTTTTCTGGAGAATTTCACTTCCGATCCGCTTCGGGAAGGTAATGAGGAAAACAAGCGCAGCGAAAGCGTCAGCCTCGTCCCGAAGCTGGAATATGACGGCGGCGGCATCCTGAAGCTCGGTTTCCGTCTGGGCAATGAGAAGCTTTATATCGCCAAGGATCTGGAAGCACTGGTCGACGCTTTCCGCAGAAAGAAGGTCTATGAGCTTTCTGCCAAGGCGAGACTGGATTTCGGCCGTTTCGATTTCCGGGAAGAAGACAAGAGATATTACGATTTCATCGAGAAGGCGGTCTTCGATGAGAAGACCAGGGAAGAGATCCGCGGCCTGGATTACAATGCCGGAAAAGATGCGAAGTTCTTCCCGGTGGGGAAGGATATCCTTTTGTACGGTCAAAGGCTCGATGAGTTTTATGAACTCTGCAAGGACCAGAGGATCGAGTTCAATGACAAGTCGGCCTCCGGAAAAGGGAAGAGCGAGATCGTCCTGGCACAGGGGATCCCGAAGGCTTCCCTCACCGTTTCCGAAAGGAATTCCGCGGACGGTTTCATCGGCGTGAACCTCAGCGGACGGCTGCCGGAACTGATCGCCGGATCGTCTTACGGATATTTCCTGAAAGACGGTGTCCTTTACCGGGCAGACAGCGAGTATATGAGTCTGATGCGTTCCCTGCAGCGGAGCCTTCGTTCCGATACGGTCGATCTGACCATCGGAAAGAAGCAGCTGGGACGTTTCTATCACCACATCCTGCCCCGGCTGAAGCAGCAGTTCGAAGTTTTTGAAAACAATAAAGAATTGTATGAACGGTATATCCCGCCCAGACCGTCCTTCGATTTTTATTTCGATGTGAGCGAAGGTCTCATCTTGTGCACGGCGAAAGTCTCTTATGCAGACAAGGAATACGATCTGTTTGCCGATGACCACGATGCGCAGGCGGATATGATCATGGAAAAAGAGACGATGAAGATCCTGCATCAGGTCTTTCATGACCGCAACGAGAAGATGGAGTTCTTCGTGGAAGGCGGTGACGACATCATCTTTGCGATCTTAGAGGATCTCATACCGCAGTTATTGAAGATCGGCGATGTCCATACGACCTCTTCGTTCGACCGTCTGAAAGTGAAACGGCGTACGAACCTGAGCGTCGGTGTCCGGGTGGACAACGGACTACTGGATCTGGATATCGGTTCCGAGGACATCTCTCTGGAAGAACTGGCAGCGGTCGTGAACAGCTACCGGCTCAGGAAGAAATACCACAAACTGAAAAACGGCGACCTGGTCAGGACCGATGATGAAAACATCGGGACTCTCTCGGAACTTCTTTCTTCGATGAACATCTCCCTGAAGGATTTCGTCAAAGGGAAGATGCATCTGCCGGCTTACCGGGCTTTGTATCTGGATAAGATCCTGGAGGCCAACGAAGGTGTTTTTGATGACCGCGATGCGTATTTCCGCAAGCTGATCAAGGATTTCAAGACGATCAAGGAATCCGACCATCAGGTGCCGGAGCATCTGGAAGCGATCATGCGCGGCTACCAGAAGGCGGGCTACCGCTGGCTGAAGACGCTGTCGCATTTCGGCTTCGGCGGCATCCTGGCCGATGAGATGGGCCTGGGGAAGACTTTGCAGGTGCTGGCCTTGCTGGCAGACAGTAAGAAAAACGGCGGAAAGACTTCCCTGGTCGTCTGTCCGGCGTCTTTGGTCTACAACTGGCTCGCGGAGATCAAACGCTTCACACCGGAACTGAAAGCCGCTGCCGTTGCCGGATCCCAGGCGGAGCGGGCGAAGATCCTTGCGGACCATGAAGATTACGATATCCTGGTCACTTCTTACGATCTGCTGAAGCGGGATATCGCTTCCTACGAAGACCTGGTCTTTGAGTACGAGATCCTGGATGAAGCGCAATACATCAAGACCTATACGACGGCCAATGCCAAGTCGTGCAAGGCGGTGCAGGCAAAGGGGCATTTCGCTCTGACGGGAACGCCGATCGAAAACAATCTTGCGGAGCTTTGGTCGATCTTCGATTTTCTGATGCCGGGCTTTCTGTACGGCTACGAAGCGTTCCGGGACCGTTTTGAGACGAAGATCGCCAGGGAAGGCGACGAGGAAGCTTCAAAGCGTCTGAAGGATATGATCGCGCCGTTCATCCTGCGCAGAAAGAAGGCGGACGTCCTGGCCGATCTGCCGGATAAGATCGAGGAGGTCATCCGGGTGCGTTTCGATGAGAAGCAGAGGAAGCTCTACGATTCGCAAGTCCTCAAAGTCTCCAAGATCGTCGGCAGCGATGAGGCCGCTTATGAACATAACAAGATCGCCGTCCTGGCGGAGCTGATGAAACTCAGACAGGTCTGCTGCGAACCGAGCCTGATCTTTGAAGATTTCGACGGAGAAAGCGCCAAGCGGCAGGTCTGCCTGGAACTGATCAAGTCCGCGATCCTGGAAGGACACAAGATCCTGCTGTTCTCCCAGTTCACTTCGATGCTGGAGATCATCGAAAAACAATTGGAAAAGGAAGAGATCCCTTACTATACGATCACCGGCGCGACGAAGAAAGAAGAACGGCTGAAGCTCGTGGAAGCATTCAACGAAGATGACGTGCCGCTGTTTCTGATCTCGCTGAAAGCGGGCGGGACCGGTCTCAATCTGACGGGAGCGGACATCGTCATCCATTACGATCCGTGGTGGAACCTGGCGGCGCAGAACCAGGCGACCGACCGGGCACACCGCATCGGTCAGAAGCGGGTCGTCACGGTCTACAAGATCATCGCGGAGGATTCGATCGAAGAGAAGATCATCGATATGCAGGAAAGGAAAGCCAGACTTGCGGATGACATCCTGGACAATGAGACCGTATCGCTGTTCACCTTGAGCAAGGAAGAGCTTCTGCAGTTACTGAAGTAAGAGAAAAAAATGATACTTTTACTGGATTGAGATCAAAAGAGAAGTTATCATATAGATGGCCCTTGAGGACAAAAGAATAGGAGAATAATCATTATGAACAAACCGGTGGTATTAGTGGTGATGGACGGTGTCGGCTGGACCAGCAAGGACAACGGGAATGCCGTTCTTCATGCTTACAAGCCTCAGCTCGATGAGCTGATGGGCAAATGGCCTCATACGACGATCAAGGCAAGCGGTACGGCAGTCGGACTTCCTTCCGATTCCGATATGGGCAACTCGGAAGTCGGTCATAACGCTTTAGGCTGCGGCCAGATCTACTCACAAGGCGCAAAACTGGTCAACGAATCGATCGAGAGCGGCAAGATCTATGAATCCGATGCCTGGAAAGATGCGAGCAGTTTCGCGAAAGAACATAACGGGAAGATGCATTTCATCGGCTTACTGTCCGACGGCAATGTCCATTCCAACATCTCGCATCTGATCGCGATGCTGAGACAGTGCAAGAAACAGGGGACCAAGGAGGTCCGTGTCCACATCCTTCTTGACGGAAGAGATGTTCCGGAGACTTCCGGTCTGCAGTATGTCGATCAGCTCGAAGATGTGCTCAAAGAACTGAATGACGCCGATTTCCATGCCTGCATCGCCTCCGGCGGCGGCAGGATGTCGATCACGATGGACCGCTATGAAGCAGACTGGTCCATGGTCGAAAGAGGCTGGCACATCCATGTCATGGGTGACGGAAGATGTTTCGCAAGCGCCAGAGAGGCGATCGAGACGCTGCGTAACGAAGGCGGCTATACCGACCAGTATCTGCCGGGCTTCGTCGTTGCCAAAGACGGTCAGCCGGTCGGTACGATCGACGACGGTGATGCGGTGATCCTTTACAACTTCCGCGGTGACCGTGCCGTTGAACTTTCCAAGGCATTCGACTATATGAACAAGGGCTTCAACAGCTTCGAGATGCCCAAAAAGCCGAACGTCTACTATGCCGGCATGTTACAGTATGACGGCGACCTGAAACTGCCCGATCACTTCCTGGTCGAACCGCCGCACATCGAACATACGATGTCCGAATTCCTGGTCGAAAAAGGCGTCCGTTCTTATGCATGTTCCGAAACACAGAAGTTCGGCCATGTGACTTATTTCTGGAACGGCAACCGTTCCGAGAAGTTCTCCGATGAACTCGAGACCTGGGAAGAGATCCCGTCCGATGTCATCGCTTTCGATCTCAAGCCTTGGATGAAGGCGACCGAGATCACCGACCATATGGTCGAAGCGATCGAATCCGGAAAATACCAGTTCTTGAGATGCAACTACCCGAACGGCGACATGGTCGGCCATACCGGCAACTATGAGGCGACGCTGATCGGTGTCGAATCCGTCGACCTGATGCTGAAGAGGATCATGGATGCCTGCAAGAAGATGGATTATACCCTGATCGTCACGGCAGACCACGGCAACTCCGATGAGATGTATGACAAGGGCACCAATCCGGACGGCACGCCGAAGGCCAAGACATCGCACTCCCTGGCTGTCGTTCCGTTTGCGGTCTACAACGGTCCGGAAGGAACGGAAGTCAAGGAAGAAGGCGACTTCGGTCTGGCCAATGTTGCGGCGACCGTCGTCAAACTCTTAGGTTTCGAAGCGCCTGAACAGTGGCTCGAAAGCATCATCAAGTAAATGAAAGGAAACAAGCAGGGTGACCTGCTTTTTCTGTGCTTCAAGAAAGATACGGCGATGTTGTAGAATAAGAATGAAAGAAAACACGGAGGTACAGGAAGTGCTTAGCATTGAAAAACTGAAAGAATACGGCGCCGATGTCAAGACCGGTCTCAACCTGTGCATGAATATGGAAGATTTTTATCTGCGCATGGTGTCGATGGTCGTCAAGGAACAGTCTTTCGCCGACCTGGAGAGAGCCATCGGAGAAAACGATCTGGAAGCCGCTTTCCGGGCTGCCCATGCCTTGAAGGGCGTGACGGGAAATCTCTCCCTGACCCCTTTATATGATAAAGTGGCACAGATCACCGAACTGCTCAGGGCTCACACGCCGATGGATTACAGTGGGATGCTGGAGGGCATCCTGAACGAGAAGAAGACGCTGGAGTCGATGATCAATGATTAAAAAACGAAGAGTGATGATTCACTCTTCGTTTTATTCTTCCTCTTCTTCGTATTCGTAGCGGATCTTGATGTTGCCGTATTCGTCAGCGACTTCATCGAAGACATCGAGGATCTTCAGCGAGAACTTCTTCAAGTCGTCGGAGTTCATCACGATGATCTCGGTATCCTCCAGATCGCACAGACAGTCGTATAAGGCGTCGAGGTTCTCACCGTAATAGTCGGGGAAATCGAACAGTTCCTTCAGATATTCGTGTCCCCGGCGGTTGAGCTCGCTGATGTCCATGACGATCTTTTTTCTTTTGTCTTCTTCACAGAAGCCTAAGGACAGATTGCCGTAGTCTTCATTGACATCGTTGAACAGGCGGATGACGGAGGCGGAAAGATCTCCCATCTCTCCGTAATTCTTCAAGAGGATCTCACTGTCATCGAGATATGACAGATAGGCATAGAAAGAATCGTAGTCATCTCCTTCGTATGCGGGATCTCTGAAGATCTCGCGCAGATACTGAAATCCTTCTTCGTTGAGCTTTTGAATGTCCAGAATGATCTTCATTTTCAAGGTTCTCCATATAATAGCGTAAAGCTCGTGTAGTGATCGTCGGTATAATAGATCAGACCGTCGTTGGAAAAGACGATCCGTTTCGCTCCTCTGTCTTTGCCGTCGAAATCGATGTCACACTCGTAGTATTTCCTGCCGCTTTTATTCGGAAGTATCCCTTCCCGGTTGCCGAAGCGGTCACCGCCGATGCAGCAGCCTTCACAGACTTTCCACAGATTTTCTTTGGAGGCAGAGTAACCCAGGTCTTTCGCTTCCGATTTGGTGATGAAGTTGTCGGGCAGCTTGCCGTATGTCTCGATATACAAGGCGACGTCTTCCTTGGAATAGTAATAGCCGTCTTCGTCGATCTTTTCATCAGCCGTCGGCTGAGGCTGTGAAGGTGTTTCGACAGGTGTCGGGACAGGATCGGCGGTCGGGCTGTTTTTTCCTAATGAGAAGCCTAAAAAGAAACACAGCGCAGCAGCCAGGATCACGATAAGAAACAATGATCTGAAATTTCTTTTCATAAATCCATTATAACAGTTCCCGGCTGATGAAGGAGGACGGATCCGAAAAGATCTTGAGCAGTCCCGAAACAGGATCTTCCTTCCGGCTTTGGACCTGTGCATATCCCGAATTCATCCTGAAGAGGATTCCTGTATAATAGGAATTGAACTACGACAGGGAGAAAAAGAAAAATGAATCGGATGATCGGACTTATTTTTGTGATCGGTCTGTTTTCTGCAGTCAGAACATTCTTTTTGACGGATGACAATATGATCGGCAATTACGTTTTGTTTATTCTGGCTTTCCTGGTCGGTGTCGGTTATGTAGTGAAATTAAAGAAATAGGTGGGATATGAAAGACGAGAAGATCAGACAGATCATTGAGGCGGAATTTGAACGGCAGCGGCACAACATCGAACTGATCGCTTCGGAGAACTACTGTTCGGCCGATGTGATGGAAGCGGTGGGCAGCTGCCTCACCAATAAATATGCGGAAGGCTATCCGGGCAGGCGCTATTACGGCGGCTGCGTCAATGTCGACGCATCGGAATCTTTGGCGATCCAAAGAGCCTGCGAGCTCTTCGGGGCTGAGCATGCCAACGTGCAGCCGCACTGCGGTTCGGCGGCCAACATGGCAGTCTACCGTGCAGTCCTGAAACCGGGCGACCGGCTTTTGGGCATGGCACTGGATGCCGGAGGGCATCTGACCCATGGCTACAAGCTGAGTTTTTCCGGAACGGACTACGAGACTTTCTCTTACGGCGTGGACAGGGAAAGCGAGCGGATCGATTACGACGAAGTGAGGTCTCTGGCAAAGGAGCTGAGACCGAAGCTGATCGTCGCCGGGGCAAGTGCTTATGCCCGTTTCATCGATTACGAACGTTTCAAAGCGATCGCCGATGAAGCCGGTGCCTTACTGATGGTCGACATGGCACACGTGGCGGGCCTCGTTGCCGCCGGCGTGCATCCTTCCCCGGTCCCTTATGCGGATTTCGTCACATCGACGACCCATAAGACTTTGAGGGGTCCCCGCGGCGGACTCATCCTCTGCAAGAAAGAATATGCCAAGGCACTGGATAAGGCGGTCTTCCCGGGCATCCAGGGCGGTCCTTTGTGCCATGTGATCGCCGGCAAAGCCGTCTGTTTCCATGAAGCGATGAAAGAAGATTTCATCGACTATCAAAAGCAGGTCGTCAAGAACGCAAAGGTCCTGATGGAGACGCTGAAAGAAGAGGGCTTCCGCATCGTTTCCGGCGGCACCGACAATCATATGGTCCTAGTCGATGTCAAACATCCTTTGGGCATCACCGGCAAGCAGCTGGAGACCAGACTCGATGAGGTCAACATCACCGTCAACAAGAACGCGATCCCGTTCGATGAAGAAAAACCGGCGCATACCTCCGGCATCCGCGTCGGGACACCGGCCATGACGACGAGAGGCTTCAAGGAAGAAGAATTCAAAGAGGTGGGAAGGATCATCTCGCTGGTCGGTCACAATATCGACGACGAAGGATGCATCAAAGAGGCGAAGGACAGAGTGGAGAAACTCATGGAGAAATTTGTATGAACGAAGTATTGAAAGCGATGAAGGAGCGCCGCAGCATCCGTCATTTCAAGAAGGAGATGCCGGCTCAGGAAGAGATCGATCAGATCGTGGAGGCCGGTCTTTATGCGGCCAACGGCAAAGGCCTGCAGGCGACGGTCAGCATCGTCGTGAAAAACAAGGAGCTCCGCGAAAAGCTCGTGAAGGCCAATGCCGAGATCGGCGGCTATGGCGATACCGATCCGTTTTACGGGGCACCGCTCATCATCATCGTCCTGGGGAAGAAGGACAATCCCAACTGCCGCTATGACGGCGCCCTGGTGATGGGCAACATGATGCTGGCGGCACATGCGCTGGGCTTGGGCAGCATCTGGATCAACCGGGCCAGACAGGAATTCGAAACGGAGGAATTCAAGCAGATCCTGAGAGATCTGAAGATCGAAGGAGAATGGGAAGGCGTCGGTCACTGTGCGATCGGCTATATCGACGGTCCTGTCCCGGAAGCGGCAGCGCGGAAAGAAGGACGCGTCTATTACATAGACTAAGGAGAACAACATGGGCATCAGATTTGCGAAATCGATCAAGATCGGTAATTATCTGCGCATCAATTTTACGAAGAACGGCGTCTCGGCGACCATCGGCAAGCGCGGAGCTTCCGTCAATGTCGGCACCAAAGGCGCATATCTCAATCTTTCCCCGGCGGCGGTCGGGGTCAACGGTACAGGACTGTCCTACCGTCAGAAGATCCTTTCTTTAGGTTCTTCCAAAAAGAAAAAGAAGACGACTTCGGCTGCCAAAAAGAAGACTTATGTGGCGGCTTCCGAAGCCAAGAAGACTTCTTCTTTGAAGAAAGAGGAGATCGAAGCCAGGGAAGAACAGCTTCTTGAAACGGTGAACGAAGAAGTCTCTGAAGAAACGGTCGATCCGGTGCAGGATTATGAAAACAATCATGAGGCGATCGTCAATCTTCACAAGTATGCCGCTCCGGTCATGAACAAGGAAGAATTCGAGAAGTATGCCGCTTCTTTGGAATCCGAAGCGAAGAAGGAACTGTTCAAGTACGCCCTGGAAGGTGACGAGGACATCATCGAAAACATGGTCTCTTCGTTCATGAGTTCCCTGGAGCTCGCCTACGATGTCAGAGTCAACTACGAACTGGAAGACGATATCTTGTATGTCGACCTGGATCTGCCGGAGATCGAAGAGCTTTCCAGAGACTATCCTGCCTACAACAACGGCAAGCTCGTCAGAAAGCGCAAGACCTCTTCACAGATGAAGGAGGAATACGCCAGGCTGGTCCTGTCTTTGGGCATCTTTTTATCCGCTTCGTATTTCAACATCTCTTCCTACATCACCCGTGTCGTGATGTCCGGCTTCACTTCGCTCCGTGACAGGAACGGCGATCTGATCGACCAGTATCTGTATTCGATCCGCTTCGTCAGGGAGGTCTTTGAGAAGACCGATCTGAGTCAGGTGGAGGATCCTTACAGGTTCATCCTGCAGTTTGAGAACCGCATCAATATGTCGGATGCCTATAATTTCAAGGCGGTCAAGCCTTATGAGATGGAGTCGGCGCTTCAGAGCAACGAGCTGATCGAAGATGCGATCGCCGCATTGAAGGAGCTCGGATACAAGGCGGCCGAACTCGCGCCGGTGAAAAAGAGACTGGCCGAATACCGTTACGAGAATCCTTCCGATTATCTCAAAGAAGGTCTGCGTATCCTGAAAGAAGAAAAATAGTTTTTGCGGATGATAGAATAAGTGTAAGAAGAGCTTTCGTTTTCCATGATCAGAAGATCCGATGTCGTCAGAAAAACAGATGATCATTCAAGTGCCGGTATCCACACCGGCCTTTTGAAAAGGGCGGCAGGATCGGGAGATGTCCATGAATAAGGCAGCCGGGCTCATCAAAGTGCTCCTGCTGCTTTTTCTGACCGTCGGCTGTTCGGCGGAAGCCGGAGCGGAAGAAACGGAAAAGCCCGAAGCAGCGGCACCGGAAGAACGCTATGAAGTTCCGGAATTCGCCGTTTCGGAATTTCACGAAGAGGCGGCCGAATACAAGAACGGTGCCTATATCGATATCTCCAATGCCGCCAAGGGCTATGTGGCCGTTTCGGCCGTTTCCGATAAGCGTCTGAAATTTCAGGTGCTGACGGAAGAGACTTACAACTACAACATCTCTTCGGACGGCGAAGTGTCGATCTTCCCGCTGCAGTCGGGGGATACGGAATATACTTTCCGGGTCATGGAGAACATTTCCGAAAACAAGTATGCGGTGCTGTTTCAGACGTCGGCCGATGTGAAGCTCGAAGATGAGTTTCAGCCGTTCCTGCGCAGCAGTGATTATGCCTTTTATACCAGGGAATCGGAATGCGTGAAGCTGGCGGATTCGTTCTCGGCTTCTTCGTCTACCGCACTTGATGTCGTGGCGAAGGTCTATGCCTATGTCTGCGATCATATCAAGTACGATCGGCCGAAGGCGGAAAACATCAAGTCGGGTTATCTGCCCGATCCCGATGAGACGCTTGATACCGGCAAGGGGATCTGTTTCGACTATGCCTCTTTGACGGCGGCGATGCTGCGCTCACAGGGGATACCGACCAAAGTGATCTTCGGCTATGTCTCACCCAACGACGTTTATCATGCCTGGAACATGTTCTATACCAAAGAGTCCGGCTGGGTGAGCGTGAAATTTGAAGTGAATGAAAAAGAATGGACCCGCATGGACCTGACGTTCTCGGCCAACGGCTCGGATCAGAAGTTCATCGGTGACGGAAGCAATTATGCGGATGTATATGAGTACTAGGAGGAATGTCTTATGGCAAGCAATAAACTGTCATTATTAGGAGTTTCCGCTTTCTGCGAAAGCATGGCGTCGATGCTCGATGCCGGGATCGAGATCTCGGAAGCCGCTTCTCTGATGAAGCAGAAGAACAATGCCGGTCAGCTCAACGAGGGACTTCAGGTCATCGAGAGCTGTCTGCAGGAAGGTTCGACGCTGAAGGATGCCATGGAAAAAAGCGGGATGTTCCCCGACTATTGTCTGCAGATGGTGGAGGCGGGAGAAGCGACCGGCAAGACCGAGGAGTCTTTGCTGCGCCTTTCTTCCTACTATGCTTCCCAGCATTCCCTGAAAGAAAAGATCACTTCGACCATCATCTATCCGCTGGCGATGATCGTTCTGATCATCATCGTCCTGTTCCTGATGCTGAAGCTGGTCTTGCCGGCATTCGGCAATGTTTATGAGACGTTGACGGGTTCCCTGTCGCAGTCGAGCTATGCATATATCACTTATGCTTTCCTGTTCTGCCGGATCGCCCTGATCCTGATGGTCATCCTGGTCTTGGGCGTCCTCATCGCCTGGCTCATGTACGGTCACGGATTCAAGAAACAGATCTCGGCTCTTCTGTCCAAGGTCCCGGCGGCAGGAAAGATCCTGAGGGATCTCGCCTTATACCGTTTCACTTCCGCTTTTGAAGTCTATCTTTCCAGCGGTTTTCTGCAGGATGATGCGATCCTCAAGGCCAGAGAGATGTCCGATCATCCGGAAGTGAACAAAAAGATCGATGAGACCAAATCGTTTATGGACGAAGGCAACGGTTTCGGAAAGAGCGCCAATGAAGCGGAGCTTTACGAACCGATCTACGGACGTATGTTGATACCGGCGGAGAGGAGCGGCAACATGGAAGGCGCTTTGAAGCGGCTTTCCGATCTTCTTTCGGAAAGTGTCATGACTTCTTCCGATGCCTTGTTGTCGTCTCTGGAATCCGTATTGTCCGGTGTGCTGATGGTGACGGTGGCGGTCGCGCTTCTCTGTGTCATGCTTCCGCTGATCGGTATCATGAATTCGATAGGATAAAGATCTATGTATCAGGACAGAAAAAACCGCAGTCTTTATAAAGTCCTGGGAGCACTCTTTGTATGCGTGCTGCTCGTTTTCGCATACGCATCTTTTCAGAAACATGCCGACCGAGATCTTGATGAAGAATCGTCTTCGGCGATCCGGGAGGCCATCAGAAGGGCAGCCCTTCAGTGTTATGTCGTGGAAGGAGCTTATCCGGTCGATCTGGAGTATCTGAAAGAGAATTACGGTCTCAAGATCAATGAGAAGAACTACTATGTCGTTTACCGCGCTTTTGCCCAGAACCAGCTGCCGGATATCCGCATCGTGAAGAAATAGCGATATGAAAAAGAATGAGAATAGAAATGAACTGTCTTTGATGATCATGATGGGTTTCTTCATCATCAGTTTTCTGCTGCTCGTGCTCTTCGGCACGAAGATCTATCAGAGCATTTCGCGAAACGAAGAAGATTCCGCTCTGTCAAGGACCCTGTCTTCCTATCTGCATACGGCATCCAAGATGAATGAGGCCGGCATCTATACGGAAGAGAAGGAAGGAAAGCTCGTATTGACCGTCAAAGACGGAGATACGGGTTTCGGCAACCGCATCTATCTGCACGAAGGCTATCTGGTCGAGGATTTCGGAAAGCTCGACGATGAACTGAACGCTTCTTCTGCGATGCAGATCGGTGAGACGTCCGTGTTTGAAGTGGAGAAGATCTCGGAAAGTCTTTTGAAGATCTCCACGTCGGACGGACAGGTCTATATCAGCCTGTTTGAAAAGGAGGACAGATGAAAAGAAACAAAAACAATCTCGGCATCGAGATCATCCTGATCCTGTCGGTCTTCATCTGCTGCATCCTGATCCTGTCGAAGGCTTTCGTTTCGGCGAGGATGGCTTCATCGGAGGCGTCCGTCCTTTCCGATGCCGTCAAACTGGCTTCCGACTGTGCCGATGTCTTTCTGGCCTGCGGGGATGAAAACGAGATCCTTTCCGTACTGAACGAAGCGGGCAACGCAAAGAAGGAAGAGGCCATCTCGGTGACTTATGACGAAGATCTGAAGCCTTTGGCCGGCGGAGCCTTTGAAGTGAAGATCGCCATTGATGAAGCTTCCGGTTTTGCAACGGCAAAGCTTTCGGTCTTCTATAAGGATGAACAGGTCTACGAGATCGAAACGGGAAGGAAGGCGAGATCATGAACACGGGCAGACTGAGACTTGGGATGTTGTCGATCCTGCTGAGCGTCATCGTCATCTGCATGAGCGTGCTCGCGCTTCTGTCTTATGCGACTTCGCAGGCGGATCTGCGTCTCTCCCGGCGTTATGCCAATACGGTGAGGATCCGTTATCAGCTGGAAGAGGAGGGACGGAAACTGCTGGAGGAAGCAGGGCAAGACGCTATAATAGATACAGAACTGCAGACGGAGGGTTATAAGCTCTCCATCAAGGCAGATAAAGTCAACGGAGAGACGATCATCGATACCTGGAGCATTCAGAAGATCTGGGAAGCGGAAGAGTCGATCGATGATCTTTGGGGAGGTAATTGATATGACCATTGAAGAAATGCTGAACAATGCAGTCAAGGCGGATGCATCGGATATCTTTCTGATCGCCGGCCTTCCGCTGACCTATAAGTGCAACGGTTCGCTCGACCGGGTCGGCGAGAAGATGCTGCTTCCGGATGATATCGATGTTCTGATCAAAGAGATCTATACCGTCTCGCAAAGAGAGGCGGTCAATCTCGACAAGAGGATCGACGACGACTTTTCCTTTGCCATCTCCGGTCTGGGCAGGTTCCGTGTCAATATCTTCCGGCAGCGCGGCACTCTGGCTGCCGTCATCCGGGTCATCAAATTCGGTATCCCGGATCCGGAGAAGATGAACATTCCGGAAAGCGTCCTGTCGCTGGCAGACAACAAAAAAGGTCTGGTCCTGGTGACCGGTTCGGCCGGTTCGGGCAAGTCGACGACACTCGCCTGCATGGTCGACAGGATCAACCGCAGCCGTTCCTGCCACATCATCACGATGGAAGATCCGATCGAATACGTTCACCGTCACGACCGTTCGATCGTCACCCAGAGAGAAGTCTACATCGACACCCCGGGCTATCTTGAATCGCTGCGTTCCGCTTTGCGTGAAAGTCCGGATGTCATCCTCTTAGGCGAGATGAGAGACTATGAGACGATCTCAGCAGCCATCACGGCGGCAGAGACCGGAACATTGCTGATATCGACACTGCACACCAGTTCCGCGGTCAATACGATCGACAGGATCATCGATGTCTTCCCGGCATCCCAGCAGCCGCAGATCAGACTGCAGCTCTCGCAGATCCTGAAAGGCATCGTCTGCCAGCAGTTGGTCACCGGCGTCAACGGGGAACTCATACCGGCATTTGAGATCCTGAAGGTCAATCCGGCCGTCTCCAACATGATCCGTGACGGCAAAGTGACCCAGCTCACCAATTCGATGGCTTCTTCACCTGCCGAAGGCATGTTCACGATGGATACGTATCTTGCCGATCTGTATAAAAAAGGCAAGATCTCCAGAGAGGAAGCTCTGCTGTCCTGCGTCAACTATGACAGTTTCGTAAAGAGGATCTAAAAAAATAAATATAAAAAAACAAGCGTATCCGGAGAGATCCCGGATACGCTTTTCGTTTTTGCGGTCTTATTGTGCTTTGACTTCCGCGAAGCCGAGTTCGTGTCCTTCGTTGAAGTTGCGGGCATTTTCCATCGTCTGAACGGCGATGGCCTGCATGGCTTCTCTGGTAAAGAACGCCTGGTGAGAAGTCAGGACCAGCTGCGGGAACATCTGCAGTCTTGCGGTGATCGAGTGCGGAAGCGGTTCGTCGGAACGGTCGGTATAGACGTTCTCGTCTTCGCCTTCGTAGACATCGAGCGCGACAGCCTGGAATTTGCCGTCTTTCAAGGCGGCGATCAGAGCTTCGACGTCGATGAGCGGTCCTCTGGCCGTGTTGACCAGCATGACGCTCTTCTTCATGAGAGAGATCGCATGTTCATCGATCAGGTGGTAAGTTCCGCCGTCGCCCATGATGAGCGGTGCATGCAAGGAGATCAGGTCGGCCTTGGAAAGCAGTTCTTCCTTGCTGACATAAGTCAGCAAGCCTTCCTCTTCCAGCTGTTTGTTGGGATAAGCGTCCCAGCCGATGACCGTCATGCCGTAACCTTTGGCGATCCTGGCGAAGCACTGACCGATCTTGCCGGTGCCCATGACACCGCAGACCTTGTTGTGCAGGTCGACGCCCAGCAAGCCGGAGAGAGCGAAGTTGTTGTCTCTGACCTTGCGGTCGGCTTTATGCAGACGGCGGTTGGCTTCCTGAAGGATGGCCATGGCGTGTTCGGCGACAGCGTATGGAGAATATGCCGGAACTCTGGCGACTTTGATGCCGTATTCTTTGCAGGCGTTCAGGTCGACATTGTTGAAGCCGGCGCAGCGCAGAAGGATCAGCTTGATGCCTTCGTTGTGTAAGACATCGATGACTTCTTTCGGTGCTTCGTCATTGACGAAGATACAGACGGCGTCATGTCCCTTTGCCAAAGTCGCTGTTTCCAGAGTGAGTCTGGATTCCAGATAGGTGATATCGACATTGTAGGTGCCCGGCCCTTTTTCATCTGCCAGTCTGGAGAAGAAAAGGTGGTCGTAGTCTTTCGTTCCGAAGAAGGCGATCTTGAGGATGCCGCTCTCTCTTTCTTCGATACAGTCGGTGCAGACGATCTTTCTTACGCTTTCGGCATCTTCTTCTTCGTTTCTGCCTTCGACAGTGACTTCCAGGACATCGCCTTTCTTGGCACCGAGCGCAAGGATCTGCAGGACATCGGATGCGTTGGCGTGTTTGCCGTTGCATGTGATGGAAACCGTGCTCTTGAGTCCGACGCAAAGCTGCGCGATCAAAGCGGCCGGTCTGGCATGGATGCCGATCGGATTTTCTACGGTACAGCGAAATTGTTTCATATGATAACCCTCCACTTGTATTTTACCATTGCCGGAGGATGAAATGGGAAGATAAAAAAGCGAATGATGGTGTCTTTAGTAAGGGCTTTCTATTCTATAATAAAGTTGATGTTTGATATTACTATAATCGGAGCCGGGATCACCGGTTCCCTGATCGCTCACTCCCTGAGCAAGCTCGATCTGAAGGTTTTGGTTCTGGAAAAGGAGAATGATGTAGCTGAAGGTGCGACCGGGGCGAATTCCGCCATGGTCCACTCTGGACATGATCCCAAACCTGGCACGATGAAATGCAGATACAATCTTCTGGGCAACCGCATGTACCCCGAACTTTGCAAGGAACTGCAGGTCTCTTATGTGCCGATCGGCGCTTATGTTGCCGCAGGGGGAGAAGAAGAGGAAGAAAAACTGAACGAACTGATTGCCCAGTGCGAAGAACGGCATGTCCCTTACGAAGTGCTCGACGGCGATACCGCCAGAAAAAACGAGCCGAATCTGGCTGACCGCATCAGCAAGGTCCTTTCCTTGCCTTCGACGGGCATCATCACGCCTTGGGAGGTCACCTTTGCCGCAATGGAAGAGGCGATGCTCAACGGCGTGGAGCTTAAGCTCGGTTATGAGGTCAGATCGATCGAAAAGAAAGAAGATCATTTCCTCATCAACGGTGAGATCTCCAGCAAGGTCGTCATCAACTGCGCCGGAGCGCATTGCGATGAGATCACTTCGATGCTGCGGGAAAGTCCTTATAAGGTGATCGCGAGAAAGGGCGAATACTTCGTTCTCGATCATCTCAACGGCAGCTTCGTCAATCACGTCATTTATCCGGTACCGGGTGCCAAAGGCAAAGGAGTCCTGGCGGTCCCGACCGTCCACGGGAATGTGCTTCTGGGTCCCAATTCCGATGACTGCGAAGATGTGGAAGACGATTCCACCGGACAGGGTCTCGATTATATCCGTTCGCAGATCACAAGAACGATGAAGAACATCCCGTATCACAAGATGATCCATACGTTTGCCGGGCTTCGTCCGCATATCGATCTGAAAGACTTCTATATCAGAGAAGATGATCGGATCGAAAACTTCATCCATGTCGCCGGCATCGAATCTCCGGGTCTTTCGGCTGCACCGGCCATCGCCAAGGAGGTCGTGGAATCCATCCTGATGCCGAAATTCGCCGGCTGCAAAGTCAAGGAAAACTATGTCCGCAGGAAGCCGTTCATCGACATGAACAAGATGAGCGAAGAACAGATCGGGGAACTCATTGAGAAGGATCCCGATTTCGGCAGGATCATCTGCCGCTGCGAGAAGATCTCGATGGGTCAGATCAAAGATGTCATCGACCGTAAGTGCGGTGCAACGACGATCAAAGGCGTCAAGATGCGCTGCCGTCCGGGCATGGGCAGATGCCAGGGTGGTTTTTGCGAGCCCGAGGTCCTGAAGATCCTGGCAGAAATGTTGGATATGGATAGACGAGATGTCTGCCTTGACCGGCCGGGTTCCAATGTCCTGGTCGCTGAGGCAAAGGAGGATCTGTGATGGAACGGCATCAGTTGGTCATCGTCGGCGCAGGTTCCGCCGGCATCGCCGCCGCTTTAGGCGCATATGAGAACGGTCTGGAAGACATCCTTCTGATCGAAAGGGAAAGCGAGTACGGCGGCATCCTTCAGCAGTGTATCCACAACGGTTTCGGTCTGCATACCTTCAACGAGGAGCTTTCCGGTCCGGCTTATGCGGAACGTTATTTCGATCTGATCAAAGACAACGACAGCATCTCGATCATCTACGATGCGGCGGTCACTTCGATCCGCGGAAAGACACTGAGCGTACAATGTCCTTCCGGGCTGCGGCATATCGAGGCCGACGCCATCGTCATTTCCACCGGCTGCAGAGAGCGTCCGGCCGGAGCGATCGGCATGAAAGGCAACCGCTGTGAAGGCGTCTATACCGCCGGCACGGCGCAGAAATATCTCAACAAGGAAGGCTATCTTGTCGGAAAGAACGTCTTCATCCTGGGTTCCGGCGATATCGGTCTGATCATGGCCAGAAGGATGACACTGGAAGGTGCCAGGGTCATCGGTGTGGCTGAACTGCAGCCGTATTCCAACGGCCTGGCCAGAAATATCAAACAGTGTCTGGAGGATTTCGATATCCCGCTTTATCTCTCCCACACCGTGGAAGCGGTCCACGGAAAAACGAGACTGGAGTCGATCACGCTGATCGAAGTGGATGAAAAATTAAAGAAGATCGAAGGCTCGGAGAAGGAGATCCCTTGCGACTGCCTGCTTCTTTCCGTCGGTCTCATCCCGGAAAACACCTTGATCGAGGAACTGGGCGTGAAGCTCGATCCGCGTACCAAAGGTGCTGTCGTCGATGACAATTATATGACTTCTCTTGAAGGGATCTTTGCCTGCGGCAATGCCTTGCATGTCCACGACCTGGTCGACTACGTCTCGCAAGAAGGCAAGAAAGCCGGCCGTGCGGCTGCAAACTATGTCTTGGGCATGACCAACGACGAGGAGACCGTACGCAATCTTGTCAGCAACGGTGTATCTTACATGGTCCCGCAGTCTTTCCACAAGGGAAGAGATCTCGAGTTCATGTTCCGGGTCAGCCGGGTCTATAAGGAATCTTATATCCATGTCTACGGAAACGGACTGGACAAGAAGATCAAAAAGCTCGGCATCGTGCCAAGCGAGATGCAGAAGGTCTTGCTGAAGAAAGAAGATCTCAAGGATCTGAACGGAGAACTCCATTGGGAGGTGATCGAATGAAACTGATCTGTATCAACTGCCCGCGGGGCTGTCATCTTGAAGCGGAACAGGACGGCGATAAGATCAAAGTGACCGGCAATGCCTGTCCGCGCGGTTATACTTATGCATATAATGAGATGACCCATCCTCTGCGTACGCTGACTTCCACAGTCGAAGTGGAATCGAAAGATCAGCGACGCCTGCCTGTCATCTCTTCCTCTCCGCTTCCCAAGGGGAGGATCATGGATGTCATGAAAGAACTCAAAGGCGTGAAAACAAAAGCGCCGGTGAAGATGGGCGATGTGATCGTTGCCGATGTCCTGGGACTGGGCGTCGATATCATCGCTTCCAAAAGTATCGTGAAATGAAAAAACTGCTTTCGTTGTTTCTGATCCCGCTGCTTCTTTGCGGCTGTACGGTCGAGAGAGAAGATTATTATATCTTCTCTTTTGGTGATTATACGATCGCACCGGGTTATGACGATGCCGAATATCTGGAACTGATCTTCGAACTGGATCTGCCCGAGACCCTGGAGCCCAATGAGACCCTGGAGAAAAAGGAAGTTCATTTCTGGGGCGACTATCTGGCGGATGTGGATCTGAGCAACGACGGCAAGAAGACGATCCCGATCGGGGAAGCCAAAGTCACAAGATTCGTCTTATACCTGGCAAATTTCCCGGATGCGGTCTATCGGATCGACGGACAGGAACTGAGTCCTTCGGTCAGGGAGAACTGCGAAAAGTTTTCGGGAGAATACATCGAGCGCAACGGCTATGCCTGCGTATTCGGCAAGAAGTCCGGCAAAAAGAAAAACGTCGTCATCCTGTACGGCGACCTCTTTGCGATCGACCAGGATGCGTTGGACCATGTCGAGATCTACGTTGAATGATGCCAGGCAGATCGCTTTGAACGCCATTGCTTCCTGTCTTCCTCAAGAAGGCGTGAAGAGAGCTCTGAAGGACCTGCATATCGATAAAGATGTCTATCTGCTTGCGGTCGGCAAGGCGGCTTTTTCTATGGCGAAGGCGGCAAGCGAAGTCTTGAAGATCAGGGAAGGCATCGTGATCACCAAGTACGGCCATACCGGCGGACAGATCGAACATGTGCGCTGTTTTGAAGCCGGCCATCCGCTGGTCGACGAAAATTCGGTCAGGGCGACCGAAGAAGCCATCGGAATGTGTTCTTCTTTGCGGAAAGAGGATACCGTCGTCTTCCTGCTTTCGGGCGGGGCAAGTGCCTTGTTCGAAAGTCCGCTGATCCCTTTAAAGGAATTGCAGGAGCTAAACAGGCTCTTCTTGAATGAAGCCCTGGATATCGTCTCCATCAATACCATCCGAAAGAAACTGTCCAAGGTCAAAGGCGGCCGTTTTGCCGATCTGTGCAGGCCGGCAAAGGTCTGTTCGATCATCCTTTCGGATGTTCTTTCCGACCGCCTCGATTCGATCGGTTCGGGCCCGACGGCAAAGGATGAGACAAACGGCGAAGATGCGCTCAGGATCCTGGATGAAAAAGGGATCGCCATATCGGATCAGATACGAAGGATCATCCTGGACAGTAAGTCCGGAGAAGCGGACAATTGCGAAAACATCATCATCGGTTCGGTGAAGATCCTGGCGAAACAGGCGATGAAGGAAGCTTCAGCCCTCGGTTACAGACCGATCCTGATCGACGATCAGATCGACATCGAAGCAAAAGAAGCGGGAGAGCTTCTCTTCAGACAGATCCGGGCCCATCTTGATGATGAAGAAGATGTTGCCCTGATCTTAGCCGGAGAGACGCTCGTTCATGTCAAAGGCAAGGGCTTGGGCGGCAGGAACCAGGAACTGGTCTTCTCCCAGATGAAGAACATCTCCGGGTTGGAAGGCGTCTGTATCCTCTCGATCGGCTCGGACGGCACGGACGGTCCGACCGATGCTGCAGGCGGGATCATCGACGCTTCCTCATATGAAAAGTTCCTGAAAACCGGCGGTGATTTCGATGAAATATTAAGGGACAACGACACTTATCACGGTCTGAAGATGATCGATTCGCTGATCATCACCGGTCCGACCGGCACGAATGTCAACGACCTGACGCTGGCGCTGATCACACATAAAGAAGGCAGATGAAAAAAGGCATATGGAAAAAGATCGTTCTTTTGTCCATGGCTCTGATCTTGATCACAGGGCTCGTTTTCGTATCTTACTTTTCGGTCTGTTACAAGTCACAAAGCGATCCTGCGATCTCTGCTCAGGTCAGCCTTGCGGAAGAAAAAGATCACATCGCCCTGATCCCGGAGGCGTATGAGACGGCACTGATTTTTTATTCCGGAGCCAAGGTGGAAGAAAGCGCCTATATCCCGCTGTTTGAGATCTGTGCAAAAGAAGGGGTCTTGTGTCTGATCGCCAGGACGCCGTTTCATTTCCCGCTCTTTGATATCGGGGCGGCATCGTCTTTGAAAGCGGCGCATCCCGAAGTCAAACACTGGTATCTGGCAGGCCACTCTTTGGGCGGTGTCTGTGCTTCCTTATATCTGAAGGATCATCCGCAGGAAGCGGAGGGACTGATCCTGCTGGCGTCGTATGCGGATGCGGATCTTTCGGATACGGATCTCCGGGTCTTGGATATCTACGGCGATCTCGACGGCGTCATGAACAGGGAAAAACACGATGAACATCTGAAAGACTTGCCCTCGGACTACGAAACGTTTCTCATCAAAGGAGGAAATCACTGCCAGTTCGGCGACTACGGTCTTCAGAAAGGGGACAATGAAGCAACGATCTCATCGGAAGAACAGAAGCAGATCACGGCAAGAGCCATCCTGTCGTTCATAAGGGAATGAATTGTAATATCGGTAAAATCTCCTACGGGAGATTTTTGTTATGATAGTCTTGAACAGGGAGGAAACATCCGTGAGTACAAATGAAGAAATGAAACAAGAGATCCGGAAGATCATGAAAGACAAGAAACTGACCTACTGGCAAAGGACCGATGCTTTGGCGAGGTATGCCGAAGATCTTCTCGATTATCCCGAAGGGACACCGGAGGAATTTTACGAACTGACGGAAAGCCGGGAGATCTCCGATCTTCATGAGGGACACGGGCCCTGGTCGGCACGTTATATCCTGCCTGATTATGAAAAATTCCTGAAGGAAGGTTCTTCCTTCCTGCGCCTGGATCCCCCGAAGGATCTGTTTGAAGCACTGAATTGTCTGCTGATCTTTTATCACAATGCCCATGCTTTGGACCGTTTCCCGGTCTTCTTGGGCAGATTCGATGTCCTGCTGGAAGACTTTGTAAAGAAAGAAAAACGGGAAGATGCCGGGAAGATGCTGGGGTGGTTCCTCACAAGCATCGACCGGACGATGTCCGACAGTTTCGTGCAGGCCAACATCGGGCCGGAAGCCTCGGTCACGGGCGAGCTGATCCTCGAACTGCTGCCGAAGCTGCAGAACATCACGCCGAACCTGTCTTTGCGCTACGATCCGGACATCACGCCGGATGATTTTGCCAAAAAAGCCCTGGATTGCGCACTTCGCTGTGCCAATCCGGCATTTGCCTATGACCGTTTCTATAAAGAAAGAGTCGGCGAAGACTACGGTATCGCCTCCTGCTACAACGGTCTTTTGATCGGCGGGGGAGCGTTCACTCTGACCAGACTGCGTCTGGGGACGATCTCCGAGCACTGTAAAGATTCCCGGGATTTCTTTGAAAACAGACTTCCGTTGTGCGTGGATACGCAATTGAAATTCATGGATGCCAAGATCAACAGCATCGTCAATGACCGGGCGTTCTTCGAAAGCGACTGGATGGTCAAAGAAGGCTTCGTCCATCCCGACCGTTTCGTGGGACTTTTCGGTCTGGTCGGTCTTTGCGAATGCGTCAACAACCTGATGGCAAAGGACGGCAAGAGCGGACGCATGGGCCATGATCCGGAAGCGGACCGGCTGGGCGTGAAGATCCTGGAGGCCATCGAAAAGAGCGTCAACGAACATTACTGCCCGTATTCTTATAAGCACCGTTTCGTCATGCATTCGCAAGTCGGTGCCGATGACGATGAAGGAAATTCCGCCGGCACACGTATCGCGTACGGCGATGAGCCGGAGCTCTATGAACATCTGAAGAACTGCGGGCTCTACCACCGTTTCTTCCCGTCGGGCGTCGGCGATATCTTCCCGTTCGATGAGACGGCATTCCGCAATCTGGATGCCTTGCTGGACATCTTCAAAGGCGGATTCAAAGTCGGTGTCAAATACATGTCGACATATCTCGGGAGCGGGGATCTGATCCGGGTGACCGGTTATCTGATGAAGCGTTCGGAAGTGGAGAAGCTGAAAAACGGGGAAGCCGTCGCCAATGATTCGGCGGCATTGGTCCTGGGCAAGTCGCCGGAAAGACATATGAACGAGAAGAAAGTCAGGAGTTTCGATGTATAGAGCTCCCGTCAACAAGATCATCCGTTCTTCGATCGTTGACGGTCCGGGGAACCGGACGGCGGTCTTCTTCCAGTCCTGCAATTTCAATTGCCGCTATTGCCACAATCCGGAGACGATCCATATGTGCGTCCATTGCGGCAGATGCACGGAGAGCTGTCCGGCAGGAGCTTTGCGGATGGCGGAAGGGAAAGTCGTCTGGGACAAAGAGAAATGCGTGAGCTGCGATACCTGCATCAAGGTCTGTCCGAACGACGCTTCACCGAAGATCACCTATATGTCCGCTGCACAGATCTGGGAAGAGATCGAAGATGATCTGCCGTTCATCCGCGGGATCACGGTCTCGGGCGGAGAATGTACATTGCAAAGAGACACGGTCGTCGAACTGTTCCGGCTGGCAAAACAGAACGGTCTGACGACGCTGCTGGATTCCAACGGATCCTACGATTTTCAAAACGATCTGGAACTGCTGGAAGTATCCGACGGCGTGATGCTGGATGTCAAGGCAGACTGTGAAGAGCGTCATCGCTGGCTGACGGGTCAGAGTATCAGTACGGTCTTGTTCAATCTGGACTATCTGGCGAAGATGAACAAGCTTGAAGAGGTGCGCACCGTCTGCATCCCCGGTGCACTGGAGAACGAGAAGACCATTTCGAAGGTCGCGGAGATCCTTTCACCGTATCTGAAAGAGAAAGACATCCGCTACAAGCTGATCAAGTACCGTCATTTCGGTGTCCGGGAGAAGTATCAGGACTTCCGGCAGCCGGATGAGGAGTATATGGAACATCTGAAGGAACTTGCCTTAGAAAAAGGGTTCAGGAACATCGTGATCATTTAAGGAGGAAATATGGCTGAATTCAAATACGAGATCAACGAAGAGGTCGCCGTCTTATCGGAAAACGGAGACTTTACCTGTGAAGTCAACATCATCACTTACGGTACCGGCCGTCCGAAGCTCGATATCCGCAAATGGAACCGGGCGGAAGACAAGATGCAGAAGGGCATCACTTTGAACAAAGAGGAAGCTCTGGCACTGCTGGAAGCGCTGAAGGATCTGGATTTCGACAAGATCGGATAAAGGCCTCAAAAAAGTACGATAAAAAAACGATGCAGGCAGATGCCTGCATTTTCTGAGGTCGTTGCGTTTTCCGATCGGGCTTTTTCCGGAAGGGCAGATCCGCCTTCTTCGGGAAGATATTCATAGTTCATGATCTTTTCGCCGGCTTGATCTTCGAGAGGGCATCGGCAAATGAAGGCGCATCTTTACAAAACATTTCAGAAAATGTGACGTTTTCTTAAGTATTACTTAGTAGATAATTAAGGAATATATCCCTGTCGTGGCATATAATGTAAGAGATTGAACAAAGGAGGGTGAAGCTCATGCCTGATGAAAAAAACTTTCTGGATCAGTTTTCCGATCAGGGGAAACCGGCCAGTTTCAAAGAGGAAGAAAGGATACCGGTCACCAGAGAGAGAAGACCGCTCAATGTCAAAGCTTTGATCATTGCGGCCATCGTTCTGGCGGTCTTGGGTATCTTGTCATATTTCCTGTTCCTGGCACCGAAGATCGAGATGCCGGATTTCGTCGGCAAGACCAGAAGCGATGTCGCTGCCTGGGTCAAGCAGCAGGGCATCGAAGCCAGCGGCGTCATCTTTGATGATACCTATGATTTCGATTCCAATGAAGGCACGATCTTAAGTCAGAGCGTAGCTCCCGGAAAGAAAGTCAAAAACAACGTCAAGCTCAACTTCACGCTTTCCCTCGGTCCCGATCCCGAAGAAAAGATCCGCGTTCCGGATCTCTCGTCCATGACCAAAGATGAGATCCAGGAGTGGATCTCCTCCAATAAGCTTTTAAAGACCAAGATGGTCACCGCCTACAATACCGAAGTGGCGGAGAACGAAGTCATCGATTATGCTTTCTCCGGCTGTGAGGAAGATTCGTTCTCGAGAGGCTGCACATTGAAGATCAATGTATCCAAAGGACGTGCACCGGCCGGCAAGGTCTCGGTCGAAGATTTCGAAAAGAAGCCTTACGCTTCCGTGGAAGCCTGGGCGAAAACCAATAAGATCGAACTGATCAAAGTCGAGCAGTATTCCGACAAGATCGATCAGGACTATGTCATCTCCCAGTCCATCGCTTCCGGCAAGACGATCAAGGAAGGCGACAGCATGACGGTCGTCGTTTCCAAAGGTGTTGCGGTCTATATGCCGAATATGATCGGCTGGTCCAAGAAACAGGTCGATGCCTGGCTGAGAAAGAACCCGACGGCGTACATCGATATGGAAAAGGGCATCTATTCTTCACAGGCGAAAGATATCGTATTGAAGCAGTCTTTGTCCGCAGGCTCTCTGATCGATCCCGCGGAACTGATCGAACTGACGATGTCCTTGGGCAATATCGTCGATGTTCCGGCAAACTTCATCGGATCGGAATACCACGACAAGGGCGGTCTGCATGACTGGAAAGATGAACAGAACGAGCTCGGTGCCGAGATCACGGTCAATCGGATCAACGAGTTCTCGGACGATATCCCGGTCAACAAGATCATCCGTTACGACAACGGCGTCTATGTCGGCGATACACTGAATGTCTGGATCTCCAAGGGAAGAAACATCCTTTTGGAAGATCCGAAAGATCTCTACAGAGACGACACCGTGACACCTTTGACCTGGGCGGATCTTTATGATGCGAAGCTGAATGAGAATGAGGCAAGAAGGCTTTGCGACTGGGCAGAGATCACTTACGATGTCAGCTATTCCTACCTGGAGGGCAAAGCCAACGGCGATGTCATCTCCGTCCGGCGCTGGGACGACAAACCGGTCAAAGCCGGAACGTATCTGCCGGAAAACATCATCGTCTATATCGTGATCTGCGATGACAGCTATAAACAATAAAGGGAGAAGTTATGAACTTTATCAACAGAGCATTCAAAAATGTCACCAGGAGACCGTCCAAGTCGGTCTTGCTGATACTGACGTTTTTTCTGATCGGTAACCTGGTCATCATCGGTCTGGGGGTCTCGAATGCCGCGGAAAGCGCAAAGATCCTGACCCGCAAGAAGATGAGGGCAGTCGTTACTTATGCGATCGACTTCAACAAGGTCAACCGTTATGTCGAATCTTTGACCGATGAGGATGAGATCAACAAATTCTATGAGAACTATCCGCGCGTCAAGGTGGAAGACGTTTCGCAGTTTTTATCCGATCCGCGCGTCAGGATCGCCAACTCCATCTCTTCCAACATGTGGTACATCGATTCGGAGAAGACGCTCGATTTCGTCCACCTGAACAATACCCGGGAACAGAACATGGAAGACAGCGGCGGTCAGTCCTGCTGGTATGACGAAAGCGGCGGGATGAACTGCGAGACTTACCAGGAGCCGGTCTTCTTCGTCAAGTCCAATATGTATCCGGGCATGATCGAATTTGAAGACGGCGGCTACCAGGTCGTCAGCGGCCGTTTCTACAATCAGAAAGAGATCGATGATGCAGAGATGGTCTGTCTGGTCTCACAGAATCTGGCGGCAGCCAACGGTCTGAGCGTCGGCGATCATATCCGGCTCGGAACCAACTATCTGTCTTCTTATCTGCAGAGGATGGGCGTCGTGACGGAAGATCTCGATGTCGAATTCGAGGTCATCGGCATCTACTCGCACAACAATCCTCTGACACCGGATTCCTCCAACTGGGAATACGCTTCTCCGTTCGAAAATCCGGACAACATGATCTTCATGCCGACGACGTCGGTCTTCATGGCCCAGCTGCCGGTGCAGCAGAAGACTTTTGATTATATTGCCCAGCAGAATCCGGAAGAAGAATACTACAGCGATCCGGACAACCGTCCTTCGATCGAAAACATGGAAAAGACCATGTACATCGAGAACGCCACGCTGCTTCTGGACGATCCGCTCAATGTCGAACAGTTCGTCAAGGACCATGAGTCTTCCCTGTCACAGTTCACTTCGCTCGATGCCAACAACGAGGAATTCAAGCGTCTGTCCAAGCCGCTGGATACCTTGTCCATGTATGCCAACTTCATCGTCTGGCTCGTGGTCATCAACGCGATCGTCATCATCACGTTAGTCACTGCTCTGACCCTGAAGACCAGGGAGTATGAGATCGGTGTCTTGCTGTCGGTCGGCGCTTCGAAGCTCAAGGTCATCGGACAGTTCTTCATCGAGCTGGCTCTAGTCGCGGTCATCGGTTTCACTCTGTCCGTCGTTTCCGGTTCTCTGATCGCCAAGCGGATCGGCAATTCGGTCCTGGAGGCGCAGATCGCCACCTCGGATCTGGCGAACGAGGAGGAATTCGGTTTCGACTACATCGACATCTGGAACACGGACTATTCGACGGAGATCTCTCTGGACGATCTGATCTCGGAATATGAAGTTTCGATCTCACCGCTGATCATCGCCGAGATCTATGTACTGGGCTTAGGGATCGTACTGATCTCCGTCATCATACCTTCTTTCATGATCATGCGTTACAATCCGAAGAAGATCCTGATGAATCAGAACTAGGAGGGAATATGGCGGAAACAGTATTGAAACTTGAAAACATCAATTATTCCTATATCGACGGCGGTTATGAGCGTCAGATCCTCAAGGATCTTTCCTATGAATTTGAAAAGGGAAAGTTCTATACGATCTTAGGTCCTTCCGGTTCGGGCAAGACGACTTTACTGTCGATCATCGCCGGTCTGGATACGGCGAAAAGCGGGGAGATCTTCTTTGAAGGAAAAAACATCAAGGAGATCGGCTTATACAAGTACAGGAGGAATGCGATCTCGATCGTCTTCCAGCAGTACAATCTGATCTCGTATCTCACGGCGTTGGAAAACGTCATGCTGGCGATGTCGGAGACCGACAACAAGCTGCCGAAGGACCGCAAGAACGTCGCCTACAATCTGCTGGAACGTTTCGGCATCGTCCGTTCCAAGGCGGACCGTATGGTCAATCAGCTCTCGGGCGGTGAACAGCAGCGTGTGGCGATCGCCCGATCCCTGGCTTCCAACGTCGATCTGATCTTCGCCGATGAGCCGACCGGCAACCTGGATACGGCAACGGAGCGGGAGATCATCGCCATCTTCAAGGAACTGTCACAGGAATTCGGCAAGACGATCATCGTCGTCACCCATTCCAACACCGTTTCCGAGATGTCGGACCACAGGGTCTTATTGAGAGACGGAAAACTCAACGAATTATGATACGATCAGGGGAGGAACTTTCCTCCCTTTTTTGTATAATGGGGGCATAAGAAAAAGGAGACCGTTTATGAAGCAGATCCATAAAGGCAACATCATCACTTCGAGGTCTTACGATGAGCTCGAGATCATCGAAGACGGCTATATCCTGGTCAATGACGGTTTGATCGAGGATGTCTTCCGGGACTATAAGCAGGAATATCGGGGATACGAACTGATCGACCACGGAAAGGATCTGATCCTGCCGGCGTTCTCCGATCTGCATATGCACGCACCGCAGTATCCGCAGCGGGGCATCGGGATGGACAGGCTTCTGTTCGACTGGCTGAACGATTACACGTTCCCGCAGGAATCCAACTATAAAGATCCCGCTTATGCGCGAAGCATCTATGCGAGACTGGTGAGGGATTTTTTAAGACACGGAAGTTTTCATCTTTCTTTGTTCACGACTTTGCATTATGAGGCTTGCGATCTTCTGTTCAGGATGTTACGGGAAGCCGGACTTTATGCCTATACGGGTCTGGTCAACATGGACCGCAATTCCCCGGATTATTATGTCGACAGCACGGAAGATTCTCTGCATAAGACGGAGAAGTTCATCGCGGAACATCTCGGCGATGAAAAAGTCCGGCCGATCCTGACGCCGCGTTTTGCGCCGACCTGTTCCAAAAAACTGATGGAAGGCCTGGGCTCTCTGGCGGAGCGCTACGGTGTCGGCGTGCAGACCCACCTTGTGGAATCCAGGGCGGAGGCCGCCTGGGCAAAGGAGCTTTATCCGGAGTTTTCTTCGGACGGAGAGATCTATGAAGCCTGCGGTCTGCTGAAAGGAAAGGGTCCCAAGATCTTCGCCCATGTCATCTTCCCGACGGAAACCGAAGAGCGGATCCTGAGAGAATATGACGGCATCAGTGTGCATTGTCCGGATGCGACTTCCAACATCATTGCCGGGATCATGCCGGCTGCCGTGATGCATGATAAGGGTCTTAAGATCGCCCTCGGTTCGGATGTCGGCGGCGGTCATTTCCTGGGGATCTACCGTCAGATCGCCAGAGCTGCCCAGATCTCCAAGATGAAGCAGTTCTATGAAGGCGGAAACGTCCAGATCACTTTGTCCAATGCATTCTATATGGCAACGGCTGCCGGCGGCAGCATCTTCGACCGCGTCGGAAAGCTGGAAAAGGGCTACCGCTTCAATGCGGTCGTCGTCGAAGACATGCTGGAGGAAGAATATCATCCTTCTCTGGCGGATGCTTTGGAAAGGTTCTGCTATATCGGCGATGAGCGCAACATCAAAGAAAGATACATCGACGGCAAGCCGGTCGATCCCGAAGAAGTCTATCAAAGGCTGCTGCAGATATGAAAAAAAGCCCGATCGTCTGATCGGGCTTTATGATGGAATCTTATTATTCTTCAGGTTTTTCTTCCGCCGGTGCTTCACATTCGCGGGCTTCTTCCGCTTTTTCTTCGACCGGAGCTTCTTTCGGTTCCAAAGCTTTCTTCAGGCCTTCGACACCTTTTTCAGCGATGTTGATGGTCGTCGTCTTTGCTTTGTTGATGACTTCTTTGACTTCCGGTTTGTTGAAGTACTCATTGACTTTCGTTGAGATGTCGCTCAAGAAGTCAGCAGTCTTTTTGTAAGCATCGGATTCTTTCAGCTTATCAAATTCGGCCATGATGTCTTCACCGAGCTTTTCAAGTTTGTTGTCTTTGTCGGCTTTCTTGGTCAGCTCTGCGATCTTTTCTTTCGTGAAATCGACAGCTTCCATGGATTTTGCCTTGACTTTGTCAAGGAACTCATCCAGCTTTTCATCTTCCTGGACATCATTGATGATGCCTTTGACTTTTTCTATAGATGACTTGATAGCTTCTTCCGTCTTTTCAACGAGCAATCTTGCTTTTTCTTTTGAAGCATCATCGAGCTGAGCTTGTTTTTCAGCGAGATCATTCTCAAGATCTTCGACCTGAGATTCCATTTCTTTTACAGTATCCTCAAATTTTGTCATATCAGAATACCTCCTTTAAATCTATTATATAAAAAAACGCATTTGCAATGGCAAGATTAATCAAAAATATAGCACTCGTTTATCAATTTGCGATGCAGCTTTTCCCGGGGCATCTCCTCCTTCTTTCTGCGCAGACAGCACGGGTCCTGCGGGAGGATAGGCTGTTGCTGCGCAAAGAGAGAAAGGCCTTTGTTATGAAGGATACAAAGACGACCATTTTATCGAATTGCATTTTCAATAATGATATAATGAGTTTGTTATGAGAAGAAGAAGAGGCGGAATCGGTATTTTCGGTTTTATCATCATTATGACGATCCTTGACTTTCTTTTTGAAAGCGGAGGATTATTGCTGTTCGGACTTGTCGTCCCGGGCGTCCTGACAGCACTTGCCTTCTATGGCATTTTCAAGTTCATGCGGTATGTGTTCGGGGAAAGTGAGAGCAGCAGAAGTTCGGCATATCGTAAGAATTCCAATGTCCATCAGAATAAGTCTACGAGCTATGTGAAGAATTCCCGCAATGCGCAGATCGACAGGGTCTTATCCGAATATTTCAAGAACAACGTGTCCCTGATCTTATTCGACGACATCTCGATCTCCACCCACAGCGGTACGTATACAACGGTCGACAACCTGTATATCTCTTATAAGGACGAAAAGGTCTGTCAGCTGAAGGAATTCCGTTCTTACTATCCGGATGCCTATGAAAAGGTCATCTCTGCGCTTGCCCAGCTGGCAAAACAGGGCGGCAGCGTGAAACAGGAAGAAGAAAAGAAGGCGGAAGCTTCCAAGAAGACCGGTCCGATGTCCCAGGCGGAAAAATTCATCGACCGGATCAACGAACTCAACAAGGGCTTGTCCAACGAAGAAGTCACCAACGGTCTTTATCAGACTTGCGAACTGCTCAAGCAGATCGACATCGTCGATAAGGAAGACGGCAGTGTCGATCCGAAGCTCAACAAGCTTTACGAATACTACCTGCCGATCCTGACCGGGATCCTGGAGAACTACAAGCGTCTTTCCGATTCCGCGATCAAGGATGACGAATTCAAGAAATGCGAAGTCCAGCTGGTCAAGACGATCAAGCTGATCAACGAAGCGCTCAAGACGATCTACAATTCTTTGCATGAATCTGACTATATGAATCTGAATGCGGATATCAACACCCTGCAGTCCTTATTGAAACAGGACGGACTGGTCGGAGGACCGTTCAATGGAGGCCAGAATGACTGAAAAGAAGATCGATATGTTCAAACTTGTGGAACAGGTCGAGAAACAGAAGAAGATGGACATCGATGACATCTTCTCGACCCTGGATTCCGTGAAGGACGAAGAAGTCCGTAAAGAAGAGCAGCAAAAAGCAACGTCTTATGTTTCTTCCGCCGATCCGGCGAAGATCTCCCGGCCGCGCATCCCGGATGATCTGGGCGCCTATGTGACGAGGTTCGAATGCTTCCGCAGCATCATCGAGCACGTCTCCTACGGTACGCAGAACGTCAACGCCTATGTCGAAGGCCACAAGGATGCCCTGGAGAAGTACTATACCGATGCCTATCAGAACCGCAAGGACCTTTATGTCATCGAAGCGCGGGTCTCCGATGAGCTCAATCGCAGCAATTCTCATTCCGCTCTTTACGACAAGGGCTATTACGACGGGCTTTCCTATGTGCTCAAGGCACTCAAGCGATCCAAGGAACTGCTGATGACCAAGGTCAACAGCGAGATCATGAAACATCTGTAAATTATGTCAAGACACGAAGATAAAGAAAAAATGATGGAAGAACTCTTCTCGAAAAGGAGAAGCAGTTTTTCAAATATCTACAATGACTCGGTCGATATCCTGAAGGATACGGAGAGCGAACTCAACCAGATCCTTCTGCAGAACCAGAAGGATATCGAAGAGATGACCAAGAAGTTCAATTATTCGGACGATGATCTAAAGAAGCTCAAGGCCGATATCGAAAAGGATTTCAACATCTCGATCGAAACGCCGGAGACCGTCGTTCTGGGCAAGGCTTCCAAGGAAGTCTTCAACAACATCTACAAGGATCTCTCCGAGACGATCATCGGTGAAGATGAGGCGTGCAAATCTTTCACGACGGCATTCCGCAGACCTTACGTCATCGGTTCCGATCCCAAGAAGATCCGCAATTCGATCATCCTTTACGGGACCAACGGTACCGGCAGGCACCAGATGGTCTACCGGATGGGCGAACTGCTCAAGCACTACGGACTTTCCGTCTCCAGTGAAGTCATCGAGCTCGATATGTCCAGATACCAGTCCAGCTCTCAGGAAGTCCTTTTCTTACAGGACATCTATGTTGCCTTATCCGGCAAGAATCCGATCATCCTGATCGAGAATTTCGAAGAGGCATCGCCGATCTTCAACAGGATGCTGGCGGAACTGGTCATGGAAGGAAACTGCGTTCTGAACAAGCGCTACACCTTGAAAAACAATCAGCTGGTGGAGGCGACCAATACGCTTTCCGGCGATATCATCGACCGGCTCACCGGCAACGACAAGGTCCTGGTCTTCGTTACCGAGAAGAATCCGACCAAGCTCATGGATATCTTCGGCAAGTCGTTCATCGAAAAGATCGATGACAAGGTCAAGACCGAAAAGCTCGATGAGCAGTCGCTGATCAAGATCATCGGCCAGCTCGTCGATTCCCTGATCACCCGCTGTGCCAATCAGCTGGAGATCAAACTTGAGGTCGATCCTTCGATCAACGAATATCTCAAGTCGATCTATGAACCCAATGACGGTATCGATTCGATCTCGCCGAGCGTCAAGAAGATCTACAACGAGATGGTCGATATCGCTTTGAAACACGATGAATGTGAAAAGGTGAAGATCTCTTATGAAGATACGATCAAAGCCGTCTTCGATGAGATCTCTCTGGACCTCGACATCGTCGATGATGCCAAGGCGGAAAGAGAAGAGATACAGAAGGAGCTCGATGAGATCGTCGGACTCGATGATGTCAAGAATTATCTCTTATCCCTGGAGAATCTGATCAAGATCAATCAGATCCGTAAACAGAAGGGTCTCAAGACCAACGAGATCTCCAAACATATGATCTTTACCGGCAACCCCGGTACCGGCAAGACGACGATCGCCCGTCTGGTCTCGCGCATGATGAAGGCCTGCGGCATCCTGAAACAGGGACAGCTGGTCGAAGTGACCAGAGCGGATCTCGTCGGCAAGTATGTCGGTCATACGGCGCCGCTCACGATGTCGGTCATCCAGTCGGCATTGGGTGGTGTGCTGTTCATCGATGAAGCGTATTCCTTATACCGCGGCAAGGATGATTCCTTCGGTCTGGAAGCCATCGATACCTTGGTCAAGGCGATGGAAGACCACCGCGACGATCTGATCGTCATCCTGGCGGGTTACACTAAGGAGATGTAGACGTTCTTAGAGGCCAACTCCGGTCTGAAGTCACGTTTTGCGAACGTCATCGAATTCTCCGATTACACCGGTGAAGAGCTGATGCTGATCGCGAAGTCGATCGCCAAAGGCAAAGACTATGTCATCGCCGAAGATGCACTGCGTCCTTTGCAGGATTACTTCACGCTGATACAGAGCCGCAACGATCCCAACTCCGGCAACGGCCGTCTGGCCAGGAACCTGGTGGAAGATGCGATACTCAATCAGTCCAAGCGTCTGCTGAATGACCCGGAAGCCCAGATGAACGTTCTGGAGCGCGGGGATTTCAATCTGACAGAGAACAAATTTTCCGGAAAGAAATAGGATCTTCGAAAGAAGATCTTTTTTCTGCCATGTGTTACAGAATATGTTTTTTTGAACACATTGATTGAATTACCGGTATCCGAGATACTATAATAAAAATAAGAAAGGTACCCGTTATCCGATGGAAGAACTGGTAAGAACAGACAATATAGCATCTCAGGTGGAAGTTTTCGACTGGAAAGATGCCATCCGCAAAGCGGGGCAGATCCTGATCGATACCGGCGACATCAAGGAAGCCTATATCGAAGACATGATCGAAAGCGTCAATACCTTAGGCCCGTATATGGTGATCGCCAAGGGTTTTGCTTTAGCGCATGCGGCACCTTGCGAGGCGGTCTTACATAATGCCGTGTCTCTGATCAATCTGAAAAACGGCGTCGATTTCGGCAGCCGCAACGATCCGGTGAACGTGGTGATGTGCCTGGCTTGTACGGACAGGCAGTCGCATATGGAAAAGATCCAGAAGATCGCCATGCGGCTGATGGAAGAGGGTACGATCGAAAGACTTGCTGAATGCAAGACCGATAAAGAATTATACGAAGTGTTCAATAAGATTAAGGAGAATGAATGATGAAAGTACCAAAAATTCAATGCGTCTGCGGATTCGGCTGCGGTTCGTCCCTCATGCTGAGGATGGCGATCGACGACATCCTGAAGAAACACGATCTGGAAGCGGATACGTTCTGCGGTGATGTCGGGACCTGTCTGTCCAATCCATGCGATGTGATCTTCATTTCCAGAGAACTTGCCGAAAGGATCGTCGACCGCGCCGATGTACCGGTCAGGATCATCGAGAATTTCATGGACAGCTCTGAAGTGGAAGAAAAAGTTCTCGAGTATATGAACTCTCTGAATTAGTTGTTTATTGGGGAAAGATAAGTAATAAAGGAAAAGGAGGCTACTTATGTCAATTCTCAATTTCATCATCAATGAGATCTTTGGTCAAGGCGCGATCTTCCTTTCGCTCGTCGCGATGGTCGGCCTGATCCTGCAGAAGAAGTCCGTTTCCGAAGTCGTCAGAGGAACTCTGATGACCGCGATCGGTTTCTTCGTACTGAATACCGGTACCGGTCTGATCACCGGCAATTCGATCGACGGCATCATCACCGCATTCAATACTTTGATGCCGGGCAATGCTTCGGCACCTGCTTCGATCGATATCGGCGGACAGTACGGTACCCAGATCGGTATCGTCATGATCCTGGCGTTTGCGATCAACCTGGTCGTTGCCCGCTTCACGCCTTGGAAATCGGTCTTCCTCACAGGCCACATGCTTTACTGGTTCCCATACGTCTTCATCGCAGCCGGTGTTGATGCCGGCCTGACAGGCGGCAAGCTGATCGGTCTGGCTGCGATCTTCACGGCTTTGTACATGATCGTCGCACCGAACCTGATGAGACCGTTAGTCAAGGATGTCACGGGCAAGGACGATTTCACGATCGGTCACCCGACGACGACGCTTTCCGTCATCGCCGGTATCGTTGCACCGCTGGTCGGTGACAAGTCCAAGAGCTGCGAAGATCTCAAGCTTCCGAAGTCTCTGGGATTCCTGAGAGAAGTTTCCATCACCGGTTCCATTGCGATCGCTGTCGTTTACATCATCATGTACTTCGTCGTTTCCGGTGCCGGTCTTTCTCCGGCGGAAGTCTTCGGCTACGGCGGCAGCTTCTTCTCTTACTGGTTCACACATTCCGTTTACTTCGGCGTCGGTGTCACTGTCATGCTGCAGGGCGTCCGTATGCTGATCGCGGAGATCGTTCCGGCGTTCAAGGGCGTTGCCGAAAAACTGGTCCCGGGTGCGATCCCTGCTCTGGACTGCCCGGTCATCTTCGGTTACGGTCCGAACTCCCTGCTGATCGGCTTCATCGTTGCCGTCATCACTTCGACGATCACGATCCTGGTCACCAGAGGCATGTTCCCGACGGTCATCATTCCGTTGATCTTCACCTGCTTCTTTGAGAACGGCTGTGCTGCGATCATCGCCAATGCCAAAGGCGGCATCCGCGGTACGGTCATCGCCTGTGCACTCAACGGTATCATCATGGTCCTGCTGGTCGGCTTCGGTGCATACTTCTTCAACAACACGATACAGCCTTGGATGCTGGTCTACGGCGGCCAGGACTTCTCGCTGTTCGGCATCATCGAAGGCCTGATCGCAAAGATCCTCGCATAAGGACTTTCATAAGGCATTATGAAAAATACTCCGGTCTTTGCCGGAGTATTTTTTTGATGGTTTTTGATCCTGATTATTTCTTGGCAGGAGCTTTCTTTTCGATCTCTGCTTCCGCATTCTTCCTGACGGACTTGATGCCGTTCTTGCAGGATGTCAGAGAATTGTAGCCTTCGGATCTGCCGATGGATTTTGCGTTGGCGGCAATGAGCCTGAAGTAGTACTTTTCGTCTTTGCCCTGGAAGATCTCGAACTTCGGGTTCTTGGCAGGAACGACTTCTTTGGCAGTGAGGTCTACGACCGGTGCTTCCGGTGCATTCTTGGCAACACTGCGGATGCCTTTGACTGCGCCTTTTCTTGCGGCATACATCTGAGATGTAAGGATAGGTTCGCCATTGCTGGCGATAAGGTTGAAATGATACTTGCCGGATGGGCTTAACGTAATAACATACTTGCTCATACTTTTCCTCCTGTTATTATTATGATGAAATAAAGCTTTAACTAATTTTATTGTAAAATGTGAAATGGTCTTTTTTCAAGTTCCGCGAGGCATCTTTTGATCACAGATCGGTACCTTTTTGCGGAGAAGATGATAAAACGAAGGAGTACCGGACCCTCTTGTTTCAAAAGCGGAAGACATGCGGGAGTCAGGGCATCTTTTCTATAACATTTTCGAATTTTCGTATAGAATGGTAATGTATGTTGAATGATACGATCTGTGCGATCTCCACAGCTTTGAAAGACGGAGCGATCTCCATCGTCAGGATGTCCGGTGACGAGTCTTTTGACATTATCCGCAGGATCTCGGATGTGAAAAAGATCAGCGCGAATACGATCGTCTATTCCCACATCAGGGATGAGGGAAAGATCGTCGATGAAGTCCTGATCTCCTTTTTTGCTGCAGGGAAGTCGTATACGAAAGAGGATATGGTCGAGATCAACTGTCATGGCGGTGTCTATGTCACAAGACTCATCCTCAATCTGCTTTTAAAGAACGGCTGCCGTCTGGCGGAACCGGGGGAATTCACCAAACGGGCTTACCTCAACGGCAGGATCGACCTTGCGGAAGCGGATTCCATCAACGATCTGATCCGGGCTCAAAGCATGATACAGGCCAGATCGGCGATCCGCGGCATGAACGGTTCGGTGCAGCATCTGATCGATCCGCTGATGGCGGAGATGAAAGATGTCATTGCGATGATCGAAGTCAATATCGATTATCCGGAATATGAAGACGAAACGGAAATGACCGATGAAGTCTTGGCTCCGTACATCGAAAAATGGAAGGCGCAGTGTGAAGAGATGATCGACAAGGCGGAACGCTTCCGTCTGATCAAAGACGGTCTGAATACCGTCATCATCGGCAAGCCCAATGTCGGCAAGTCTTCTTTGCTGAATGCCTTGCTGCAGAAAGAGAAAGCGATCGTCACCGATATCGCCGGTACCACAAGAGATCTGGTCGAGGGCAAAGTGAGCCTGAAGAACGTCACTTTGAACCTGATCGATACGGCGGGGATCCGCGATACGAAGGAAGAGATCGAAAAGATCGGCATCGAAAAGACGTTCCAGGCACTGGAAGAAGCCGACCTCATCCTGCTGGTCGTCGATGCATCGGATATCGATGAGGAAGACGAAGCACTGATGAGAAAGTACGAAGGAAAGAATACGGTCATCGTCTACAACAAGTCCGATCTTGTGAAGAAAGGCGAGATCTCGATCAGTGCCAGAGATCACGACATCGCTTCTTTGACCGACTATCTCAATGAGCGTTACAAGGAGGACATCGATCTGGCGGAGGAAGATATCCTCAACAACGAGCGGCAGATCGCTTTCATGAAGATGTGCTATGACGAATTGAAGACGGCTTACGATCACCTCGGTTACGTCACGACCGATGTCATCGTGACCGATCTCGATGCCGCTTACCATGACTTATGTCAGATCTTGGGAAAGGAATACCAGGAGGATCTGATCGATCATATGTTCAGAAACTTCTGTCTGGGAAAATGATGAACTGGCTGGATTCACACTGTCATATCAATGATACCGCCTTCAGGGAAGACCTCGACGCGGTATTGGAACACATGGCCGAAAACGACGTGACGAAGGCAATGATCATCTCTTCCTATATCGAAGATTATGAATTTGCCAAGACGATATCTCATGAAAAGATCGCTTTCAAGCGGTCTCTGGGCATCTATCCGGGGGATGCCGATGCCGTCGATGAAACACTGTTTGAGCGTTTCGCTTCGCTTTTTGAAGAAGAGACCTGCTGTGCCATCGGCGAGATCGGTCTGGATTATCACTGGACTTCGGACAATAAAGAAAAGCAGAAGGAGATCTTTTCCCGGCAGGTCCGGCTTGCGCAGGAGCTTCATAAGCCGGTCATCATCCACAGCCGGGATGCCATCGAAGATACCTATGAGATCTTGAAAAGCTGTCCGGTGAAGGGCGTCATGCACTGTTATTCCGATGATGCGGACTGGGCAAAGAAATTTCTTGAACTGGGATTTTATATCTCGATCGCCGGTCCGGTGACCTGGAAGAAGGCGAAGAAGGAGCTTGAAGTGATCCATGCCGTACCGGTCGACAGACTGCTGATCGAGACGGACTGTCCTTATCTTGCGCCGTCGCCGATGCGCGGCAGGCGCAATGAGCCGTCCTTCGTCGTCTATACGGGAAAAAAGATCGCCGAAGAGCTCGGCATCGGAGAAGAGAGTTTCAAAAGACAGCTGAATGAAAATTATCATTCCCTGTTTACGCTATAATATTTAATAGATCAGGAGAATCAACAAGATGGAAATTATATTTTTTGCCGCAATGTTCTGCCTGCTGGTGTATGTGATGTACCGCAATGTGACATTGATCGCCCGCTACAGACACAATAAGGAATATATCGAATGTTACAAGGAGCTTTTGGCGGAGTCGGATACCGCGTATGACCGCATCTGCAGCTACATTGAAAATGAAAAAGAAGCGGAATTTCAGAACAAAGGCCGCATCCTGAAACTGTATGAACAGATGCTGAGAGGGGAAGATACTTCCGATACCATGAACGATCTCGACCTCAAGGCGGTCTTTTTCAGGAAGGGGAAGTATTCCAGAGCGATGGCGGCGACCAATACGGATGTTTTTGTCTGGCTCTATCTGGATATGGCCAAGGCCAGGAGACTTTCCAAGTTCGATGTCCTGGACGCTCTGAAGGAAAAGTTCGATGCGATCCCCGAGATGGAGAACCGCGTCGAATATCAGCTGCTCAAGGCGATCTACAACGCGCTTTGCGAAAAAGAAGATGCCGGCGTGGAAGTCCTGTCTTCGATGCTGGACGGCGGTTTCGCCAAATACGAATATGAGAAGAATCTAATCGGCTTATTCAAGCGCTTTGCTTCTTCGACGCTGGCGTATTCCGGCGAACCGATGGAAGATTACTATAAGGAAGACCTGCATTCTTTTGCCGGAACGCAGATCGGCAAGACCTACATGAGAGATCTTGAGATCCTGGAAAAGTATCCGCCGAGAACGCCGAAGGAAGAAGAAAAAGAAGAGATCAAAGAAGAAGTTTCCCAAGAAGAAACCAAGGAAGAAGATAAAGACTGATGAAGCTGATCGTCGGTCTGGGAAATCCGGGGATCGAATATGAAAAAACTCGTCATAACGCGGGTTTTTTACTGATCGACCGTCTGTGTGAAAAACTGTCTCTTGAACTGGACAAGTCCAAGTGCAGGGCAAGATACGGGATCTTCCGCTATAAAGGCGACAGGATCATCATCGCCAAACCGCAGACTTATATGAACCTGTCGGGAGAAGCTGTCGTCTCTCTGATGCATTTTTACGGCATCGATGTCAGCGATCTGATCGTCGTCCATGACGACCTCGATCTGCCGGTAGGCAAGCTGCGTTTACGGAGACAGGGATCCAGCGGCGGCCAGAAGGGCATGGGCAATATCATACAGCTGCTCGGCACCTCGAAGATCGACCGCATCCGTATCGGCATCTCCAACGACAAGAAGATCGACACGAAGGACTATGTCCTTTCTTCGTTTTCGAAGGAAGATGAAAAGATCCTCGACGAGGTCTTTGATAAGGGGGCGGAAGCTTTGATCTATGCCTTTGACCATGATTTCGATCTGGTCATGTCAAAATACAACGGATGAAGTTTTTGGATCTATTGGAAAGAATCGGACCCGTACTGAATGAGAGCTCTCATTCCTTTTTAAGTTACAATTCACTGACGGAAGAAGCGATCAAGATCGTATTGCGGGCGAAGGATTCCAAACGTCCTTTGATCGTGGTCAAGGAGAACGCCTATCTTGCCCATCGGCTGAAAGACATCCTGGTCTCGTATTTTGATGAAGATGAACTGGTCTCCTACCTGCCGGAAGAGTCGCTGCGGGCGGAAGAGATCGCCTCTTCGTTTGAGAACCGGGCAGCCAGGCTCAATGCCTTATGCAAGATGATCAGCTGTGATAAACTCAAGGTCATCCTGGTCAGCCCGTACGGTCTGATCCGTCATCTTCCTTCGAAGAAGGAGCTTTCGGAAAACATCATCGAGGTCCGCAAGGACGATGTTCTGAACAAAGAGGAACTGATCGAAAGGCTGATCTGCCTGGGTTATGAAAAGACCAGCCACGTCGAGACGCCGATGACGTTCGCTTCCCGCGGTTTCATCGTCGATGTTTTTTCGGTCAATTACGACAAGCCGGTCAGGATCGAGTTTTTCGACGATGTCGTCGATTCGATCCGTTTTTTTGACAACGACTCGCAAAGGACGCTGGAAAAGGTCGATGAGGCAAAGATCATCTTTGCCAAGGATGTTTTCTTCTCGCCGGAGGAGAAAGAGTATCTCAGGCAGAACGTCAAGGCAGAGAGCGGAGCGATGGAACTCGATCTGGAATACATCTATTCCGATGTCTACCGGCAGTCGCAGTATTTCTATTACTGTTATTTTTCCAAGTCTCATCTGATCGATTATTTCGATGATCCTCTGGTCTATCTTTCCGATAAGGAAAAGATCGATTCGCATATGGAACTGCTGACCAATGAGACGGTCAGCTATATTCAGGAGATGTACGAGGAGAAAAGGCTGCCGCTGCGTTTTTACGTCTTTGCGGAACTGTCCAGACAGATCGCCCGCTGCGATCTGCTCTACGGCAAGCCGTTTTCCGATATCCCGAAGATCGCGGAGATCGACTTCCCGTACGGGACCATCGATTACATCACCAATGTTTTAAGAAATGAGAAGAGCAGCTATAAGCTGGTCGTTCTGGATGAGAAGCATTTTGAGGAGCTGGTCAATTCCTTGATCCGGCTCGATATCCCGTACGTCATCGCCGGTGCCGATCTCAAGCCGGGGATCAACCTTTCTTATGGGGATCTTTACGGCGGTTTTTCCGTCGAAGACCTCGATCTTTCCGTCTACACGATCCGTGAACTGTTCAGGAAAGCGCCGCATCACGGCCGTTTTGCCAGCCGCTATGCGGAAGCCAGGACGCTGAATTCTTACGAAGAACTCAAACCGGGCGATTATGTCGTCCATGACCAGTACGGCATCGGCCAGTATGTGGCGATCGAATCGCGGATGATCAACGGGATCAAGTGCGATTATCTCAAGATCATCTATAAGGGCAACGATGAACTTCTGGTCCCGCTGTCGCAGTTTTCGCTGGTGCGCAAGTACGTTTCCAAGGAAGGTGTCGTCCCGAAGCTGCATAAGCTCGGTTCCAAAGAGTGGATACAGACCAAGCAGCGGGTGGAGGAGAGCGTCAACGATATCGCCGGCAAGCTGATCGAGCTGTATGCCCTCAGAGATACCAACATCGGCTTTGCCTTCTCCAAGGATACGCCGATGCAGAAGGAATTCGAGGATACTTTCGAATATGAACTGACCGATGATCAGATCACGGCGATCGAAGAGGTCAAGGCCGAAATGGAAAAGCCCAAGCCGATGGACCGCCTTTTGTGCGGCGATGTCGGTTTCGGCAAGACCGAAGTCGCCATACGCGCCGCCTTCAAGGCCGTCAATGACGATAAACAAGTCGCTTATCTGTGCCCGACGACCGTCTTGTCTTTTCAGCACTTCGATACGTTCAAGAAGCGCTTTGAGGATTTCCCCGTCCGGGTGGAACTGCTCAACCGCTACATACCGGAAGACAGACAAAGGGCGATCCTGAAAGATCTCAAAGAAGGTAAGGTCGATATCCTGATCGGTACGCACCGGATCCTGTCCAAAGATATCGGATACAAGGACCTGGGCCTGCTGATCATCGATGAGGAACAGCGTTTCGGCGTCGAACACAAGGAAAAAATCAAACAGATGAAGAATTCCATCGATGTCCTTTCCTTATCGGCAACGCCGATCCCCAGGACTTTGCAGATGTCACTGGTCGGACTGCGCGGTCTTTCGACTTTGGATACGCCCCCCAGCAACCGTTATCCGGTGCAGACTTATGTCGTCCATAAAAATGAGAACCTGGTCCAGGAAGTCATCATGCGCGAGCTGGAAAGAAACGGTCAGGTCTTCTATCTGTTCAACAACGTCGATCTGATCTATTCTCTGGCCAGGAAACTGGAAAAAGCCCTTCCTTATGCGAGGATCGGTGTGGCGCACGGACAGATGGACAGAAAACAGATCGAAGACATCATGTACCGCTTTTATTCCGGCGAGATCAATGTCCTGATCTGCACGACGATCATCGAAACAGGCCTCGACATCCCCAATGCCAACACGATCATCGTCGATAATGCACAGAATTTCGGTCTTTCGCAGCTCTACCAGATCAAGGGAAGAGTCGGCCGTTCGGACCGTATCGCCTATGCCTATCTGATGATCCCGGAAAAGAAGCAGCTGTCGGAGAATTCGGCCAAGCGTCTCGATGCGATCAAGGAATTCACGTCGCTCGGTTCCGGATACAAGATCGCGATGCGTGACCTGACGATCCGCGGTGCCGGAGACTTGCTGGGTGAGAAGCAGTCCGGTTTCATCGACAATGTCGGTCTCGATCTGTATCTGGCGATGCTGAACAAGGCGATCCTGAAGGCCAAGGGCGAAAAGGTCGAGGAAGAAGAGGTCAAGACCAACGTCAATATCCCGATCTCGAGCTATATTCCGGAGAGCTTTTCCGATAACGATTATGACAAGCTGGCTTTATATCATGAACTCTATGACATCGGGACCAAGGAAGAGCTCTTCGATTACTATCTGAAGATCACCGATGAATACGGCAAGCTGCCCAAGGAAGTGGAAGCTCTTTTCGACAAAAAGAAGCTCGAGCTGCTTTATAACCTGAATCTGATCGACAAGGTGTCCAATTACAAGGGCAAGTTCACGATCATCCTGTCGAAGGACTATTCCGACCGGATCGACGGGCTCAAGCTTTTCGAGTATGTCAATACGGTATCCCGGGACATGGAGATCTCTTATAAAAACAGCAAGCTGGCGGTCACTTTGGACAATCAGAAAGAAAACATCGCAAAGATGTTGAAACTGGTCGATAATTTGGATAAACTGGAGAAACAATGAGGATCGATAAATATCTTAAAGTCGCGAGGATCCTGAAACGCAGGGAGATCGGAAAACAGCTGGCACTCAATGAGCGTCTTTTCATCAACGGCAAGGCGGCCAAGCCTTCTTCGGAAGTCAAGGCGGGCGATGAGATCCGCATCATCTTCGGTCATCGGCAGATCCTGCTGAGAGTTCTGGAAGTACGGGATTCCGCATCCAAAGAACAGGCATTCTCCATGTATGAAGTGCTTGAGGAGATCAAGGAAGCCTATCAGATGAAAGCACAGTCCGAGCAGGATTCTATTGAATGAATAAATGTAGTATAATAACGGTATGGCTAAAAAAGGCAAAAAGAAAAAGAATTCCATCATTTCCAAGCTCGTCTCGATCGTTCTGATCGTGGCGGCGATCGCCATCCTTTCGGGCGTCCTGGAAAAGATCTACAATATGTTCACCCTGCAGCAGCAGGCCAAAGTCGTGGAAGCCGAACTGGAAGCCCTCCGGGAGGAGAACGCCTCTTTGACTTCGACCAAGGAGAAGCTCGAAGATCCCGACTATGTCCAGACCTATGCCAGAGGAGAATACATGTTCTCCAAGGGCGATGAGAAGGTCTTCTATCTGCCGGGGGACTGAGGAGATATTCCCGATCTGAAGAGGAGAATGCGGAGGATTCCGCTTTTTTATTAGGAACCGGCACCTTTTCTTTCAAATAATGATATGGAGGTGCTTATGTTGATAGCTAGTGCAACACAAATGAAAAACGGTTTCGGCAGATATCTGGATCTCGCACTTCGCAACGGCGAGGTCTATGTCGAACGCCACGGCGTCATCGTTGCCAAACTGATGGCGGTCGAACGGTCGAAGACTTATATATCCGATGAATTGAGAACGTATAAGAAAGATGAAAGTACTGTTTGCCGATACCGTGCTTGATGAGATCTTGTTTTCCGGTGTATGCAGCGGCGATGTAAGATGGCTTTTGAACCGCTGCCAGGAACAGAAGATCGAAGGCTGTTTCTGCGGCAGTTATGCCGAAGGGCTGGTCAGGAAACTCAGCAGGGAAGATCTGGAAAGAGTCCTTCCGATCCTGTCGAAACTGCTGCGGCCGATCCATGTCAATCTGCGCGATCTGAGAGAAGCCCTGCGCCGGCAAGACGTGGAAGCCGGCCTGATCGAGGTCCTGGTACGGCGCCACCGTCTGGATTGCGGCCTGGTGATGAAGAAAAATGCCGGCAGGGATAGTACAATAGAACTGTACGTTCCGAGTGAATTGAGAAGGAAACTGGAAAATGGAAAAACAAGTTAAAAGAGAAGAGATCTACGAGGGCAAAGTCATCCATGTCGTGAAAGATCAGGTCGCGCTCGACGACGGGTCTTTGGCATATCGGGAAGTGGTCTTACACAACGGCGGCGCCTGTATCGCTCTGAAGAAAGACGGACTTTACTATATGGTCTGTCAGTATCGTTATTCTTTGGGCAAGGAGATGCTGGAATTTCCGGCAGGCAAGATCGAAAAGGGCGAAGACCCGGATGAGACGATCCTGCGGGAAGCGGTCGAGGAGACCGGCTATTCGGTCAAAAACATCCGCAAGATGGGAAGCATCATCCCGACCTGCGGCTATTGTTCGGAGAGGATCCATCTGTATTACGGCGAGGCGGACGAAAAGCTTGGTCAGCATTTCGACCCGGATGAGCGGATCGATCTCAAGAGGTTCTCTTTCGCCCAGATCAAAGAGATGATCCGGGACGGAAGGATCGATGACGCAAAGACGATCGCACTGATGTTTTACCTGCAGGCGGAAGGGATCGATGGCTGATTTCGTTCAATTGGTCAACGGACTCGGCGACAAGGATCCGAAGACTTACTTCGAAGGTTTTTTCACGCGCTCCGTTTTCAAGGATTATCAGATCGATGAAAGTGCGGAAAAAGATGCCCGCCAGGCGATCAAAACGATGTTCACTTCCTCCAAAGATCTGTTCGACCGGGTCGATCTGGCCTTCGATCGCGATCCTTTGTGTCTGGAGGCGTTCTTCGTGTACTTCATGCTGAGCGAAGACATCTTTGTGCAGCAGCGTTTTGAAGCTTACTACGAACACCTGAGCGATTATGGCGATCTTTCTTCCTATCAGAAACACTGTTTTCTGACCATCCTGGCTTTTTACTGCGATTTTCTGATGGATCTGCACAATTTTACCAGAGCCATCAAGGTGCAGCGGCAGGTCATCCGTCTGAGCGGAGAACTTTCAAAAGGCGATGTCAACCGCCTGAGTTTCATGTACAGTGTGATCGAAGAGGCGGACGATTTTTACCGTTTATATCTCGACAGTGAATTCGATGCCTACGATTACATCCTGCTGACGGTGACTTTGCTCAAACACGAGGATACTTTGCGGGCCAGGGAAGTCCTGCTGGATATGATGGAACATATCGAATATGCATCTTATCTTGACCACATGTGGGATCTCGATGAGAAGGATGAAAAGCAGAAACAATTCATCGATACCGTCGATGAACTCTACGATACGATCTGTTCCGTTCCCGATTTCTATTCCTTTGCCGGCATGGTACAGGAAGAGACCTTATGAGAAGATAAGTGCTATAATGTTTGTAATATGAATATCGATATCAGAAAAATCGAACAGATCAGGGATGAGCTCGACTCGATGAACGAGAACGATGTTTTGTTCATCGACGAAGAAGGAAAGACGAGATATGCGATCCTTCCGATCGAAATGTATGATTCTTTGGAAGATCTGATGGCTATGTTCGCCAATCCGTCTGCGGCTTCCGTCAAGATCGTTCCTTCCCAGGATCTCGATCTCAGCTACGAAGAATACGAACGGATCAAGAAGCAGATCATGGATGCCGTTGAAAAGACGTTCATGCCCAAACCGGAGAAACTGAACTGATGAAGGGCCTCTTTATCACGTTTGAAGGACCGGACGGTTCGGGCAAGACGACCGTCGCGACGGAGGTCTGCCGCCGTCTTGAACAGATGGGCTATGAAGTCGTGCATACCAGAGAACCGGGCGGCATCGCGATCTCCGAGGACATACGCAAGATCATCCTGGATCCGAAGAATACCATGATGGACGCCAAGACGGAAGCGCTTCTTTATGCTGCTTCCCGCCGCCAGCATCTGGTGGAAAAAGTTTTCCCGGCCATGGAAGCCGGCAAGATCGTCATCTGCGAGCGTTTTCTGGATTCTTCTCTGGCTTATCAGGGCTATGGCCGTCAGCTGGGCTTTGATGAAGTGCTTTCGATCAATCTGTTTGCGATCGACAACACCTATCCGGATATGACGATCTATCTCGATGTCGATGAACAGGTGGGCTTAGACAGGCTTGCCGACCGCAGCTTCAAGGACCGTCTCGATCAGGAGTCGATCGACTTCCATCACCGGGTCTCGCAAGGCTACAAGGAAGTCTTGCGGCGTTTCAAGGATCGCATCACCATCGTCGATGCGTCCAGGACGAAAGAAGAGGTCATCGAAGCTTCATTAAAGGAGATCTTGAACAAGATCAATGATCAGAACGCAGCTTAGGGACTCCGAGCCGATCGCGTATCGGAGTCTTGAAAATTCACTGAAAAACAAAAGAGTAGCGCACAGCTACCTTTTTTCCGGTGAATACAATCCGTTGAAGATCGAAGCCGCATATCTGCTTGCCCAGTCGATCGTGGAAGGGAAAGATGACTTTGCCTGTGAGACCTGCGATGTCTGCAAGAGGATCCGGAACAACAGCTATTTCGATGTGATCTATGTCGACGGTTATGCTTCCAGCATCAAGAAGGACGACATCGAAACGATCCTCGATGAATTCTCCAGGACGTCTCTGGAATCTTCGGGCAGGAAGGTCTATATCCTGGCCAACATCAACAACGCATCCAACAAGGTGCTCAACATGATCCTGAAGTTCATGGAAGAGCCGAGCAATTCCAATACGTACGGCATCTTCATCAGCGATCACAAGGAAGATCTGCTGCCGACGATCGTTTCGCGCTGCCAGGAGATCCCGTTTCTGACCAGAGATTTCTCTTTTCTGATAAAACGTTACGAAGAGAAGGGCTTCGATCCGGTCGACGCCTATCTTCTTTCCGATATCCTGCACCGCTTCGATCCGGACTTCGATCTCAATGATCCGATCTATCTCACGGCGAAAGAGTATGTCTATAAGACGATCGATCTTCTCGATGAGAAGCAGTTTCTGCCGGTGATGTTTTATCAGGAGTTTTATACGGCTTTCAAAGACCGCGAGGATTTCCGCCGTTGTGTGGACATGTATCTCTCGATCATGATCGCCATGATCGATGATGCATTGAAAAGCCGGAGGATGAACGATTCGGAATACGATTCTCATCTTTCGCTCATTCAATCCCACCAGCCGGGAAAACTGCTCGAGATCTTCGTGAATGCTTCCGACAAGGCGGCGGCCAATGCGGAGCGAAAGCTGCTGTTTGACGCGATCAGTTATGAGATAATATCATATATCTGAAGGTGAATTATGGAAGAAAACAAGAAATATATCTCCGTCCGCTTTGAGACGACAAATAAAACTTATACATTCTCAACGACAGACCCGTCGGTCAAAAACGGCGATGCGGTCGTCGTCGAGACACAGCGCGGCATGGAATACGGCCACGTGGTCTCCGATCCGTTTGAAAAACCCAATGTCTCTCTGGAGATCAAGGAGATCATCCGCAAGGCGAATGAAAAAGACAGAAAACAGTTCGAACGCAACAAGGCGGATTCCATCCATGCCAGAAAGATCTGTCAGGAAGAATCCGACAATCTCGATCTGAAGATGAACGTCATCTCTGCCGAGTATACGCTCGACCGTGCCAAGATCACGTTCACCTATCTCGCGGATGACCGCGTCGATTTCCGTGAACTGCTCAAGGTCCTGGCATCGATCTTTCACTGCCGTATCGACCTCAGACAGGTCGGCACCAGAGACAAGGCCAAGATGGTCTCGGGCATCGGTGTCTGCGGAAGGGAACTTTGCTGTGCGAAGTTCATCGGCGAATTCGACCGCATCTCGATCAACATGGCCAAGAACCAGCTTCTGGCTTTGAATATCCAGAAACTGTCCGGTCAGTGCGGCAACCTGATGTGCTGTCTGCGCTTTGAAGACGATGCTTACAAGTCATTGCGCAAAGACCTGCCGAAACTCAACTCGCAAGTCGAATACGAGGGCGAAAGATTCCGCATCACTTCGATGAACGTCATCGCCAAAAACTGCAAATTGGAGAATCCCGAACATGCGATCTTCATTTCGCTGGATGATCTGATAGCCAAAGGAAAATATAATAAACCCGTAAAGAAAGAAGACAAAGGGGAAAAAGGAGAACAAAGTGGAGCCGGGAAATAAGGCTACACTTTTTCTTGTAGCCACACCGATCGGCAATCTGAGTGAAGTGTCGCAGCGCTGTCTCGATGTTTTGAGAAACGTCAGTGTCATCGCCTGCGAAGATACCCGTAATTCGGCGAAGCTGCTTTCGCATTTTGATATCCACACCAGGACGATCACATATCACAATTTCAATGAACGCCAGTCGGCGAAGGGGATCCTGTCGCTTCTGGAAAAAGGGGAAGATGTCGCTCTGATCTCCGATGCCGGCTATCCGCTGATTTCCGATCCGGGCTATCTGCTGGTCAATGAGGTCATCGAACAGGGACATAAGATCGTGACGGTATCGGGACCCAATGCTGCATTGAATGCTCTGGTGGCTTCCGGTCTGCCGACGAATCATTATCTTTTTTACGGTTTCCTCAACGCGAGATCCTCGCAGGCAAAAAAAGAACTGGAAGCTTTGAAGAGCTTTCCTTATACATTGATCTTTTATGAAGCACCGCACCGCATCGAAAAGACGCTTTCACTGATGACGGAGGTCTTCGGTGAGCGAAAGGCCTGTCTGGCCAGAGAGCTGACGAAGCTGCATGAGGAGTATCACCGCGGAACATTGAAGGAACTGTGTCTTCTTCATGATCTGAAAGGAGAGATGGTCCTCATCGTCGAAGGCTGCAGCGAAGAAAAGGAAACGGATACTGCCGATCTGCTGAAACAGGTCGATCTTCTGGTCAAAGAAGGACTGCGGGCAAAGGATGCGGCAAAAAAAGTCGGAGAGACCTACGGCGTCTCCGGCAACCGACTGTATCAGAACTATCTGAAGGAAGGCAGGGAGTAAATGGACGCGAACGCATACCAGAAAAAGGCAATGGCCTTTCTCAATCCGCAGATCGAGGAAAAAGATGTCCTGCTCAACGCTCTGATGGGGCTGTGTGCGGAATCGGGCGAAGCCTGCGATCTGCTCAAGAAGCATCTGTTTCAGGGACACAGTCTCAACAGGGATGATCTGATCAAGGAACTCGGCGATGTCGCCTGGTATCTGGCGGAAGCCGCATATGCCCTGGATGTCGATCTCAGCGATGTCTTGGACAAGAACATCGGCAAGCTGACGGAACGTTTTCCCGACGGCTTCGACCCGCAGCGTTCGATGGCAAGAAAGGATCAGGCGGAATATCGTTTTTACGGAGCATGTAAGGGCATCCGCTTTCTCATCAGGGATCATGAAGAGCTCTCTTCGCCGGAAGATCTCTATGACCTGTTTTCCTCTCTGTGGTCAAAACAGACCTGTGCACCGCGCATGGCGGATGAGTGGACGGAAGAAAACAAGACGCTCGGTCAATGTTCGATCACATCCTTCCTGGTCCAGGATCTCATCGGCGGCGAAGTCTTCGGCATCCGTCTGGATGACGGAAACTTCCACTGTTTCAACCGCATCGGCGGGGAGGACTTCGATCTGACGAGTGAACAGTTCACAAAAGCCCTGGATTATTCGGATGCGATCAGGCAGGACCGGCAGGTCCATTTTGCCAAAGAAGAAAAATATCAGCGCTATCTGCTTCTGAAGCGCAGACTGGAAGAAAAACTGACAAAATAAAACAGCCCACGAACGGTGAGCTGTTCTTTTTTAAATGGTGCACCAGGTGAGACTTGAACTCGCATGGGATTTCCCACACGCCCCTCAAACGTGCGCGTCTACCTATTCCGCCACTGGTGCGTATCTCTATTATAGAATATTTTGTGTTGAAATAAAAATAATTTTGTAAAATTATATATAGGAGTTTTTAAAGGAGATTTGAAGAAATGAGTTCATTTAAAGATCTTAGGATCGTCGATAACTTTTATCAGACATCTGCGTTTTTTCCGATGCCGACCGTGTGCATCTCGACGGTCAATCCTGACGGAAGTCTGAATATCGGATCGTATTCCCTGTGTTTTCCGTACTATATCGCCGGAAAAGACAGATATGCGATGGTCCTGGAATGCCGCAATACATCCAACACCTGCCAGAACATCTTGAGGACGCACAAATGTGCGATCAACTTCATCACCGATGAAAAGAAGTATTTCAAGGAAGCTGTCCGTCTGGGTTTCCCGGGACCGAGCGAAGAAAAGATGAAAGAGCCGCTGCTGTTCACGATGGAAGACGGACTGGCCGATCCGGGCGATAAGCTCAGACCGCAGGTCATCGCCGATGCCTATCAGGTCTTTGAATGTACCTGGGCAAGCCATCTGGAGAAGGCGGATCGTTTCAAAGTCGAAGATATCGATGACGGTCATCCGGGTCCGTACAACGATTTCAACGGCATCACTTCCAAATACGGTGCACATTTCATCCTTTACATCGACAAGATCCTGATGAAACCGCGTTACTACGATGCGATCGTCAACGGCGTCACGAAGAACGACTTCCCGAACGTCCCGGTCGATTACGGATACCGCGATTCGACCAATTTCTGGTATACGAGATTCCCGGCTTTCCCGGCAAAGCCGATCGCCGAACCGATCCCGGCTCCGAAAGAAGTCGATCTGGGTTCCATCCGCTTTGCGGCGGACCGCATCGATCCGGAGGTCAAGTTCACCGATGATGCATTAAAGAACTTCGTCAAAGTGCCCCGTCCGTTCTTAAAGACCGTGCTCAACGGCTGCGTCGCCTGGGCAAAGGAGAACGGCGTCACGCTGATCACGGACGAACATGTCAAGATCATCAACGACAAGCGCAAACAGGAGAAAGAGAAGAAATGATTCAAAAGGCAGTTCATTGAACTGCCTTTCGTTTTACTTATAGCGTCCGAGGATCTTTCCCATGACGATGACCGAATCATCATAAGGGAGGTCGGGATAGTTCCGGTTCAGTGCTTTCAGAAGTCCGTTTTCTTTGCGGCGGATCAGGATCTGATCATCGATCCTGAAGACTCCCGCGTCATGATCCGGCAGGGAATCGGTATTTTTTACTAAGAGCTTGCAGCTTTTCGGGTACAGCGGTTCCATGGAATCGTCGTTCATCTTCACCAGACAGTCGGCTTTATGATTGTATGGCGTATCGGCCATCCGCTGAACTCCGGCTTGCAGAGTATTGTTGATCTTGAATGCGTTCAGATCCTTGAAATACGGACGGGAGATCATGATGTTCCGCGGCTGTGTATCGTTGATGCGGTTGAATTCGGCTTCCATGTTGTTTCTGACGACGACTTTGCCCGAGTAATCGAGCTCACGGTATCCGAAGACCAATTCACGTTCTTCTTCATCGAATCTGTTCTTTTCTTCATCGAAGTAATCCTTGAAGAGTTCGTTGGGTGTAACGTCCAGGATCTTCACGAGCCGTATGATGATCTCCGGGCTGATTCCCTTGGAATACTTCTCATAATTGTTCATAGCGGTAGGGCTCTTTCCGATCAGCTTGGCGAGCTGTTTCTGACTGATGCCTTTCTTTTCTCTGGCTTCTCTGATCCTGTCTCCGATTTTCATACGTACTTCCTTATACTATTGATGATAGCAAAGAATATATAGGAATGGGTACCGGATAAGGGCCGATTTCCTCATGTTTTCAAAGGTTATTTCATAAATCGTGATATAATATTATTGAAATTCCGATATATGAGATTTTGATCAAGAATATGGCATCGATCCGAAAAAGAAATCATCCGGTCATTGAAAATATCATCAAAGTGATGGAGGCCGAAGGAATCAGCATCGAGGAATTGAGCAGCAGCAGTGGCATCATGGAAGAAGACTTGAATAAAGTACTGCATAACAAAAGAGTCATCCGTCCGCATGAGATCGCTGCCCTTTCGATAGCGCTGAATGTCAGCCCGAACGAACTGTTTTCTTTTCCGGAACGGGATGAAGATCTGACAGACTGATGAATAAAAAACGGTATCATTGATACTATCCCCCTAAGGTAGACATGAGAAATATTTAAAATCTCACTTTATACCAAAGGGGGATTTTATTATGGGAAGAAAAGCGAAGTATACTCCAGAACAGAAAGTTCAGGCCTGTGAAGATTATCTGTCAGGAAA
>JAFOLW010000074.1 GCA_017419165.1 Erysipelotrichaceae bacterium
AAGATCTCGATGACAAGCCTGATGAAATGATTCGGCAGGCTTTCGATAAGATAAACAAAAGACCCCGCAAATGTCTTGGATACAGGACACCATATGAGGTCTACTATTCAACAGAGTTGCGATTGACTTGACAATTCAAGACCGAAAGAAAACCGGGAACGATGTTCCCGGTATGTTTTCTTTATCCTGCAGCAAGTGCGATACAGGCTTGTGAGGTCGAACCCGACGGAGTGACACAGACATTGACCCGGCTGCCGCCGATGCCTTCTGCGAATTCGGTCCCTTCCGTTGCACCGGTGATGACTTCGCCGGTATCGGATGTGATCGTATAGAAGTACGGCGGAAGTGCCGCGCCCATGTAGATCGATGTCCAGTGCGGGAACCAGATCCTGCCGGCAGCGTAGGTCGTCTCACCGTAATCGTTGGTCGTTGACAAGTCACAGGCATCTCCGACGCAGAAGCCGCTCTCGCCGCCGCCGACACCGAAGGTCACCCAGACAGTTGATCCGTCGTATGCGCCGTTGAGATTGGCGATACCGCCGGAGATGTATTTCTTGTTGTTTCTTGCTGTTTCCATCGCTTCCGAGACAGAGACCAGAGGTTTTTCCTCAAGCGTCTTGGTGGCGATGTAGCCTTTGACCGTACCGTATTCGCCGTTGGAGTAAGCGTAAGGGTAGGCACCTCTGACATGCGTGAATTCCGTGACGGAATCCGGCATCTCCATCGGTCTGTACGGATCGTATTCGCCCAGATGATGTTCTTCCAATTCGCTCAGGAGCTTGGTGACGATCTTGGACTTGGTGTTTTCCTGATATTCGCCGGAAGTGAAGTAGGCACCTTTTTCCAGCTGATCGTAACCTGTCCAGCAGGAGATCGTGTACTTGTTGGTCTGCATGACCAGCCAGCTGTCTTTCGTAGCGCCTTGCGGGATGCCGTATTCCAGACCGGCATCTGCCCAGTCGGTCGTACCGGTCTTGCCGTAAAGCGGGTAATCGAGATATCTCTTGCAATACCACATCAGGGAAGAATAGTTTCCTGACATGTTGTATTCTTCCAGGTAGGCGACCATCCAGGCCGTCGCATCGGAGATCCTTTGCACGCCTTTCGTATCGGCGATGAAGTCATCTCTTCCGTCGTTATAGACGATATAGTTGACGGTATGCGGAGCGATGTAGCGTCCGCCGTTCATGAACATGGCATGTGCACCGGCTAATTGCAGCGGTGTCACCAGACAACGGTTGCCGCCGATCGCAAACTGCAGGTCGAAATCGGCATAATCGAACTTGAAGCCGATCGAATTGAGATAATCGACGACGAATTCTTCGCCTTTTTCATCGACGACAGCTGCCAGAGCCTGAACGGCCGGCGTGTTCTGCGAACGGCCGAGCGCTTCCGTCATCAGCATGTCTCCGTAGTAGGCGTGGTCGTAATTGGAGATCAATACGTTTCCGCCGTAGAGGTAATAAGGCATATCCGTGAAGGTATGCGAGGTCGCATAGCCCAGCTGATCGATACATAAGGCGTAGTCGATGACCGGCTTGATCGAAGAACCCGGATTGAGGTAGGCCTTCGTTGCCCGGTTGAACTGTCTCGCCTTGTCGGTCTCACCGCGGCCGGCGCCTAAAGCTTCGATGGCACCGTTCTGGTTGTCGAGGACGACGATCGCCGACTGGCACTGTTCATTCGGGAACTCGATGCCGACATAGTCCGCCTCGTTCTGCATGTCGTAGATATACTCCTGCATATAGGCGTTCATGTTGGTGTGGATCTCCATGCCTACGGTGTACGGCGATTCGCCGGTCACTTCTTCGACTTCGTCGATGACGGCATCGATGTAGGCCTGGTATTTTTCGTTGACTTCCTGGAAATTGTCGGAGACGCCGGATAAGAGATCTTCGATGCGGATCGAATTGGCCAGGTCCGCTTCTTTTTGTGAGATATAACCGTGCATCACCATCAGATCGAGAACTTCCGCACGGCGGTCATAGGCGTTCTGCAGATAGTCCATATCCGGATCGAGGTAGTAGTTATCGTATTTGTGTGTCTCGTTGTACGGATTGTAGTCGTTCGGCGCGTTGATCAGTCCGGCCAGGAAGGCGGATTCGGAAAGATTGAGGTTCTGTGCCGATTTGCCGAAGTAGTACTGTGCAGCTTTCTCGACGCCGCGGATGTTGTTTCCGTAATTGACTTTGTTGATATACATCGCGATGATGTCCTGTTTCCTGGTGTCCGTCATCAGCTCCAGTTCAAGAGACAAGACGATCTCCTGCATCTTACGTTTGATGCCCGACATGCCTTCACGGGCGGCGATCGTCGAATTCTCGTCATCATCGATCGAGAAGTAGGAGTTCTTGATCAGCTGCATCGTGATGGTCGATCCGCCTTGCGAGAAGTCCCGGGTACGGATGTTCTCCAGGATCGCCTTGGTGAATCGCGGGATATCGAAGCCCGGATGTTCGAAGAAACGGGAGTCTTCGATGGAAAGGAAGGCGTCGATCAGACAGTTCGGCATGCGTTCATAACCGATGTTCTCTCTTAAGTACATGCCCAGTTCCATGATCTTGTTGTCGTCGGAATCGTAGATCGTCGAGGAATCCGGGGAGACCAGATCGGAGACATTGAGTTCCGGCTTTCCTTCGCAGAGCTTATATGCGAAATAGCCGGCACCGATGACACCGCAGATCCCCAAAAACAGGACGATGCAGGTCAGTATCGCGAAGATGAAAGTGACGAGCTTTCCTTTCGGACGTTTCTGTCTGACCTTTTTGGTCCTTGTCTTTCTGACAGCTTTTTCTTCTTTCGCTTTTGTGATATTCTCGTTTTCTTTCACCGTTTCACTCTTTCTGATCTTCTTTTCTTTGACTGTTTTTTCTTTGTGCGGTCTTTCCGTTTTCGCTTTCTTTGTTTTCAGACCGGCAAGGAAGGAAGCGACAGCGGTCTTCGTCTTGTCAAGGCCTTCTTTCAAGGAAACGGAATCCTTTTTGGAATGCTTTGGTTGAGACGGTTTGCCGGTCGTTTCTTTAGCTTTCAAAGAGCTCTCATCCGCGTTCCCGGCAATATGCACGGAACGGGGCTCCGACTTGAAATACTCGCGTTTTTCCTGATGTCGGCGGGCTCTTTTTCTGACTTCGTTTATCGAGCGCTCCTGCGCTTCATTTAATACTGTTTCTTCTTTCATACATTTTATAATTATACTATATCAAAGAGATAAATGATAATATTAAGACATGGTTAAAGAACGCTTAAACAGTTTGAAAAACGCTATGGAAAAGGAAGGGATCGATGTTTATTATCTCAATACTTCCGATTACCATATGTCAGAGTATGTTCCGGAATACTTCCGGACGATCTTATATTTTTCCGGTTTTACCGGCTCGATGGCAACGCTTCTGGTGACGAAAGAAGACACCTATATCTTCGTTGACGGGCGTTATCATCTGCAGGCGGACAGACAATGTCTGTCCAACGGTGTCAAAGTCATGAAGCTCGGCACGGCAGATACGGATGATCCGCTCGGTTTCCTGAAGAAGAATTTCAAAGGAAAAGTGATCGGCCTGGACGGCCGGCGGACAGGCGTGAATTTCGCGAAAGATCTCCTCAGGCAGGGCTTCACCATCTTAAGCAAGGACATCTATTCCGATCTGATCGAAGACCGGGCTCCTTTGTCCAAGGATCCTTTATGGAAGCTCGATGAGAGATATACCGGCCTTTCCAGAAGGAAGAAGATCGAACTGATCCGCTACTGTCTTTCCGATAAGGTCCACATCGTCAACAATCTCGAGTCGATCGCATATCTGCTCAACCTGCGGGGCAATGACATCCTGCACACACCGGTCTTTCTTTCCTATCTGGTGATCCTGGGCGGAGAGGTCTATCTGTTCTGCGATCTTGAACGTTTCAATGAGGAACTGCTCGATGAGCTCTATGATGACGGGATCATCATCCGTCCGTATGAGAGCTATTACGATTTCCTCAAACTGATCCGCGGAAAGAAGATCCTGATCGATGAAAACAAAGTCAACTATGAGACGTATCTTTCGATCAAAGGCAGGGGGAACAAGATCTACAACATGACTTCGATCATCGAAGAGATGAAAGCGGTCAAAAATCCCGTCGAACAGGAAAACATGCGTCTTGCCCACATCTACGACGGCGTGGCGGTCCTGCGTTTCCTGATGTGGCTGGACAGCGTCGACAAGAACAGCATCTCCGAATATGATGCCAAGGAAAAGATCGATGCCCTCCGTCTGGAATACAAAGCGGTTGACCTGAGTTTCTCTTCGATCGTTGCCTATAACGAGAATGCGGCGCAGATGCATTACGCTCCGACAAAGGAAGACCATGCGATGCTGAAGGATAAGGGCATCCTGCTGTTTGATACCGGAGGCCACTATCTTGAGGGCAGTACCGATATCACCAGGACCGTGGCTTTGGGCGAAGTCGATGATGAAGTCAGGATGTGGTTCACACTGGTCCTGAAGTCGATGTTCAACTTGAGCTCCGTCAAGTTCCTGAAAGGGATGAACGGCAATCAGCTGGACATCCTGGCCAGGAAGGATCTCTGGGCAAGAGGCGTCGATTACCGCTGCGGTACGGGCCATGGCGTCGGCTATCTGCTGGCGGTCCATGAATCGCCGCCGAACGTCCGTCACAGCCATACCAAGGCGGCAAGCGAACTGGCACAGTTCAAGCCGGGCATGATCTGTTCGGATGAACCGGGCGTCTACTTCGACGGTAAGTTCGGTATCCGCTGCGAAAACATGATCTTATGCAGGAAGGATGAACTCAATGAGTACGGTCAGTTCCTCAGCTTTGAGACTTTGACCAAGGTCCCGTTCGACCGGAAGCTCATCGACAAGCGCTACCTCGATCAGGAGACGATCGAAAGGATCGACGCCTATCACGAGGATGTCTACCGGAGCCTGCTGCCGTATCTGAATGAAGAAGAAGAGAAGTTCTTAAGAAAACTGACGGAGAAACTATGAAACTGATCAGCTGGAACGTCAACGGCCTTCGCGCCGTCATGAACAAAGGGGAGCTGCTCCCGTTCTTAAACAGGGAAGATCCCGACATCATGGCCTTTCAGGAGACCAAGATGCAGGAGGATCAGCTGACTTTCGATTTCGGCGGATATCTGCGTTATATGAATTCCGCCGAGCGCAAAGGCTATTCGGGCACGATGGTCCTGACCAAAAAGGAGCCCCTGAGCGTCAGCTATGATATCGAAGGAGAGGATCATCCCAAGGAGGGAAGGGTCATCACTCTGGAATATGAAGATTTTTATTTCGTCTGTGCCTATGTGCCGAATTCCAAAGACGGGCTCAAGCGCATCGACTACCGCATGCATTGGGAAGACGATCTCAGGAAACATCTGGTCGCTCTCGATAAGAAAAAACCGGTCATCTACACCGGGGATCTCAATGTGGCGCACAACGAGATCGACCTGAAGAATCCGGATGAGAATCATTTCTCCGCCGGCTTCTCGGACGAAGAGAGAGGCAAGTTCTCACAGCTGCTGGATGCCGGCTTCAAAGATTCCTTCAGGGAACTGTATCCGGAAACGGTCAAGTATTCCTGGTGGTCCTACCGCACGAAAGCAAGAGAACGCGGCGTGGGCTGGAGGATCGATTATTTCGTGGTCTCCGCACGTCTGATGGATAAGATCAAGGATTCCCTGATCTATGATGAGATCATGGGTTCCGACCATTGTCCGGTCGGATTGATCCTGTAGGAGGAAAATCATATGGAAGTAAAAAGATTCATTGAAGAGAACTTTGATGATATGAAGGCCGATCTGAAGAAACTGGTCTCGTTCAATTCGGTCTACGGAAACGATGTGAAACCTTTCGGTTCGACGAACCGTCAGGTATTGGAATGCGCTTTGAAGATGATGGAAGAAAAAGGTCTTCAGGCGCACAATGTCGACTATTATGCCGGATACGGCCAGACCGGTGAAGGCGACAAGCTCATCGGCATCCTGGCGCATCTTGATGTCGTGCCGGCAGGTGAGGGCTGGAACAGCGATCCTTTCGATATGGTCGAAAAAGACGGTTTCGTTTACGGACGCGGTGTCTCGGATGACAAAGGCGCGGCCGTCGCTTCGATGTATGCCTTGAAGTATCTGATCGATGAAGACTATCCGTTCAGAAAAAGAGTCCGGCTGATCCTGGGCTGCAATGAGGAGACCGGCTCCGCCTGTATCCGCCACTATGTACAGAAGGAAGGGCAGATCGACTACGGTTTCACGCCGGACGGCAACTTCCCGGGCATCTATGCCGAAAAGGGCATGTTCTCGGCGAGGATCGTCGCCAAAGATTCGAAGATCCTTGACATCAAAGGCGGCGAAGCTTCCAATGTCGTCTGCAAGAAGGTCTATGTCAGTCTGTCGTTAAACAGTTTCGATGAAGACAAACTGAAAGCATTCTTTGAAGAACATCAGATCAAATATCAGATGGAAAAAGGTGAAACTGTCGAAATGACGGTACATGGCGTGGCGGCGCATGCCTCGATGCCGGATCTCGGCGTCAATGCCATCTCCCATCTTCTGGAAGCTCTGTATGCGGCAGGCTTTGAAGATCCGTTCGTGGACTGGTTCCACCGCAATTTTGCTTTGAGCGTCCATGGAGAGCTGCTCGGTTTTGAAAAGATCGCCGACAAGGTATCGAATACATCGATCAACTTCGGCGTGATCAAAAAAGAAAACGATGAGATCCACATGTCCTTAGATATGCGTTTCCCGGTCATGTCGGATACGGAGACGGTCAGCGGTCTCATGCATATCGATGACGAACATGTCCGTCTCGACCGGATCGGCAAGGTCGAGCCTCTCTACTTCGATGTGGATACGCCGATGATCAAGGCACTGAAGAAAGCATATGAAGATGTGACTGGTGACGAAGAATCGGAAATGGAAGCCATCGGCGGCGGAACTTATGCCAAGGCCATCAGCAACTGCATCGCTTTCGGCTGTGAGTTTGCCGGGGAAGACAATCACATCCACGATGCCAATGAAAAGCTCGATCTTGAAAGCTTCAAGAAGCAGGTCGAGATCTACATCGAGGCGATCAAAAATCTCAACGAAATAGAAGACTGACGGTCTTCTATTTTTGTTATAATTAGCTTGTATGAAAAACATCAAACTGGCTCTCATCTATGACTTTGACAAAACGCTCTCGCCAAAGGACATGCAGGAGTTTCACTATATCAATTCATTGGGTTACGACGATCCTGCAAAGTTCTGGGCGGAATGCGGTGACTTTTCGCAGAAGCACAACTGTGACGGGATCCTTTCTTACATGTACCTGATGGCTTTCAAGAATCCCGATCTGACCAAGACGCAGCTGCTGGAAGAAGGCAGATACGTCAAGCTTTATCCGGGCGTCACGACCTGGTTCGACCGGATCAACGGTTACGGCAAGAAGCATCATGTCGATGTGGAACACTATGTCATCTCTTCCGGTCTCACCGATATCATCAAGGGCACCTCGATCGCCGACAAGTTCAAGAAGATCTATGCCTGCACCTATGCCTACGATGGCAACGGGAAGATCTTGTGGCCGTCCCGTGTCGTCAACTATACGATGAAGACGCAATATCTTTTCCGTATCAACAAGGGCGTACTTTCCGAGACCAACGACGAGGACCTGAATTCCTCTACGCCGGAGTCCGAAAAATATATCCCTCTGGAAAACATGGTCTATTTCGGCGACGGGAGCACCGACGTTCCGAGCATGAAAGTCGTCCAGCAGAACGGCGGCATCACGATCGCCGTCTTCGGAGACGATTCCAAGCGCAACAAGGCTGAGCAGCTCTACACCGACAAGCGGGCGACCTTCTTCGTCAAGGCCGATTATTCCAAGGATTCCCGGATCGAAAAGATCGTGGAAGGCATCATCGATTCTTTGGAAGCAAAAAACAGATTAGAAGATTTCCGATAATGATCAAATATACTGCTGATGATTTTGAGATCAAGCGGCTGGGCAGTTTCTATGATCCCAAGCAGACGCTCTTCCGCGTCTTTGCGCCGGACTATAAACGGCTCGACCTGATCCTGGAAAACAAAAAAGTACCGATGTTCCGCAACGGACTTTGTTTTGAAGTTTACGTCAAGGGCGATCTGGAATTGATGAAATATCACTTTCTGGCCGATGACAAGGTCAGCTTCTGCGATCCTTTTTCTTATGTCTGCATCAATCATGAATCCTATGTCGTCAATAAGAGCAAGTTCGAGAAGCGGAAAATCTTTCCCAAGACTTCGCTGAGCACACCGGTGATCTATGAGTGTTCCGTCCGCGATTTTTCCAGTGACCGTTCTTTTAACGGAAGCTGCAAGACCACATTTTTGGCATTTACACAGACAGGCCTCAAAGGAGAAAAGGGTCTTCCGATCGGGATCGATCACATCATCGGTCTCGGGGTGAGTCACATCCAGCTGATGCCTGTTTTTGATTTCGATCTGGATAAAGCCCGTTACAACTGGGGCTACAATCCGCTGTCGTACAATTGCGTGGCTCCCGCTTATGTCTTCCGTAAGGAAGATCCGTATGCCTACGTCAACGAACTGAGGACTTTGGTCAATTTCTGTCACGAACATGACCTGCGCGTCAATCTGGACGTCGTATTCAACCACGTCTATCGCGAGAAGGAATTCGATTTGGGGAAGATGCTGGCAGGGAGGCTCTACCGTTACCGCAAGGACGGGACTCTGGCGCAGGGGACGTTCTGCGGCAACGAGGTGGCTTCGGAAGATACTTTCGTCAGGGCTTATATTGTGGAGATGGTGGAACGCTATCTGGAACTGTTCGATATCGACGGGATCCGCATGGACCTGATGGGCATAACCGATCTGCGTACGGTCAAACTGATCTACGATACGCTGCGGGTCAAGAAGAAGGATTTCATGGTCTATGGGGAAGGCTGGAACATGGGCGATGTCCTGGATGAAGGACACCGTGCCTGCATCATCAATGCCGCCAAGATCCCCGGTACCGCCATGTTCAACGACTATTTCCGCGACATCATGATCCACTACATCTCGGGCAACAATTCGATCGATGAAGACGTCAAGCGCTGTCTGAGAGCCGATCCGTCGTATCTGAGCGCGGAACAGTCGATCAACTATGTGGAATGTCATGACGATTATACTTTCTATGACCGGATGTCGATCTACAAGAGCGAAGACTCCAAGGAAGTCAATATCTGCCGCTGCAAGATGGCGCTGGCTCTGGTGCTTCTGGCCAGAGGCATCCCGTTCATCCATTCCGGAGAAGAATTCCTGAGGACCAAAAAGGGCACCAGAAATTCCTATAATTCCGGCGATATGATCAACAGGATGGACTGGCACAGAAGGCAGGTCCATGACGATGTCGTCCGATATGTGATGAAACTCATCGCGATCCGCAAGGCGTATCCCTGCTTTACGGAAGAAAGACCGCGGATCAATTTTGCCGAACATGAGGGTACTTTGATCTACCGCATCGGACCGTTGACGGTCTTCATCAATCCGGGCGACGAGGAGATCTTATATGATGACGGACAGGATCACAAGGTGATCTTCGATGAGAACGGGGCAGCGGATACCGGCAGTTCTTTAATTTGCGTTTCCCCGTATTCCGTCGTGATATGTGAAGACTAATGTTGTATAATGAAGGTACATATTAATAACGAGGAGTATTAATAATGAAGAAGAATAATATGGTAGCGATGATACTTGCAGGAGGAAGAGGATCCCGACTTTTCGACCTGACCAAAAAGGTCGCGAAGCCGGCAGTCCACTTCGGCGGCAAGTATCGCATCATCGATTTTGCGCTATCCAATTGCGCAAATTCGCACATCTCGACGGTGGGTGTCCTTGTTCAGTATGAATCGATCTTACTCAGTTCCTACTCTGCAAGAAGCTCTACCTGGGGCCTGGATTCCAAAGGCGGCGGTGTCTATGTCCTTTCTCCGCGTGAGAAAGACGAGACGGGCTTAGGCCTGTATGCCGGTACGGCAGACGCCATCTACCAGAATCTCGACTTCCTCGATCAAGAGGATGCGGACTACGTGCTGGTCTTATCCGGTGACCACATCTACAAGATGGATTATGACAAGATGCTGAAATGTCACCAGGAATCCGGCGCAGAAGCGACGATCGCCGTCATCGAAGTTCCGATGAAGGAAGCGAGCCGTTTCGGTATCATGAATACCGATGAGAACGACCGCATCGTCGAATTCGAAGAGAAACCGAAACAGCCGAAATCCAATCTGGCGTCCATGGGTGTCTACATCTTCTCTTACAAGAATCTGAAGAAGTACTTGAAGGAAGATGCGAAGAATCCGGATTCTCAGCACGACTTCGGCAAGAACCTGATCCCGGCTTACCTGAACGACGGTCTCAAGCTGCAGGCTTACCGTTTCAAAGGCTACTGGAAGGATGTCGGTACGATCTCTTCTCTCTGGGAAGCCAACATGGATCTCCTGGAAGACAATTCCGGTCTCGACCTTTTCGATCCGGATTGGAAGATCTACACGGACGATGCTTCCGCAACGCCGCAGTGCATCGGTGAGAACGCCAAGATCGACAAGGCATTCATCACACAGGGTGCGATCGTCAACGGTGAAGTTTCCCGTTCCGTCATCTTCTCCGGCGCAGAGATCGAAGAAGGTGCGAAGGTCGCAGACTCCGTCATCATGAACAATGCGGTCGTCGGCAAAGGCGCAAAACTTACAAGATGTCTGGTCGCTGACGATGTCAAAGTTCCGGACGGAATGAAACTCGGCAGTAAGAATTCCGAGGACATCCTGCTGGTGTCCAAGGCATACATCGCAAAGGCAGGTGAAGACCATGAGTAAAGTTTTAGGTATCCTGAATTTTGAACCGTCCTATGTCCATGTCAGAGGTCTTGAGGATTTCCGTCCGATCTCCGCGACGTCGATTTTAGGCAGATATCGTGTCATCGATTTCATGCTTTCAAACTTCACGAACTCCAACATTGAAAGCATCAAGGTCTTCATCAAGAACAGACCTCGTTCCACGGTCGAGCACATCTCCCACACCAGCTACAATCTCAACTCCAAGAGAGGCAAGATACAGCTGCTGCACGGAGACGTCGACTACAAGAACAACGAGCTGTTCAATGTCGATGTTCAGGCCTTCAAAACGTATATGGACTTCATCGACCAGGAAAATGCATCCTATGTCGTTGTCGCTCCGTCGCATTTCATCTTCAAGCAGGATTTCAACGAGATCATCGAAGAACATATCCGTTCCAAGAACGATATCACGATCCTCTGCCACTCCACGACCAATGCCGACAGGCGTTATCTGATGGGTGACCTGCTGAAGCTCGATGAAAACAAGCGCGTCGTCGAAATGTACAAGAACCGCGGCAAGAACAAGAAAGCCGTCGTCTCTCTGGAAACATATGTCATGTCCGCTCTGACCTTCAAACAGCTGGTCGAAGAAGCCGTCATGACTTCCAGCTTATACTCCTTCTCCGACATCGTCGCAGACTGTGTACGTCCGATGCAGATCGGCACTTACCAGCACAAAGGCTTTGTCGCCTGCATCTCCACCCTCAATGCTTACTATGAGGCCAACATGGAGATCAAGAACGAGAAAGAGATGCTCAAACTCATCAATGATGACTGGCCGATCTATACGATGACCAACGATTCCTGCCCGACCCTTTACAAGAAAGGCGCGAAAGTCTCCGGTTCGATCGTTGCCAACGGCTGCCAGATCGAAGGAACGATCATCAACTCGGTCATCGGCCGTAATGTCGTCGTCAAAGAAGGAGCGGTCGTCAAAGATTCCGTCATCCTCCCGGATACCCTGATCGACAAGAACGTCAAACTTGAACGTGCCGTCGTCGACCGTCTGTCGATCATCACGCACATCAAGGATATCAAGGGCAGCGAAGAGGAACCTATCTATATCAAGCGAGGAGATCGTATCTAATGATAAAAGTACTGTTTGTTTCTTTTGAATCCCTGCCGTTTGTCAAGACAGGCGGCCTGGCGGATGTAGTATATGCGTTACCGAAAGCTCTGGATTCTTCGGAATTTGAAGTCCGCGTCGTCATGCCGATGTTCAAGTCCATCAAAGAATCTTACTATCAGGGTATGAAGTATCTCGATCATATCTATGTTCACAGCGGGTTCATCAACGAAGAAGCAAACATCTACTCTTATGTCAATGAAGGGGTCGAGTACCTCTTTATTGAGAATGACACTTACTTTAACCGTGACGGCGTCTACGGCTATGCCGATGACGCCGCACGGTTCTCTTTCTATAATGTTGCCGTTGTCGAGATGATGATCAAGATGGATTATTATCCCGACATCTGCCACGAACACGATTATCATGCGGCCGTCCTGCCCGCCTTATGCAAAGTCAGATACAATGCGATCGAAAAGATCCGTGCCATCAAGCACATCCTGACCATCCACAATCTGGCTTATCAGGGCGAATATGACAAGCAGGTCCTTTTTGATTATCTGGCTTTCGATTACAAGAACTACGAGAACGGCAACCTTCGTTTCAATGATTACTGCAACTTCATGAAGATCGGTATCGTCTATGCCGACTTCGTCACGACGGTCTCCAGGACCTATGCCAAAGAGATCCAGACGCCGGAATTCGGCAACAAGCTCGATGTCATCCTGCGCTATCGGGCAAAGGATCTTTACGGGATCGCCAACGGCATCGATACGGATTCTTTCAATCCGGCAAATGACAAGGCGATCGCCAAGCCGTACTCGCTGCGCAATTACATCTCCGGCAAAAAGGCCAATAAGGCCGCCTTGCAGAAAGAGCTCGGTCTGGAGGAACGGGAGGATACCTTGCTGGTGGGCATGGTCTCGCGTCTCACGTTCCAGAAGGGGACCGATATCTTCCTCGGCGCGATCCAAAACATTCTTCATCAGGATGTGCAGGTCGCCATATTAGGTACCGGTGAATCCAAGCACGAGTATTCCTTCAAGATGCTGGAGAACGAAAACAAGAATCATTTCGTTTATTACTGCGGTTATAATGAAGCACTGGCCCACAGGATGTATGCCGGCCTGGATATGCTGGTGATGCCTTCGCTGTTTGAACCGTGCGGCATCTCGCAGCTGATCGCCATGCGCTACGGCACTCTGCCTCTGGTCAGAGAGACCGGCGGCTTGAAAGACACCGTGGAACCGCTCAATGAATATGAAAACACAGGCAATGGTTTCTCTTTTGGTCCTTACAACGTTCAGGACTTCGAGAGAGTCTTCAATTATGCCTATACACAATATTACGAATACCCTGAACGCTGGAAGATGCTGGTCCGCAACGCCATGAAGACCGACGTTTCCTTCGAACGTTCCGCAAGGGAATACGAGAATCTTTACAGAAAGGTATTGGAAAAATGAATCTGGATTATTTCTTTTCCGGTCTGGATACGCAAGCTTACAAGTATATGGGCGTTCACAAACTCGGCGATGGTGTCGAGTTTTATGTCTGGGCTCCGCATGCCAGAAAAGTGGAAGTCATCATGTCCAGAGATGACTTCAGAGTCCCTTATGAATTTCAGAAGACCGATGAGCGCGGCATATGGCATCTGGTGATCGAACATTGCGAATGCATCTATTCCTACCGTTACCGTATCACCGGAAAAAACGGACAGGTCTTATATAAGTCCGACCCGTATGCTTTCTACTCGGAAAGAAGACCGGATAATGCTTCGGTCATGTATGATCTGAACCAGTATCGATTCTCAGACGATGAGTATATGGCAAAGCGTAATTTCTCCTATGAGAATCCGCTCAATATCTATGAGGTCCACGTCAACGGCTTCAAGCATGAGGGAAGGCTGACGACTTACCGTGAGCTCAAGGAAGAACTCATCCCGTATGTCAAACATATGGGTTATACCCATATCGAGATGATGCCGATCGTCGAACATCCCTACGACGGTTCCTGGGGCTACCAGGCAACGGGCTTCTTCTCGGCAACGAGCCGCTATGGCACACCTTGGGATCTCAAAGACTTCGTCAATGAATGTCACCTCAACGGGATCGGCGTCATTTTGGATGTCTCTTATGTCCATTTCGCGACCGATGAATTCGGACTTCGCATGTTTGACGGAGATTGCTGCTACGAGTATACGGATTCCAGACTGGCCAAATCGCAATGGGGTTCTTACCAGTTCGATATGGGCTCGGGTCCGGTCATCTCCTTCCTGATGTCTTCCGCAAACTTCTTCCTCAACGAATTTCATTTTGACGGCATAAGGATGGATGCGGTCTCCAATATCATCTTCTACGAAGGAAACAAGAACATCGGCGAGAACGGCAACGGTCTCTCCTTCGTCAAGCGTTTCAACTATTCGATCAAGAAGGAACATCCGGATATCCTGCTGATCGCGGAAGATTCCACCGATTATCCTAAAGTCACGGTCCCGACGGTCTACGAGGGATTGGGATTCGACTATAAATGGGATCTGGGATGGATGAACGATACGCTGAAGTACTATGCGATGGATCCGGAGTTCCGTCAGTATCATCACAACATGCTGACATTCTCGATGGCATATTTCTATTCCGAGAAGTTCATCCTGCCTCTGTCGCACGATGAAGTCGTCCATTCCAAAAAGACGATCGTCGACAAGATGTGGGGCAATTACGAGACGCAGTTTGCACAGTGCCGTAACCTGTTCTTATACATGTTCACTCATCCGGGCAAGAAGCTCAACTTCCTGGGCAACGATATCGCGATGTACCGCGAATTCGATGAGACCAGAGGTCTGGACTGGGATCTGCTGAACTATCCGGCTCACGATGCATTCAACCGTTATTTCCGCGATCTGTGTCAGATCTATAAGTCCTACAAAGTCTTCTATGGCAAGGACTATGATCCCAACAGCTTCCGCTGGATCGATGCCGACAACTACCGTCAGTCGGTCTATATCTATTGCCGATACGGAGAGGATTTCTGTTTCCTGGTCGTCCTGAACATGAAACCGATCCCTTATACCAATTATCGGATCGGCGTTCCGTACCGCGGCATCTATACGGAAGTCATCAACTCGGAAAAAGACATCTACAACGGATGCAATATGTGCAATTTCGAACCGATCCGTTCGCGCAAAATAAAAGCACACGGTCTGCCGAATTCGATCTCTGTCGATCTGGCACCGTATGCGGCGGTGATGTTCTCGGTCCGTACCGGAAAGAAGAAACCGGTCTATGAAGATCCGGATGCAGCCAAGAAACGGACTTCAAAGGCGGCGTAAGATCTCTTTCTGCTCAGAATTCAAACGATAGGAATCCAAGGCTTTGCGGATTCCTTTTTTATAGACGAAACCGTCAAGTTCATTGTTTCTGACGTAGTTCAAGGTCCGGTCGAAATAAAACATGAACAGATAGGATAAAAGCCAGGCACCGGCCATCCGGGAATAGTAACCGTGATAGTTTTCCTGTTTCAGGATGCGGTAAAGTTCATCGAGATAGGCATCTTCGATGTAGTAGTCCAAAAGCACCACCAGGGCATAACGCTGCGTGAACTGCTCATCGCTCTCAAGATACTTCAGAAGTTCGGGATAGTATTCTTCCTTGTGTTTTTTGATCTCTTTGAAAGAGGGGACGAACGAATCGCAGATACCCCAGGAATCGATCTTTCCGAGGAACTGTTCGACTTCTCTGACTTTCTGCTTGAAAGGGACCTTTCTTGAGACGATATAGATGCCGTGCAGGAGCACTTCTTCATAGTAGACGTCTTCAAATATGACGTCTTCTTTCTTTGACAGAGTCTTCGCGTAGGCCCGAAGATCGGGCATCCGCACACCGATGACCGGGTAGGAGGTATTGATGATCTTGCTGCTGAAATCGCGGTATCGATCGTCTTTCATGGCCATCAGGTCGGAGTGTATTTTGTTTATCATAGCCTTATTATAAATGGTAAAATAAGGTTTATGAAAGAACTTGCAGTGCGGCTGAAAAAGGGAGATGATCTCAGATCATCCATCGAATCCTTATGCAAAGAAAACGATATCGATACGGCTGTAGTCCTTTCGGGAGTGGGCTGTCTTTATAAAGTGAAGATCCGCCTGGCAAAGGCGGAAGCGTTCCTGGAGAAGGAGGACGACTATGAGATCGTTTCGCTGACGGGAACGGTCAGCAAAGGAAAAGCCCATATCCATATCGCTCTTTCGGATCAGCACGGAGATCTGATCGGCGGGCATCTTTCACAAGGATGCCGGGTCAATACGACATGCGAGCTGGTCCTGGGCGTTCTGGAAGAATATGCGAGTGAGCGCGTCTATGATGAACAGACGGGCTATGATGAGATCGTATTTAAGAAAGAAGGTAGATAAAATGATCAATGTTTATATCGTTTCCGGTTTCTTAGGTGCCGGCAAGACGACGTTCATTCAGAAACTGTTAAGTGAAAAGAAGTTTGAGAAAGTCATGCTTCTGGAAAACGAATTCGGTGAAGTCGGTGTCGACGGTGCTTTTTTTGATAAGTCGCTGAAGATCAAAGAGATCAACAACGGCTGTATCTGCTGTTCGCTGCAAGGCGACTTTGAAGAAGCTCTCGAAGAGATCGAAGAGATGGGCGTGAGCGATCTGCTGATCGAACCGTCCGGTGTCGGCAAGCTCTCCGAGATCATCAATGTCGTCAAAGGCGATCCGGATTTCCGCATCGTTTCCCATATCTGCATCGTCGACGTCAAGACCTGCAGGAAGTATCATGTCAATTTCAAGGAATACTTCAACGATCAGGTCGCTGCCGCAAATGCAGTCGTCCTTTCTCACACCGATGTGGCGGATGAAGAGACGATCGAAAAGGCAAAACAGATCGTAAGAGAACTCAATCAGGATGCGGAGATTGTTGACGAACCGATCAATGAACTTCCGATCGATGAAGTTCTGGACATCATCGTTTCCGGCGGCGACATCCTTCCGGATTTTGAAGAAGAAGAACACGACCACGACCATGAACATCACCATCACCACCATCATGACGATGATGACGACGAGGATGAAGATCATGATCATGAAGAAGAGGAAGGACATCATCACCACCATCACCATCCCCACCCGCATCATGACGATGACGACGAAGATGAGGTCTTCAAGAATCTGATCCTTGAACCGGACTACCGTTTCAGCAAGGAAGAACTGGAGCAGATCCTGACGAAGATCCCGGAGGACATCATCCGCGTCAAAGGCTATGTCCTTTCCGACAACAAGACCTTATATTTCAACTACGTCCTGAATGAATACAACATCTTCGAAGGAGAGATGAGGGATAAGGCTTTGGTCTCGATCATCGGAACGCAGATCGACGAACACTACTTTGAGGAACTCTTCCATGATTAAGCCGGTCTATGTGTTTTCGGGCTTTCTGGATTCCGGCAAGACACAGGCGATCAAAGAGACTTTGTACAACCCGCGTTTCAACGAAGGGGAATCGTCCTTGATCCTGGTCTTCGAACAGGGCGATGTGGAATATGATGAAAAGTTCTTGAAGTTCACCAATTCGCAGGTCCTGTACATGGATTCGATCAAAGATCTGACCATCGAAAAACAAAAAGAGATCGATAAGAAGTACAGAGGGATCGAAAGGATCTTTATCGAACTCAACGGCATGGAGGATGACAACATCCTCTATGAGACAGGTTTCATCTCCGATTGGGAACTGGCTCAGACGCTGACGACGATCGATGCTTCCAAGTTCAATCTCTATCTGGCCAACATGCGTCAGTTCTTATATAACCATGTCGTGAATGCGGAAGTGGTCATCCTGAACCGGTCGGACGGCTGCGACAAGCGTTATCTGCGCAACAATCTGAAGTCGATCAACCAGTATGTGGAACTGATCTATGAAGACAAGGACGGCAACGTCTCCAATAAGATCGAAGACGAACTCTTTGATGTCAGCAAGGACCTTGATATCTCGGATATGGATTACGGTCTCTGGTTCATGGATGCCGTCGACAATCCCGATAAATATGACAGAAAGAACATCTCGATCAAGGTGAAGTATGCCGGTACGATCGATGATGAACAAAACGTACTGATCATGGGCCGCAAGGCGATGGTCTGCTGTGCCAACGATATCACCGATATCGCGCTTCCTTGTATCGGACTGAATGAGAAACAGATCGATAAAAACAAGTATTATCAGCTGACCGGTGTCGGCCATGTCGTGGAAAATGATGAAGGCATGCGGATCTGTGCCTTGAATGTCCGCTCTTTCAAAGAAGCGGAAGCTCCGAAGGATGAACTGGTCACCTTCAATTAGGAGGAACATATGAATGTTTTGAAAGCGATCCTGTTCGGGATCATCGAAGGCATCACCGAGTGGATGCCGATCTCTTCGACAGCGCACATGAAGATCTTGAACGTCTTCCTGCCGCTTCAGGTCTCACCGGAATTCTACGATGTCTTCGAAGTCGTCATTCAGCTCGGAGCGATCATCGCTCTTGTGCTGGTCTTCTGGAACAAGATCTGGCCATTCGGCAAGTCGAACCGGCCTTTGGGTGAAGGCATCCTGTCCTATGTGAAGAAGGATAAATTCATCCTCTGGCTCAAGATCGTCGTTGCCTGTCTGCCGGTCATCATCTTTGAACTTTTGTTAGAGGATCTGTTCACGTTCATCAACGAGAAGAATGAGATGACCTTCATCGGCGTCGCTTTGATCCTGGTCGGTATCGTCTTCATTCTGGTGGAGACGGCGGTCAAGGGGAAGAAGTTCTCCGTACAGTCGACCCGACAGATCACTTATATGCAGGCTCTGATCATCGGTCTTGCGCAGCTGATCGCAGCGATCTTCCCGGGCGTTTCCCGTTCCGGCTCCACGATCATTGCTGCGCTGCTGCTGGGGATCTCAAGGCCGACGGCGACCGAATTCACTTTCGAAGTTGCGATCCCGGTCATGTTCGGTGCGTCTTTGATGGAGATCTTGAAATTCTCCGGCGCCGTCACAGTGACCGAAGTCCTGACGCTGATCGTCGGCTGCCTGAGCGCGTTTGCCGTGTCGCTCTTCATGATCCGCTTCGTACTCAACTATATCCGTAAGAATACCTTCAATATCTTCGGTCTGTACAGGATATTGATGGGCATCATCATTCTGATCTTTTTAAGGTGATATGGATCTTAAACTGCTTAGCGCGACTTTTTTGGAAGGCTTATTGTCTTTCTTCTCGCCCTGCGTCCTGCCTCTGATCCCTTTATACATCTCGTATCTGGCAGGGGACAACAAGACACAGGATGAAGAAGGCAGTGTCAGATATCGGACAGGAAAAGTGTTCATCACGACACTTTTCTTTGTTTTGGGGATCAGCCTGACGTTTGCCATCCTGGCATTCTCTTTGAGCTATATCTCCGTTTTTCTTGAGACCTATAAGGAAGTCATCTCGATCGTCGGCGGAACGTTCCTTATCGTGTTCGGCCTGCATGAGACCGGACTCATCTCCATCGATCTGCTGAACAAAGAATTCAAACCGGGATTCAGGATCGATCTTTCGAAGATGAACTTCTTCAAAGCTTTCCTTCTGGGCTTCGTCTTTTCTTTGGGCTGGTCGCCGTGTATCGGCCCGATGTTGGCGAACGCGATGCTGCTGGCGGCGACAACGGAAAGCGGTTATCTCCATATCGTTTCCTACGGACTCGGGCTGGTCGTTCCGTTCTTGCTTACCGGTCTGTTCACCAATAAGGTATTGAACTTCATCTCGAAAAACAGACGTTTCATGCGTTATGTGACCATCCTTTCCGGTATCGTCTTATTGGGCTTCGGAACGTATATGATCTATGACGGCGCAAAAAACATCCGTTCCCTGAAACAGCTGAGTGAGGATATGGCAGGGAATGACAGGGAAGATATCGGTTCTTATCTGATCACGCACGAATTCAAAGACGCCGAAGGGAATAAGATCGTCTTATCCGATCATAAGGGAGAATATATCGTCCTGAACTTCTCGGCGACCTGGTGTGTCTATTGCGATATGGAGCTTCCCGACCTGCAGGAGTTTTCCAAACAGGGCGATGCGAAGTGTTATGTGGTCATGTCACCGGTCAATGAAAGAGGCGGAGAAGAAGATATCTTGAAATTCGCTCAGGAGCGTGACCTTGAGATCCCGCTGCTGATCGATGAGGAAGGGATCTTGTTCTATTATCTGGGTATCGCTTCCTATCCGACGACTTATGTCATCGATCCGGACGGACATTTCTCGTGTTATGCCAACGGAGCGATGTCTCTTGACGGTTTCAACGGTCTGCTCGATTATGCCAAAGGATTGTTCGAAGGAGAATAAAAAAGATCTTCCGTAAGGAAGATCAGATCTCCAGATCCTTGTTGTCCGGCAGCCAGGAATCGAAGATAAAGCACTGATACAGGTGCTTTTTTTCTTGGAACTGTTCCTTTGACTTGACGGTCCAGGCGACACATTCCGCTTTGAAGAGCTTCGACATCAGAAGGAAGGAAAGATTGGAAGAACTTTCCACGTCGTAGGCGATGTAATCGGGACGGGTCAGGAAGTTGAGCATCAGGTAGGTCAGAACGAAGGCGATCGGCTTGGAGACTGTGGCATTGGGATCGCCGAGATAGTTATAAGACAGCTGCCCGCGGATGATCTGCGGCTCGTTCATCCTGAGATAGCGCACGACTTTCGGATTGAAGGATTCCATGTTGTACAAGCCTTCATAGCCCCGCATCATCTCAACAGTCCTTCTGGTCGTTTCGATGTAGCGGCCTTCGGCTTTGATCTCGATGACAAGCGGCGTATCCGGCTTCAGGACTTTCAAGACATCCTCGAACAGGGGGATCTTTTCTCCGGTATCCAGAAGGGGATAGGTCAACAGTTCTTCATAGGAACATTCCGTCAGATCCTTATCGACGCCGGTCATCCGTTTTAAGGAAGCGTCGTGGAAGACGACGAGTTTGTCATCGGTAGTGAGCTGCACATCAAGTTCGATGCCGAAATCGTTCTCCACCGCTTTTCGAAAGGCGATGAGCGAGTTTTCGGGAATGTCTTTGTTGTTGAACAAGCCGCGGTGAGCAATAAACTTTTTCTCATAGGCGGAAGACCTGCTTTTCCGGGAAGTGTCGGGATAGATCGCGATCAGATACAGGACGATCAGTAATACGATGAGTTTTATGAACATACTTAAATTATAAAACAGATGCATAAAAAAACCTTCCGTTTCCGGAAGGTTTCTATCATAAACAATCAATCAGTAATTATTTGATGATGTCGACAACGGAACCTGAACCGACAGTTCTGCCGCCTTCACGAATAGAGAACTTAGTACCCTGTTCGATAGCGATCGGAGCGATCAGTTCGACAGTCATGACGACGTTATCACCAGGCATGACCATTTCGGCGCCGCCTAATTCCTTGACGATACCGGTAACGTCAGTTGTACGGAAATAGAACTGAGGACGGTAGTTAGCAACGAACGGTGTATGTCTTCCGCCTTCATCCTTCGTCAAAACGTAAACCTGAGCAGTGAACTGCGTATGAGGAGTAACGGAACCCGGTTTTGCAAGGACCTGGCCTCTTTCGATCTCGTCACGGTTGACACCACGGAGCAGAGCACCGATGTTATCGCCAGCTTCAGCCTGGTCGAGCTGTTTGTGGAACATTTCAAGACCAGTGATGACGGTCGTTCTTGTAGGTCTTAAACCGACGATTTCAGCCTGATCATTCAGCTTGGCAACGCCACGCTCAACTCTACCTGTAGCAACAGTACCACGGCCGGAGATCGTGAAGACGTCTTCGACAGACATAAGGAACGGCTTGTCCATTTCTCTTGCAGGAGAAGGAATGTAGTTGTCGCATGCATCCATCAGTTCATCGATAGCCTTCTGAGCTTCAGGATCGCCTTCGAGAGCCTTTAATGCGGAACCACGGATGACCGGAGTGTTATCGCCGTCGAATCCGTATTCGTCGAGCAGTTCTCTGACTTCCATTTCGACTAAGTCGATCAGTTCTTCGTCATCGACTGCATCGCACTTGTTAAGGAATACTACGATGTAAGGAACACCGACCTGTCTTGCTAACAGGATGTGTTCACGAGTCTGAGGCATCGGTCCATCGTTTGCAGCAACAACCAGGATAGCACCATCCATCTGTGCGGCACCGGTAATCATGTTCTTGATATAGTCAGCGTGTCCCGGGCAGTCAACAT
>JAFOLW010000008.1 GCA_017419165.1 Erysipelotrichaceae bacterium
CGTTCCTGAACGACCTCCATATGAAGCAGCACCAGGAAACCGAGACGGAAGCCGAAACCCAGAGCTTTGGAGGATTCCGCTTCAAAAGTCAGGGAAGAATCGTTGAGCTGCAGTTTCTCCAATGCGTCTCTGAGATCGTTGTATTTGTTGTTGTCGGTCGGATACATTCCGCAATAGACCATCGGGTTCATCTTGCGATAGCCCGGCAAAGCCTGGTCACAGGGGTGCTCGGCATTCGTGATCGTATCGCCGATGTGGATGTCCTGTATCGATTTGATCGAAGCGCAAAGATAACCGACTTCTCCAGCCGATAAGCTGTTTCGTTTGACTTCGCCCGGCGTCTTGACGCCCACTTCCGTGACTTCGAATTCGGTGCCCGTCTGCATGAAACGGATATGATCGCCGACTTTCACCTTTCCTTCCTTGAGGCAGACGAAAACGACGACACCGCGGTAAGAATCGTAGTAGGAATCAAACACGAGAGCCTTCAAAGGAGCATGTTCATCCCCTTTGGGCGCCGGAAGATATCTGACGATGCCTTCCAAGACATCTTCGACATTCAGACCGGTCTTCGCCGAAATGCATGGCGCATAGGAACAATCCAGGCCGATGACATCCTCGATCTCCTTTTTGGTCCGTTCGATATCGGCACTGGGCAGATCGATCTTATTGATGACCGGCAGGATCTCCAGATCATTATCCAGGGCAAGATAGGTGTTGGCCAAAGTCTGGGCTTCGATGCCCTGAGAAGCATCGACGACTAAGATCGCCCCATCGCAGGCTGCCAGAGAACGGGAGACTTCATAGGTGAAGTCGACATGTCCCGGCGTATCGATGAGATGGAAGATGTATTCTTCGCCGTTTTTTGCCGTATAAGAAAGCTGAACGACGTTGAGCTTGATCGTGATCCCGCGTTCGCGTTCCAGATCCAGAGAATCCAGGATCTGGTCCTGCATCTCCCGTTTGGAGACCGTATCGGTCAATTCCAAAATGCGGTCGGCCAGCGTCGACTTTCCGTGATCGATATGAGCGATGATCGAGAAATTGCGAATATGTTTCTTATCCAAGCTTTTCACCCTTCAAAGATCTGCCGGCACCGTTGTAGAATGCCTTGGCATCCATTGAATTTTTCCCTTCCGGCTTGATCTGATAGACTTTGATGAATCCGTCTTCGCAGTCGATGCGCAGATAGTCCTTTTCCAGTCCCTGAAAGACACAAGGATCCGTATCAGCGTATTCTTCGAAGAAGACTTTTTCCATCTTGTATTTCTTCCCTTTGCATAAGAAGTATGCGCCGGGCGCATCCAGAAGACCGCGTATATGATCGTAGACATTCCTGACCGGACGGCTGAAACCGATCTCTTCGATCTCTTTTTCCAGGTTCCAGGCGTAGGTCGCTTCGTTTTCGTCCTGCATCACAGGATGAACATCACCGCTGAATAATTTCGGCAGGAATTGAAGAAGCATGTCTAAAGCCAGGTCCGAGAGCTTCTCAAACATCGTCGAATTGGTATCTTCGATATCGATGGGAATGCTCCTCTGATACAAGATCTCACCCTGGTCCATCTTTTTTGCCATATATTGGATGGTGATACCCGTTTCCTTCTCGCCGTTGATGATAGCGCGCTGTATCGGCGCACCGCCGCGATACTTCGGCAGCAGGGAACCGTGGGCATTGATGCACTTATATTTCGGATAGTCCAAAATGACTGACGGGATGAACTGGCCATAGGCGGCCGTGATGATCAGATCCGGCTCATAGGACAGGACTTGTTCATACTCGTCTTTGATCTTGACGGGAGTCAAGACCGGGATGGACAGTTCCAGTGCCTTCTCCTTGACTTTGGAGGGCGTCAGGATCTTCTTGCGGCCGACTTCTTTGTCCGGCTGCGTGACAGCAGCAACGATTGTATAATTTGCCTTGAATAGGCCTTCCAGGATATGGGCAGCGAACTGCGGTGTGCCCATGAATACGATCTTCTTGTCTTCAAATTCCATAACATCAATATTATACAGTATTTATTGCATTTTTCGGGTGATTTGAATATAATAAGAAAGCGTAATTAGGTAAGGAGGATCTATGGCAAATATTAAGTCTCAGAAGAAGAGAGCCCTGACGAATGCTAAGGCGAATCTCAAGAACCGAGCTGAAAAGTCCCAGTTGAAGACAGCCATGAAGAAAGTGAATGCCGCTATAGCCGCTAACGATAAAGAAGCTGCTGTCAAAGCATTCAACGATGCGAACTCGCTTCTTGACAAAGCTGCGGCAAGCCGTTTAAAACATAAAAACTATGTTGCTAGGCAAAAAGCTCGTTTAGCTAAAGCCGTCGCAACTTTAGGTTAATCTTAAAAATCGCATCTGCAAAGATGCTTTTTTTATGCCCGATTCGACATAAGAAAAAGCAGACTTTCGTCTGCTTAGATCTTTTCGATATGCCAGATGTCTTCGACATACTCTTCGATCGTACGGTCGGAAGAGAAATATGCGGACTTGGCGATGTTGATCAGGCACTTCTTTGCCCAGGCATGACGGTCCTGATAAAGTTCATAGACCTTGTAGTGGGCTTCCAGATAGGAATGATAATCGGCCAGGACCATGTATTCGTCGTTCCTCCAGCGGAATTCTTCCAGGATCTCTTTGAAATCGTTCGGATTGTTCGACCAGGTGCCGTCGGACATCGAATCCATGATGCGGCGGATCTCCGGATCATGATCGTAGTAATCATAAGCGTTGTATCCGTTCTTTTTGGTCCGCTTGACTTCTTCTTCCGTCAGACCGAAGATGACACAGTTGTCATCCCCTACCAGTTCTCTGATCTCAACGTTGGCACCGTCGAGTGTGCCCAAAGTCAGTGCACCGTTCATCATGAACTTCATATTGCCCGTACCGGAAGCTTCCTTACCGGCGGTCGAGATCTGTTCGGAGATATCGGAAGCCGGCATCAGTTTTTCGGAAACGGTGACGCGGTAGTTCGGAATGAAGACGACATTAATGTACTTGTTGACCTGCGAATCGTTGTTGACCTTTTCGGCAACACAGTTGATCAGCTTGATGACCTTTTTGGCAAACTTATAAGCACTTGCCGCTTTGGCACCGAATAAGAACGTCGTCTTCGGGATCGAGAAGTTCGGATCGTCCTTGATCCTGAAATACAGGTGCATGACGAACATGATGTCCATCAGCTGCCTCTTGTACGCATGCAGACGCTTGGCGATCGAATCGAAGATGGATTCCGGATCGATCTCGATGTCGTAGTTCTTGAAGACCCAGTCGGACAGCTGCTGTTTCTTGAGCTGTTTGACCGCCAGGAATTCTTCCTGCAGTTTCTCGTTATCGACATATTTCATCAGATCGGCGATCTTCCGGAAATCCTTGCGGAATCCCGGACCGATGTATTTTTCGATCAGCGAACAGAGTTCCGGGTTGGCATACATCAGCCATCTTCTCGGCGTGATGCCGTTGGTCTTGTTGTTGAACTTGTACGGATAGATATCGTAGAAGTCACGGAACGTATCGTTCTTGATGATGTTGGAGTGGATCTTGGCGACGCCGTTGACCGAGAACGCACCGACGATCGAAAGATAAGCCATACGGACATTTCCTTCGTGGATGATCGAAACGGAATCGATGAAGTTGTGCTTCTTGCCCATGGCGATCAGTTCACGCTTGAACTGGGAATCGATCTCTTCGATGATCAGATAGATACGCGGTAAGAGCTTGCGGATATACTCGACCGGCCATTTTTCCAGAGCTTCCTGCATGACCGTGTGATTCGTATAGGCAAACGTATGGGTCACGATATCCCAGGCTTTCTTCCACGGAATATTGTAGGAATCCATGAAGATCCTCATCAATTCCGGGATGGCCAAAGCCGGATGGGTATCGTTGAGCTGGATGACGACCTTGTCGGCGAAGTTGTCCAGTGTCCCGTAGATCTTGAGATGATCGTTGATGATCGTCTGCAAGCCCGCGGCAACGAAGAAATACTCCTGTTTGATACGTAAATACTTGCCCTCTTCCGTCGTATCGTCCGGATACAAGTTCAGACAGATATCTTCGACGTCAGACAGGTATTTGCGGTAATCTCTGCCGGCCGGCAGGTCATCGGACGGTTCGGCGTTCCACATACGAAGCGTATTGGCTGTCGCGTTGTTGGAGCCGATGATCGGCATATCATACGGAACGGCCAAAACATGTTCCGTGTCTTTCCGGTGGAATTCAAGTTCTCCGTTCTCATCTCTGGTGATATCGACATAACCGTAAAAACGCACATCGACCGTCTTGTCGGCCTTACGGACTTCCCACGGATTTTCGATACGAAGCCACTGATCGGGAACTTCGACCTGTTCGTTATTGATGATCAGCTGTTTGAACAGACCGTTCTTATAACGGATCGTATTGCCCGAACCGGGATATTTGAGAGTTGCCAGAGAATCCAGGAAGCAGGCAGCCAGTCTTCCCAGACCGCCGTTGCCCAGACCCGCATCGGTCTCGATGTCTTCGATATCATTGATATCGATGCCGAGTTCCTTCAGACCGTCTTTGACGACATCATAGATGCCCAAAGACATCAGATTATTTCTCAGCATCCTTCCCAAAAGGAATTCCAGGGAGAAATAATAGATCTGTTTCTTGTGCTCTGAACGTACGGCATTCTTGGTCTCACGCCAGTCTTCGAGCATGTATGTCTTGACCATTTCGGATAAGACGACATATTTTTCGATCATTCCCGTCTCGGAAAGATCTTTACCGTAATGAATATGAGCGA
>JAFOLW010000075.1 GCA_017419165.1 Erysipelotrichaceae bacterium
CATTTCCCGTTCTTCTAGTGTAAGATGATGGTGACACATAACGTTATCCTTTCATTGATGTCTTCGCAAACACCATTGTAGCAGGAACGGTATGTGTCTTTAATTATTCAATATCGTTGCGATTAGATTGTAAATTCAAGGTCAAAAGAAAAAGTCAGATCACTCTGACTTTTGTTGTTTTTAATCGGCACGCTTTCTGGCAACGATGTTGATCGGCACGCCTTCAAAACCGAAGGCTTCCCGAAGCTTGTTTTCGATATATCGTTCATACGAGAAATGCAAGAGCTCCGGATCGTTGCAGAACAGCACGATCGTGCACGGTGCGCTGGAGACCTGCGATGCATAGTAGATCTTGAACTTCTTGCCGTTATGCGGTTTTGCCGGATTGGCCAGCTGAGCGTCCAGGATGACTTCGTTCAAGACGGAAGTCTGAATGCGCTTGTTCAGGTTCTCATAGACCAGATCGATCAGCGGCAGCAAAGTATCGACGCGTTTGGACTGCTTTGCCGAGATGAAGGCGATCGGCGCATAATCGAGATAGACGAACTGTTTGCGGATCTCCTTGGTGATGTTGGACATCGTCTTGTCGTCTTTCTCTACGAGATCCCATTTGTTGTAGACGATGATGACGCCTTTTTTGGCTTCGTGGGCCAGACCGGCGACATGTTTGTCCTGTTCGATGATCCCGGTGGACCCATCCAGCAGGACCAGCGCCACATCACAGCGTTCGATCGCCGCCTTGGCGCGCAGAACAGAATACTTTTCGACGGACTCGTAGATCTTCCCTCTTTTGCGGATACCTGCCGTATCGATGACGACATAATTGCGTCCGTTGGCCTCAAAGACCGTATCGATCGCATCCCTGGTCGTACCTTCGATATCGGAAACGATGACCCTCTCCTGTTTCAGGAACGCATTGGCCAAAGAAGACTTGCCGACATTCGGACGTCCGATCAGAGCGAAACGTACCATGCCCTCGTATTCTTCTATACTCTTTTCCGGCATGAGCTCAACGACCTTGTCAAGCAGATCGCCGATGCCGATGCCATGGACGCCGGATACCGCGATCGGATCACCGATGCCTAAGGCATAGTATTCGTAAATGTCCGCCAGTTTGGTGGAATCATCGATCTTGTTGACAGCCAGGATGACCGGCTTACCCGAACTGCGCAGAAGTCTTGCGATGTATTCATCATCTTCCGACATCCCGCTGCGGCCGTCCGTCAGGAAAATGATGACATCCGCCTCTTCGATGGCGATCTCGACTTGTGCGTTGATCTCCTTCTGGAAAGGCACATCTTCGATCTGTATGCCGCCCGTATCAATCAGACGGTAAGTCTTGGACAGCCACGTGCAGTCCCCGTAGATGCGGTCTCTTGTCACGCCGGGAGTATCTTCGACGATGGATACTCTTTGTTCCAGCATCCGATTAAAAACTGTCGACTTACCGACATTGGGTCTACCAACGATTGCGACAGTTCCATCTATCATATCTAATCTCCTGTTTTTTCTCTCACGATCTTCATGACTGCTTCGACGACTTCTTCGATGCTCATATCGGAAGTGTCGATCTCGATCGCATCTTCCGCCTTGGTGAGCGGCGAATGTTCCCGATGCATGTCCTGATAATCTCTTTTTCTGATATCCTCAAGGATCGTTTCGTAGTCCGCTTCCAGACCGTTTTCCTGATTCTGCAGGACTCTGCGTTTGGCCCTTGCTTCAGCGGAAGCGATCATATAGATCTTGACCGGAGCATCCTTCAGCACGACGGTGCCGATATCTCTTCCGTCAAGGATATAACCGCCGTCCTTGCAGATCTTCTGCTGCATCTTCACAAGAGCAGCACGGCAGCCCTGAAGTTTCGAAACATCGGAAGCCCCCATCGAGATCTCGTTTGTCCGGATGGCTTTTGAGACATCTTCTTTTTCCAGGATGACGCTGCCGTCGGCAGGCATCTCCAGATCCATCGATTCGATCATCGCGACGATCTTTTCCTCATCGTCCAAAGCAATGCCTTCGCGGATCGCTTTCAAAGCAACGGCGCGGTACATAGCTCCGGTATCCAGATGCGTATAGCCGAGGATCTTGGACAGTTCATCGGCGATCGTCGATTTTCCGGCCGCGCTTGGACCGTCGATCGCAATATTGATCTTCATTAAATGACACCTTTCGTCTTTAAGATATAGAAGACGATCAAGCCTAAGACAGCGATCAGAACGATGATCAGAACGATCAGGATGATGTTTAAGATCGTATTGGATCCGTCTTCTTCATCATCTTCGATCTCTTCTTCGTCATCATCCGTCGCAACGACGAACGGGATCGTATTGGAGACCGTGTCTCTGGTCGGTTCGGCTTCCAGTTCCTTGAGATTCTTGATCTCAACGACTTCTTCTTCATTCTCTTCCTGAAGTGTCTTAGCTAAGACCGGATGTTCTTCTGCGACCGGTTCTTCCTTTACAGGCTCTTCGGCTTTGACAGGCTCCGGTTCTTTGACCGGTTCACTGACTGTGACCGGTTCTTCTTTGACCGGTTCTTCTTTGACCGCATCGATCTCATCCATGATCTTGGCGATCTCCATGGAAACGGTATTGGAGAATTCTTCATCCTCTGCTTCTTCTTTGATCTCAGGCTGAACTTCCGCAGCTTCCTGCTTCACTTCTTCCTGTTCCGGATGTCTGATCTCGTTGACCATGGCATTGGTCAGCTGCGAGATCGTCAGATCGCCGTTCAGCGTGTTGTACTGATCGACTTCCTCCATCATGCTGGCAAGATAAGAATTGGTCTCCGCTTCATGTTCGGCGATGTGATTATCGACGAAATCTTCGATCGGTGTTCTCGGAAGCTCTACCGGTTCTTCTTCGACGACTTCGACGGACTGCGGTTCTTCGATCTCCGCATTATTTTCGATCAAAACATCTTCCACTGCCGGAACTTCTTCCACTGCAGCTTCTTCGATTGGAGTTTCATGGACCGGTGCTTCCAGCTGTGCTTCGTAGTCTTCATTGACAGGCTCTTCGGCAGCCGGTGCTTCTTCGACAGCCGGTGCAGGCTCTTCGGCCGGCTCGGCAGCAGAGACTTCCAGCTCTGCTTTTTCTTCCGCTTCCTTATAAAGCGCTTCGATCTCCGGGGACGGTCTGTAATAGCCCGGATATACGATCTCTTCGCTTTCCCGGACCGGTTCCTCGACTGTTTCATAAGCCGGTGCTTCATCGGTCACAGGTCCTTCATATTCTTCAACTGTCTCGGGAGTTTCGCTGACCGGTTCGATCTCGATCGGTGCCTCATAGACCGGCGTATCGACCGGAGGTTTTTCTTCCGCTGTGGAAGCGATCGATACTTCTTCGACGTTCTCGGCCGCCGGAACGGATTCGACGACTTCTTCCCCGGCATATTTGACTTCATCGGAGAATTCCTGGATCTGCTGTTCCAGTTCCGAATTCTTGAACGATTCGACCAATGCTTCGATCGGAGTCTCTTCAAATTCGGTCCAGGTATACTTTGGATCCGTTTCTTCCTTGACTTCCGGTACCGGTGCAGGTTCTTCGACCGGCATTTCAAAAGCCGGTGCAGGTTCTTCCTCCTTGTTCAACGGAGAAAGCAGCTCCGTGATGGAGTTCAATCTATCTTCATAGTTGGAAAGATCCTTTGTCTGTAATGAGGACTCTTTATCGTTTGCCAGAGAATCTCTCAGTTCGGCAAACTTCTGTGTTCTTGTTAATCTAGGCACACTAAAACCTCCAAAATTTTTATACTCAAAAATTATACCATAAGTGTCATTAAAGATAAACAGATAACACAGCTTCACATAATGTAAAAAACGCTTTATTTACAGCGTTTTTTTACCTCTTCAGCAACGGCGAGATGTGCTTGTACAGGATGATCGTCAGCACATCGACGATGATCGCTTTGACCAGATTGAACGGCAGGACGCAGCAGAGAACGAAGCTGAATTTGTCGTGAATGACCGGGAAGATCTTCGTGCCCATGGCAACGATCGCCTCCAGAGGCATATGATACATATTCACATACGCCGGAATGATGAAGGCATAGTTTCCGAAGGCTGCGAAGACGCTCATCAGCACGGACGCGACGATCAGAGCTTTCATTGCCCCTTTCTTCGTCCTGTCCGCCTGATAGACCAGAGAAGCGCTGACACAATAGACAGAAGAAAAGATGAATGCGGCGATCTCTCCGACGAATGCCGTCGATGTCGGCTTCAGCAGGAGCTTGATCAGGATCTTGACGACCTGGATCAGCAGTGCCGGGACCGGTCCCAGGGCAAAAGCACCGATCAGACAGGGAAGATCACCGAGATCGAGTTTGTAAAAGCCGGGAGCGATCATGATCGGAAAATCGAACAACATGAGCACTGCGCCCAAAGCGCCTAAGACGGCGATCATCGTGATGTTTTTAACAGTCAATACTTTTTTCAAAATAAAAAAACCTCTCTCATCCTGACTATACAGTCGCCGCCTGGATCCCACAGGCTCTGCTTGACGCTCGCGGGGTATACCGCCGATCGAGGAATCTCACCTCGCCCTGATGTTTCTATAAGGAAATAATAGCACTCGAAAGGTGTAAAATAAAGCTGTATGATCAACAAACTTCAAGAGGCGCTCGATCGCGCGAACAAGATCGTTTTCTTCTCCGGAGCAGGCATGTCCACTGCCTCCGGCATCCCTGATTTCCGCTCGGCAACAGGCCTGTACAAGAACGTCTATCGGGCGGAAGAAATGTTATCCCACACCTTCTACGAATATAAGACGGAGGACTTTTTCGAGTTTTACCGCGAAAAGATGCTTTATCCCGACGCAAAGCCGAACTATGCCCATGAGTTCATCGCAAAACTTCAGGAGACGAAAGACGTCTCTGTCGTCACTCAGAACATCGACGGACTTCATCAGGCTGCCGGTTCCAAAAAGGTCTATGAACTCCACGGTTCCGTACTTCGCAACTACTGCAGCCGCTGCCACAAGTTCTTCGGTCTGGATTACATCATGAATACGACCGGCGTTCCCAAATGCGACCGCTGCGGAGCGACCATCAAACCGGACGTCGTGCTTTATGAGGAAGGTCTCGATGAAGAAGTCATCACCGGTGCCGTCCGAGCGATCGCTGCCGCCGATCTGCTGGTCGTCTGCGGCACTTCATTAGTCGTCTATCCGGCTGCCGGTTTCATCCGCTACTTCCAGGGCGATACTCTGGCCATCATCAACCGCGATGCGACCTCCTATGACGTCAATTGCGATATCGTCATCCATGACGATCTGGTAAAAACATTCCAACAGTTAAAGATCCGGGGCTAGCCCGGATCTGTTTTTTTATCGTATGAAATGTGTGGAATACTTCTTTTCGATCTCGGGTTCGCTGAGACCGTTTTCTTTCGCCAGTTCGCGCATCTTGAGATAGTAAGCCATGTTGCGTCCCAGATTCCTGAGCGTCTGCATCGCTTCCTCATCCTTCAGTGCATCCTCCCCGCTGAAGCCGTGCGGATCGTTCCAGTAGGTCGAGGTGATCACAGGCATGCCGGAGATCGAGAAGAACTTCTGCATCATGTCGTTCGCCGTGATGTTGCCTGCCCTTCTGGAAGCCGCGATCGAAGCGGCAGCCTTCATGTTCAATGAGTTCTTGCCCGGGTAGGAATAGAAGAAGCGGTCAAGGAAGGACATCAGTGATCCGCTGGCTCCGGCATAGTAGACCGGAGAGCCGACCAGAAGACCGTCGCAATCCGCAAAGATCTCCTGTGCCTTGTTGACGATGTCTTTCTTGATGCAGCCGTCTTTATTGCGGTGGCAGTAATTGCACGCCATGCAGGACGGACAGTCTGCCGGTACTTCGATCCAGACGGTCTCGATGCCTTCTTCTTTCAGGATCTTTTCGACTTCGCAAAGTCCCGTATATGTGGTCCCCTTCTTGTGCGGAGAACCGTTGATGATCATGACTTTCATTTAAAACTCCTGTGTCGCCTTGACGGCTTTCATCCACTTGCTGTAACGTTTTTCGACTTCTTCGTGATCCATGGAAGGATCGTATCTTTCGAAACTCTCTTCCTTGAAATCATCCATCGAATAGAAATCGACCGCCAGACCGGCCAGTCTTGCCGCACCTAAAGCCGTCGTTTCCGCCAGGACCGGACGGATGACCGGGATCTCCAGGATATCCGACTGGAACTGGACCAAGAGCTTATTGACGCTGGCGCCGCCGTCGACTTTGATGAAACGGATCTTTTCCTTCAGATCCGCTTCCATGACATTGATCAGATCCTTGGACTGGAAAGCCATCGCTTCGATCGAAGCTCTCGCCAGATGTCCGCGGTTGGTGCCGCGGGTCAGTCCGAAGATCGCGCCTTTGCACTGATCGTTCCAATACGGAGCGCCTAAGCCCGTGAAAGCAGGAACGATGATGACGCCGCCGGAATCCTTCACCGATCTGGCCAGTTCCTCCGAATCTTTGGCCTCGATGAAGAACTTCATCTCATCTCTGAGCCACTGGATCAGGGAACCGGAAACGAAGATCGAACCTTCCAGAGCATACTTGACTTCCGTGCCGATCTTCCAGGCAACGGTCGATAAGAGCCCGTAATCGGAGATGATCGCCTCATCACCGGTATTGACCAGGATGAATCCACCGGTCCCGTATGTGTTCTTGACATTGGATTTTTCGAAGCAGGATTCGCCAAACAGCGCCGCCTGCTGGTCACCGACCAGAGCCGTGATCGGACAGGTACGGTTGAAGAAGTGACGCGGGTCGATGTAACCGAAGAAGCCGGACGTGTCTTTGATCTCCGGAAGCATGCTTGCGGGGACTTCGAAGAGATCGAGAAGTTCTTTGTCCCAGTCAAGCGTATGGATATTGAACAATAATGTCCTGGACGCGTTGGTCACATCCGTCGCATGGACCTGACCGCAGGTAAACTTCCAAAGCAGGAAGGTATCGATCGTGCCGAACAGGAGGTTCGAATTGTCTTTCACCCCTTCCACATGATCGCGGATCCATTTGATCTTGGAAGCCGAGAAATACGGGTCCAGGACCAGTCCGGTCTTTTCCTTGATCATCGGCTCATAGCCTTCTTCTTTGAGCTTGGAGACGATCTCCGATGTCTGACGGGACTGCCAGACGATGGCATGATAGACCGGCAGACCGGTCTGCGCATCCCAGACGACCGTGGTCTCACGCTGGTTGGAGATGCCGATCGAAACGACCTGTTCCGGCTTGATCTGCCCGCCGTCGAAGATCTGTGCCATGACCGCCAGTGTAGACAGCCAGATCTCGTTGGCATCCTGTTCCACCCATCCCGGTTTCGGGAAGAAATTCGTGATCTCTTTCTGGGCGACTTTCACGACCTGCTGCTTGGAATCAAAGATGATCGCACGGGTCGAAGTCGTACCCTGGTCGATCGCTAGGACATATTTTTCCATCATTATTTGCTCCTTGTATGTACAAATCCATTATATAATAAATGCGTAATACTAGGAGGATAAGCAATGAAAGAAACTCTCGTAATTCTGGCGGCCGGAATGGGTTCAAGATACGGCGGACTCAAGCAGATCGACGGCGTCGGAAACCACAATGAACCGATCATCGAATTCACCATTTTTGATGCGATCCGTGCCGGTTTCAAGAAGGTCGTGCTGATCATCAAGAGAGAACATCAGGATGCATTTGAAAATTCATTGGTCAAAAAAGTCAGACCGTATATCGAAGTGGAATACGCCTTCCAGGAGATGACAGACATCCCGGATGATGTCATGATCCCGCTCGAACGCGTCAAGCCATGGGGCACGACCCACGCTCTGCTGGCGTGCCGCAATATCTTGAAAGAAGATCCGTTCATCGTCTGCAATGCCGATGACTTCTACGGCAAAGATGCCTTTGAAAAAGTCATGAAATTCTTCCATGAAGAAGGCGGCATCAACAACTACTGCATGGTCGGTTACAAAGTCGAAAACACCCTTTCCGACAACGGTACCGTCACCAGAGGTGTCTGCCGGAAAGATGAAAACGGCTACCTTTCCGCGATCAAGGAAGTCATGAACATCAAATGGAATGAAACGCACGACGGTGTCTTATACGAAGAAAACGGCGAATACAAGGAACTGGAGATGGGCACGCCGGTCTCCATGAACTTCTGGGGCTTCAAGCCTTCCATCATCCCGATGCTTCACGACATCTTCCGCTATGAACTGCCGGTCGGCATCGACAAGAACCCGCTCAAATACGAAGCACTGCTTCCGACCCATGTCGGTCTGCTGGTCGACAGAGGACAGGCCAAGGTCAAAGTCCTGACCTCCGAAGACTCCTGGTTCGGCGTCACCTACAAAGAGGACAAACCTACTGTCGTCGCCAAGATCCAGTCCCTCAAGGACAACGGCACTTATCCTGACATCCTCTTCGAAGAGAAATAAGTCCTTAAAAAATCAAAACAGGATCATCAGATCCTGTTTTTTCATGCCGTCAATGCGATAAAATCCTCTTCTCTCAGTTCTTCCAAGATCGTTTTCAAAGGACATCTTATACTTAAGAAACTTTCTTCATCGATCCTTTGATCGATGAAGCGTTCAAGAGACTTTGCCTTGCTGATGACGTAAAAAACGCCTTCCGGCCCGTCATCGATCTGCCCGGATCCGGCGATCCTGACGCTTTGAGCCGAACCTTCCCTGAGATCGAGCAGATCCTGTATGATCGCCTCACCGGTCGGCAAAGATCCGGCTCCCTGACCGATGAGTGACAGTGATCCCAGATACTTGCTTTGAAGATTCACGATATTGTTGTTTTCGTTCACTTTGGCAAACAGATCCTCTTGCCTGATGAAACACGGCAGGACATATGCCTGCAGTTTTTCTTCCCTGACGAAGCAGCTTCCGATCAGTTTGAGGACACAGCCGTTTTGTTTTCCGTATTCGATCGCCCGATCCGAAAGATGTTCGATCCCTCTCGCCGGGATCTTGTCATAAGGAACAGTCTTATGAAAAGCATATAAGATCGAAAGGACCAGCTTGTATCTTGTATCATAACCGCACAGATCGTCACTCGGATCGGATTCCGCATAGCCGTTCTCCTGTGCTTGTGTTAAAGCTTCCCGGAAGCTCATCCCCTCTTCAAAGATCTTCGACAGTATGTAATTGCAAGTTCCGTTGAAGATCCCGGAGACCGAAACGATCTCGTCGTTCCGGCTTATCCTCCCCAGTTCTTTTATCCAGGGGATGCCGCCGGCCGTACTGGCTTCCGCCAGCAGACAGACGCCGTTTCTTTCCGCCGTTTCAAAAAGATCCGGATGTCTTGCCAGAAGCATTTTGTTGGCACTGACGACGTTCTTTCCTTTTGAAAGACATTCCTTCACATAGGCGTACGAGGGCGTTTCGCCGCCCATGCATTCGACGACCGTATCGATGTCAGGATCGTTTTTTATCTCGTCGAAATCCAACGTGTATCGTTCATCTTTACGATCCCGTTTTCTTTTTGTCAGGATCTTTGCGACTTCGATCCCTTCGATCTTCCCGTCTTCCAGGATCGATGTCACCCCGGAACCGACAATCCCGTGTCCCAATAAAGCGATCTTCATCATGACCTCCCATCAAAAAAGGAAGAAAACTCTTCCTTTATCGCAATAATTCGCAAGCCCTGATCGCTGCGTTTGCCCCATCCGAGCAGGCCGTAGCGACCTGTCTGAGCGATTTGGTACGGCAGTCTCCCGCGACAAAGGCGTTTCTTGTCTTCGTAAGACCATATTCATCCGCGATGAAATAGCCTCTTTCATCAAGTTCTGCCAAGTCCGCAAAATTGCCATTGTCCGGTATGAGACCGACCGCCAGGAAGACGCCGTCACAGAAAGCCGTCTTCTCTTCGCCGTTTTCCAGATAACGCACGCCGCAAAGTTTTCCGTCCCTCATCTCGTAAGCCAGGACGGTCGTGTTGACATGAGCCTCGGTCTTCGGATCGGAAAGAACGGATTCTCTCAGCTTCTGTTCACCGGTAAAAAACGGCAGGTCCTGCAAGATGATCAGTTTGTCGACGATACCCAGAAGATGGGAGGATTCGACCAGTGCCGAATTGCCGCCGCCGATCATGACAACGGTCTTGTCCTGATAGAAGCTGCCGTCACAGACGGCACAGAAGTGGATCGACTTGCCGATCAGCCTTTCTTCGTTCTCCAGGCCTAATGTGCGGTGGACCGTACCGGTCGCCAGGATGACTGTCCTCACCCTCATCGGCTCGGCCATATCCAGATAGACCACAGCGGTGTTGCCGTCGCTTTCAATCTTCTTGACTTCGTCAAAAAAGACTTCGCCGCCCTGTTTCATGACCTGATTGAGCATGAGATCGCCGAATTCATCACCGGAGATACTTTCAAAGCCCGGGATGTTCTCCACCTTCGGAGAATTGACGATCTGTCCGCCGAATACGGACTTTTCGATCACCATGACGCTTTTGCCGTTGCGCAGCGCATAGACCGCTGCCGTGAGTCCTGCCGGGCCGCCGCCGACGACGATGACATCGTATATCTTTTCCATAGTTGTTCCTCTTAATTCAAAGCCCGCGATGGCGGGCTTTTGTCTGATCTTACTTTCCGTTATGATATTTCATCCAGTCCGCTGCCGCGTTGGCACCTACGAACATCGTTCCGTCCGGATCGATGATGGTCGGTGTTTCCGTCAGGTTGAGCTTTCTGGCTTCGTCCATGTTTTCGGAGCAGTTGACGATCCTGTGTTCGATGCCGCTGATCTGCAGACGCTGTTCCGCACCCTTGCACTTCGGGCAATGATCCTGCACATAGATGGTCGGGATATCGAATCCGGTCGCCGTCTTGGCTTCTTCTTCCTTCTTGGCTTCGACGACATCGTTCATGATGTCTCTGGCCTTCATGACGGAAGATTCCAGATTGTATTCCTTACGGTGCTTGAATTCCTGCACCTTGCCGTCGTTCCAGTTCTGGACCGGACGGTAGTAACCGGTGATCCTTGACCAGACTTCCGTCTTCTTGCCGCACTTCGGGCAAGTGTAAGCTTCACCCGTGATGTAGCCGTGTTCCGGACAGATAGAATAAGTCGGGGACATCGTGTAGTAAGGAAGCTTGTAGTTGTCGGAGATCTTCTTTACCAGATTGGCTGCCGCTTTCCAGTCAGGAAGCTTTTCGCCGAGGAAGCAATGGAAGACCGTTCCGGACGTGTAGAGCGTCTGTAACTGATCTTGGATATCCAGAGCCGTGAAGATATCTTCCGTGTAGCCGACCGGCAGATGGGAAGAGTTGGTGTAGTAAGGCGTCTCGCCTTCCTTGCCGGCAGTGATGATGTCAGGATATTTTTCCTTATCATGCTTGGCAAGTCTGTAGGCTGTGGATTCGGCAGGTGTCGCTTCGAGGTTGTAGAGATCATGGTACATTTCCTGATACTGAACAAGTCTCTTGCGCATGTAATTGAGGACTTCGATCGCAAATTCCTGAGCGATAGGATCCGTCAGATCTTTTCTGAGCCAGTTGGCATTGAGGCAGGCCTCATTCATACCGACCAGACCGATCGTTGAGAAGTGGTTGTTGAAGGTGCCCAGATATCTCTTGGTGTACGGATATAAACCGTTGTCGAGCAGCTTGGTGATGACTTCACGCTTCACGTGGAGCGATCTGGCAGCGATATCCATCAGGTTGTCGAGCCTCTTATAGAAGTCTTCCTTGTCTCTTGCCAGGTATGCGAGTCTCGGCAGGTTGAGGGTAACGACACCGACGGAACCGGTCGATTCGCCGGATCCGAAGAAACCGCCGGATTTCTTGCGCAGTTCTCTGAGGTCAAGTCTCAGACGGCAGCACATCGAACGGATGTCGGACGGCTTCATGTCGGAGTTGACATAGTTTGAGAAGTAAGGCGTACCGTATTTGGCTGTCATTTCAAACAGCATCTTGTTGTTTTCAGTCTCAGACCAGTCGAAATCTCTGGTGATGGAGTATGTCGGGATCGGATACTGGAAACCTCTGCCGTTGGCATCGCCTTCGATCATGACTTCGATGAAGGCTTTGTTGACCATATCCATTTCCTTCTTGCAGTCTTTGTACTTGAAGTCGAGGGTCCTGCCGCCGACGATACAGTACTGATCTGCCAGGTCTTCCGGAACGGTCCAGTCTAATGTGACGTTGGTGAACGGTGCCTGCGTGCCCCAGCGGGACGGCGTATTGACACCGAATACAAAGGATTTGATGCACTTCTTTACCTGATCGTATGGAAGATTATCCGCCTTGACGAACGGTGCAAGGTATGTATCAAACGAAGAGAATGCCTGCGCACCAGCCCATTCATTCTGCATGATGCCGAGGAAGTTGACCATCTGGTTGCAGAGCGTTGCAAGATGCTTGGCCGG
>JAFOLW010000076.1 GCA_017419165.1 Erysipelotrichaceae bacterium
GAAACCGTTGGTGACTTCCTCGATCGGAGAGACTCGCGCTTCATCGCTGTTGCCGATCAGGGAGATGTTGACTTCCTTGAGGTCGGTGATCATCTGTTCGATGATGACCTTGAAGTCGTATTTGAGACATTCCAGGACCTTCTCTTTGAATTCTTCTTCGCTCCTGATGACTTCGATGCCGATCGAAGAACCCAAGTTTGCCGGCTTGGCGATCAGAGGGAAACCGATCTTTTCCGCTTTTGCGAAATAGCTGTCATAATCCTGCTCGAAGTCGGCATTGTAGACGACGAAATAATCGACCATCGGGATGCCTTCGGCTTTGAAGATGTCCTTCATGACCGCCTTATCCTGACCGACCGCACCGCCCAAGACGTCGCAAGAGGTATACGGCAGATCCAGCATCTGCAAAAAGCCGGCCAGCGAACCGTCCTCCACATTGGTCCCGTGGACCACCGGGAAGGCTACGTCGATCCTGCGTTCTTTTTTGAACATGCCTTTGACGGGTCTGACTTTGACTTCATTGCCGTCCTTGTAGATCATGACCTTTTCCAGAACGGAAGCGGGATCCTTGATGAAAGAAGAATAGTTGGCCAGGTCGAACAACTCATCGCCGATAAAAAACTCGTTGTCCTTGGAGATATAGATCGGAAGGACATCATACTTGTCACTGTCCAGGGCGTGAAGCGCCTGGTTCGCCGAGATGCAGCTGATCTCGTGTTCGGTGGACTTGCCGCCGAAAAATACACCTACACAAATTTTCATAACATCACCCATTCTACCACTATTTAAACGTTGAAAGCATCCGGCAGATCGTTTTCCAGAAGTATCGTGTCGGAATACGTCAGATTCTTATAGATATAGTCGAAAGCTTCCCGGACCGTCTTGACGACCAGGATATCCTCTTCCGGAAAACCGCTGTCCAGAAGGCCCTGCAGGATCTTCCTGGTCTGTTTCTCACCGACCAGGATGACCAGGTCCGCCTTATCCGGCATATACTGTCCGAAGGAATAGTTGATCTCGTCTTCCTTCTCGCCCAGATCGATCATGCCCGGGGTGACGATCACTCTTCTTTGCGGCATCATCGACAGGACATCGAGAGCCATTTTCGAGCCGACCGGATTGGAATTGAAGGCATCATCGATGAAGGTGAAGCCGTTGATCTTTTTGACCTCAAGACGGTGCTCCACCTGCCGGATCTTTGAAACGTTGCGGACGATCTGTTTCAGATCGATGCCCAGTTCCATGGCGATCGCGATGCCAAGCAGGATATTGGTGATATTGTGCTTGCCTAGAAGCGAGGTCCGGAAATGACAGTCTTCTCCGTTGACCGTCACATCGAATTCACTGCCTTGTTTGGAATAGACGATGTTCCTTGCCCGAAGATCGGCATTTTCGTTTTCGATGCCGACGGAAACGACTTTGCAGCGGTTTGCGATTGGATAGGAAGCGATATATTCGTTGTCGAGATTGATGAAGCCCACGCCGTCCAAAGGAAGCAGTTCGATCTCCTGCATCTTCTCCCGGATGATGTTGTCCAGGGAATGGAAGGTGTTGAGATGCTGCGGACCGATGGAAGTCACGACACCGTACTTCGGACGGACGAAGTCCATCAGATAGCTGATGTCGCCGACCTTGTCTGCCCCCATCTCACAGACGAAGACTTCGTGGATCGGTTTCAGCAGCTCGCGGATCGTCCTTGTGATGCCCATCGGCGTATTGTAGGAAGCCGGTGTGATCAGCGTCATCTTGTTTTCGGCGATGATATCATTGACGATGTTCTTGGTCGACGTCTTGCCATAGGAGCCTGTGATGCCGATCTTGATGAGCCGCTTGTCTTCCGAAAGGATCTTTCTCGCTTCATCTTCGTAGTGGTTCTTGATCCCCTCTTCGATCGGCAGTGTGATCAAAGCCATCGGATAGATCAGAAGATAAGAAAGGATGATAATCAAAACAGCCAGGATATCGGCAGGAAGTATCCTTCCCAAAAGGATGAACAGCACTAACAGGATCCCCGTCACGAGGATCTGACGCTTGACTCTGGCCGTGACGACCAGATCCTTGACGTAGACCTTTTTCGTCTCCTGATAGATCATATAGACCGCAAACGCCAGGCTCAGGAACATGCAGATGAGCGTCTTCTCACTCTTGAGCAATGTTCCGAGCGTCAGGATCACGATCACGAAGATCAGGGTCTTGGAAAAACGCAGATTGTTTTTGTGAAAGAGCCACTTGGAATAGCGGTAAAGCTCATAGTGGTTCTGCTGGAACATCTGCAGAGCCTGTTTCACATAGACGAAACTCAGACCCAGATAAACAGCCAGATATAATAAAATGATCAGAAAATCGTTCATTGATAATCTCTCCTTAAAAAGGCATCCAGGACCAGACAGAAACGGTTCGCCTGATGGAAGTAGGCAAAATGGTCGTCGTTCTCAAAGATGACCAGAGCCGCATCCTTCATCTTTTCTTCCATGAGTTTCCCTTTTTCCACCGGCGTCGCCTCATCGTTTTCCCCGAAGACCAGCAAAGTCTCAGTCGTGATCTGACTCAGCAAAGGTGTAAGATCTTCGTTGACGATCTTCACGAACGTCTGACGCATGACGCCGCTGGAATTGCGGTAATCCTCGCTTCCCGCATTCTTAGTCAGCTGTTCGCGGTATTTTTGAAACGGCTTCAGGGATAAGACCTTCTTGCCCAGCTTATAGGAATAGACCTTGGCATAATAGTCCAGCCCCCTCTTGTCCCGCACGCCGGCCGCCCCGGTCAGGACCATCCTTCTGACGGGATAGCGGAAGGCATATTGCAAAGCGATGCGGCAGCCGAAAGAATGGCCGATGATGATCGGTTCTTCGACTCCTTTGGCATCGGCGAAATGTTTCACGAATTCGCAATAGTCTTCGCTCCCCCAGGCAAAAGGAGGTTCCCCCGACTTGCCGAAACCGGGCAGATCGAGGTTATAGACAATAAAATGGCTCTTCAGGAATTCTCCGATAAAAGCCATCATTTCCGTATTCTGTCCCCATCCGTGGAGCAGAAGGACGTTTCTTCCCTGCTGCCCGTACTCTTCGTAATGGAGATCGATGTCATCGATCTTGATATAACTCATGAGTCAATTATACTCTTTTTGTTGTTCTTTTTCTTTGAAGGCCGCTTCATCTTGCGGTTGGTGTAGATGCGGAAGACCACGCCTTCGTTGAGATTTTCGCCGGTGACGTTGTAGCCGTAAGTCTCGACGACTTTCTTGACGATCGAAAGACCCAGACCGAATTTGCCCTTATTGCCTTTTTCATAAGGCTTGAAGAGCTTGTCGAGACGGTCTTCGGCGATATTGTCCCCGTCGTTATAGACTTCCAGAAGATTGTTGGACAGTCTGATGGTGATCTTTGAGGATGCATAACGCAGCGCATTGTCGAGCAGATTCTCAATGACGACCCGCCAAGGCTCTTCCTCGCCATGGAACCAGACCTTTTCGTCGAGGTCGGTCTCGATCTCCACGTCGTTGCGGATCATCGATGCGGCCAGGATCGCTTTCTGGATGAGCGGTGCCATCTCCAGGTTGAGTATCCCGGCATCGCGGTCGACCAGATAACCCATCTTGTTGTAGGTAATCAGCGAATAGACCTTCTTTTCCAGACGGTCGGCATTTTCGATGATGACGTCGACGCTTTTTTCCAAAGTATCGTAAGGATAGATGCCGTCCTTGATCGATTCGGAATAGGACTTGATCGTCGCGATCGGCGTCTTGAGGTCATGGGAGATGTTCTGTATCATCTCATCACGGATGTGCTGCTGCTGGGAAAGTTCCTCATTCATGGAGACCAGGGCTTCCGCCACTTCACCGATCTCATCGTAACGTTCGACATTGAGCTGTGCCTTCTCACCGGACTTGATGCGGTCGATATAGCTGATGATCTGATCCAAAGGCCGGATCAGTGAGAAGACCCAGATGACGATCAATCCGATCAGACCGAAAAAGACATAGAACGTGATGTTGATGACCGAATTGGACAGTGCCGAAAGGAATTCCTGACGGAAATCGTTCTTGACGATGGAGATCAGGCGGTTCTCGTTGTTGTCACCGAAGCTGATGATCGAATAGACGATCGTATCGTTGCCCGATTCGAAACTCGAATCGATCTTGCCGCCTTCCGGATCGGGATCGATCCTTCGCAATATGGATACATACTGATCGGCGACCGTATTGAGATAGCGTTTTGACGACGCATTATATACGAAGTGCAGGACGTTGGACTCCGAAGAAAAAGACCGGGTCTCGAGATATTCGTTCTGCGAACGGTGGATGAAGACATACATCTGCGAGTTGACGAACGTATCGATGTTCCGGTTCAGAAAGGTAAATACAAAAAGCAGCAAGACCACGCCGGTGATGAACACGATCGTGAGGAATTGCTGGATAAGAGTAAAGTTTTTCAGCCAGATCCGTAAGCGTTTCATCCTAACCTGTAACCGAAACCGTAGATCGTCTGGATGTTCATGTCGGGCATCTTCTTCCTTAAACGGCGGAGCGTATCATCGACGACGCGGTCCGAACCGTAGTAATTCTCATCCCAGACCTTTTCCAGGATCTGTTCGCGCAAGAAAGCCGTTCCTCTGTTTTTGACAAACAGCATCAGCAGATCGAATTCCTTGGTCGTCAGTTCGATCTGTTCCTGCCCTCTGGTCACGGAACGCTGATTCTCATCGATCTCGTAACCGTTGACTTCGATCCTGTCATCTTCCTTATAGACACGGCGAATGATGTTGTTGACTCTCAAAACCAGTTCCTTAGGCGAGAACGGTTTGGTGATATAGTCGTCGGACCCCTTCTCAAGACCGATGATCCTGTCGAATTCCTTATCCCTGGCCGACATGAAAACGACCGGCATCTTGGCATTCTTGTTTTTGATGATCTCGATCAGATCGAAACCCGACTTGTCATCCAGCATGATATCCAGGATCCACAGGTCGCAATACTCATCGATATGCGAATAGGCTTCATCGAAAGTATAGAAAGAATTGACGACATAGCCTTCCTTTTCCAGGTAGGAACGTACCAGTTCATTCAAGTCTTTTTCATCTTCGACGATGTTGATGATCTTTTTCATAGCAACTCCATTATAAAACAAAAGGGGCTATCGATATAACCCCTTTGATTGACTATTGATTCGCCTCAACGATCGTGACGGTGACCGAAGAATGATCCAGATAGTAGGAAACGAACGGATGATCCTTGAGGTCGACACTGAGCGGAAGCGTATAGGTGCCCGGTTCTTCCGGCATATCGAAGTAGACTTCGATGTCATCGACCGAGACGTCATTGATGTTGTTGGCCGAACCGGAAAGTTCCATATTGACGCTGCGGAAGTCGATATCAGAGATCGCCAGGTTGTTGTAGTTGTTGCGGGCAGACAGCGGTATCTCTTCCAGAGTGATCGTATCGATGGTCGATAAGGTCACACGGACATTGACCACGGTGACATCGCTTGCCGAAACACCGTTCGGTAAGCTCACCGGCAGCATGATCTCGCGGTCGACGTTTTCCGTGACGGTGGACATATCGAAGTTGACATAGACTTCGGAGATGCCGTTGAGGATGTTTTCCGGAGCGAAGATCCGCGTCGTCTGATGGTCGATGATCTGTGCCGTATCGATCGCCAGCCCCGTCGGGACCTGACCGATCGGATTGAGACGGATCGGCACTTCGATCGACGGCGATGAGAGCTTGACGCTCGCCGTGATGGAGCTCGGAACGATCTCGGCATTGACGGCCTGACCGTTGCGGTCATAGGCGACCAGCGGTGCTTCGATCTCAAAATCGGACGTCTGGCCGCTGACATCGATCAGTGCCTTGACCAGGGCGATCGAATTGAGCGTGTCTTGCGAAGCACGGATATTGATCTTGGTCCCCTGAGCGAAGCTCGGCTCACCGAGTATGTATCTGGAATCCATCTGGTTCTGATTGATGAAATCATAGGTCAGATCGAACTGTCTCGTCGTCTTTTTCTTCAAAGTGATCGTCACTTCGCTCGGCGAGACGATGGTCGAGACCGAATCGCCGTAGCCGACCGCATTCAGCTTGATGGTGTGCGTGCCTTCGGTGTAGCCTTCCAGATCGATCTGGCAATAGCCCTTTCGGCTGGAAGCGTTGTTGACGTTGGCCGCTTCACCGGTGATGACGATCTCACAAGCCTGCGGCAAGCCGGAGAGTTCAAAGGTCTCGGAATTGTAGCGGGCATTGATCGAAACGTTGGACAAGATCTTGGACGAAGACAATACGTAGTTGGTCGGATCATAGGTCGCGACAAAATACGCCAGGCACGCCAGCAGTAAGGCGAAGATGCCCAGGTATCTTTGCGAGA
>JAFOLW010000009.1 GCA_017419165.1 Erysipelotrichaceae bacterium
AAAGCGGTCGACAGGATCGACACGGAAGGCGAGATCGCCTTTGACCGTTCCTGCTTCTATGCGGAGTCCGGCGGTCAGATCGCCGATGAAGGCATCATCTCTTCGGAAGATTTCGAAGCGAAAGTCACCGATGTCAAAAAAGCTCCGAACGGTCAGTTCTTACACCATGTGAAAGTCGTGAAAGGCCAGGTGAAGAAGGGCGACGTCCTCAGACTGAAGATCGATGCACAGGACCGTCAGAAGATCAAGGCCAATCACTCAAGCGTCCATCTGCTTCAGGCGGCTCTGATCAAGGTCCTGGGAAGCCACATTGCACAAGCCGGTTCCTATGTCTGCAAGGACTATGCGAGATTCGACTTCTCTCATTATGAAAAAGTCTCCAGGGAACAGCTCAATGAAGTGGAAGCTCTGGTCAATTCCTATATTGCGATGAACCTGCCGGTCAAGACAGACGTCCTGTCGATCGAAGACGCCAAGAAGACCGGTGCGATCGCTCTGTTCGACGAGAAGTACGGCGACAAGGTCCGTGTCGTTTCGATGGGTGATGTATCCAAAGAATTCTGCGGCGGTACCCATGCGTCCAACACGGCGGAACTCGGTGTCTTCAAGATCAACTACGAAGAATCCATCGGTTCCGGTATCCGCAGGATCGAATGCTGCACGAAACAGAAAGCCTATGAAGGTTTCAAGGACTATGAACTGCGTCTCGACCGGATCATGGACGAACTCAAGCTCAAGAACTTTGATATGATCTTTGACCGCATCGTTGCGCTGAAGGATGAAAACGCCAAGCTGCAGTCTGAGCTCAAGACGATCAAGGAAAAGCTGATGAACGAAGAAGCCAATGCTCTGATCGCCAAGGCGAAAGACAACGGCAAGTTCCGCTATATCCTGCTTCAGCTGGATGATTATTCCGGAAATCTCAAGGATTATGCCAACGGCATCAAGAACAAGCTCGACGGCGGATTCGTCTTCATCGTCAACAGGAACGGCGAGAAGCTTTCGATGGTCGCTGCTGCCGGCGATAAGGCGCTTGCCTCCGGCATCAAGTGCGGCGAAGTCATTTCCAAGGCCTGCGCTGCAGCCAACGGAAAGGGCGGCGGACGTCCCGATCTTGCCCAGGGCGGCGGTTCAAATGCAGATCCTTCTCTCATCGTCTCACAAGTCGAAAAACTGCTGAACTGAGCTAAATATATAGTGTATAATTAAGTGAGGGAGGTGTTGAATATGGCTTCAAACAATTCCAGAACGATGTTATTTACTTCGGAAGAGATCAAGAGGGAGAATATGAAACAGCTTCTCAAGGAAGTCTCCGAGGCACTTGAGGAACGCGGCTACAATGCCGTCAATCAGATCTCCGGATATCTCATCAGTAATGATCCTGCCTATATCTCATCTCACAAAAATGCCCGCAATAATATCCAGCAGGTCGAACGATACGAGATCATCGAAGAGCTTGTCAGATATTATCTTGAAAGCAAATAATAATGAATACAGTAAAGGATCTCTAGAAAATGAATGATAGTACTCTCCGTTCGCGGAGAGTCTATTTCGTTAATCGATAACTGTTAGAAAGATCGTTTTATGAAAGAAAACTCCATTTTTATCACAGATGATAACGGCAAAGAAGTCGAAATGAAGATCTATCTGACTTTTGATGCCAATGAAAAACAATATGTCGTCGTCTATGAAGAAGGCAAGGAAGACGAACTCTACGCCTTGACCTATGACGATGAAGCCAATCTCTATCCGGTCGATGATCCGGAAGAGCTCGCCATGGTCGACGAGGTAGTCAGCGCTTATGAAGAAGAGAAATAAAGTCCTGATCGCCATTTTTGCCGTACTTCTGATCATCGCCTCTTTGATCCTGGGGATCATTTTCTATGTCCGTTCATCTTTAAAACTTTCCGACCGTTTTCTCAGCGGTCAGATCTGTGCGGACGGAAACGGACCGTGTGAGACCACGGCGTTCATCGTCGATGAAGGCGCGTATGGAAAATCCACGCTCGACAAACTGGAGAGCGAGGGGATCTTAAAGAATGCGGATATGGTCTATTATTATAACCGCATCTTCACCGGTTATTCCTTTGCGGCCGGTTATTTCGAGATCCCGCATGCCGTCGATGACGGATACGGCACGCTTCGTCCGATCACCTTGGATGAGGTCCTGGCTTTCCTGGCCGATCCGGCCAATGCCCATCAGGATACCGTCACCTTATCTTTCGATGAAGGTGACTTCATCCGCTCATACGCAAAGAAGCTCGGCGAATATACGACCGTATCGGAAGAAGAACTGCTTGCCTACTGGAACGATGAAAGCGTCATCCGTTCCTATATGAGTGAATATCCGTTCCTGACGGAAGATATCTTCGGTGAGAATGTGAAGTATTATCTGGAAGGTTATCTTTTCCCGGACACCTATGAATTCTTCGAGTTCACCAACTGTGATGAGATCACAAGAAGATTCTTAGACCGCACCTTGGATGTCTACAACCGGCATATCGATGAATTCAATGCTTCCGAGTTCTCGATCCATGAAGTATTTACGCTGGCTTCGATCGTACAGTGGGAATCCGGAGATCCGGAAGATTCGAAAAAGATCGCCGGTGTCTTTGTCACGAGGCTCAATGCACCGGAGATCCTGGGCTCGACCGTCACGGCTTGTTACGCCTTCGATCTGAGCAAGGATGAATGTTATGAAGTCGGCGATACGCTCGACTATACCTGGAGACCGGATCCGTATAACACTTATACTGTCCAGGGCTTCCCGCCCGGACCGGTCTGCTGCCCGAACGAGACCGTCATCGTTGCCGCTCTTCATCCGGATACCAGCGAAGGATATTTCTTCTTCTCGGCAAATATGTGTGACGGCGGTACCGTCTTTGCCAGAACGGAAGCGGAGCACGAATACAACATCCAGCATTACTACCTGGCGTGTGATTATTGATAAAGGAGATCCAAGCTTATGTCCAGAAACAAACCAATCGTCATCGGCATCGCCGGAGGCACCTGTTCGGGAAAATCATCGATCGCCGGCATCCTGATCGATGAGTTCCGTTATACCAAGTCGATCAACATCATCCGCGAAGACGATTATTATAAGGACCAGTCCCATCTGCCGATGGAGGAAAGGGCGAAGACCAACTATGACCATCCGCTGGCATTCGATTTCGATCTGATGACCGAACACATCACCAAGCTGATCGCAGGTGAGACCATCGAAAAGCCGACTTATGATTATACGGTTCACAACCGTTCCGATATCACGGAGATCGTCCATCCGAGCGATGTCATCATCATCGAAGGTCTCTTCGCTTTGTACAGGGAAGAGATCAGAAAACTGGAAGATATCAAGATCTTCGTCGATACACCGGCCGACATCCGTTTCATCCGCCGTCTGAAAAGAGACGTGACGGAACGTGCGCGTACGATCGAATCGATCACCGAGCAGTATCTCACCACGGTCAAGCCGATGCATGACCAGTTTCTGGAACCGACGAAACAATATGCGGATCTCATCATTCCGCAAGGCAAATCCAACACGGTCGCGATCGACCTGCTGAAGACCAAAATCAATAGTATACTGAATGAAAAAAGTGATATAATTCTCTAGACTGGAGGGAACAATGGAAGAGAAATTTTATGTGACCGAAGAAGGTCTGAATGACCTTAAAAATGAGCTGAATACTCTGATACATGTAACAAGAGAAGAAGTCATCGAAGAGCTCAAGGCTGCCCGTGCACAGGGTGACCTTTCCGAAAATGCGGATTACGATGCGGCCAGAGACCATCAGGCGAAGGTCGAAGCCAGGATCAAAGAACTCGAGCACCAGATCAAGAACGCGGAAGTCATCACCGAGACCAAGAAGACCAATTTCGTCAGGATCGGTTCGACCGTCGAGATCCAGGAGCTTGATACCAAGAACAAACTGACCTACAAGATCGTCGGTTCCGTTGAAGCCGATCCGCTCAA
>JAFOLW010000077.1 GCA_017419165.1 Erysipelotrichaceae bacterium
CATCGCTTATCTGCCGAAAGAAAGGGCCTATGCTGTGCTGAATGAAGACCGGATCTTTGAAGAATCGTTCGATACGCGGACTTTGGATCTTGCCGGCGGGAATTATCAGGGAATGGAACATGTGAAGATCTTTTCCGACCTTGCGTCTTCACTCACTCCTCATAAAGAGGGCTATGAATTCACCGGTTTTGACGAGGATGGCAAAGCACAGTACAAAAAGATCGACAAGATCGAACTGACTTCTTCGCTGAATATGAAGCTCAAAGACATCGAAGACATCGACCTTGAAGAACCTTTCCTCCGCGTCGTCTATGAAGATACTTCATACAAGATCCTGCCTTTGAACAGCGACATGGTCAAAATAGAACAGGAAGAAGGTTCCGACCGTTATTCGCTTACCGTCAGCTATGAAGGTCTTTCTCTGAACTATGAGCTGCAGCTGTCGGAAAAGGCGGCAAAAGAATATGAAGCTCTTGACGAAGCGATCGAAGAGAAAGATGCTTCGGCGGTCAAGAAAAGACTGCCGGATCTGTATCATCCGCTGAGCTTCGAACAGATCCGTCTCTTTGACCGGACTTTGAAAGAGAAAAACAAGCGCAATTATGTCATCCTGGACAAGGAAGGGAGATACGATCTGTCGGTCTCCGGTCTCGATCTGTCGCTCGATGACAAGAATTCGCTCTCGCTGATGGCCGATACTTATTATGTGATCGTCGAAGAGATCAAAGAGGAAGACAGAAACAGGATCTATGAACTGGCGAAAGGCTACGGTTTTGAAGAAGCGGCAGGCATCGATATCTCTTTCCGTTTCAATTACCAGTCCATCGGTCTGCGCGGCCCGGCCATCGTACAGCTGGATATCGAAAACAAAAAGAAAGATGCAATCTATTCGGTCTATCATCTGAACGAAGAAGGCCACATCATCAAATGCCGTACGGCGTATTCAAACAATTATGTGCAGTTCCGTATCGAAGATTCCGGACCCTATCTCGTCATGTCTTTGCCTGCCGTCAATGAATTCGATCTTCCCGACGGTACGGAGGATCTGACGTATGAGAACATGGGTTTTGACAAACACAAGGCCAATTTTGAACTGATGGGGACCCTGGTCATCACTTTGACGGGGCTCATCGGCATCACTTTGTATTACATCATCTACAACGAAAGGAAGAGACTGTGGAGAGACTTCAGAAGATCATTGCAGCAAGCGGGTACTGCTCAAGAAGAAGCGCCGAAGAGCTGATCAGGGAGGGCAGAGTATCCCTGAACGGCGTACAGGTGACTTCACTTGGCACGAAAGCCGATGAAGGCGATCAGATCGAGATCGACGGGGTCCCGATCGGAAAGAAGGAAGATAGGGCCGTCTACCTGCTCAATAAACCGAAAAACGTCATCTCTTCCGCTTCCGATGACCGCGGCAGGAAGACGGTGGTCGATCTCATCGATGCCCCGTACCGTCTGTATCCATTGGGACGGCTCGATTACGATTCTTCCGGCCTCATCCTTTTGAGCAACGACGGGGAGCTCATGCAGAAGCTGATCCATCCTTCCTTTGAAGTCGACAAGGTCTATGAAGTACTGATCGACGGGCTGATCAAAGAGGAAGAGATAACAAAACTGGAAAAGGGCGTGAAGATCGAAAACTATGTCTCCGCGCCGGCCAAGATCTCTCTTGTTTCAAAAAACGAGAATAAAAAGACTTCCTTTCTAGAAGTCACGATCCACGAGGGAAAGAACCGGGAGATCCGGAAGATGTTTGAGACCCTCGGCTACAAGGTGGTCCGGCTGCACCGCATCAAAGAAGCGGGGATCGAACTGGGCGATCTGAAAAGCGGCGAATACCGCCGCTTGAAGCCATATGAGGTGAAGAAGCTCAAAGCTTATCTAAATGGAAAGGATCTTTAGTTCCTTGTCTTCGTAAGGATCGATATAGATCGTCTTATAATTTCTGAAGGTGACAAAGCCCGGCTTTGCGCCTTTTACTTTTTTCAGCTCCTTGACCAGACAGTAGTCGACCGGAACGGAAGAGGAATAGCGTCCTTTGGAATAATAGGCTGCCAGATTGGCACAGGTGCGGATCAGTTTCTCGTCCGGTCTGTCGGTATCGACGACGACATGGGAACCGTGGAACTGCTTGGCGTGAAACCAGGTGTAGTTCGATCTGGCGTAGTCGAAGGACAGGAAGGCGTTCTGGATGTTGTTTTTTCCGAAGGTGATCGTGTGACCGTCGACTTTGACCTGGTAGAGGTTGACTTTCTTTTTCTTCTTGTTTTTGAGATTGCCTTTTTTCAGATAGCCGAAGCGGGAAAGCTCTTCCTTGATATCCAGGGCATCGGAATAATTGGCGATCGACAGCTGTTCGTTCAGCGATTCGAAGTAAGTCAGCTCGTTTTGGGCGATCTGTATCTGTTCCTCGATATAGACTTTGCCTTTGCGCTTTTTCTGGTATTGGGAATAATAGCGGTTGGCGTTGGCTTTGACGGAGAGTTTCGGATCCAGAGCGATGGATCTCACGGTGCCGTCAAAATCCGCGATCTCGAGCTTTTTCAGGCCTTTGGCGTCAAGATCCTCGTAAGTATATAAGAGATCACCGGCATCCTTGTCCGCCTGCAGGTTCAGTGCGTCATCCAGGGAGCTTTGAAGCTTGCCGATCTTCGTATCGAAGTGTTTGATCTGCCGCTTGACGATCTTGAACAAGTCGTCGGCGACGCCTTTGATGCGTTCCTTCTCGTCATCTTCGCAATAGACTTCATCGAATCCTTTCTGGATATCATAAGCCTGAAACTGCAAGCCGGTATTGGTCAAAGGAAGGACGTGGAACAGGGCGTCGTTTTCTTTCTTGTGGACATAAAGGGAATGAGAATTTGCGATCTGAGCCATCACATCCTGAAAGGCTGCGCCGTTCTTCATGCGGAAACGGACTTCTTCTTCCAGCTGTCTGGAAAAGCCCTGCAGCTGTTTGACCAGCGAGGCATCGAAGTCGATGTCCTTCGCGTGGAAAGGATCTTTCTTGTCCTGTTTCTCCGGAAGTTCGAACAAAGCACCGGGCAGGATCGTCCGGCGGGTGTTCTCGTAAGGCGGGATCTTTTTTAAGGCATCGATGATCTTTCCGTCCTGAGAGACCAGGATCAGATTGGCATACTTGCCCATCAGTTCGACGGAAAGGATGTATTCCTTCTCGTCGTAAAGTTCATCTCTTGCCCGGATGTGCATGAGCAGATAGCGGTCGTAGTTGAACTGTTCGATCTTGTGGATGATGCCGTTGAGGATGTATTTACGCAAGACCATGACGAAGGTCGAAGGATCGGCATAGGTATTGTAGTTCCTGTCGGAAAGACGGATGTGATTGTAGTTGGAATGAAAAGACATCACGAGATTCTCTCTGATGCGGTTGGCGTGCACGTTGAAAACGATCTGCGTCTTCGATGTCTCGGCGATCCGGTTGATGCGGATCGGCAGATATTTTTCAAGATCTTCCCTGACTTTGTACAGAGTGATGCCGTCTAATGCCATATCCTCATTATAATGGAAGAAATAAGCATTAAAAACAAAAATTTTCCTTGCGTGTTCAAGTCCGCTTAGGTTATAATAATTCAGCGAATAGATCAGCTATTCCTTGCCTGTTTACAGGCCGCTTAGTCCAGAAGGAGGTAAAATATGAAACAATACGAGACTATGTACATCATCAAGTCCAGCCTTGATGACGCTGCGAGAGCTGCTTTAGTCGAAGAGATGCACGGCATCATCACGGCTCATGGCGGTACGATCGACAACGTCGATGACTGGGGCATGAGAGATTTCGCTTACGAGATCGATCATATGTCTAAAGGTTACTATGTAGTTGTCACTTACACAGTAAACGTTGATGGTTTGAACGAGTTCAAGCGTTTGATGGGTATCAATGGCGATATCGTCAGAATGATGACAATCTCAAGCGACGAGAAAAAAGGAAACAAATAATGATCAACATCAACAGCGTTACGTTAGTAGGACGCATCACGAAGGATATCGAATTGCGTAAGACGAGTTCCAATACTTCGGTTTGCAACTTCACCGTAGCGGTCGACAGACGTTTCCAGTCGCAGCAGAACGCCGGCCAGAGTGCCGATTTCATCAACTGCATCGCCTGGAGACAGTCTGCGGATTTCTTGTCATCCTACGCTTCAAAGGGGACGATCGTCGCCGTTGAAGGCAGGATCCAGACCAGGTCGTATGACGGTCAGAACGGAAAGGTCTATGTGACGGAAGTCGTTGCCGACAACGTCCAGATCATCTCTCCGAGCCGTCAGGGCGCTTCTGTGTCGCAGGGTCAGAATTCCTACGCGCAGAGCAGCAACCAGACCTTCACGCCGAGTGTCGAACACAATTACGGCAGTATGGATGACGATTTCTCCAATACGCCGTCCCTCGACATCTCGAGCGATGATTTACCGTTTTATTGATAAGTAAAGAAAGGAAACCACATGGCTTTTAGAAAACAGAGAGTCGGATATAAGAAAGTTTGTTACTTCACCAAGAACAAGATCGAATATATCGATTATAAAGACGTCGAGTTATTGAAGAAGTTCATCTCTCCGAACGGAAAGATCACTCCGAGACGTGTCACAGGCACCAGCGCCAAATACCAGAGGATGCTGTCGACTGCCATCAAGAGAGCACGTCAGATGGCTTTGTTGCCTTATATCGCCGATTAATGAAACTGGCCTCCGGATGTCCGGAGGTTTTGTTTTTCGTTTTTTAGCATATAATAGAAGTGTTATGAATCAGACGAAAAAAATGACACAAGGCGCGATGATGCTGGCCATCGTCGGCGCTATGATATTGATCGACCGCATGACGGCGTACTGGTTTACCGAGTTCGTCGTTTTGATCATGCCGATCGTCATCATCATGTATGCTTCGATGCATACGTTCAAAGACGGTGCGCTCTTATGCGTCGGTCTGACCATCATCGCTTTCCTATTGGGCAATTTCCAGCTGACCTATCTGATCTATGTGCCGGTAGGCATCCTGACGGCTCTGGTCTATGCCTGGGGCATCAAAAAGGGGATGGACAAGCGCAGACTTCTGCTGTCGGCGATCGTCACGTATACGGTCGGCGAACTGGCTGCCGCTTTTCTGATCTACCCGCTGTTCGGTTTTCCGGTCGCACAGATGCTGGAAGAATATAAGATATCCTTCGATCAGCTGGGCAGTTTTGCCGGCATGTCCTATTCTTCGTTCTTCACGGCTTTGGGACTGGACTTCTCGAAGGTCATCGTCATCATGTACGTCGTATCGACGATCATCATGGGCGCCATGGAAGGCGTGCTGATCCATCTGCTGAGCGTATTTCTGCTGAAGCGCTTCAAGATCAAGGATCTTGGCACGACCAGTATCTTCGATATGCGGCCGAGTCCGCCTTTGGCCTATACGGCTCTGCTGATGGCGAGCCTGATCTTCCTGGCCCGTTTCATCAACAGCGAGACGTTCTATTATGTCGCCATCGTCTTATCGGTCTTAGGCATGCTGGTGCTGATGTACTACGGCTACATCTTCGTCGTTTTATACGGACTGATCGTTTTGAGACGCAATGTCGGCGCCTTCTTCGTATTATTATGTTTCCTCATCCCGGGTCTTCTGTTTTCAATGATGATCCTGGGTTTCTTATATGGCAGCGGTCCTTTAAGGACGTATCTGGAGAATAAGGCACAAGCCGCAAGACAATGAAACGCCGGACTTTCATCACCGCATTGAGTGTCGTCGCTTCCGTCAGTATCATCCTGGCGCTTTTGGTGCTGGGTTTCTTCTTCTCGCAGGACATCTTCCTGCCGATGCTGATCACGGTGATCTTCACATTGCTGCTGATCATGGTCTTCTATTCCCTGGATGTGATCAAGAACGAGACCAACAAACAGATCGAGAACCAGCTGGAACTGGCTTACAAGGAAGTGCTGAGCCATGGCGATATCGGCATCATCGTCTACGATGAGAACTACGAGATCAACTTCATGTCCGATTTCTTTTTAAAGCGTAACATGAACCACCTCGGTGAAAAGGTGCTCAACTGGCTGCCGGAACTGCAGGACATGCTGAAGAACGAAGCCAACAATCAGATCGTCATCATCAATGACGAGAAGTTCTCGGTCCGTAAGATCAACAACGCCTACGTGCTGACGTTCAAGAACATCACGAAAGAATACGATCTGGCCAGGAAGATGGATGAAGATGCACCGGTCCTGGGTCTGCTGAGCTATGACAACTACGATGAAGTCGATATGTCGGAAGACGAACTGGCTTACGTCAACACGTCGATCAAAGTGCCGGTCATCGATTACTTCAAGAGCTTCGATGTCCTGTATAAGACGCTCAAGAACTCCAAGATGCTGCTGTTCACCAATGAACATACCTTCGAAAAGATCCGGGCTGACCGTTTCTCGATCCTGGGCAAGGTGAGGAAACTGGCCAAGGAAGGCGATGTCGACGTCACGCTGTCGATGGCTTTTGCGCAAGGCAGCGAAGACTACAACGAGCTCGACCAGATCGCCGAGGAACTGCTGGAACTCGCCCAGACAAGAGGCGGCGACCAGGTGGCAGTGAGAAGGGCCGGCAACGATGCGACCTTCTTCGGCGGTACGACGGAAGCCAGGGAGAAACAGTCCAAGACCAAAGTGCGTGTCGCAGCCAACTCGATCAAGGATCTGATCGAAAAATCGTCGAATATCATCATTGCCGGACATAAGGAGATGGATGCCGACTGCGTCGCTTCCGCCATCTGCATGTCCAACATTGCGATGTCACTGAATAAAAACTGTTATATCATCTCCAAATCCGGCGGCATGGAAACGATGATCGCCGAGGCTATGAACCGTTATTCTTCGATCCTGGAAAACAAGCATCATTTCCTCTCCGAATCGGAGGCCATGGATCTGCTCAACGATAACAGCCTGGTGATCATGGTCGACCACCATTCGGCTGCCCAGTCCAACGGTTCCAATCTTCTGAAACTTGCCAAGCGCATCATCATTCTGGATCATCATCGCCGCAAGGCGGATCTGGATGTGATCGCCATGATGATGTATATCGAAGCGGCTGCTTCCTCGGCTACGGAGCTCATCTACGAATTCGTTCCGTATTTCTCCAAGAACATCGAGATCACTTCGGAAGAAGCCAATATCATGTATCTGGGCATCATGATCGATACCGATCATTTCCGTGTAAGGACCGGTTCAAGGACCTTCGATGTCGTCAAACAGCTGCGAAGGCTCGGTGCCGATCCGACGGTCTGCGACACTCTGGCGCAGGAGCCTTACGAGAACGTCATCGAAAAAAGCCGGATCATCAATTCCGGAAGGCTTTACCGCAAAGGCGTGATCCTGTCTTGCATCAAAGAAGGGAATTTCTCACGTTCCATCGCTTCACAGGCTTGTGATATGATGGTCTCTGCCAAGGACATCGAAGCAGCCTTCGTCGTCTGCCAGTCGGACAAGAACGAGACGATCATCACGGCGAGATCCAGAGGCAATGTCAATGTACAGATCATTTTGGAGAAGATGCACGGCGGCGGCCACATGCGGGCGGCCGGCTTGCAGGTCACGGATTCCAGCGTAGAGAAGCTGGAAGGGGAACTCATCGCGGTTCTCGATGAATATTTCAAAGGAGAAGAAGATGAAAGTCATACTGCTGTCTGATGTCCCGAAAGTCGGGAAAAAAGGTGAGATAAAAGAAGTTGCCGACGGTTATGCAAGGAATTTTCTGATCGCCAGAGGCCTGGCCGTCATGGAATCCAATGCATCCAAGAAGATCCTGGAGAAGCAGAACGCCGAGGCTGCCAAGCTCGACGAACAGAAGCGGGCGGAAGCAAAGCAGCTTGCCGAAGAGCTGGCGAAAAAGACGCTGATCTTCAAAGTCAAAGCGAAAGACGGCAAGGTGTCGGGTTCCATTTCGACCAAACAGATCGAAGAGGAGCTCAAGAAGCAGGGCGTCGTCATCGATAAACGCAAGATCAAGGATAACGAACCGCTCAATGCTCTGGGAACTTTTGACATCCGCGTCGAACTGTACAAGGATGTCATCGGCAAGATCAAAGTCCGTCTGGTAGAGGAGTAAACGATGTCGAACCGTTCGATGCCTTATTCCATAGAGGCTGAAGAGTCTTTATTAGGCAATATCATGTTGTATCCCGATGCGATGCGTCAGTGTGTCGATGCCGGTATCACGGCGGATGATTTTTATCTGGAAAAACATCGTTCGATCTACAACATCATGTCTTCCATGTTTGAAAACAAGGAGAAGGTGGATACCGTCTCCCTTTCGACGAAGCTGAAAGACTTCGGCATCTATGACAAGATCGGCGGTCTGGAATATGTCATGCAGCTGGCCAATGCGACGATCTCCGCCAACAATACGGCGGAATACATTTCAATCATCCGCAACAAATCGCTGGCCAGAAAAGTCATCAAAGTGGGTGAGGAGATCTCCAACGACGCTTTCGACACCAGTGTCGGCGTCGATGAGATGCTCGAAAATGTCGAACGCAAGGTCACCGAAGTCACCAGATCCAAGACGTCCGCCGATTTTCTGAGCGGTGAGGCGGTCTTCGATCAGACGATCAGACACATCCAGGCCATCCAGGAAGCGGGAAGCGACATCACCGGTGTCAGGACTTTGTATTCCGACCTCGATTCCAAGACGGCCGGTTTCCAGAAAGGGGATCTGATCATCGTAGCTGCCCGTCCTTCCATGGGTAAGACGGCGCTGGCGCTCAATCTGGCGATGAATTCCGCATCCGTCACACCGGGTGCAGTCGCGATCTTCTCGCTGGAAATGCCGGCGGAACAGGTGGCGACCAGGATCCTGGCGGCCAAATCGAAGGTCGAGATCCAGAAACTGCGTACCGGTACGCTCAATGACGAGGAATGGTCCAGGATCAACATCGCTGCCCAGGAGCTCAAGAAACAGAATTTCTATATCGACGATACGCCGGGTATCAAGGTCTCGGAAATGTATGCCAAGGCCAGGAAACTGGCCCAGGATGAAGGTTTGTACATGATCGTCGTCGACTACATACAGCTGATACAGGCGACGGGCAAATCCGATTCCCGTCAGCAGGAAGTTTCGGAGATCTCACGCCGGCTCAAGGCGATGGCCAGGGAACTGAGCGTTCCCGTGATCGCCCTGTCCCAGCTCTCCCGTTCCGTCGAAGCCCGGCAGGACAAGCGTCCGATGCTTTCGGACTTGCGTGAATCCGGTGCCTTGGAGCAGGATGCCGACCTGGTACTGTTCTTATACCGTGATGCCTACTACAACCGCGAAGAAAATGCGGAGAACACCAGAGAAGACGTGGAACTGCTGATCGCCAAGCACAGAAACGGTCCGACCGGCAAGGTCACCCTGGCTTTTGAAAAAGAGATCAACGCATTCTACGGCATCAAAAATGCCATCGAGGAGAATTATTAATTGAAGAAAGTCATTCTCGTCCTGTTTTCTTTGGCTCTGGCCGTAGGCATCGTTTACGGCCTGCCGCTCTTGAGAAGACAGAACGTCATAGAAGCCAATATCGAAAATGAGACCTCTCTTGTCCCGCAGGAGATCCTTTCTTATGACCGGAATGAAAAATCCTATTACAAGATCTACAACCGCGGACGGCTGATCGGGGTCATCAGTGATAAGAATTACCTGGATTCTTTGATCGCCGAGCGCTATAAGGATTTTGAAAAAGAATTCCCGAACACTCAGCTGGGTCTGGGAGAAGACATCTATATCGCTTCGGAAAAGTCTTATGCCAACTTTGAAAATATCGATGATCGGATCGTTGACTATCTTGCTGATCATGATCTTCTGGGCGTCAAGACGACGGCGGTGGAATTCTCGACGGCGGAAGGTATCTACGAGATCATCTATGTCAAGGATTATGAAGACTTTTCGTCTGCGCTGGAGGAATTCTATTCCAACTTCATTTCCAATGAGACCATACAGAAGCTGATCCGCGGCGAGGTCATCGAGTCGCCGAGCGAGCTCGGTTCCGTTGAGACCAATGTCGTGATGCACGAAAGCATCTCGACCAAGGAAGCGGTCGTCTCACCGAGTTCCATCTTCACCAGCAAGGAAGAGATCTACCGGTTCTTATGTTACGGAAGGAATACCGACAGGGAGTACTATACCGTCAAAGAAGGCGATACGCTCCAGGGCGTCGGCTACTATTTCGGCGACATGTCGCCCAGGCAGATCATGATGCTGAACCCGGATGTCTTACATTCGGAGAATCAGATCGTCACGCCGGGCATGCAGCTGAACGTCACATACTACACTTCGCCTTTGACCATCGAAGTCACCAAAGAGAACCTGACCCAGCAGCTGATCGTGCCGGAAGTTCCGGAATACGTCGAAGACGAGGATCTGGAAGTGGGCGTCTATGAAGTCCGCGTTCAGGAGGAATCCGGTATCAAGAACGTGCTGTATGAGGAAAAGTGGATCAACGGTGTCCTGGAATCCGGTGAACAGCTGTCCGAGACCATCATCAAACAGCCGAAACGCGGCGTCATCGCCGTAGGCACCAAGCAGATCTATCTGGTCGGTACGGGCAACTACATCTGGCCGGTCGACAATCCGGAGATCACCTGCCACTGGGGCTGCTACTGGGGCCATACCGGTACCGATATCGTCAACCGTTATGTCAAGTATGCACAGGTCTATGCCGTCGACTCCGGCACGGTCGAATCCAAGGGCTGGCGCTGGGATATGGGCAACTATCTCATCATCAACCACAACAACGGCGTGCGGACGATGTACATGCATCTCAACACTTCCGCTTATGTCGATGAGGGACAGAACGTCACCCGTGGACAGGTCATCGGACAGATGGGCAACACCGGCTATTCGGAAGGCGTCCACCTGCATCTGACCTTTGAGGTGAACGGCGTCCGTACCAATGCCTGCAACTATTTGCAATGTTCTCTGATCGATTGATAAAATAATACATATGAAAACCAACCGTTTGCTTTACATACTGATCGTCTTCCTGGCTCTGTGGTGTCTGATCCTGTCGTCACAGCTTTCCGCCGTCAGTTCGAGAGAAGATGCCAATGTCATCAACCAGTATGAGGTGAACGGTTTTTCTACGGACCTGACCAAGGTCGTTGAAGAGATCAAGCCTTCGATCGTCACGGTCCTTGCCGACAACAACATCCTTTCCGGTTTCGTCTACAAGCAGGAAGGGGAGAACGTCTATATCCTGACGGCATATCACGGTGTCAGCAACGTCTCCAATATCACCGTCCGTTTCGGTTCCGCCTATCAGGTCCCGGGCGAACTGCTTGGGCATGACATTTATTGTGATCTGGCTTTGATCCGCATCAATACGCCTTATGAGATCGCACCATTGAAACTGGGCGATTCGTCGATGCTGAAGCAGGGGGAATTCCTGATCTCGGTCGGCACACCGCTTTCTCTGGACTTCCAGGGCAGCTGTCAGCTGTCGATGGTCGCAGGCAAGGACATGCAGATCGAGAACGCGATCAGCGTCAATGAGGAACGCTACAGCTATTTCCTCAACGTCATCGAGATCTCCGATCCTCTGGCCCAGGGCTATTCGGGCTCGCCTTTAGTCAACATGAACGGAGAAGCCGTCGGCATCACGTCCATGTCGGCACAGGGCGGCATCAGCTTTGCCGTCACGGTCAACGAAGCGAAGATGGCGGCCGACCGCATGCTGGCGGGGGCAGAGATCGACAGGAACTTCTTCGGGATCAAGGGCAGTTTCCTGAAAGACATGTACAATTACGAAAAGACCAATCTCAACATCTCGATCGAGACGATCGACGGCATCTATGTCGAACGGGTCAGGGAGAACGGACTGGCTTATGCCGCCGGCATCCGGCAGGGAGATGTGGTCACAAGGATCAATGAAGAAAACATCAGCGATCTGAATTCTTATTTGCGGGCGGTCTATGCGGATGCTCCCGTATTCACATTCGAATACATACGCGGCGGGGAAACTCTGACCGGTACTATAAACAATGATTAAGGTCATCGCCGTCGGCAAAGTCAAGGACAGGCATCTTTCCGCTTTGATCGAAGATTATGTCAAACGTATTTTCAGATACCATAAGATCGAAGTGATCGAAGTCAAAGATGAACCGATCACCGACAATGAAAAGGCCGTTCTGGACAAGGAAGGGCAAAGAGCCCTGGCCAAGATCGATGCAAACGACTATGTGATACTGCTGGATCTGCATGGAAAAAGCATCGATTCGCTCTCTTTGGCTGCCAAGATCGATTCCTTGTTCAATACGCATTCCAAGATCGCTTTCGTCATCGGCGGAAGCCTGGGCCTGAGCGAGGAACTGTTGCGAAGGGCGGACGAAAGGATCAAACTTTCCGATCTGACTTTTCTTCATCAGATGACACGTCTGATCCTGCTGGAACAGATCTACCGCAGCTTCAAGATCCTAAATCACGAGACATATCACAAGTGACCTTTTTACGGAAAAATTGGGTGCAATGTCTTGAATATAAGCGCTTACAATCCTATAATAGACTCATAAAGGATTTTTTATCCTTGAAAGAAATGGAGGGAAGGTCATGAAAGAAATCAAGGTATTAGTTGTTGACCCTGTAGGTTTGCATGCTCGTCCTGCTACAGTTGCTGTAAACGCTGCAAGTAAATTCAAATGTGATGTAAAGGTTTCATTCAAGGAGAGATCCGTCAATATGAAATCGATCATGGGTGTTATGTCATTAGGCATCCCTACTCAGTCAGAGATCACGATTACTTGTGAAGGTGAAGATGAAGATGCAGCAATCGCAGCAATCGAAGACATCTTAAGAAAACAGAAAGTAATTGAGTAAAACAACAAAAGGGAAGAAGTGATCTTCCCTTATTTTAACTGGAAGGAAAAAAGGAAAAATGGACTACAGAGAAATTTACGAAAAATGGCTGAATCATCCGAACCTTTCCGATGAACAGAGGAAAGAACTGCAAGACATGAGCGAGCAGCAGATCAAGGACGCATTCTTCACGGATGTCGCCTTCGGTACTGCCGGCATGAGAGGCCTGATGGGCATGGGACCGAACCGTCTCAACATCTTCACCATCCGCAAGGCCACCCAGGGTTTTGCCAACTATCTCAACCACAACGGTCTTCATTCCGTTGCCATCGCTTACGACAACCGTTTCAATTCCAAGGAGTTCGCTTTCGACTGTGCCAGATTGCTGGCCGGTAACGGCATCGAGACTTACATCTTCGATTCCTTGAGACCGACACCTGAACTGTCCTATACGGTCAGATATTTCAAGTGCGACGGCGGTATCATGATCACCGCTTCCCACAACCCGAAAGAATACAACGGCTACAAGCTCTATGATGAGACCGGCTGTCAGCTGATCCCGGAGATCGCTGCCAAGGTCATCGATGAGATCGCACAGTTGGGCGATCTGCTCGACATCAAGCCTGCCGACAACTATGACGAAAGCCTGATCCACGTCGTCAACAAAGAAGTGGATGATGCTTACTATAAAGACTGTCTGTCCATCCAGCTGCGTCCGGATGTCGATAAGAATTTCAAGATCGCGTTCTCTCCGGAGCACGGTGCTTCCTACCATCCGGTCATGGATACGCTGAAGATCGCCGGCTACGATGTCGTCGAAGTCGCCAGCCAGTCCGTACCTGATCCTGCGTTCGGTGCGACCAAGACGCCGAACCCGGAGGAACCGGGAGCTTACGAAGAAGTCCTGAAGCTCGCCAAAGAGATCGACGCAAAACTTCTGCTGGTCTGTGACCCGGACGGCGACAGAATGGGCGTCGGCATCAAACAGGGCGATGAATACATCGTCTTAAACGGCAACCAGACCGGTGCGCTCTTACTGGAATACATCCTTTCTTCCAACGAAGAATTAGGCATCAAGTATGATCATCCGTGCATGTTCAACACGGTCGTCACTTCCGATATCGGTGAAGCGATCGCCAGATACCACGGCTGCGACAACGAACGTACTCTGACCGGTTTCAAGTACATCGGCAACAAGGTCAGACAGTATGAAAAGGACCATGCAAAGGACTATGTCTTCGGTTATGAAGAGTCCTACGGTTCTTTGATCAAGCCGTTCGTCAGAGACAAGGATGCGACTCAGGCTTGTCTGCTGCTGGCGGAAGCCTGCGCACATTATCTGTCCAAGGGAAAGACTTTGATGGATGTCATGAACGAGGCATACGAGAAGGTCGGTTACTACTACGACACCCAGTTCTCCATCATGCTTCCGGGTGCTGACGGCGCCGTCAAGCTGCAGCAGATCATGTCCAATATCCGCAACAATCCGCTGCAGGTCCCGGGCTTCAAGACACTGAAGATCGAAGACTACAAGCTGCAGAAAGTCTACGAAGACGGAAAAGAAGAAGAATTCAAGATGCATGACGTATCTGATGTATTAAAATATTACTTGGAAGACGGCTCTTTCATCGCGATCCGCCCGAGCGGTACCGAACCTAAGTGCAAGTGCTATCTTTCGGTAAAAGATACAAGTATGGAGAAGGCCAAGGAGAAATGCCAGGGCTTCATCACATACGTCAGATCGATGATGCAATGAGTTTTGAAACCAAACAGATCAAAGAAAAAGCATTAAAGGAAGGCGTGCCCATCATCAAGGATGAAGGGCTTGCCTTTCTTTTAAATTGGATCAAAGAAAAAGGATGTAAGGACATCCTGGAACTCGGTACGGCGGTCGGTTATTCCGCCATACAGATGGCAGGGCTCGATGAGGACATCCATATCGATACGCTCGAAAAAGTCAAAGAGATGTACGATCAGGCGATACGCAACATCGCCGAAGAAGGATTGAGCGGGCAGATCGATGTCCATTTCGGTGCGATCGAAGACTATGCGACCGACAGGATGTACGATCTCATCTTCGTGGATGCCGCCAAGGCGCAATACGGCAGATACATGGAACAGTTCCTCCCGAATCTCAAGAAAGACGGTGCCATGATCTTCGACAATACGGTGTTTCACGGATTGATCTGGGACGTCGAAAACATCGGGTCGCGAAACCTGCGCAATCTGGTCAGAAAGATCATCAAATTCAGAGAATTTGTGCATAATGATGATCGTTTTGATATAATGATGTTTGATAATATCGGGGATGGAATACTCGTTTTGACTTGGAGGAAAAGTGGAACCTAAAAACGTGATGTTACTTGGTTTTGTCAACAAGGCGCTGGATTATCTCAACAAGCATATCGGAGAAGATCTCAGCGATTCTTTGACACAACTGAAAGATATCGATCTGGAATCGCTGAAGAAGGAACTCGGGGAAGAACTCAAGGAAGTTTCCGTAAAGGCTTCTTCGACGGCGAAAGAACTCATGGCTGCCGGCTATGAGGCTTTTGACAAGTTCGTGAATGCCGACAAAAAAGAAGAAGAAGAGAAGAAAGATCTTTCAAAGCAGTTCGACGATCTTTTCAACGTTGACTTCGATGAAGAAGAAAAGGAAGAAGAAAAGACCGCTGCCGATCAGAAAGAAGAACTGGAAGATCTGCTTTCTTTCTACAATCTTGATGCCGCTCTCGACTTGAATGAAGAAGATTTCGAAGAAGAAGCGGAACAGAGCGAAGAAGAAGAGACAGACATCAGCGAAGAGGCTCCGATCCCATACGATGAGACATTGAAGGAAGGGGAGGAAGAGATCCCTTACGAGCTCGATGAGGAAGAAACGGAAATGTTTGAACTCATCGCCAGAAACGTCAACAGAAAAGACGACCAGCGTTCCAAAGACATCCTGAGCGGTGCCAATAAGGAACTGGATTCGATCTTCTCGGAACTCGTTGCCGCGGAAAATGCCAAGGATGAGAAAGAAGACGTCTATGAGCCTTCGATGATCAACCGGATCCAGGAACTTTCGATCTCCTCCGTTTTACAGTCATACGATGAGGCTCTGAAAGATCAGGAAGCCGAAGAAGAAAAAGAGGCTGTTGAAACAGCCGTTCCGGAAGAAGCGATCCGCATCATCGAGAATCCGCTCGTCGATGCTTCGCTCAAACAGGACAAGGAAAAAGAAGAAGAGTTCGTAAAAGAGCTCGAAAGAAAAGAAGAAGAGGAACGTTCTCATCTCGTCTTCCCGGAACAGGTCGATAAGGACGATATCATCAAACTGATGAAAGACATCCAGCCGTTATCGGATGTCTACTATAACAAGATCGAGAATTTCATCAACGAAACGGAAAAAGAAGAACGGGAAAGGGCCAAAGCGGAAGAAACGGCGGCACCTGCTGAGGATAAAAAAGAGGATGATTCCTATATCTCTTCTTTGATCGATGACCTCAAGTCGAAACTCGATGAAGAGGAGATCAAAAAAAGAAAACAGGAAGAAGAGTTCAAGGAGATCTACGAGAAGATCCATAAGGCTTATCCGTACCTCTCCGGTGCGTTCATCCGCAACGTCTACGATCTGAAACAGCAGATCGCCGACGAATATCCGATCGGAGAAACGATCGTCATACTGCACCGTACGTCCTTCAAGAACGTCGAGAATCTGAGGCAGTATGTGGAGATCACGCTCAATCACGGTTATGCGATCAATGCGGACGAGAAGCAGATGATCGTCGACGCCTTCAAGCAGCACGTCAATACCGACGGAAAGATCATCACTTCGATCTTCGAAGTTGCCAACCAGTCGGCATTGCTGAGCGGCGAGTATGAAGGTTACCGTGTATTGTTTGAAGATGATCTGAAATAGATGGTGAGGTAAAAAATATGACAAACAAGAATCCTTATGAAAGACAGGGAAAGGAAGAACTCGACATTCCCGATTTTGTGGAAGAGAAGACATTAGGCTCCGACAGCGTCGATATGTCGATCTTCAAGATGAGCGATGACGAATTATACGATGACACCACCGGTGATACCAAGGTCTACGGTGAGGAAGACGACGGTCTTGAGGAGCGTCCCAAGAGAAAGAAAAAAGGGAACGGCTCTCTGATCTTATGTCTGATCATCATCGCCTTGCTGCTGGCGGCACTGGCAGGCTGTGCCTTCTATGCACTCAAGCAGCATCAGGCTTATGTCAAAGCCAATACGGGTTATCTGCAGATGCAGGCGAATGAGACCAACTACAAGCAGCAGATCGCCGATCAGGCAGCAACGATCGAAGCATTGACCAAGCAGATCGATGATCTCAAGAACAATGCGGCCGGGGAAGGCGAACTCTTATACGAAGTCATCGACGGTCCGATCTCCTTCAGGACATCGCCTTCAAGACAGGCGGACCTGACGACCTACAACGGCAAGGACTATGCCTACAACAACGATAAGTTCAAGGTCATCGAAGTCGTCAAGGGAACGGATGATGCGGATTACTCCTGGGCAAAAGTTGCCGACAAAGTTTACTTCTGCTTAGGTACAGACAGCGACGTCTGGGCAAAGAAATCAAACTAAAGCAGGTGTGATACC
>JAFOLW010000010.1 GCA_017419165.1 Erysipelotrichaceae bacterium
CAGGAACTGGTCTGTCCGGAGTGCGGCGAACATTTCTATGCCCCGGGGGCAGAAGAACTGGCCTTCAATTCCCAGGGTGCCTGCAAGTGCTGCGGCGGTACGGGAACGGTCCGGACGGTCGATATGTCGACCCTGATCCCCGATGAAAATCTGACCATTGATGATGGGGCAGTGGCTCCCTGGAACTCTTTGATGTGGGCATTGATGGTCGATGTCTGCCGGGCAATGGGCGTGCGCACCGATGTGCCGTTCAAGGATCTGAGCGAAGAAGAAAAACAGATCGTCTATGACGGACCGATGGAAAAGAAGCACATCTTCTATCGGGCCAAAGGAAAAGACAATCCGCTGGCGACCGAAATGGATTTCACTTATTATTCCGCCAAGGCGACCGTCTTAAATGCCTTAAACAAGGTCAAGGATGAAAAAGGCATGAAGCGGGTCGAGAAGTTTTTAAAGGAAGAGGTCTGTCCGGAATGCCATGGCACAAGACTCTCGGAAGCAGCCAGAGCGCCGAAGCTCATGGGCATCTCTCTGGATGAAGCCTGCACGATGTCCTTAAAAGAATCGATCGAATGGGTAAAGAAAGTCCCGGCTTCCATGCCGGAAGAAATGAAGGACATGGCCAAAAACATCTGCGAATCCTATCTGGAAGTCGCCAAGCGCCTCATGGATCTCGGTTTGTCCTATCTGACCCTGGATCGGGCCTCCTATACGCTTTCCACTGGCGAACGGCAGAGGATGCAGCTGGCCAGGGCGGTGCGAAACCGCACGACCGGTGTCCTTTATGTTCTGGATGAACCGTCGATCGGTCTTCATCCGGCCAATATCGTCGGTCTGCAGGGTGTGATGGATGATCTGGTGAAAGACGGCAATTCCGTCCTTCTCGTCGATCACGATACCCAGATCTTAAAAGGTTCCGACTACATGATCGAAATGGGAAAGGAAGCCGGTGCCGATGGCGGTGAAGTCATCGCGCAAGGAAACATCGAAGAGATCATCAACAATCAGGAATCGATCATCGCCCCATACTTAAGCGGCAAGAAGAGCGTCAAAAGAACACATGCCAGATCCGATCTTTTCAAAGAAGGAAAGATTTCAATGGAATGCGATCAGTTGCATACCGTCAAGCCATTAAGTGTCGATATCCCGAAGAATGCCTTAACCGTGGTGACCGGTGTTTCCGGTTCGGGTAAGACGACGCTGATACTGGAATCTTTAGTGCCGGCACTAGACAGCCTGTGCAATGGCAAGCCGATGCCTGATCATATCAAGAGGATTGAAGCGGAAGGCATTTCTCATATCAAACTGATCGATGCCACGCCGATCGGCATCAATGTCCGATCGACGGTGGCTACCTACGCCAATGTCCACGATGAACTGCGCAAGATCTACGGCCGCACCAAAAAGGCCAGGGAGCTTGGCTATAAGGCTTCCGATTTTTCCTATAATACCGGATCGCTGCGCTGCCCGACTTGCGATGGTACAGGACAGATTTCCCTGGATGTCCAGTTTCTGCCGGATGTCGATATCCCTTGTCCGGACTGCCGCGGCAGCCGCTACGACAAGAAAGCGAAAAAGATCGTCTTTACCAACAAGGAAGGTGAGGGTTTATCTTTGCCTCAACTGATGGAAATGGATGTCAATCATGCGATCTCTTTCTGCAAGGATATGAATACCGTCAGGCCAAAGCTGCAGATCTTACAAGATCTGGGCTTGGGTTATCTGACATTAGGCGAAGAGACGCCGAGCTTATCGGGTGGCGAAGCCCAAAGACTGAAACTGGCTTCCGAGATGGGCCGGCAGCAGGCGGATTCCGTCTTCGTCTTTGATGAACCGACGATCGGCTTGCATCCGAAAGATGTGGAAACGCTTCTGAATGTCTTTGATGCCCTGATCGGTCAGG
>JAFOLW010000011.1 GCA_017419165.1 Erysipelotrichaceae bacterium
AAACAGAAACAGTGAGAAAAAAACGCAGACCGCCAGCGGCAGCCAGGTCCGAAACAGCCGTTTCAGCAGGAAGGAAAGACTTCCTTTCTTGTCCTTCAGTAAAGACGACAGGGTGAAATAGCCGCTCAGCACGAAGAAGCAGTTCACCGCCAGGTAGCCGCCTTTCAAGATGCCCAGATGATATAAAAGCACACCGATGCAGCAGAGCGCTCTCAGGTATTCGATCTTGCGGTTCCTTCTTTCTTTTTTCATATGCTTCCCAAACTGATTATAGTCCTTCCCGAAAGAAAAGGAGACGTTTCCGTCCCCCTGTCTGTGTTCGTACGGCAGAGCTCAGACTCTGTCTTTGCGTGCCTCTTCCACCAGCTTTTCAAATAAAGCCAGATGGTCCTCGTTATAGATGAGTTCTTCCGGATGCCACTGCACCGCCAGGATGTAGCGCTCGCCCGAAGCTTCCACCGCTTCGATGACTTCATCCTCCTTACTGTAAGCAGTCACCTCGAGACCCGGAGCCGGCACATCGATCGCCTGATGATGGAAAGAATTGACCCGGCGCTCATCTCGCAGGATATCAGCGAGGATGCTTCCGTTCTTGACGGTGATCTCGTGACTGAATTTTTCTCTTGGGTACTGTGTCAGGGAATGGACGTTCTTACCGGCGGAAGGAAGATCGCAGATCAAAGTCCCGCCCATCGCCACGTTCAGCATCTGCAGTCCCCGGCAGATCCCGAAGACCGGCTTGAAGGTGTAGTGGAGCACGTAGTCGAGAAGATCGTACTCGGTCTGATCCCTTTCCTCATGGATGCCCGAACAAAGATCCCTCTCCGCTTCTTTTCCGTACATGGCCGGATCGACATCGCCGCCCCCGGAGATCAGAAGACCGTCGAGACGGTAAGCCTGCTCTTCCAGTTCCTCTTTATCCAGACCGTTGGGGATGATCAGCGGGATCCCGCCGGCTTTCCTTACGGCCGTTACATAGGCATTGCTTAAAGTGTCATACTGACGCTCGTTGATCTTGGAGACCGTTCGGTCTTCAAAGTTGCAGGTGATCCCGATCAAAGGCTTCATTTGATTTTCCATACTCTGTCTCCTTCCTTCTTATCGATATGATGTAACAGAAAGATCCGCTTTCACGGATCTTCGCTGATGTTTTTTAATGATCTTATAAGTTCGCTTTGATCTTCTCGATCATTTCGGCATACTCTTCATCACTCAGAAACTTCTCTCCCGGATTCATGACGAAGGTACCGCCCCATTCGAAGCCGTCTTTGTATTTCGGTACCAGATGCATATGCAAGTGGCAGCCGGTATCGCCGAAGGCACCGTAATTGACCTTGTCCGGATGGAAGGCTTTGTGGATGGCATTGGCCGCTCTGGTCACATCGCTGAAGAAGGCATTCCTTTCTTCTTCCGAAATGTTGACGATCTCGGAAACGTGGTCCTTATAGGCAACGACGCATCTGCCCGGATGGGACTGTTCCTTGAATAAGATCAGCTGGCTGACGCCCAGGTCACAGATCTTGATACCGAACTTATCGAGAAGTTCGCCGCCGACGCAGTATGCGCAATTTTCATCTCTCATTTTTCGATCTCCTTTACTCTTTCATTATAAAAGAAAAAGACGCTTCAGGCGTCTTTTGCTTGATCAAAACTGTGCGTCGTGCAGCCAGAGGTAGGCTTCATCCTCGTTCCTGGTCGTCTGCAGCCACGGATCGTTCTCCAGATGACGGATCATCCAGCAGGTATACATCTGGAAGCCCGGGGCAGCGGACTGCGGATGCAGGTTCCCGCCCGGGATCGCCGAGAAGGAATTGTCCACGGACTTGTAGACGCGGTCACCGACGAAGCTTGCGCCGAAGCCTTCCGGACGGTCGAACTTGAAGTAGTAAAGTTCAGGCTGCGGATGGCGGTGCGGCAGATAGCCCGACCAGTTGCCGCGGTCATTGAGCACTTCGCCTAAGACCATGTTGGACCACGGAGCGATGTCCTTGTCGAAGATCGTATTGACTCTTCTCTTGGCGACGTTGCCGAACTTTCCGACACTGGAATACGCCCACGGGGCATCTTCCGGTCTGTACAGCTTCGAAGAGAATTCGTTTTCATTCTTCGTGCACTGTACCAGGATCTCGCTGTCTTTGACGGCTTTGACTTCCACGCGCTTGCCGCTGCATACATGCAAGGCATAAGGTCCTTCTGTAAAGACGTCTTTACGGGAAGCTGTCTCGCACTTGTCTTCGTAATGATATTCGATCTCGCCCGACAGCAGCAGGACCGCCGTCTCTTCGCCGTTTCTGCAGAACGTCCTGGTCTGACCCGCCTTCATGCGGTAGACCCTGACATCCATCATCATGGCCCGGTATTCGTTGTCGTAGGTCGATAAGATCTCTTCGCCGTTCTCATCAAACTGCGGATAACCAAAGTATTTTTCTTCCATTTTCGATCTCCTCATCTTCTTTCAAACTCATTTTAGATGGAATCAAAAAACCTGTCAATGATAATATGATGATCATTTTGATAATTTTATGATTATTTTATTTTCAGTGTAATTCCTGCACCGAAAAGAGGGAAATGGCATAATAGAAACGACAGGAAAAAGGAAGAACAGACTATGATGGACGAGAACAACGAACTGTTTTATGAAGACGCCTACCGGACTTCGTTTGAAGCGACAGTGACCGCCTGCGAAAAAGACGGAAAAGGCTATGCGGTCCTCCTTGATCGGACAGCCTTCTATCCGGAAGGCGGCGGTCAGCCTTACGATACCGGCTTTCTCGATGACGTCCGGGTCAGAGAAGTCCATCGCAGAAACGGCGCGATCGTCCACTATACCGACGGAGCGCTCGCTGTGGGAAAGACCGTCACAGGAAGGATCGATTTTGAACGCCGCTTCGATCTGATGCAGCAGCACTCGGGCGAACACGTCTTCTCGGGTCTGGTCCATCGTTTCTTCGGCTACGACAACATCGGCTTCCACCTCGGCGAGAAGGAAGTCGTTCTCGATTTCTCCGGGCCTCTGGATCCCGGGCAGGTCAGGATGATCGAAGAAAAAACCAACGCGATGATACAGAAAAACATCGCGGTCGAAGCCTTTTATCCAAGCGAAGAAGAACTCGCAGAACTCGAATACCGCTCCAAGAAAGAACTTGAAGGAAAGGTGCGCATCGTTAGGATCCAAGATTGCGATGTCTGTGCCTGCTGCGGGACCCATGTGAAAAACATCGGCGAAGTCGGCTATGCCAAAGTGATCTCGCTCATGAACAAAAGAGGCAATGCCCGCATCGGCGTCCTGTTCGGCAGACGGGCGACCGAATACATGGCAAAGATCTACGATCAGACTTCGGAAGTCTCCGCCCTTCTTTCCAAGAGCCCGCTGGAGATCGCCCAAGGCGTCAGACACCTGCAGAAAGAAGCGACCGACAAAACGGTCGCGCTCAATCTGCTTTATACCAGGCAGTTTCAACGGCTTCTGCAGGAAGCGGAGCCCTGCGATCTTTACATCACTGTGGAAGAGGGCTGCAGTATGGACCTTCTGCGTCACTTCTGCGATGCGATGACGGCCAAAGCCAGAGTCTGTGCCGGCCTGCTGAAAAAAGGCGAAGAAGACTATCAGTATGTCATCCTCTCCGCTTCCGCCGATCTGAAAGAATGTTCGAAACTCTTGAACGAACGTTTTGCAGGAAAAGGCGGCGGATCGAAACAGATGATACAGGGATCGCTCCATGGCTCCGATACAGAGATCAAAGTCTTCTTACACGAACTGTTTTGCTGAGACAAAGAAAAAAGTCCGCTTCCTCTTTGCAGAGTCAAGCGGACTTTTTTTATGTTCTTACATATACTTCTTTAAGGTATTCCTTACGGCATCGACGCCCTGAAGTTCTTCATTGAGATAGCCGACGACCTTATCGGCCAGACCCTCTTTCTCCAGGTCCACGCCGAAGATCTTTTCGTTGCGCAGGATCGGAAGGATGTCTTCCTTCCTGACGCTATCGCCCAGATGATAGCGCGACATGACCGGAGTCAGTTCTTCCAGCATCGGATCGCTCGGAAGTTCGAAGGCCTCACCCTTGTCGTTGATGCCTGTCAGATAGCGCAGCCATCCGGCAAAGACCAGCGGGATGTAGACGAGTTTCGTGATGTCTTCGCCCTTCTTCAGGTAAGCCTTGAGGGTCTCACCGAAACGGACCGGCAGTTTCTGCGAAGTGTCCATGGCGATACGCTGCGGGGCATCCGGCATGTAAGGATTCGGCAGACGGTCGTTGATGACCGTATCGATGAACTGCTTCGGATCGAGGATCTTCGGATCGACGACGACCGGTAAGCCTTCATCGTAGCCGACGTGTCTTGCCAGCTTGTTCAGCTCTTCATCCTTCATCTCGTCGCAGATCAGCGTATGACCCAAAAGACAGCCATAGACCGCCAGGGAAGTATGGACCGGATTGAGGCAGGTCCCGACTTTCATCTTTTCGACTTTGTCGACGGTCTCCCTGTCCGTGAAGATGATCCCGGCTTTTTCCCAGGCCGGACGGCCGTTGGCGAACTTGTCTTCGATGACCAGATACTGGCTCTCCTCCGCATTGACGAAGCAGGACATGTAGTGGTCGATGCTCAAGTCCTTCAGATCTTCCACGCCGTCCTCTTCCAGCATCCCGGCGATCGCTTTGTGCGGTCTCGGCGTGATCTTGTCGATCATCGAGATCGGGAACGACACCTTTTCATTGACGTAATTCAAGAAGGCTTCATCTTCATAGCGTTTCGCAAAGAAGAGGATGGCTTTCTTCAGGACATCGCCGTTGTGCGAACAGTTGTCGTGCGAAGACAGTGTCAAAGGATAAGCACCGTGGAGATACCGGTGATGGATCAGAGCCGTGACTTTGGCCATGAAGGCTTCGTCAGTGTCGCTTTCGCTCACCACATAACCCTTTTCGGTGACCGTGAAGGAACAGACCTTGAGAGATTCTTTGGTGAAGATCTCTTGCAGCCGTTCAGTGTCTTCGATCTTCAGCGATTCGGCGATGGAACCGACCACCCGTTTATCGACATCGCCGTTGCCTTTCAGCGTGACGGCGATATGCAGATCGTCGTATCTTCTGAAGAAGTCATCGATGGCCGCGGAGTCTCTGCCGCCGACCGCGATGATGCCTTTGTTCAGGACGCCTTCATCGAGAAGCTTGTCGCAGAACACGGCCTGGAAGGCACGGAAGAGGTTGCCTGCACCGAAATGGACCCATTCGGGATCCTGTCTGGTCTCCCGGATCATCTTTTCTCTGTCGTAGGAGAAGACTTCATAGCCCTTGTCGAGCCATGCCTGGCGTTCTTTGTTTACGTTTACGATCTTCATACTATCTGTTACTCTTTTCTATCGCTTCCCAAAGTCCGCAGATATAGGCAGCTCCTAAAGCTCTGTCGTATAAGCCATAGCCCGGCATCGCGACTTCATCCCAGATCATGCGTCCGTGGTCAGGACGGATCGGTCCTTCAAAGCCGATGTCATATAAGGCTTTGACGATCTCGTACATGTCGAAGTTGCCGTCTGCCGATAAGTGAGCGGCCTCCTCGAAGTTATCCGGAGAATGGAACTTGAGGTTTCTGACATGGGCGAAATGGATACGTCCCTTCAGGGAGCGGATCATATCCGGCAGGTCGTTGTTTAAGTTCGTGCCGTAGGATCCCGAACAGAAGGTGACGCCGTTGTGCGGATCGTCGACCGCCTTCATCAGACGGTTGATGTTCTCCTTGTTGATGATGATGCGCGGAAGACCGAATACGGACCAGGCCGGGTCATCGGGATGGATGGCCATCTTGATGTCGTACTCGTTGCATACCGGCATGATGGCTTTCAAGAAATAGACGAGATTTTCAAAGAGCTTCTCGTTGTCGATGTCCTTGTACAAGTCAAAGAGTTCCTTGACCTTGGCCATGCGTTCCGGTTCCCAGCCCGGCATCACCGTGCCGTTCATGTCACCGGAGATGGAGTCGAACATCTTTTCCGGTTTGAGATTGTCGACGGCTTCCTGCGTATAGGCAAGAACAGTGGAACCGTCATCTCTCATCCTGGCCAGCTCCGTCCTTGTCCAGTCGAAGACCGGCATGAAGTTGTAGCAGACCAGATGGATGTCTTCTTCACCCAGGTTCCTTAAACATTCGATGTAGGTCGCGATATCCTTGTCTCTGTCCTTGGATCCGGTCTTGATGGCATCGGAGACGTTGACCGATTCGATACCTGCCAGATGTAATCCGGCATCTTCCACTTCCTTTTTCAAGGCATGGATCTCTTCCCTTGTCCATAAGTCACCCGGCTGCTTGTCATAGAGGGTCGTGATGATCCCTGTGACATAGCGGATCTGTCGGATCTGTTTCAGGGTAATGGTATCGTGTCCCGTACCATACCAGCGAAATGTCATTTCCATTGTTTGATCTCCTTAAGCTGTACTTTACAGCCTTATCATATCATTTCGGAAAAAACATCAGGACGAAACCGTGTCATGTTTCCTTCCCACGATATGTTCCTGATGTTTTTTTGGTGATACTATTTGTTTTCCCAGCGCTTCTTCAGTATGAATGCCGCATCTTTCGGCTGTCTTTCTCTGGTGAAGACGCCCTTCTTGTTTCCGTTGACGCGGAAGATGCCTTCCGTCGTCTGGAAGTCCGCAAAGTTCCAGACCAGTTCACCCTGAATGAAATCATAGGTGTCAAAGACTTCGAAATTGCGTTCCATATATTCGCACTGGTATTCCTGCGCCCACATGACGCTCGGCAGTTTGTGTTCCGTCGATAAGGTATCCGTACCGAATTCGGTGAATACGAACGGCACATCCAGACCTTTTTCTTTCCAGCGGCGCATCTCGTCATGGAACTTCAGGATCGCATCATCGATGTCCGGGCCGCCGGAAATATACCAGCCGTAGTAACGGTTGAGGCACATGAAGTCGCACAGCATATAGCACTGGCATTTTTCCGGTGCGCTGTTCTTTTCGAATGCGCCGGTCATCGGACGGTGCTGCGGATCGAGCTCCCTGGCTCTTGCGAAGACCTTGGAGAAGTAATCGTGTGAGTAGGTGCTGGTCGTCTCCGGCTCGTTGAACAGCGAGAAGGAGAAGACGGACGGATGATTCTTGTCTCTTTCGATCATCTCTTCGACCTGTGCCAGATGGTTCTTCAGCAGCTCCGGTACGGTCGGTGTCTCAAAGAAGTAGGTGTACTGGCCCATGCCGGCGACCGCAAAGTTATGGGTCGAGCGCATCATGCCGACAGCCGGGACTTCATCGATGATCAGGAAACCTTCTTCATCCGCAAAGCGGTACCATTCTTCGGCATACGGATAGTGCGAAGTGCGGAAGCAGTTCGCATTGGTCCACTTCATGCATTCGAAGTCGCGCTTGATCAGCGGATAGTTGAGGCCGCGGCCGATGATGTCGAAATCCTCATGCTTGCCATAGCCCTTCAGATAGACCGGTTCGCCGTTGATGAGGATCTCATGACCCTTGATCGCAACGGTGCGGATACCGATCCTGTCGTTGTATTCGTCGATCAAGCTGTCGCCGTCTTTGATCTGTATCCTGATCTTGTAAAGATAGGCATTCCTTACTTTCCATAAGTTTGCCTTTTCGACCTTCAGCGTGCCCTTCTTTCCGGAAGCTTCGGCGACCTTGTTTCCTTCCTTATCGAATAAGGATACGAAGACTTCGTGTTCGCCACCCGTCTTCACTTCGTAAGCCACACAGGCATCTTCCCCGTTCAGGGAGATGTCGGTCGAATAATCCTTGATATGTTCCTCCGGCAGGATCAGCAGCCAGACGGAACGCTGGATACCGGCATAGTTGAAGAAGTCGAAGTAAGGTGCCGCGATGCGGGTGCCGTTCATCAGCGTCTTGACCGCGCCGCAGGGCAGCGTCGACTCATTCAGTTCGTTGTTGGCTTTGACAGCCAGATGATTTTCCTCACCTTTTCTGACAAAGTCCGTGACATCGCAGATGACCGGTAAGAAACCGCCCTCATGCGATGTGACTTCCTTGCCGTTGACATAGACGGTCCCGCGGTGAGTGATGCTTCCGAATCGCAGGAAGATCCTTCCCGGAATATCGGGGACCGTGAACTCTTTCTCATACCAGAAGTCACCGCAGTAATTCTTGGAATACTGATCGGTGAACAGATCCTGGAAGCTGGCAGGGACAGGCAGGGAAACGGATGAGCGGAGCCCGCTCATCCAGTTTTCTTTTTCTCCGACGGAATCCGGATCAAAGCGGAAGCCCCACATACCATCCAGCGAAAGCGTGATCCTTTTTTGATTTGTTTCAGGATATAAACTCAGCTGATCATACATGTTTCTTCACCTCTTTGCTTTCCTATTCTTCCATCATTTTATCATTGAATACGAAGTATCCTGCTAAGAAACCGGCGACGATCGAGATCGCGATCGCAACGATGCCCCAAGGACCGTAGACTGCCGCGATAGCCGGGAGCGTCAGACCGTTGACCGTGATCATGACATCACGTGTGACATGCATGACACCGCAGATCGCACCGCCGATACCGTTGGCCAGTAAGACGGCTGCGAAGACCTTCTTGCACTTCATGAGGATACCGTAGATCGCCGGTTCCGTGACACCGCCGACGAATGCGGAGATCGCGGAAGTGGCAGCCAGCTCTTTGGTCTCCTGTTTCTTGGATTTCAGGGAGATCGCGAAGACTGCTGCAGCGATACCGAAGTTGGTACCGACAGTCAACGGAAGGATGTAGTCATAACCTAAGACAGCGTGGTTGTTCATGACGATCGGGACCATTCCCCAGTGAACACCGAAGATGATCATGACCGGCCATAAAGCTGCCATTAAGAAGCCACCGACCAGCGGTGCTGCATCGAGCGCTGCCTTGATGACATTGGCGATCGCTTTACCGACGACATCCGTGACCGGACCGACGATCAAGACGACAAGAACGAAGACGACGACCATGACGATCAGCGGAACGAAGATCGAACGGACGACCTTAGGAAGTCTGGCGTTCAGGAATTTTTCAAGAACGGACTGGACCCATGCCGCAACGATGATCGGAAGGACTGTGCTGGAGTAGCTGATCATCGTAACCGGGATACCTAAGAAATTGACGTTTTCCGCAGAAGACAATGCTGCAAAGTTCGGATATAACATCGCTGCAGCGATCGCCATCGTGACGAACGGATTCGCACCGAACTTCTTGCCTGCAGAGTAAGCAAGGAACATCGGTAAGAAGTAGAAGGTACCGTCTGCGACTGCATATAAGATCGAATATGTCGTAGAATCCTTCGGTAAGATGCTGAACGTCGTGAGTAAGACCAGGATACCCTTCAGTAATCCGGCACCCATGAATGCGGACATGAACGGAAGGAAGATACCGGAAACCAGGTCAGCCATCGTGCCTGCGATATCGACTTTCTTCTTTTCGCCCTTTGCGGCAGGTTCTTCTGCTGCAACTTCACCGGCTGCATTCAGCTTATGATTTGCCAGGATCGCATCATACGCATCCGTGACATCCTGGCCGATAACGACCTGCAGCTGACCGGAAGCCGTTAAGACTTTCAGGACACCCGGGATCTTCGCGAGTGCTTCTTTGTCAGCCTTAGCTTCATCTTTCAGCTTGAAACGGAGTCTCGTGACGCAGTGTGCGAACGATTCAACGTTTTCTTCACCGCCGACATTCTGGATGACGGCATCGCCTAACGCCTTGTAATCTTTTGCCATATTTTTATCTCCTTTTTCTGCGTATCTCTTACGCATCTATAGGATAACAATATGAAAACGCTTTATGATAGAATAAAATTGTTAGTTATAGAAATATTTTATCAATTTTGGAGAGATTTTATGCAAATAGAAGAAGCCTGCCGCTTTTTGGCGGATATCAGCTCGATCGGTGTCTGTCTGATCCAGAACAAAAAAGACCTGAACGCCTTCTGTGCCAAGCATCATTTTCACCGTATCCAGGATCCCTTCACTCTTTCCTATCTCTCCTCTTTGACCGATGAGATGCATGAAAATACGATCCTGTTCATTCAGGATGCCTTGCTGATCAAATTCGCCGTCATCAAGACGGAAACGGAACTGATCCTGGTCGGACCATATATCGTGCAGGACATGACCGAAGCCAACGTGCAGTTTCTGATCAACAATCTGCGGATCGACGATCTGATCATCAAAAATTACCGTGCCTACCGCGACCGTTATCCTCTGCGTTCCGATTCCGACATCCTCCACGACTGCCAGACTCTGCTGCAGCACACGGGCTTCGATCCCTACGGCTTCGCCCAGGAACACAACTACGATGAAAAAGCCTCCCTTTCCAAAAGCTGGGAATACCGGCAGAAGAACTTCGAAAACATCGTCAACGAACGTTACCGGGTCGAACAGGAGATGATGGAACAGATTGCCGAAGGCGACGATGTCGCCGCGATCCGCTCCTATCGGACGATTCACAACAACGTCAGATACATGGGCGATTTCGGATCGACACCGGACGTCTCCAGGATCTCCTCGGGCATCACGAGAGCCACGGTCCGTATGGCTGCCGTCGACGCGGGACTTCCCCCGGTCATCATCGATACCATTTCCGGCGAAAGCTCAAGAACGATCTCCCGTCTCAATTCCCGGGAAGAGATGTATAGGGAAAACGAACGGATGGTCTGCTCTTTTACCCGGGCCATCTCCCGTTACCGCAAGGAACACTACTCCGCCCTGGTCTACAGCGCCATCCATCACTTCGAAACCCGCTATGCGGAACCGGTCTCCATCGAAGAGACCGCAAAACACCTGGGCGTTTCCGTTTCCTGCCTGATCAGCCGCTTCAAAAAAGAGACCGGCAAGACGCCGAGCGCTTATCTGTGCGACTTACGCATACAGAGAGCCAAGCGCCTGCTGCGGTCCGACCGTTATACGATCAGTGAAGTCGCCGAGAATGTCGGTATCCCCGATGCCAATTACTTCGTCAAATGCTTCCGCAAGATCACCGGCGTCACACCTTCCGCTTACCGCAAAGGCTATTACAATAACCGTGCCTCCAAACACAACACATGACAAAAATACACCGCCTCAAGCGGTGTATTTTTTTCATATCAGTTTTTCAACGGCCTTCTTCAAGGTATCCTCTTCCCCGACATTGCCCGGGAAGATGATGTAGGGGATGCCCGGAAAGCGGGAAGCTTCGTCCGCCTGCCAGACCGGGATGCCCGGCATGATCTGGCCCAAAACTCTTGCCTTTTTGATCGAGAGCCCCTTGGCTCCGACATCGGCTGAGGTGATGCCGCCTTTGGCGACCACGAAGGAGGGCTTCACCTGCAGATCATGAACGATGTGCCAGACCCCTTGCGAGATCGCGACGCTTCTTTGCAGCGCCGTATCCTTGTCATCGTCATCCAGAGCGATCACGATCCGCTCCGTATAGATGACTGCCGTCTTTCCTTTGGAGATCGTTTCCTGCGCAAAAGCAATGCAGCGCTTCACTTCCTCATCGAAAGCTTCTTTGCTTCGAAGGATCTTAGAACATTCTAGTTCGGACGCCGTGACGTTCTCCAGTTCCAACAAAGCCTGTAACTGTCTTGTGGTCTTGTCGGTGTGGGAACCGACGACGACGATGCCGCCGTTGGGATTTTCTTCCCCGATCATGTCGCTTTTCTTTAAGAGCGGCTGATCGCTGATGCCGCCGACACACTTGACGAAGGATGCCGCCGAACGGAAGACGAAGATCTTTCCTTTTGCGATCGCTTCATATAAAGCCAGGCAGAAGATCTTCACATCGGAATAATCGGCCGCATTGACGATGATCTTCTGCTGATCATGGGCATTCAATAAAAGTTCCGTGATCTGCCCGATCTTCTCGTTCCTGAAATCGTTCAGGCCGATGCTTAAGACTTCGTCCTTTCCGATCCTTCCTTCGCTTTTCTCTTCGATGTATTCTTTCAGGTCCGAAGAATGATAGCCGAACGTCTTGTCTTTGGCAAATTCCGTCTCCGCACAGGGGATGAGCTCATCCCCGTAACGGACATAGTGGACATCATCGATAGTGAAACGGCCGCCTTCCTTGAAGAACGGGATCAGGATGTCGCCGTCGACCTTGCCGAAATCGTTCTTCAGTCCTTCTGCCAGCAGATCGGTCTCCATCGGGTAATGACCGCGCAGTGTGGAATCGCCTCTGGAGATGTAGAAATACTTCTTATGAAGTTCCTTTGATACTTTCGAGATCACCGCAGTGATCTCTTCATGGATCCTCCGGCTCTCCTGAGCGATCATGCCTCTTGAATTGGTGAGGATATAGAACAGCCTGTCGCTTTCCATCGCCCCTTTCATCGTCTCATA
>JAFOLW010000012.1 GCA_017419165.1 Erysipelotrichaceae bacterium
CAGGAAAACTATGACCGCTATTTACATTCTGGATTTCATGTGATAATCAGGAATGAAAACCGAAGCATTGAGCAAACACTGGAAATGGTAGAAAAGGCCTTCGGTTTGCAGGTAGTACAATCAAAATCCAGTTGAGACGGTGACACTTTTATCCCGCAGAAAAGATGAGCCGAGAGTACAGGTGACGATGACTTGCAAGTCTGACTAATACAGTAAAGAAACGTTTTAATAAATTAACAAATCGTATTTATGGGGATGACTCAGATGAACTATAAGGTAATTGACAGAGAAACATATTATAGAAAAGGTGTGTACCGTCACTTCTCGGAAGATTGTAAATGCTCGACATCCATGACGGCGAGAATAGATGTCACAAATCTCGCTGCATATTCCAAGAAAACAGAAACAAAGTTTTATATCAACTTTTTATATATTCTTTCAAAGGTTATGAATTCACGCGAAGATTACAGAATGGGATATCTCTGGCAGACAGATGAACTGATTTGCTATGACGTGGTCAATCCCACACAGTATGTCTTCCATGAAGACACGGAAACCTGCACCCCTGTGTATACGGAATACTTTGAGGACTATGATAAGTTCTACGCTGCTGCATTGCGGGATGTTGAAGAGGCGAAGAAGACAAGGGAATACGAGCTGGATATGCAAAATCATCCCAACTGGTTCGATGCCTCGTTTATTTCATGGCTCTCTTATGATTCACTGAATCTTGAGCTGCCCGATGGAAATCTGTATTTTGCGCCAATTGTCAATTGGGGAAAATACAGGGAAGAAAACGAAAGACTTGTCATGCCTGTAACTGTTCGGCTGAATCACGCGATTGCTGATGGTTATTTGGTCGCAAATGTATTCCGCCTTCTGGAGCAAGAAATAAAGTTGTTTGTCGGGCTTTGATTGATATATTCAAAACTGTCGAGACGGTCGTGAAACTCACTCGAGCCGTGTCGCGGTCATAGAAATACCGTGATCAAATCAGCAGGCAGGTATTAGCGGAGGAGAAAAATGCTGCGTTTATGTTCTAAAGAGGAATTTGATCGATACATCGATTTCGCCTATGTGCTGGCTTTGGATGTGACGAAGTCCGGATACCCGACATATTGTGACGGCGTCAAAACGAAAGCGATGTTTATCGAACGTTCGCTGAAAGCATTTGACCGGGAAACTGAACAGATGCTGCTGTTTGAACTTGAGGGCGAAGTACAAGGGCTGATCCACTGTTATTGGATCCCGGATGACCTTTATCTCGGTACTTGTCTTTTTCTGATCGACAAAGGGACCGAACAAGTTCTTTCGGAGTTTTTGGCTTTTGCAAGAGAAAGGTTCCGGGGATATGACTTGTATTTGGGCTTTCCTGCCGATAATCATGCAGCTGTAAGTTTTCTTGCCGGACTAGGATCCGAATGTATCGAGGACGATTATAACAATACTTCGCTTCTTGATCGCTTGGGGCACTTTCCGGAAAACGAAAGCATCGTGCGTATCAAAAAAGATAACTACGAACTCTTTCAAATCCTTCACGGTCAGACCGATGGCGATATGTACTGGAATTGTGAGAGGATATATGATGATCTGGACAATTGGACCGTCTTGATAAAGGAGAAAGACGGAAAACCGCAAGGCGCCGTCTATTACATGGATGCCAATGACGGATGGTTTGAGATATTCGGGATCGACATCGATCAAGGTATCTATGATGCGGGACTGTTTAAGGAATTGCTGCAGGCGGCATTGTCGGATGCCAAGCGCCGGAAAGGCAAAGTAATGACGTTCTTTTGCGATGAGGAATATGAAAAAGCTGCGAAGGAGTGCGGTCTTGAATGCATTGGAAATTATCTCTGTTATAAGACCCGCTTGAACTGACGGATCCCGGTTTGCCGGTATGTTCTTTCTTGAACATTCTGTTGAGACGGTATGCTGCCTGTACCGTCAGAAGAAGGACCGGATCTCTGTGCCATATGAACCGAAAGATGCGGAATGTCCCAAAAAAAGATTGAAGATCTCAGCTGAAGAGAGTTTGTGGGGGTAAGACCAATGAGATTGTTATTTGAAATGGATAAGAAGGATTACGGTCAGTGTACGCATACTTTCACACGTAATTCCGCAAGAAGTATCATCATCAGTGACGGCAAGGTCGCCATGATCCACAGCTTAAAATATGATTATTACAAATTTCCCGGAGGAGGAGTGGAAAACGGCGAAGATCCGATCGAAGCCATGATACGGGAGACACGGGAAGAAGCGGGCTTGGTCGTTATTCCCGAGTCGGTCAAAGAATACGGATATGTACACAGGATTCAGAGGAGCGATATAGACGCCACCGAATGTTTTGTACAGGACAATTTCTATTATCTCTGTAAAACAACGGAGGAATCAGTGCCTCAGCAACTGGATGATTATGAAGCGCGGGAATCCTATAGATTGGAGTATGTGGAGCCTTTTGCTGCCATTGCCAAGAACCGCAATGTAAAAGACAGCCCATATAATCAGCTGATGTTTGAAAGAGAAGCAAGGGTACTTGAAATCCTGATAGCGGATGAACTGCTGAAGTAACGGATCCTCTTGGCAGAGAGACCGGGTGCAGATAAATATGACCGGGAGGGCAAAGGACGAGACCGGTATCTCCCGACCCGGCTTATAAAGATAAAGCTGTCGAATATATAAAGAATCCTATGAGTATGGATCTGAGATCAACAGGAGCGGAAGACCGGATCGATGATAAATGTTGCGGAACTGAGTAAAACGTATGATGTGCGTAAAATGGAAGATCCGGACGCTGAAAGCATCCTGGATCTGTGTTTTGGCAATGTACAGTTTTGTCGATACTGTGAAGCGAAGCCCACGATGGAACAGACCCTTAACGATCTGCACATCACACCGCCGGGTATCCCGATGTCGGATAAGTATTATGTGGGATTCTACGAAGATGAAACATTAGTGGCAGTCATGGATCTGATCGACGGATATCCATATGCGGAGATTGCGTTCATCGGATTCTTCATGATGGATCGGGCATACCAGGGGAAGCAGATCGGAACGGCTATAATCAGTGAAGTTTCGGATCATCTGAGGTCGATCGGTAAAACGGCAGTCCGGCTGGCAATAGAAAAAGGAAATCCGCAGTCGACTCATTTCTGGAAGAAAAACGGATTTGAGATCATTGCGGAAAAGGATGTCAACGGCTGGACGAAGCTGGTGGCTGAAAGGAAACTGTGATATCTTCTGTATTGCTTAAGTCTTTACAAAGGACATGTCTTTGTGCGAAGGATGAAATGTTCCGAAGGAAGAACGGGAGGATCTGTATACAAATGGAGAAACTATGGTCATGAAGAAGATCGATATTTTCGGAGAAAACCGTTTTGATGCCTTCAGCAAGATGAGAGAGGCGAGCCGCGGCATCATCGTCAAAGACGGGATGATCCTGCTGAGTCACGAGACCGCTTCGGGCTGCTGGATGATCCCGGGCGGCGGCAGAGAAGAAGGGGAAACGTCCGAGGGATGCTGTGTGCGTGAGATCGAAGAAGAGACAGGCCTTATCGTAAGGGTGCTGCAGCAGCTTTTGGAACTGAATGAGTATTATGAGGAATACCGCTATCTCAGCCGTTATTATATCTGTGAAGTGAGCGGCAAAGGGCAGCTGTGTCTTACGGAAGCGGAGTTGGAACGCGGCGTCCGGCCGGAGTGGATCCCGCTTGAAGAGGCGGTCGGCATATTTTCAAAACATGCGTCGTATGCTGCCGAGAGCGAAGAAAAACGCGGCATCTATCAAAGGGAAGATGCGGCACTTCAGACGTATCTGGAATGGAAAAGGACCGCAGGAAAAAGACGCAGAACGGTCGAAGTGAAAGAAACGGCGAAAGAGGATCTCGATGATGTCCGGCGTCTCTGGGCGGACGGAAACGTCATGAGATATGTCGGATTTCCCGACGGTCTGATCAAGACGGACGGACAGATGAAAGACTGGTTCAAACGGATCGAAGCCGGCCGGCCGCTCTTGGATCATTATTCCGTTTTTGAAGATGGGAGATACTGCGGAGAGTCGTTCTATGAGATCGATGAGGAACATGAGAGTGCCGCATTGGACATCAAACTGTTTGATTTTGCGCGCGGACGGGGCATTGCGGCGGCAGGCCTGTCCCATGCGATCAAAGAAGCGTTCAAAAACGGCGCAAAGACCGTTTGGGTCGATCCGGTAAAGGAAAACGCAAAAGCGATCGCACTGTATGAAAAATTGGGATTTGTACAGAAAGACTATCCGGATCATCTTAGATACAAAGGCGAAGAGTGGAATTCGGTCTATATGGAACTGCATAAAGACGGAATAAAACAGGTCTTCTGCCCGGATGAGAAACTATTGCTTACGGAAACAAAGAAAGGGGAAGATCATGATCATTGATTCCTTTGACGACAGATCGCCTGCCAAGATCAATGTCAAGAAAAATGAGGATGCGGTGCAAGTCGATGCCGTCATCTATACTTTTTCTCAGGAATTGGAGAAGTATGTGACGGAGAATTATGACTGCAAGAAGGTCGGTGAGTATAAGTTGGCCAGCGGAGCTCATTCCGCTTATGTCTTCGATCACAACGGAAAGAGATTCGGTTTCTATAAGACGTGGGTAGGAGCTCCTGCCTGTATCGCACCGATCGAAGAACTGACGACCGTCATGCAGACAAAGAAGTTCATTCATTTCGGAGGTGCCGGCTGTCTCGACAAGCAGATCGCCAGAGGCAAGGTCATGATACCGAGAGAGGCTTACAGAGACGAAGGCACGTCCTATCATTATGCCCCTGCATCCGACTACATCGGGATAAAGAACTGGGAGACCGTCAGGGACTTCATGGAAGCAAACAAGATCCCTTATGTTTTGGGTAAGACCTGGACGACGGATGCTTTCTACAGAGAGACATTGAACAATTTTGAGAAGCGCAAGGCGGATGGCTGCATCTCCGTGGAGATGGAGGGATCTGCCGTGCAGGCCGTCTGCGATTTTCGAGGCTATGAAGTCTATATGTTTTTCACGGGCGGCGATCTGCTGGATGCACCGGAATGGACGGCGCGAAGAGAAAAAGGCCAGATCAGGCATACCCAGCACGATCCGGGCCACTTCGACATCGCACTGGCGCTGGCGGAATATGTGACGGATCGGTAGTTTCATCCGGGAGGATCATGAAACTATGGAAGATATCGTTTGAGATCTATCGATCGGTACAGGCATAATAAAAGAAACACGATAAGATCTGCAGATCGGGATCTTCAGGAGGCGGTATTTATGGAAAAGATCGCATGGCTGCTGATCATGATCCCCCTCAGTGCATTGTTCACGGGGATCGGGATCTATGCATGGAGACGCAAAGAACCGATGTGGTTTTTTGCGGGTATGAAAACGGAAGGAGCCAGGATCAAAGATGTCGGTGCATTTAATAAGGCAAACGGCATCCTTTGGCTCGTCTATTCTTTGTTCATGTGGATCGCTGCAGCCGTCGGTGCCGTGAACGGCAAAGCCGGCGGCATGATACTGACCGCCGTCTGCATCCTCGGTGCATTGGTCCTTCCGGTCGCTTATACGCAGATCCTGCGGAGATACGTAAAATGAAGATCGTCGAATACGGAAAAGAAAACAAAGAGGTCATCCTGTTCCTGCACGGAGGCGGGCTTTCGTGGTGGGATCATAAGGCGGAGGCGCTGGCGCTGGCGGACCGTTTTCATGTAGTGCTGCCGGTCCTTGACGGACACGCGGACAGCGATGAAGCTTTCGCCGGTATTGAGGAAAACGCCGAGCGTCTTTTGTCTTTCATCGATAAAGAATACGGCGGCCATGTGCTGTGCATCGGCGGGCTCTCGCTCGGTGCCCAGATCCTGGTCGAGATGCTCAGAAGACGGAAGGGCATCTGCCGTTATGCGGTCATCGAAAGCGCGTCGGTGATCCCCGACCGGCTGACGAACGCCCTGATCGGACTCTCGTTCTCAATGAGTTACGGCCTGATCAAAAGAAGGTGGTTCGCCAGATTGCAGGCTGCCTATCTGCGCATTCCCGATGAGCTGTTCGAGGAGTATTATCGGGACAGTTCAAAGATCGGAAAAGACGATCTGATCGCTTTCCTGAAGGCAAGTACGTCTTATGAGATCGGCCGGAACCTTATTGAGACATCGGCCGATCTGCGGATCGTTGTCGGAAGCAAAGAACAGAAAAAGATGATCGCTTCGGCAAAGCTGTTGAAAGAAGTCTTTCCCGAGAGCCGTCTGGAGATCAAAGACGGACTGCAGCACGGAGAGTATTCCATCGTTCATCCGGATTTGTACGTGAGCGAACTGTTACGGATGATAAAGTAAAGGAAGAAGATATGGACGCTGTCATTTATATTCACGGAAAGGGCGGAGATGCAAAGGAAGTGGAACATTACCGGCCGCTGTTTCCTTCGTGCGAGGCCATCGGCATTGAGTATGAAGGCGATACGCCATGGTCTGCCGGTGAAAAGATCCGTCAAGCCGTTAAAAAACTGAAGTCTTGTCATGATGGTCTGATCCTGATCGCCAACAGTATCGGCGCTTATTTTGCGATGCATGCGCAGATCGAAGAAGACATCGTCAAAGCGTATTTCGTCTCGCCGATCGTCGATATGGAAAAGCTGATCGGTGATATGATGGCCCTGGCCGGTGTCAGTGAGTCCATACTTCGGAAACAGGGGAGGATCCCGACGGGATCCGGGGAAGACCTGTCCTGGGAGTATCTGACTTATGTCAGGGAACATCCGCTCGTTTGGAACGTTCCGACAAAGATCCTCTACGGCAGTGAAGATCAGCTGACATCGAAAGAAAGTATCGAGGCATTTGCGAAGAAGCATCACGCAAAGCTGACGGTTATGGAAGGCGGGGAACACTGGTTCCATACGAAGGAACAGATGGCATTCCTCGATGCATGGATCACGGAGGAGGACTATGGCATCGGATAAAGCATTTCTCGATTTCATCCTTGAACGATTGTCGCTGCTGGAAGAGGTGGCGTACCGTCCGATGATGAAGGAGTATATCATTTACTATAGAGGCAAAGTGATCGGCGGGATCTACGACGACCGTTTTCTGATCAAGCCGACGGCAGCTGCCTTAAGACTCATGCCGGACGCTGCGTTTGTCTCGCCTTATGAAGGGGCTAAGAAGATGCTGGCGGTGAGCGAGGTCGAGGATAAGGAGTTTCTCAAGGAGCTCTTTGATGCGGTGTATGAGGAACTGCCGGCAAGGAAGAAATGAAGAGAGGTTCGACAATGGATATCTATGAAAGAATACTGGAAGAGATCGCCGAAAGAAGATATGTGATCCACAGATATGAGGAAAAGGAATTCGGATATCTGGGTCCCGAGGGCTATGCGCTGGAAGTTGTCAATGCGACGGGGAATCAGGAGGATTCTCTGTTCATCGAATATGACGGGACGAGATATTCTTTGTATTTCGGCGGGAATTTCGAGACGTTCATTCCGGAATATGAGGAAGACGTCTATGCGATGCTGAAGGAGATCTCCGACATTCTGAACAGCCGCAAGTGTTCGGTGTCGCTGTTCTACAATACCGATGACTTCCCCAAATGCATGGCCGGCGGTTTCATGAAGGCCAAAGACATCCGCGGCAAAAGCATCGACGAGGTCTTCCGCTACGTCTTTATGGCCAAGGAGCTGAAGGACAAGCTGGAGATCAACGGCGGCCGGGCGGACTACCGTTATTTCGATACTTCGAAAAACGAGACAGTCCATATCGATAAGAAGAAGAGGAACTAGATGCCGGTCGGTCTGAAACGCGGGACAGTCGTCCTGGAGGAACATCAAAGCATCTGGCAGGACTATGCAAAGAAGGCCATGGATCTTCTGCGTGCGGTCCTGAAAGAGAAGATCTGTGCAGTCGAACATGTCGGCTCGACGGCGGTGCCTTCGATCAAGGCCAAGCCGATCATCGATCTGGCCGTTGCCGTAGAAGATCTTGACGATGTTTTGGACGAAAAGGAAGAACTGGAAAGAAGGGGCATCTATTTAAGGAATGTCTCCGATGAGGAGCTGCTGCTGGTGATGGGCGATCTGAAAAAGGACACCAGGAGCCATCACATCCATGTCGTGCCTTTCGCTTCGAAGAAGTGGAAGGATTACCTCCTTTTCCGCGATCATCTGCGGAAAAACAGGGAGGATGCGTCTCGTTATGAAAAGCTCAAGGAGGAGCTTTGTGAGAAATACGCTGAGGACAGGGCTTCCTATACCAAGGGCAAGGAAGGCTTCATCAGTGAGATCTTGAAGAAAGCGGAGGAAGAAGAGATGGACAAGCGGATCGAAAAGCAGCTGGCATTTGCCCTGGAGATCGACAAGGAGAAGAACATCTTCCGGCAGACCCATCTGTCCGGACACGGAAGGGCGGAGAACGATGCCGAACATGCCTGGCATATGGCGATCATGGCGTATCTTTTACGGGAATATGCCAATGAGGAAGTAGATATCGCCAAGGTGATGCTGATGTGTCTGATCCATGACATCGTGGAGATCGATGCCGGGGATACTTACGCATATGATGCGGAGGGTCTCAAGACGCAGAAGGAAAGGGAAGACAAGGCGAAGGAGCGGATCTTTTCGCTGCTGCCGGAGGATCAGAAAAAGGAGTTCATTTCTTTGTTCGATGAATTCGAAGACTATAAGAGCGCGGAGTCGAAGTACGCTCATGCGATGGACAACCTGCAGCCGCTGCTGTTGAACGATGCCAATGAGGGCGGTGACTGGAAGCAGCACGATGTCAACGCAAAGACCGTCTACGGGCGGCAGACCAAGACGAAGCTCGGTTCGGAAAAGCTCTTCGAGGTCAGTGACCGCATCCTGAAGGAGCACATCAGAAAAGGAAATCTCAAGGAATGAAAAAGCGATGCAATGCATCGCTTATGTTTTATTTTGCGGCCGGCTGCCCGATCAGATCGGAGAGCGCCTGCAGATAAGGATTCTTGTAGTCCATGCGTTCTTTCAGACCGTCGATCACGCCTTTGTTGTAGATGGCGGAGAGATCGTCGATGTCGGCGCCGTACTTCTCATTCAGCATCTTGAAGATGTCGAAGGGGATCGTCATGTCCATCAGGTCCGTCCGCTGGCCGTTGTATCGGCCTAGGCCGTAGATCTCGATGTTGATCTCGATCTCAGAGATGTCAGCCCCCAAGGAGTTGATGAAGCGTTCGGTACGTTTCTTCGACAGGCGGTTGTAGATCAGCCGGATCAAAGAGGCGATGAAGAAGGAGAAGATGAACACCATCGGCAAGGAGAAGGTCGCCGGGATCCATTCCGTGAATTTGTAGAAGTCCCTCCAGCCGCCGTTTTCCGGTCCGATGAAGATCGCGTTGATCATATAGAAGATCGAATACAGGAAGAAGGGCGACATGGCGATCAGCGAGTCCCTGACGCTGAGCGTCCGGTCGATCTCGACGGAGAAGAACAGGGCAAGGGACAGGATCGGGCAGACCACATGCATCCAGAAGTTCGGTCCGCCGAAGGCGGTCTCGGCTCCGGAGGACAGGTAGATGAAGGTGAAGGCAAAGGACATCGTCACGCTCGTGCAGGAGGCTCCGGCATACTGGAACAGGGTGACCCATTTGGGCAAGACGAAGCGTTTCTTGCGGATGCCTTCGATCGCGTAGGGGATCATGAAGGCGGCACCTAAGGAAGACAAGAGCGCGGAGTTGACCGTGAAGTAGTTCAGGAAGGAATAGGACTGATCGTCCGCTTTGATCAGGTATTGATTCAGCAGCCCTCTCGAGATCGCCCGCAGGTTCAATAAGACCAGCAGACTTCCGGAGAACAGGGCGATGTAGCTCCTTTGCCGGTACAGAGAGATCATGTAGCTGCGTTTCGCCTTCTGGGAGCGCGTGAGCTTGGGCCGCTTGAAAGAGATCTTCTTACTGCTGATGCAGGGTCCGCTGTATTTGTTTTCGTTGAGTCCCAGAACGAAGAAGAAGACGGCTTCCATGAAGATGAGTCCGTAGGCCAGATAGACGTCGCCGTGAAAGCTTCTCGCCAGCTTGAGTTTCATGAAGGCGTGGAGAGCATAAGCGATCAGGAAACACAGGATCGCGGGGATGCCCAGCACCGGATCCTCCAGGAGCCTGCCGTCATGAAAAGACAGGGCGGCGGAGATGACAGCGAAGAACAGATAGATGTATGCATATCTCTTATCCCAGCACAGTCCGTAGATCTCCGTCAGATCATAAAAGGGAAGGAAAGCTTTCCAGGGCTTGATCCCGGCTTTTCTGAAGATCAGGAAGATCCCGTAGAATTCCAGTCCCAGAAGGACGGCGGAAACGACGATGATCTCGGTCGCGAGGTCGCGGGGATAGATGATCATTTTAAGGATCGTATAGATGAGAAACAGGATATCCATAATCTTTTTTTATTCTTATTTGATGTAAAAGTCAACGAAGATGTTCAGTTTTTGCGTAGATGGGAAAATACCTTATAATAGAAGAGGATCAATGGATCACAAATGAAGCAAGGAGGATCAATCAATGGAAATCAATAAGATCTTGAATGATAAAACCTGTACGATCGAACTGACGGGACGTTTGGATACCCTGACTTCACCGCAGCTGGAAGAAGCTTTGAAGGAAGTTCCGGCCGACATCGAAAAGCTCGTGCTGGATCTCAAGGCTCTTGAGTACGTTTCTTCTGCCGGCCTGCGTGTCTTTCTGAACGCGCAGAAGTCGATGGCGGGCAAGGGAGAGATGATCCTTCGCCATGTCAACGAGGAGATCATGGAAGTCCTCAGCATGACCGGTTTCACCCAGATCCTGACGATCGAAAACGAATGAACCATGACACAGGCAATGGAAAATATCGATATCGATCCAGCAAAAGCCTGTTTTATCGAAAGAGAGTTTGAAGCCGACGACAAGGAGCTTCCCGCCATCTTGGCGTTTTTGGAAGAAGAACTGGAGAAACACTATGCCGGTCCCAAACAGACGATGGCACTGTCTCTGGCTCTGGAGGAGGCTTTTGTCAATGTGGCGCATTACGCCTACGAAAACATGCCGAAAGGCAAGGCTTGGATCGGCTTATCGTTCGAGAACGATCGGGTAACGGTCACTTTAAAAGATCACGGCATGGAATTCGATCCGCTGGCCAATGAGGATCCGGATATCACCGCCAGCGCGCAGGATCGGAAGATCGGCGGGCTGGGCATCTTCATGATCAAGAAGTCCACGGATTCCTGTTCCTATGTGAGGAAACAAGGTTACAATATTCTGACGATGACCAAAACGATCCGCTAGCGGATCGTTTTTAAATCGTCCTAGTGGACTGTTGAGCACGCAGTGCGAAACACATAATCCACCTGCTTGGCAGGTGGTTATGATGACGCTGTTTATAAAAAACGGCGTTCCTTCCTTCTGTGTACTATCATGGTGATTGTCTAAGTCGCTATGCAGTTCATAAGAAAGGAAGGAAACGCTATATGGCAGAAAAATATGATTCTCTTGCCCACACAAAGTATTATACAAGATATCACATCATCTTCACTCCCAAGTACAGAAGAAAGGTGATCTATAACCAGTTAAGAAAGGATATATCGGAATACATCAGAAGACTGTGCCGATATAAGGGAGTGAAGATCGTTGAGGGGCATATGATGCCCGATCACGTTCACCTGCTTGTAAGTATCCCGCCAAAGTATTCTGTTTCCGAGATCATGGGCTACCTCAAGGGGAAATCCGCTATGATGATCTTTGAGTATCACGCCAACCTGAAATACAAGTTCGGCAACAGGCATTTCTGGGCCGAAGGGTACTATGTCAGCACGGTAGGACTCAATGAGTCGACCGTGCGCAAGTATATCCAGGATCAGGAGAAGGATGACATCGCAAAGGATAAGCTTTCCGTGAAGGAATATGAAGATCCGTTTGGCGAAGACAAGGAAGTCAGAAAAGAAAACAAAAACAAGAAGAAAGAATAAGCCGTTCACGGCTCGCTGTATTTAACAGCAAGACGGCTTAGACTCTATAAGCCAGCCTCTTAAGGGGCTGGCAGATAAAAAGGGCTTATAGCCCTAGTGCAAACCACCCGTTTCACGGGTGGTCATGATTAAAATAATTAAAGTGTGGTGTGTATTTTTTATTGATGCAGATGGATAGTATCAGTAAAATATAAGAAACTGAATAGTTATGTTTTTATTATGGAAATGAATATTTGATCCTTCATGACATATGAATTGGGGAGCGCTTATGAATAAAAAACAGATTCAAACGGTACTGCAAAAGGTCTGTATCGTACTTATTGCTGCATTGATCTTTCTGAACACATATTTATCAATGATCCTGCCGACGAATACGTTGGACAGCGATACCGCAGCAGAAGAGCCGGGCATCGGTCTTATCGAAGAAGATAACACCGAAAAAGAAGTTACGGATAATAATACGGAAGCGCAAGAAGAGGATATCATAGTTCAGGATGGCTATGATCCTTTTGCCGTAGAAGAACAAAGAGAAGCGCAGCTCAATAAAGCAGCTGTTCCCGTTCCGGCTGAAGAAGAAGTGCAAGAAATAGGTACGGAAGAACAAGCCCCAATGTATTTTTATGATGATTCGACCGATGTCATCGTCTCCGTTGAAGCTCCCTTCGGTGCTTTTGAAGAAGGCACGGAGATGTTTGTCATGCCAGTCTATGAAGAGGATGTCATCGATGCGGTCAATGAGGCGCTTGATGCCGGAAACATCGCCGATGAGATCCTGGCTGTCGACATCAGCTTCAGATACGGCGGAGAAGAAACCGAACCGAAGCTGCCGATCAAGGTCTCGCTGAGTGCCAAGATCATCGAAGAAGCAGAAGATCTGCAGATCGTTCATATCGATGACCGCGGTGAAGCTTCTGTTGTAGAACGTGTGCCGGAAGAAGGCGGAAGCGATGAAGTCATCTTCGAGTCCGGCAGTTTCTCGACCTACGTCGTCGTAAAGACAAAAACGGTCATCAATTATGTCACAGACAACGGAGAGTCATATACGGTCACAGTGACATTCGATGAAAATGAGAAGCTTTATGGAAATGAAAGTCTCTCCGTAGAAGAGATCCCTGTCGGTTCCGATGAATACATGAGTTATTATGCAAAGTCTGCCGCTGCAATGGGACTGACAGAAGACGAAGAGATCACGCAAGCCAGATTCTTCGATATCAAAGCACTGCGTGACGGACAGGTCTTCGAACCTGAATATCCGGCAGAAGTAAATATCGTTTATGAAGATCCGATGAAGATCGAAGACGGTGAGTTTTTGAGCATCGTTCATTTTGCCAGCGAAGGAACGGAAGTCATCGATACTTATGAGATCGATGATACAAACAGCGAACTGACTTACAAGCAGAGCAGTTTTTCCGTTACCGGTACCGTTGTGGCGGCGAACAATATACAAGATGGCGAACAATATATCGTTTATGCAAGCAGGGACAACGCCTATTATGCGATCTCGCATTATTCGGAAGGCCGTGACGGGGATCTGGTCTACGGTGTAGAGATCGACGGAAGTTCGCAGACCGGTGCAACAGTAGGCAGTGATGACTATGGAAGCAGTATCGTCTGGACGGTACACAAAGTGACTGTTTCCGGAAATACTTACTACACGCTATCATATGAAGAAGGTGGAAAGACTTATTATCTCAGATCTTTCGGCGGTCTCATGGTCGGCGCCGACAGCGATTTCGACGATAACGATTACAAAAATGCGAGCAGATATCAGTGGCGGTATTCCAACCGCCGATTGAGAAATCGCAACAACGAAAATAATGAAAATCGATATTTGAGATATTCCGCATCTAACAACGGATTCAAAGAACGGGATAACGGATCTTCGGATTTCTATTTTGCAAAAGTGAATAGCGTTACTCCGGATATCGCGAACAATCCCGAGATCCATTTCGTCGATGAGGACGGGAATGAACTAGAGCTCGTCAACGGCAGAGACTGGGAAAGTGACGGCAATACCACCCCTGCTTTCCTGATCTATGACATAGATGGATACGATTATGTAAAGACGGCTTTGAACGGTGTTTCCGGAACGGAAATCCGTCCGATCCTGCGCAAGTCGGCAGGAAAATGGCAGTATACGACTTCGGTCGAACAATCCACATCGATCTCATGGAGCGGTCTTTCCGATACCGATAAGATCTATGTCGTTTATAAAGAATCGACCGAACCGAAAAACGGCGGAACGCCGAAAGTTAAAGAATCATCTTCGACGGAAGATCCGGTCGATCCGGTGATCCATAAGGAATCCGTTTCCAACAGAGACGGTACCAACACGATCGGTCTGTCGATCACAGCCGATACTTCACCTTTGGAAGTTGAAAAACTGGCGGATGTCATCGTTATTTTCGATACATCGACGAGTATGCGCAGGAAAATGGGCACGAGTACTACGACGTATAACAACGATTCTACGCCTGCATCGCAGTGTGATCCTGAAACAAGGATCTATATCGCCGCACACCAAGTGAATGTTCTTGCGGAAATGCTGATCGGAGACGAGACGAATTTCAAAGATTCTGCCGGAAACAAACTGATCCGCATGTCGCTGATCTCATTCAACAGAGATGCAAAGATCGAGCAAACATTTACAGACAATGCTTCAGATTTCCAGGGAAAAGTCAACGCTTTGACAACGAGTTCGGGAACGAACTGGGAAGCGGCTTTGGATCTGGCCAACCATATGGAGGTCGATCCGGAACGTGCGACCTTCGTCATCTTTGTCACAGACGGCAACCCGTCATATCGTTTATCAAGAGGAAATCTTCTGACTCTGGACGGCTATCCTGCTACGGTCTCAGACCCGAACCTGGATGTTAATAGAGCAAATCAATATTATTTTTACAGAGCATTGAATTATTTCGGCGCTTTGGATGAGACTGACGTCCGAAACTACAACACAGCAGTTACCGAAGCAAAATCGATCGTCGATCATAAAAAGAATCTCTATACGATCGGCATCGGCAATGCGGCAGGCGTATCCAGACTGCAGAGCCTGACGATCAATGCATATAATAATGAAAGTATCGGAAAAGACCGAACGAAGACGGCAGAGACTGATGAAGAGCTGGTTAATGCGTTCAGCGATATCGCGGCTTCGATCGTCGCGCTGCTCGGCTGGGGCGACATCAATATGTCAGACGGTATCACAAGTCTGACCAATACGGTGGAGAAGAGCGGTCTGGTCAATGTAGACGGGAAATTCCAATACTGGAAAGCAAAAGCACCGGAAGGCTGGTCTGCCATGAGCAAAGCGGAAAGAGCAGAATTCCTGAAGACCTATCAGCCGACCGGTTTCGAACCGTGGGATCCGGCAACGGAAAACTGTGATCCGGCTCAATACGATGAAGCTACAGGTTCCGTAAAATGGGATATGGGACATAATTTCGTTCCGGAGTCCGGTGCGACTTACAAAGTCACATTCCGCGTCTGGCCGAGTCAGGAAGCTTATGATATCCTTGCCAATCTTAAAAACGGAACAATCACTTATGACGAACTGGATGACAGTCAGAAGGCACAGATCGTAGATCACGGGAACGGCACTTACAGCTTAAAGACCAACGATAAAGATCCGAGCACGACATACAAGACCGCCAGAAAGACCGGCGATGGAGTCACGACGACGGGAGAAACGAAGACGCTGAGATTCAACAATGTCGATCCGATGGCACTGGTACCGGAGAAGATGACGGTCAGAAAAGATTGGGATTACGAGATCAATGACTCCCATGCGGCTGATGCGCTGAAGTTCCGGCTTCTGGTCGATGGCAAGTATTATCAGAACGACGGTACATTCAAAGAATCGACTGAGAATGCGAAGGTTTTGGATATCAGCGATAAAGAGAGAACAGTCAGCGGGGAAATCATCCCTGCCTGGTCCAATTCGGTCAATATCGCACCGGGTATCGTGAAATTCGTTGATGGCAAAGCCGAAGTATATGAGACAGGCCATCATTATCAGCTGGAAGAATTCGACATCACGCTGAACGGAGAAGATGCTTCGCAGTTTGCAGGCAGCTATGAATTCACTACGCAGACCGTAAGACCGATGGTCCTGACGGATGAAATAAACAATTATCACGCCAAGCTCATTTATCTGATCCTGGCCGATGAGAACAATCCGGTACCGGAAGGAGCTCAGCAGTATACGATCGGAGAAAACACATATTTCGTTGCGGATGCAAACAACTCCGTAATGGTCGGTACGAACCACAGAAAAGCAGAGCTCGACATCACCAAACTGATCATCAACCTTTCTGAAAAGCCGGTTGAGGAGCTGATCAATGAAACCTTCACTTACAGGATTACCTTGAACGTTCCTGCCGATGCAGATCTGTCTTTGATTACCGGTTATGAATATGTCCAAAGAGCGGATCCGAATACCACACTGCACGGCTATCAGGAAGGTGACCATCCTTTGCCCGGCGATGAAGAAAGGTTCCGCGGACATATCTTCAGATGGGCCACGTTCAAATACGGAGCACAGCAAATCGGCGATGCATTTACGGATTTGGAAGAAGGAAGAAAAACTCTGACGATCGATGCGACGCTTCTTTACAATGAAGTCCTGCGTCTGACCAATCTGCCGACCGGAACGGTCTATACCATCGAGGAAGTCTATGCGAATCTGAAAAGAGCGAATCTGACAAGCGATGCGGAAGCCGTTCCGGATCTCAGTGTCGAAAGCAACCTTGCTGAACAGGGATACACGGTGAGTAAGATCCTGACTTCCGCGACAGTAAAGACCGTCGATCTGGAACACAACAAGATCACTGGTACGATCGATGAACCGGACAAACGTTATTACAATCAGTTCACCAATACTTTAGGCAATGTGATCGATGTCGAATTGAAAGGCACGAAACACCTTGACGGATATGCGTGGAGCGGCGAAAGCTACTATTTCAATCTGTCAGGGGGAGAAGGGACACCGTTGCCTGTTATCGGTGCCTATGGCAGAGTGAGGTTCTTCCTTAAAGAATCAAGCGGCAACGCCGATAAGACTTATTCTTTCGGAAAGATCCGTTTTGATAAAGCCGGAGAGTACGTTTATACCATCAGTGAGGATAATGCCGGTACGACGCAGACGGTCAACGGCAGAGAAGTCTTGTTTGGTGACCCGGAAACAGTCACGATCAAGATCGTTGCTGATGAAAATGACAACGGCAAACTCAAGGTCGCTTCCGTTACAGGAAGTGACAACATGGTCTGGAATGTAGATGCATTAACAGCGACGGTGACCATCACCAATACGTCAGTCACGAAAGAGACCGATGTGAAACTTAAAAAGGTCGATCAAACCGGTGCTTTGCTCAGCGGTTCCGAATTCGCCTTATATAAGTTTGTCAATAATGCCTGGACTCCTGTGGAAGGGTTCACGCAAATAACTCCGGGAAGCACGGAGGCCAACAATCCATTCGATCTCGGTATGCTGGAGACGGGACGTTACAAGCTCACCGAGACGAAAGCGCCGGACGGTTATATCATCCGGATCAGGGATACCTACTTCGAGATCAGGAATGAAGAACAGAGCGTCACTGCTGTTCTCACAGATGCAGACGGTGCGCCGATCACTTCGGAAGATCCCGCAAAGATCTCCCGGGAAGGATTGGGAGAATCCGCTTACTATCTGATCACCGTCAAGAATATCGCAGGTACACCGCTTCCGATGACCGGCGGTATCGGCACACAGATCTTCCGCGTCGGCGGTGCAGTGCTGATCGGTGTGGCTGCGATGTTGAGAAAAAGATCGGATAACAGATCATTCCATAAAGGTACATAGGATGTCTTATGTACTTTTTTTCGCTTAAAGGCCTTTGCGAAAGAATTCTTATTATAATAAAAGTAACGGAACATGACAGGCATACAGTACATGCTGAATATCGCGATCGACTGCTTCGGAGCCGCGATCAGTGTCGTAGGGCTTCTGGCATCCATCATCGCGTCGAGGATCAATCAGCTGGTGAAGAGGTATTTCATCATCCTTTTTGCCGTACATCTGGTCTACATCCTTTCCAATCTGACGGCTCTGCTGTTCCGGGGCGTGCCGGGGTCATTTTCCCGAAGCGTCGTCTACATCTCCAACTTCGGGGAATTCTTCTGTTCGGCGATGCTGGCGTACTGGGTGTCCCACTACATGGTGGACATCACTTTGAAAGATGAAGTGTCGATCAGAAGATACAAGAACGTCTTCAACATCCTCATGACCATCCATACGGTCATCCTGCTGATATCTCAGTTTACCGGTCTCTATTACACGATCGATGAATTCAATGTCTACCACCGCAACACGATGTTTCCGCTGTCCTTTTTGTGGGCGGGGATCATGCTGCTGATGGACATGAAGGTGATCTTGGACAATACCGGTTCGCTGTCCAAGAAACAGATCGTCGGTTTCTGGGCCTATCTGATCTCGCCGTTCATCGGCATCATCATTCAGGCTTTCGTCTACGGCGTGGATTTTCTGGTGGCTTCGACGGTCCTGGCGGGCATGTTCATGTTCATGATGATGGCGTTCGACCAGACGGAGCGCAATATCAAGGCGATCGTCGAGAACGAGACCATCAAGGCATCTTTATTGCTGGGACAGATCTCGCCGCATTTCATATTCAATTCTCTGATGTCGATACAGGACCTGTGTTATACCGATCCGCAGATGGCGGCCGACAGTATCGGCGATTTTGCCGTCTATCTGCGTCACAATATGGAGGATCTGACCGCCAACGAGATGATTCCGTTTGAAAAGGAGCTGGGTTTCATCAGGGAATATGTCCGTCTGGAGAAACTCGATCCCGACCGGGATTTCGATATGGAATATGACCTGGAGATCAAGGAGTTCCTGATCCCGACGCTGACGCTGCAGCCGGTGGTGGAGAATGCGATCAACTACGGCGCCCTCACCTGCAAGAAGGAGAAGGGCAAGGTCGTTTTGAGCACCCGGCGGATGAACGATCAGATCGTGATCCGGGTCTGGAACAATTTTGAAGGCAAACGGTCGGTAACGGAAGGTCAGAAGAAGCACCGCAGTATTGCCACGGAAAATATCAAGTCGAGGCTCAAGTACTACTGTCAGGGGACCTATGAGATCGACATCCGTGAGGAGGATGCGGAGGCAAGGATCATCCTGCCGATGAATGAAGTGATGGGAGGGCAATCCGTATGAGAACGATCACCGTCGACGACCGCAGATCCGTCGTCAATATGATGCTGAGGATCCTGGATAAGATCGATCCGGAGGGCGAACACATCGGGACGACCGATCCGGAGAAGGCACTGAAGGTCCTGAAGGAAAAGGATGTGACGGCCGCTTTCGTCGATGTGGAGATGCCCAAGATCAACGGCATCGTCCTGGCAAAGATGATGCAGGAGATCAAGGCGGAGATCAACATCATTTTCATCACGGGCTATGAGGAATATATGCCCGAGGCTTTCGAGCTCTATGCCAGCGGTTATCTGATGAAGCCGGTGGATGAGGATGATGTGCGCAAGTCGCTGGAGCACCTGCGTTACAAGAATGATAAAATTAAGACATCTGCACTGCGTGTGCAGTGTTTCGGCAATTTCGAAGTCTTCGTTGGCAACACGCCGATGTTGTTCCACCGGTCCAAGTCCAAGGAACTGTTCGCTTATCTGATCGACCGCAAAGGCGCGGCCTGCACCAACGATATGATCATCGGCAATCTCTGGGCGGACAAGCCGCTGACGGAGTCGCTCAAGTCTTTGCAGAGGACGGTGACTTCCGAGATGATCAAGGACTTTGAACAGATCTCAGTGGAAGGCCTTTTCATCAAATCGAAGAACGGCATCGCCGTGAATACCGAGATGGTGGACTGTGATTATTACAGGTATCTGGACGGGGATGAAAAAGCGGTCCGCCAGTTCAAAGGGGAGTATATGACCCAGTATGAATTTGCGGAAGAGACGAGAAACAATCTGCTGAAGAATTATTGAGGATGAGACTATGAAGATCGAAAGACTCGAATATGATGATATCCTGATCCTGTGCCCTTTCGGGCGGATCGATGCCCTGACCTCGGCGGAATTCGAAAAAGCGCTGCTGGAAGCGATCGATGAAGATCCCAATCTGATCATCGATCTGCAGGAGACCGAATACATCTCCTCTTCCGGACTGCGGGCTTTTCTTGCGGCCAAAAAGAAGATCGGCGACCGTGGCGCATTCTCGATCATCAATGTGAACGATGACGTGCTCGAAGTCTTTGACATGACCGGTTTCACCGACATGTTCCACATCGAACGTACGGACGATGCGAAGAAAGACATCAAAGTCATCTTTTTCGATATCGACGGGACGCTGCTTTCCCACAAGACCGGCAAGGTACCGGAAAGTGCGATCGATGCGATCGGCAAGGTACAAAAAAAGGGCATCAAGATCGCCGTCGCGACGGGAAGAGACATCGTCGAGATGAAGAAACTGCCGCTCGACGGCATCCATTTCAACGGCTATCTGACGCTCAACGGCAATATCTGCCTCGATGAGGATGAGAAGATGTTTGCGGGCAATGCGATCGATCCGGGTGAGGTGGAGGTCCTGGTCTCCATCTTCAAGGCCGGCAGGATCCCGTTCGTGCTGATCGGCGAAGAGAAGCGCTACATAAACTATGTGGACGACGTCGTCATCCGCACACAGGAAGCCACCCACGGGACCATCCCGGATATCGGGGAATACCAGGGTGAAAAGATCTACCAGTGTATCGCTTTCGCCGACAAGACGACCAGAGAGAAACTGGAAAAACTGCTGGATCACTGTCACATCACTTCCTGGAACGATACCGGTATCGATATCATCGCCAAGACCGGCGGCAAGGCGGCCGGCATCCAGAAGTTTCTGGATAAGGAAGGCATCCTGAGGAGTCAGACCATGGCCTTCGGTGACGGAGAGAACGACCGCACGATGCTGAAGTATGCCGGGACCGGCATCGCGTTGGGTAACGGATCGCCGTTATTGAAAAAGGATGCCGACTACATCACCGACGACATCGATGAAGACGGTGTCCGCAACGCTCTGATCCATTTCGGGCTTCTGGGAGAGAACGAATGAAATATATCGGACTCGACCTGGGTTCGGTGACCTGCGGTATCTCCAAGTCGGACACCGGAAGACTGGCGCAGCCGGTCAAGACGCTGCGTTTTCATCCGGACGACTACGATGAGGCGATCGACAAGATCCTGGAATACATCAAAGAAGAACAGCCGGATCTTATCGTCATGGGTTATCCTTTGTTGTTGAACGACGACGAAGGTCCTAAGGCAAAACTGTGCCGGGAAGTCGGGGAGATCATCGAACAGGAATCCGGCATCAGGGTCGTTCTGCAGGATGAGCGCAATACGACCAAGGATTCACAGGACTTTCTGATCATGGCCAACGTCTCCCGGAAAAAACGCAAGAAGGTCATCGACCAGCAGGCGGCGGTGAGGATCCTGCAGTATTATCTCGATAAGAATGAAAAAAACGCTCTCTAGGAGCGTTTTATCAATTCACTGACCGATGAGATGTAATCATCGCTAAAACGTTTGGCATCGACGTCCAAAGCCACTCTGTGACGTTTTTCTTTCAGATTGAGTTCTTCGAAACTGCCGATGGTCCTCCCGTTTTCTTCGACTGTGAGGTTGCAGGGAAACCAGTTGGTGATGATCGAAGGATCCTTGGAGGCATAGGCCGCCAGAGGATCGTGCATGGCGCCGCCGGTCTCTTCCCCGCCGAGCTCATGGACATAGTAGAAGCGGGCGATCTCATACAGGGATCTTCCGGCAAAGCCGAGGTCTTTCCAGGAGCGGATATCGGAGACTTTGAACAGGGTCTTCAATGTGGCATCCAGAGGGATGACCGACAGATGCAAGGGCGAAGCGAAGACCTCTTTGGCAGCCGAAGGGTCGGAGCAGATGTTGGCTTCCGCATAGACCGACTTGTTTCCTTTGACCGTGAGGGCACCGCCCATGATGGTGATGTCGCCGCAGAGTTTCATGGCTTCGAGGTCTTTGCGGATGCAGTCGGCCAGATCCGTCAGAGGTCCGACGAAGACCAGATGCAGGTCTTCCTTATATCTTTTTGCGCTGTCGATGATGAAGTCGACGGCGTTTTCTTTGTTCGGCTGTTTTTTCGGCGATCCCAGATCGACGTTGCCGATGCCGTTTTCACCGTGGATCAGCGGAGACTTGTTCCCTCGGACATAAGAGGTCTTGTCATAGGCGTGTTCCGCACCTTTGTAAACACCGACATCCTCCCGATGGAAGAGCTCCAGGATGCTGAGGGAATTTCTTGCGGCGGAATGCAGGTCGATATTGCCGTAGGTGGCCGTGATGCCCAGAACTTCGATCTGCGGATCCGCCAGGATATAAGCGATCGCCAGGGCGTCGTCGACACCGGTATCGCAGTCGATGATCATTTTTGTCTTTGTCATGGCTTGCCTCCGATCTTGTTTTTTTCAGTATACTACAGAAAAAGAAATGACCGGTTGCCCGGTCAAAGGATCTGTTCCTTGTTTTCGATCTTTTTCAGTTCGATCTTCCAGTCGTTCAGTTCCGGGATCTCGGAAATGAAGGTCTTGATGGCTTCCGTCAGAGGAAGATCGGTCTTGTAGGTATCGCTGAGTGCGTTCAGTAAGCCCGGCACGGTCAATAAGAGGTTCTTCCTGGCCAGGGTCTTGCCGATGGCATCGATGACTTCATCGAAGCGACCGTCGTAAACGCTCTGCAGGGCTTGTTTTCCGTCGATGTGTCCGGAAGCAGTTTCGATGCCGCCGAGCCGGTCGGTGAGTTTGACGATCAGATCGGAGAGGATCTCGATCTTGTATTCCGGTGTCCTGCCAAACAAAGCAGTCAGCTGGTCATTAATGTCTTTGTCTTCATCGATCATGTCCGGGGAAAGCTGGTAGATCAGCGTCTGATTCTTAATGGTGTCGACCTGAGCCAGCAGATGAGTCTTCCCGTTTGCCCGTCCCGTATCGGTCAGGACCGCGTGGATGGAAAAGGTCTTGTCCATCTCAATCGCAGTCATGCAGAGCTTTGGTGAGCTCGGCGATGATCGTTTCCTTGCCCGGGCAGAAGGACTTGCGGGCAGAGTAGAGGTTGCAGAGGATGAAGTCTTTTTCGTTGAAGCCGAAGGTCTCGGCGATCACGTCGTATTCGTGCTTCAAGGAGATGCCCATGAGGCCCGGGTCATCGGTGTTGATGTTGATCATGACGCCCTGATCGTAGAGCTTGCGGATCGGATGCTTGTCCAAAGCCGGGATGCAGCGGGAGAAGTAGTTGGAGGTCACGGAGATCTCCAGCAGGACGTCGTTTCTGATCAGCTCATCGACGACTTTCGGATCTTCGATCGCATGGATGCCGTGCCCGATGCGTCCGCCTTTTTGGGCGATCGCAAAGGCGACATTGGATGCCGGACCGGATTCCCCGGCGTGGATGGTGTAGTTCAGGCCGAGCCGCTGCGCCAGTTCAAACTGCGGTTCGTAGTTTTCGATCGGTGTCGCCAGTTCATCACCCGCCAGGTCGATGCCGACGACGCCCTGATCCTTGTATTTTTTGGCCAGAAGGATGGTCCTGGTGTTGTTTTCGATGGTGCCTAAGTCCTGACCGAGGTTCATCATGCACAACAAGAAGCCGCAGACCATGTCCGGATAGACGTCCAGTGCTTTCTTCCTTCCGCGTAAAACGGCCTGAACGGCCTGTTCCATGGTCAGATGTTCGTTGGCGTGGGATTGCGGAGAGAAGCGCAGTTCGACGAGTTTCGAACCCGATTCATACATATCCTTGAGCAGTTCGAAAGAGAGCTCTTCAAGGCGTTCCTCGTTCTGCAGAAGTCCCGTCAGCAGGGCGAATTCTCCCATGCATTCCGACAGGGTCATCGTGTCGCTCATCACATGGGCTTCGATCCATTCTCGGTCGCTCGTACGTTCGTCGAGAAGTCCGTCTTCACGGCAGTATTTGACGAACAGGCGTTCCGGGATGGCACCGTCCATGTGGCAGTGCAGTTCAACTTTGGGATATGACATATCGGTTCCTCCAAATCATATTCAACATTATATAACAAAAAAAGCCGCACAGAGTCTGCTGTGCGGCGGTGGATCGTTTGTCTAGAGGATGGTCTCCGAACCGTCCGAACGGATGAGGACGAATCGGCAGTTCATGCCGAACCTTGTGACGAGGCCGGCGATGATGAGTAACGGTGCGGTGTTGGAGATCAAGGCGAGTGCGCCGATGGCGGCGCCGCCGTTGAGGCTGACACCGGCAAGTTTCTTTCCGTCTCTGTCACGGACTTCGAGTCTGGATGCGTTACCTTCTTTGATCATGTCTTTGATCTTGTCCATGATCGTCTCTGCGCTTCTCTCTGTATCTTCCGAAAAACTTCTGAAGAATGAGCCGAATGGTGAACGATCTTTGTTTTCAAGGTAGATGATCGCATCGATCACAACGCCGTCTGCGTAGTCCAGGGCTTCTTTTGCCTGGGCGTAGGAACAGCCGGTCCTCTCAATGACCTGATCCACATCATGAATCGTATAATTCATTTTTGGCCCTCCTTTAGCACTCTAGTGCTTAGACTGCTAACAGTATATCTTATCTTTGCCGTCCCGTCAAGAGAGATCATGCATGATAGAATGAGTGTAAGAGGTAAGGATATGATCTGTTTGAATAATGACTGGAAATTCACGGAAAACTTTTCGGAAGCTTTTTTGAACGGAAGCGATGAGGGATGCAAAGACGTCCGTCTTCCCCACACCGTCAAAGAGCTTCCTTTGCATTACGGCGACGATAAAGACTATCAGATGATCTCGGGCTACCGGCGGACGTTCTTCGCTGAAGAAAATTGGAAAGAAAAGCGCCTGTTCTTACAGTTTGATGCGGCCGGCCACATCGCGACGGTCTACATCAACGGAAAGGAAGTCTTCACCCATTTGGGCGGCTATACGGCCTTCCGCTTTGAGATCGGCGAATATGTGGACTACGGCAGGGACAACGTGATCTGCGTGAAGCTCGACTCCACCGAAAACGGAAAAGTCCCGCCATTCGGCTATGTCATCGACTATCTGACCTATGGCGGACTTTACCGCAGCGTCTGGCTGGATGTGCAGGAGAAGGAATACATCAAAGACGTCTTCGTCTTCACACCGAAGAGCGATACCGCGCATATCCGGATCGACATCGACGGCGATCAGAGACAGAAGAAGGATATCCGCATCAAAGATGCTTCGGGAACGGTCGTTTATCGAAGCGAAACGAAGGACGATGAACTTGAATGCAAGATCAAAGGTGTCAGAACCTGGGATGTCGATACGCCGTATCTTTATACCTTGGAAGTCTCTCTGGACAACGGGGCAAAAAGAGAAGTCCGTTTCGGTTTCCGGACGATCCGGTTCCGGGCGGACGGTTTCTATCTCAACGGCAGACGTCTGGTGATGCGCGGACTGGACCGCCATCAGTGCTATCCTTACATCGGTTATGCAGCCGTCGATTCTCTGCAGAGAGAGGATGCCAGGATCTTGAAGGAAGAGCTTTCCTGCAACGCGGTTCGTACTTCCCACTATCCGCAGTCGCAGGCGTTCATCGATGCCTGCGATGAACTTGGCCTGCTGGTCTTCACGGAGATCCCGGGCTGGCAGCACATCGGCGATGAAGCCTGGAAGGACGTCGCCTGCAAAAACGTCGAAGAGATGGTCATGCAATACCGCAATCATCCCTCGATCGTCCTATGGGGCGTGCGGATCAACGAGTCGCAGGACGACGATCGTTTCTATGCAAGGACCAATGCGATCGCCCATGAGCTCGATCCGTCGAGACCTACTTCGGGCGTTCGTTATCTTCTGAAGTCTTCCCTGCTGGAAGATGTCTATGCCTACAACGATTTCTCGCACAGCGGAAAGAACGCCGGAGCGAGAAGGAAGAAAGAGGTCACGACCGATATGAACAAGGCTCTGCTGATCTCGGAGGCCAACGGGCACATGTTCCCGACGAAGTCTTTCGACAACTGGTCCAGGCGGCAGGAACATGCCCTGCGTCATGCCAAGGTCATGAATGCGGCGCTGGGTTCCGGCGAACATGCCGGTGTCTTCCAGTGGTGCATGTTCGACTATGCGACGCATAAGGATTTCGGATCGGGCGACCGCATCTGTTACCATGGCGTCATGGATGCCTTCCGCAATCCGAAGCTGGCTGCTTCCGTCTATGCGATGCAGGGAGAAAACGAAGATGTCCTGGAGGTCTCTTCACTGATGGACATCGGCGATTATCCGGCATCCAACATCGGTGACATCTATGTCTTTTCCAATGCCGACAGCGTGAAGCTGTACAAGAACGGCGTCTTCGTCAAGGAATACAAGGGCGGAGCTTACCGGGCCCTTCCGCACTCACCGCTCAGAATCGACGATCTGATCGGCGAACAGCTGAAGGAAAACGAAGGTTTCGATGCGCAGAAAGCCAAAGACGTCCATGACCTGCTGCAGGCGGCAAAGAAGCACGGTTACGACAAGCTTCCGCTTTACTACAAGGCAAAGCTGGCGGCGAATATGAAGAGGTACAAGCTCTCGCTGAAGGATGTCACGGATCTCTATGGCAAGTATGTGGGCAACTGGGGCGGCAGCGCGACGGTATGGCGCTTCGACGCCGTCAAAAACGGCAAAGTCGTCAAGTCGAGGACCTTGTGTCCGAATGCCGATCTGCATCTGGAAGTCAAAACTTCGGCGACCGTTTTGCAGGAAGGCGAGACCTACGATATGGCCGCCGTCAGGATCCGCGTTCTGGACGGCAATGGCAACATCGCCCCCTACAGCATGTCGGCGATCCGCTATGAAGCGAAAGGCGCCATAGAGCTCGTCGGACCGTCGGTCTCCGTCGCGGAGGGCGGCATGACCGGGACGTATGTGAGGACGGCCGGAAAGAAGGGGAAAGGCCTTCTGAAGATCCGTGCGGACGGGCTCGAAGACGTCGAGATCGGATTCAGCGTAGAATGATCTGATGAAAAGAAAATGCCTGAAGTGCTGAGATGTCTTCAGGCGTTTTGATCTGCAGGAGAATTATCTGCAGTTTAGTATCACTTTGTTATAATTTAGGTGACTATGAGTTTTATTTCATTCAAGGACGTTTCGAAGATCTATAAGATGGGTGAAGTCGAGATCAAGGCGCTGGACGGCGTCTCTTTTGACATCGACAAGGGCGAATTCGTGGTCGTCTTAGGCGAATCGGGTGCCGGCAAGACGACGATCCTGAACATCCTGGGCGGTATGGATACCGCCACAGCAGGTGCGGTCGTCATCGACGGCAAGGACATCGCCGGAGCTTCAAGAAGGGAGCTTTGCGATTACCGGCGCTATGATATCGGTTTCGTCTTTCAGTTCTACAATCTCGTACAGAACCTGACAGCCAAGGAGAACGTCGAGCTCGCCCTGCAGATATGCAGAGATCCTCTGGATCCGGTCTTCGTTCTGAAGATGGTGGGGCTCGAAGAGCGCATGAACAACTTCCCGAGCCAGCTCTCCGGCGGCGAGCAGCAGCGCGTGGCGATCGCCCGTGCCGTAGCGAAAAATCCCAAACTCTTGCTTTGCGACGAACCGACCGGCGCTTTGGACTACGTGACCGGCAAGCAGGTGCTGAAGGTCTTGCAGGACATGTGCTATAAGAACGGGATCACCGTCGTGATGATCACTCACAACCAGGCGCTCGCACAGATGGCACAGAAGATCATCCGGGTCAAATCCGGCAAGGTCGTCGACATCCGCAGCAACGATCCGGTCGATATCGGGGAAATCGAATACTGATGTTCAATAAAGATACTTTCCGGCTGATCAGGAAGACGTCCAACCGTTTCCTGTCTTTATTCATGATCGTATTGGTCGCATCGGCTTTCATGATGGGACTTTTTACCAATTCATTGATCTTAAGGGAAAGTGTCGATCTTTACAACGATAAGTATCATCTGCAGGATCTGCAGATCTATTCTTCCTACGGCTTCTGTGATGAAGATATCGAGGCTTTGAAACAGAACGAAGATGTCAAAGAGGTCTTCGCTTCGAAGTTCGTCGATGCCTACGGGCAGATCGGCGAGCGTCCCGCCATCGTCTTCCGCCTGGAGGAACTGGAGAGGAGCGTCAATGAGTTCGAACTGACGTCCGGCCGGCTGCCCCGCAATTCTTTTGAGGTCCTGCTGCTGGAAGAGGGGCTCAATTCCGCCGAAGCGTATCTGGACCGCTATGTCCATGTCTACCTCAACGGGGAAGACCTGCATGAACGTCTTCTGAACGATCAATTCAAGATCGTCGGTACCTGCAAGTCGCCGGCGTATACCGCCAAGATCCTCGGAGCTTCCAATTGCGAGAACCAGGACCTCGATGCGATCCTTTTCGTCCCTGAGAAGAACTTCATCTTCGATTACTATACGACGCTGTACCTGAATATCGCCGGGGCGGATGAGAAGATGTCGTATACGGCGGGCTATGAAGACTATATCGAAGAGAAGAGCGCTTCGATCGAGGCGACCAAGATCAAACAGGAAGGCTATCTCCGCGACAAGATCTACAACGAGAACCTGAAGAAGCTGCAGGATGGAGAGGCGGAATTCCAAGAGAAAAAACAAGAGGGGCAGAATGAACTCGATGAGGCAAAGAAGAAGCTCGATGATGCCAACATCGAACTCATCGTTTCGCAGAGTCTGATCGATTCCAACAGGGTCACTCTGCAGACGACGCTGTCGCAGCTCGATGCGGCGGAAGCGGTCCTGGAAGAGAATGAAAGGCTGGTCGAAAACGGCATCCGCCAGGCGGAAGCGCAGGGCGGTATGGACTTCGATACCTTATATACGGAAGTTTCGGCGGCTTATACCTCTTACATCATGATCCGGGAATCCAATTTCGATACGGGCAACGTGACCGACCGGATCCTGGATGAGCTCGTGAAAGAAAAGGAAAACAATCTCGCCCGCATCGCGGCGATCGATGCCGAGGTCGCGGCGCTTGATCCGCTGGCGGAAGATTATGCGGAAAAGGCGGCTGACCTGCAGGTGGAAAAACAGGGCCTGCAGATCCGCAATACGGTCATCGATGAGACGATCCGTTCCTATGAGCAGGACGCTTCGGAGAACATGCAGCAGTCCAAGGAAGAGATGATGAAGGCACTCGACGATCAGTTCGGCGGTTCCGTGGAGTCGACGTTCATCCAGCTCAAGACCTTATATGACGGAAGAGAAAAACTGCGGAATTCCCGGATCGAACTGGAAGCCGGACGCCAGCAGGCGGCGCAGGGTCAGGCGGCGCTGGATGAGGCGCAGGCCAAGCTCAATGCCGGCAAGCGGGAATATGAGAAGGGCCTGAAGGACTATGAAGAAGGTCTGATGAATTTCAACGACGAGATCGAGAAGGCGGAGAACGAACTCAAGAAGGCCAGAGAAGAGCTCGAGGCACTGCCGAACGCTTCCTGGGTCCTGCTGGACCGCGATCAGCATTATTCTTCCTACATGTTCAAGAACACGATCTCGCAGATGAAGGCGATCGGCTATGCGCTGCCGTTCCTGTTCTATCTGGTGGCTGCCCTTGTCTGCATGACCACGATGACCAGGCTCATCGATGAACAGCGTTCGCAGATCGGCATCTTCATGGCGCTGGGTTTCTCCAACGCACAGATCATCTCCAAATATGTCATCTATGCCCTGACGGCATCCCTGGGCGGATCGCTTTTGGGCGTTCTGGCCGGTCAGGCGGTCTTCCCGACGGTCATCTACAATACCTGGCGGCTGATGTATGCCCTGCCGCCGATCAAGCTTTATTATCCTCTGGGCTATGTGCTCGCCTGTATCCTGGCTTTCAGCCTGCTGATGGGCGGAGTGACGTTCTTAGTCACGCGCAGCTCCTTGCAGGAGATGCCTTCCCAGCTCCTGCGTCCGAAGGCACCGAAGTCTTCCAAGCGGGTCATCCTGGAAAGGATCGGCTTCCTGTGGAAGCGGCTTCCGTTCACTTCCAAGATCACGGCCAGGAACATCTTCCGTTACAAGGCGCGGTTTTTGATGACGGTCATCGGCGTGGCCGGCTGTACGGCTCTGCTGGTCGTGGGCTTCGGCATCAAGGATTCGATCTCCGACATCGTCTCGATCCAGTACGGTCAGATCTTTGCCTACGATTATCAGATCAATCTGGAGAACGACCATCATCTGGACTATGATCTGGATATTCTGAAAGACGACCTGAACAACAAAGAGGTCGTTCCGTTCATGACGTATACGACCAAGGCGTATCTGAACGAAAAAGAAGATGACACTTTATATGTCGAAGTCTTCGATGCGAGGGAGTCCAAGCAGGTACTGAACCTGCGAAGGACCGACCATAAGACGGAGATCGAGCTCGACAATTCCGGCGTGGTCATCTCGCAGAAGTTCGCGATCAATCACTCGCTCAAGGAAGGCGATACCCTGACCGTCGAATCGCTGAATGGCATCAAGCGGGAAGTGCGGATCGCAAAGATCTGCGAATTCTACTTCCAGCATTATCTGTTCATCTCGCAGTCTTACTATGAGAGCGTCTTTGAAGAGAACGTCCACGTCAACTGCATCGCCGTCACGGCCGATGACAAGGAAGGACTGAAGAAAGACTGCGAAGCGCTGGAGGACTTCATCTCGCTGGTGGATTTCTCAGGCCTGATCGAACAGTTCGAGACGATGATCAAGGCGCTCGACATCATCATCGCCGTCATCATCGTGGCCGCCGGTTCGCTGGCTCTGGTCGTCCTGATCAATCTGATCCAGGTCAACATCGCCGAACGGATACGGGAGATCGCAACGCTGAAAGTTTTGGGTTTCCACGATCAGGAGGTCAATTCCTACATCTTCAAGGAGGTCTTCCTGCTGACCATCATCGGCGGTCTTGCGGGATTGCCGCTGGGGGTCGTGGAACATCATTTCATCATGAACGTCATCAACATGGATATGATGATGTTCGGCATGAACATTTCCGTTTTCAGTTTCTCGGTATCGCTGGCGATCACCTTACTGTTCACGCTGCTGGTGATGCTGGTGATGAAGAAGCACCTGCAGGAGATCGAAATGGTCGAATCGCTCAAATCGGTCGAGTAGTCTATAATAATAAATGAAAGAGGGTTTCATATCATGAATGCAAGAGACAGATATAATGAATGGCTGGAGAAGCTCGACAAGAGCGATCCTTTGTATCAGGAACTTTTGGACATCAAAGACGATCCGAAAGCGATCGAAGAAAAATTCTACCAGAACATCACCTTCGGTACGGCAGGCCTGCGGGGCAAGGTCTCCGTCGGTACCAACTGCATGAACTACTACATGGTCGGCAGAGCGACCCAGGGCGTCGCCAACTATATCAAACGTTTCGGACAGGAGGCGATGGACAGAGGCGTCGTCATCGCGCACGATTGCCGTCACATGTCCAGGGAGTTCTGTCTGCATACGGCGGCGATCTTAGCGGCCAACGGCATCCGGGCGTTCATCTTCAGAGATCTGACTGCGACACCGGAGCTGGCTTTCATGGTCAGCCGTCTGGAGACCAAGGCCGGCATCAACATCACCGCTTCCCACAATCCGAAGGATTACAACGGCTACAAAGTCTATTGGGAAGACGGCTGTCAGGTGTCGAGCAGCGTCGCGGACGGCATGTTGGCGGAGATCGACAAGATCGATCCGTTCAAGAACGTGCTCAACGGCCATTACCGGGCGGAACTGGAAAAGGGAATGATCACCGTCCTGGATGAGAAATACGACAGGGAGTACATCGACCATGTCAAGTCTCTGGCGATCCATGAAGGCGACGAGCTCGATCTGGATATCCCGATGGTCTATTCTCCGCTGAACGGATGCGGCACCAAGCCGTTTGAGGCCATGATGAAAGAGCGGGGCTTCCGCAACTGGCACTTCGTCGAGGAACAGAAGGAACCGGATCCCGACTTCAAGACCGTCGGCTATCCCAACCCCGAAGATCCGAAAGCCTTCAAACTGGCGGAGGAACTGGGCAAGAAGGTCGGCGCGGAACTGCTGATGGCGACCGATCCGGATGCGGACCGTTTCGCGATCGAACTGCGCAACGATGAAGGCGAATATGTGCCTCTCAACGGCAACCAGACCGGTTACCTCCTGGTCAATTACATCCTGGAAGGCAGGAAAGACGCCGGAACGCTGCCAGGCAACGGAGCGATGGTCAAGTCGATCGTCACATCGACGATGTCCACCGAGATCGCGGAGTCTTACGGCGTGAAGATGTTTGAAGCTCTGACCGGATTCAAGAACATCTGCGGACGCATCCCGTATCTGCAGAAGAACGGCTACGAGTATCTCTTCGGTTACGAAGAGTCGGTCGGCTATGCGGCTTCTCCTTTGATCCGTGACAAAGACGGCATCTCCGCCGGCATGTTGGTGACGGAAGCGGCAGCCTACTACCGTAAACAGGGCAAGACGCTCTTCCAGGTCCTGATGGAACTCTATGACAAGTACGGTTATTATGCCGAAGATGAACCGAATCTGATCCTGGAAGGCATCGAAGGGGCAAAGCGCATCAAACGGATGATGGCTCATGTCAGAAACAACCTGCCGAAGGAAGTTGCCGGCATCAAGGTCGAAAAGGTCATCGACTACATCAACGGCTACGAAGACATCCCGGCATCCGATGTCCTGCGCTTTTTCCTGGAAGACGGCAGCTGGTTCGCGGTCCGTCCTTCCGGAACGGAACCGAAGATCAAGTTCTACTTCTACACCGATCAGGATTCCCGACAGAAGGCTCTGGAGGTCAACAAGAAGATCAAAGAAGCCGTCATGGCGATGATCACGGCCGTGGAATAAAAGGTCTCAAAGAAAAAAGTCATGGAAAAGTATCGGAAAAAGTATGACAGGACCGTATTGGCGAAAAAACTGTGCGTGATTCCGCTGCTTTCTTCGCTGATCCTTTACATCCTGTCGGTCTACATGTACACGCGTTATGATGCGTGGATCGTCTCGCATATCCGTCATAACTCGTTCGCAGTCTTGTTCATCACTTTGGCGGGCATCATATATCTCCATCTTTTTACGCGCAATCTCAAGGTCAATTTCGACTACTGCCGGATCGATCCGGGGGCATTCGAGCTGAATATCAAATATTCTTCTTTCGGGATCGTTCTGATGGGGATCATGTTGATCGTCTCTGCCGCCTGGAACGTGACCCTGCTGATGCATCTGTTTTCGTAGCTGTGCACAGCAGATGAAACGGCGTTCGGAAAGCTTTCAGAAAAACAGGCATACGCTTGAAGCGTATGCCTTTCTTCTGCACAGAAAACGCAACCGCCAAGGATGCGTTTCGTGTCTTACTGGTTTTCGAGGGAATGTCCGTAGCGGGCGATGTGATAAAGCAGATACTTTTCACATGCGTAGACTAAGAAGGACAGGTGGATCGTGTTCATCGAAGAGACCAGCGAGGTGCCGTTGATCTGTATGCCGGAGCCCATGATGGAGGAGACGAGCGAACCGATGATGCCCACGATTCCGCCGATGACTTCATAGCGGGCGGATGCCTTGATGGCTTGCACGGAGGCGTCGGAGAACGGCGTCTCTTTCTTGCATTCGGCGAGGGCTTTCCTGAACTTGGACGTTCCCAAGAAGGCGAAGATGACGGCAGCCAGGGCGAAACCGAAGGCGACCAGCAGGTTCGGCTTCAGGGCAGTGAGCTGTTCGGGAGTCAGTGCTTCACCGGAGACCGTGATGGCTCCGCCGGTCTTGTCGGAAAACTGTGAAAAGTCTTTGATCAGAAGGATCACGCCGAAGACGAAAGCGACGAAGATCCCGACGATGACTTCGAAGAACATCGTCAGCGAGCATGCAAATTTTAAAAATCCTGCAGTTTTTTTCATATATCTGAAACTCCTTTTATTCTTTCTTATTGTAGACCAGTTCTTTGAAAACGGACACCATAAAAAAACAGCTACAAGAGCGTAAGCTGTTCTTCCTGTCCATCTTCTTCTTTTGTCTTATGACAATAGCCGTAGTACCAGCACTCATACGGATGAAGACACTGGTCTCCCGGCGGAACTGTTAATTCTTCTTTTTCTTTCTGACAGCGGTTGAGACGCCAGATGTTCTCGTTGATCCAGGGATACAGTTTCCTGACTTCTTCGGTCACTTCGACGGGCTGAAAAGGATCGTTTTCATCTTCGCCGTGGATGACGATGAAGATCTTTCCGATCTCTAGCCGGTTGCGCTTGACGATGTAGTACTGGAAGGCGGCATCTTTGATAAACTGTTCATGGACTTCCGGTGAATTCTTGACTTCATACATGTCGTAGCCGCGGTCCGTTTTGCGCAAGATGTCGACTGCACAGTAATTGTTGTAATCGCTGAAGGCGGCTTCACAGATGACCTTTGTGCCCAGTTCAAGATGTTCCTTCGTCTTTTCGACCATCGCTTTTTTATCGGGGATCTGCGTGCCGGGGCGGAAGACCGTCATCTCTTCATAGGGCCCGAACATCCCCATCGCCGCATCGCCGAATTCATTGCCCTGATCCAGGCGCTTCTGTACTTCTTCCGGGATCACTTTCAAAGAAGGCTTGTGTTTGTCGAGCCATAGCATCTTCTCACATTGCATGCCGCGCATGAAATCGGTCTTGGTGATCGCCATGTTTTCATTATCCCCCAAAGGATGAAAAATTCATGGACCATTCGTCAAAGGAGGATATGAGATAATACAATCGGAAAAACAAGAAAGATAATGTTAACGGAGGGAAACAGGATGTCAGAGAGAAAACTCGGTTTCGGCACGATGCGACTGCCTCTGCTGGAGAGCGACGATCCCACAAGCATCGACCTTGAACAGTTCAAAAAGATGGCCGACATCTTCATGGAACGGGGCTTTACTTATTTCGATACCGCGTATCCGTATCATAAAGAACAGTCGGAAGAGGCTTTAAGGGAAGCGGTCGTCCGGCGTTTCGACAGGGACAGGTTCACGGTGGCCGACAAGATGCCGGTCTACAAGGTGAAGTGCAGCGAAGACTATGAGACGATCTTCAATGAGCAGCTGCGCCGCTGCGGCGTCGAATACTTCGATTATTATCTTCTGCATAATCTGGGCAGAGACCGTTATCCGGATACGCAGAAGTTCGGCGGATTCGATTTCGTCATGAAGAAGAAGGCGGAGGGGAAGATCCGTAAGGTCGGTTTTTCTTTCCACGATACGGCGGATGTTCTGGAGCAGATCCTGAACGATCATCCGGAAGTCGACTTCGTGCAGCTGCAGATCAATTATCTCGACTGGGATTCTCTGGTCGCCCAGTCGGGCAAGTGCTATGAAGTCGTGAAGAAACACGGCAAGAAGGTGGTGGTCATGGAGCCGGTCAAGGGCGGCACTCTGGCGAAGCTTCCGGAAAAGGCGATGGAAAAGTTCAATGCCTTCTACAAGGATGAGACTGTGACGCCGGCTTCCCTGGCGATCCGCTTTGCGGCATCTTTGGACAACGTGATGATGGTCTTAAGCGGCATGTCCGATCTCAAACAGCTGGAAAACAACACGGATTACATGCAGAACTTCAAGCCGCTGAGCGAAGAGGAATACAAACTGGTGGAGGAGATCACGGCGATCCTGAAATCGACGACCAAGGTCCCTTGCACGAGCTGCCGCTACTGCCTCGAGGTCTGTCCGATGAACATCAATATGCCGGGTTACTTCGGCCTTCTGAATCTTTATGCGGTGACCGGCAACAAGACGGGGATGTACTACCAGCGCTATTCGATGAACCACGGCAAGGCGTCGGACTGTCTCAAGTGCGGACAGTGCGAAGCCAACTGCCCCCAGCATATCCGGATACGCGATCTGCTGGAAGAATTTGCGGCACTTTATGAAACAGAATAAAAGCGGATCTGAGATCCGCTTTTACTATCTTTGAAGGATATTGACTATGGTCAGAGATACAGTTCCTTGTCTTTCGGCCAGGCGACGCTGTAGGCAAGAAGGAAGGTCTCGGTCTTTCCGGCATCCAGCGGGAATTCCCAGGTGATCTCGCCGGTCTTTTCTTCCAGAGTCCCCTGACTCAGATCTTTGACTTCGACCTGGATGGTCTTGTCCTGAGAGACCGGGATCTGGTCCTTCAAGGTGATCTTTGCGGTCTTGGATTTGCGGGAAGAGACTTCGATCTCGTATTCGAAGTCGACTTTCGTCTGTCCTTTCAATAAGACATTGGAACGGTATTTCTTCTTCTGGGTGCGCTTGATCCGGATCCCTTCGTCTTTTCCAAGGGAGATGTCATAGGTCTCTTTGGAAGGATCGGGCGAAAGATAGACATTACCCAGATACGTGTCTTTATGGAAGATGTTGGCCGAGGTGTTCAGGACATCCTGGATATCGGAGGTCTTGACCTCTGCCGCCAGATAACCCAGCGGATCGGCTTTCGGTATCGCGACGACGTGATACTGGCAAGGGATCTCGCGGCTGGTGAGTTCCAGGGTCAGCGGGTTTTTGTTGGAGAGGTCATAGAGACCTTCCAGTTCATATTCGGTCATCGTGTCGTTCTCGCTGGCCTGTGCGGAGCCGAAGTGAAGTTCTTCCGTGGCATCTTCCATGAGCTCCTGATCTCCCATGGCTTCTTCTTCGACGTAGGCGCTGTCTCTCATGGCGGTGGCCATCATGCCGGCGATCGCCGATCCTTTTGCCGCAGTGTTTTTGTATAAGCGCGGCTGATAGAAGGAGAGATCCTGCGGATGGAGTTCCGGGATCTCGGAGGACGTGCTCGGATCACCGGTGAACAGGACGATCTTTACCTGTTTCCAGTCTTCCCGGGTCCCCTGACGGATATCGGCTTTCAGAAGGACGGAAGCCGTTTCTTCTTCACCGGTGCGGATCTCGTAGTTGGGATCCCAGGAGGCGCTGCGCTCAAAGTAGCGCAGTTTGACCGGATAGGTCCCTTCTTTTTCCGTCTGCAGGTCGATCTTCACGATATAGGCTCGGACTTCCTTGTTTTTTCCGTTCAGTTTTTTCTGCAACTGTTTTTCTTCTTCTTTCAGTGCGTAGATCTCATCGTACAAGGCTTCCGTTTTTGACGGTAAACCGTCGATGTAGTCGCTCATCTCTTTCAAGGAGATGTTTTCTTTGGCTGTGAAATCGGTGTTCTTTTTTAAAAGTTCGATCTGATCGTTCAGGATCGCCGTTTTCCTCTGTACCTTTTCCAGAGAAGAGAGCAGTTCTTTTCTGAGCTCGTCCTGCTGCTCGGTGCTGTAGTGTTCCACGCGGAAATTGCTGCCGGAGACTTCCCTGCTCAGGGAGACGGTCAGCGTGGAGGGATCGAGGGAATCGGAGAGCCCTTCGATGAGGATGCTTTGTTTGCCCGGTTTGAGTTCGATATTTCCCAGCCTTGTGATATAGGCTCCGTTGCGGTAGACGGAGACTTCTTTTACGCTTGTTGTGATCATGATATGTACCTCTTTTTCTTCATTGTATCATCAAGGACGTACATACACAGCGATAAGAAAAGAGGTGATATACTGAACTTGGAAAGAAGGTAAAGATCATGAATGAAGTATGGAAGTTTTTGAAAGACTGCGGAACATATTATCTGGCGACGGCCGACGGCGATCAGCCAAGAGTGAGGCCGTTCGGCACGGCGGAAATCTTTGAAGACAAGCTCTATATCCAGACCGGCAAGAAGAAAGACTGCTACAAGCAGCTTCTGGCAAATCCCAATGCCGAGATCTGCTGCTTCAAGGACGGCAAGTGGCTGAGGATAACCGGCAAGCTGATCCCGGATGAGCGCATCGAGGCAAAGAAGGACATGTTGGACAAGAATCCGGCTTTGCGAAGCATGTACGACGAGAACGACGACAATACGATCGTCCTGTATTTCAAGGATGCCGTGGCGACATTCTCCTCCTTCACCGAAGCACCAAGAGAGATCCGTTTCTGAGAATAAAAAAAGAAGGCCGGCAGTGACTGCCGGCCTTTTCGTAGTGTGCCGGGCATGGCATATATCTTGATGGTGAAAGTCCATCGTGGGGATTATCATCGCAGTGGTCAACCACTAGTCGAACACCAAGGGTGTCTTCCGCGAGGAAGAATCTGAAGGAAGGTGCAGACAAAACTGCGGCC
>JAFOLW010000013.1 GCA_017419165.1 Erysipelotrichaceae bacterium
CTCTCTGCAGACGGATCCTGAAAGACCATGTCTCAGTCTTTGTTTTCTAAAAGTATTATAGAAAGAATCCTTCCGAATTTCAACAGCGCATCACATATAAGTGCTGATGAAACGGTCAAGATTCTTAAAGTAATCCGGATCCATGCAAGCTTCCTTGTGACCGGCATCGGCAACGGAGTAATACTTCTTGCTGCCTTTGTTGTGATTGTAAAGGATCGTCGCCATCTGCGGCGGAACGAAGCTGTCTTTTTCACCGTGGATGAACAGGATCGGGATCTCGTTCTCCTCGAGGCAGGTCTTCGGGCTCACATCGTCAAAGCTCATGCCGAAACGCTCTTTCATCTTCTTTTCCAGCATGCGCAGGATCGGATACGGGAAATAGATCTTGTAATCTTTTTTGATGATATGCGAGATCTCTTCTTTCATCGAGGAATATCCGCAGTCTTCGATCAGACAGACGACGTTTTCGGAGAGCTTATAGGCCGTCGACATCATGACGGCAGCCGCCCCCATGGAGACTCCGTACAGGCAGATCTTCACATCCTGATATTTCTGGGTCAGATAGTTGATCCATATCTGCAAGTCCTGTGATTCCTTGACGCCATAGGTGCAGTATTCCCCTTCCGAATCGCCGGCTCCTCTCTGATCGACGAGCAGCAGATTGTAACCGAGCTTGTCAAACTCCATCGCCCTGCCGTACATATCGGATTTATCCGAATAGATCCCGTGCAGCATGATGATATAGCGGTCGTTGTCGTGATTATGGATGTTGTAAGCGGACAGCTTGAGTCCGTCAAAGGACCTCACCTTGACATCGATGGCATTGCAGGAATTAAGCCATTCGAGATACTTGGTCTCAACGACTCTCTTCTGCTGGCGTTTGATAAAGATCTTTTCGATCAGCTGATCGGCGATCGTCTGATAAGCAACATAAGAAACACCGCCGAGACCTGCTGTGATCAAAGCCGTTTTCTTAATTCCCATTATTCGAACTCCTTCTTCTTTTCGATCAATGTATTGTAGGAATTGCGATAATTCTGTAATTTGGTCCTCTCTTCTTCGACTTTGGCCGCCGGAGCTTTGGAAACGAAACGTTCATTCTCCAGCATCGAAGTCGAACGCCTGATCTCGTTTTCCAGTCTGGACAGTTCTTTTTCGATCTTTTCGAGTTCCGCTTTCTTATCGACGATCTGCGACATGATGAAGCGCACGGAGCCGAACGTCGTCGGACGGACGATCGTCTCTTCATCGATCTGATCGACGACACACAGTTTGGTCATCCTGTAAAGGATGGCACTGAGCGAAGCGTCAAGCGGGAAGCCTTCGCTCATGACCGCCAGTTCCTTGGACGGCTTGATGTTGTTTTCATTGCGGATCTCTCTGGCGATCTTGATGATCTCGATGATCTTGTCGACGTCTTCCGCCTTCTTCTCATCTATACCTTCCCAGATCTCAGGCCAGCTCTCTTTCATGATGGAGACATCCTTGGAATGGATGTTCTGGTAGATCTCCTCAGTAACGAACGGAATGAACGGATGCAAGAGCTTCACGATCGCTTCCAGGACATAGATCAAAGTATCCAGAGTATGGTGCTTGATCTGCAGATCCTCGGAATTGAGGGCGGATTTGGTGAATTCGATATACATCGAGCAGAAATCGTCCCAGACGAATGTCATGATCTCGTTGCCGGCGATCGCCAGTTCATAGCGGTCAAGATTGTTGGTCGCAGTGGCGATGGTCTTGTTGAGCTTATTGATGATCCAGGCATCGGTCTCCGATGTGATCTCCGGTCTCTTATAAGTATAGGTCTCATCGACATTCATCAGGACATAACGGGAAGCATTCCACAGTTTGTTGATGAAGTTCCAGCCGGCCTGCATCTTCTCGGAAGAGAAATTCATATCCAGGCCCGGTGTCGAGTTGGTCGACAGGAACAGACGCAGCGTATCACAGCCGTACTGATCGATCAGATCGATCGGGTCGATGCCGTTGCCTAAAGACTTCGACATCTTCCTGCCCTTCTCATCACGAATCAGACCGTGGATCAGACAGTCTTTGAACGGCACATCGTTGCAGAAATGCCTTGCGGAGAACGCCATCCTGGCGACCCAGAAGAAGATGATGTCATAGCCGGTGACCATGCAGGAAGTCGGGAAGTAACGTTTGAAATCTTCCGTTTCTTCCGGCCAGCCCAAAGTCGTGAACGGCCAAAGAGCACTGGAGAACCAGGTGTCGAGGACATCCTCGTCCTGATGATAGTTCTCGATGTCTTTCGGCGGTTCCACATCGCAATAGATCTCACCGGTCTCATTGTGATACCAGACCGGGATCCTGTGGCCCCACCAAAGCTGTCTGGAGATGCACCAGTCTTCGATGTTTTCCAGCCACTGATTGAAGGTCTTTTCAAAACGCTTCGGATAGAAGTTGATCTTGGTCTCTTCGTTCTCCTGCGCTTTCAGAACGTCTTCAGCCAGCGGTTTCATCTTGACGAACCACTGATTGGAAAGATACGGTTCGACCATGACACCGGTCCTTTCGGAATGACCGACGGAGTGAACGATCTTCTCCGCTCTGACGAAAGTCCCGTCTTTTTTATACTTTTCAAGCAGCTTTTCACGGCATTCGAAACGGTCCAGACCGTTGAATTCGCCGCAGAGCTCATTCATCGTACCGTCTTCATTCATACAGATCGGCATCGGCAGATTATGCCGCAGAGCGATCTGATAGTCGTTCGGGTCGTGGGCCGGCGTACATTTCATGATGCCGGTACCGAAACCGATCTCGATATATTCATCGCCGATGATCTCAAGCTCATCGCCGTTTGCCGGATTGTATGCTTTTTTGCCGATCAGGTGTTTCACTTTCTCATCGTTGGGATTGACGACGATGCAGACATCGCCGAACATCGTCTCCGGACGCGTCGTCGCAACTTCGAACGTCTCATCGGAACCGACCATCCGATACTTGAGATAGTACATATAAGCTTCGACATCCTTGTGGATGACTTCGATGTTGCTCAAAGCGGTCTTGGCTTCCGGATCCCAGTTGATGACTCTCTTGCCTCTGTAGATCAGCCCTTCGTTGTAATAAGTGACGAAGACTTTTGCGACGGCTTTGGAAAGACCTTCATCCAGTGTGAAGCGTTCCTTGCGGTAATCCGTCGAATTCCCCAGCTTTGCCCATTGCGAACGGATGAAATCCGAGTATTCATGTTTCCATTCCCAGGCCTTCTCCAGGAACTTTTCTCTTCCCAGATCATATCTGGAAACGCCCTGTTTTTTCAGACGTTCATCGACCTTCGCCTGTGTGGCGATACCGGCATGGTCCATGCCCGGGACCCACAGGACATCAAAACCCTTCAGACGGTTGTATCTGGCCAAAAGGTCCTGAATGGTGTTGTCCATCGCATGTCCCAGATGCAGCTTACCTGTGACATTGGGTGGCGGGATGACGATACAGTACGGCTTCTTTGACATATCACCGCATTCAAAATAGTGATGATCGAGCCATTCCTGATACTTTCCTTCTTCGACTTTCTTCGGTTCATATTTACTTTCCAGCATAGCGATCCTCCTGAAATAAAAAAGGCGGCACAAAGGGCGCAGCAGCGCGGTACCACCTTATTTTCTAACTCAAGCTCTTAACGCGAGCACACGTACTTTCGTAGACTCCAAGACAACATTTTCATCCCGACCAGTATAAGTTCCACCGACCCTTATATCTCTATGTTCCCGCCCGGACTACTTTCTTCTTATCGACGTCTATTCAATTATAATTTATCCTTCGGAATAAGGCAAATGAAGATCGATGGCTTCATAGATCTGATCGATGTTCCTGCGTTTTTCCGCAGAGACATAGATCACATTGTCCATATCCTTATACAGTTTATGACGGCTGTTCATCAGCTGATTGTTGGACAGCTTATCGGTCTTGTTGGCGATGATGACGTAAGGAAGCTCATGGGAATCCAGAAATCCCTTCATATCTTCGTCATCCGCCGTCAGTCCGATCCGGACATCCGTGATCATGATGACCAGAGCGATCTTGTCTTTCCGGGCAAAATAATCATCCATCATCCTGCCGAACTGCACGGCCTCTTCCATGGAACGTTTCGCATAGCCATATCCCGGAACATCGACAGCCGTATATCTTCCGTCGATGTCGAAGAAATTGATCAGCTTGGTCTTACCCGGAGTCTTTCCCACATAAGCGAGTTTCTTCTTATACAATGTATTGATCAAAGAAGATTTGCCGACATTGCTTCGGCCGACGAAAACGACTTCCTTTTCCGTCTGCGGAAAACCGGATCTGTCTTTCGCCGAACAGATGAAAGAGATCACAGTAAAGCCTCGTTGATGACCTGATCCACTTTTTCGACCGGGATATAGGTCACTTCCGCCTTGACGGTATCCGGGATCTCGTCAAGATCCTTGACATTGCCTTTCGGAATGATGATGGTCTTGATGCCGCTGCGGTGCGCTGCCAGAGACTTCTCTTTCAAGCCGCCGATCGGCAAGACATTGCCCCGAAGCGTCACTTCGCCGGTCATCGCCAGATCCTTTTTGACCTCGCGGTGAGTCAGTGCAGACACGATGGCCGTCGTAATCGTCACACCGGCTGACGGACCGTCTTTCGGGACAGCGCCTTCCGGAACATGGATGTGGATATCGTGTTTCTCAAAGAATTCGATCGGAATATTGTACTTCTTGGCATTGGCCTTGATGAAGTCCAAAGCGATCTTGGTCGATTCGACCATGACATCGCCCAGCTGACCGGTGACGATCAGATTTCCCTTGCCTTCGAAATAATTGACCTCGACCGGTAAGATATCGCCGCCGAAGGACGTGTAAGCCAGACCGGTGACGACACCGACCTGATTCTTTTTCTCTTTCGTTCCGTAATCGAAGATCTCGTGACCAAGCCACTCGTTGATCAGTTTCTTGGTGACACGGACCAACTTCTTCTTTTCCTTCAATATTGCCAGGACGGACTTACGGCAAAGCTTGCCGATGGTCCTTTCCAGCTGTCTGACACCGGCTTCCCTCGTATAATGACGGACGATGTAAAGGATCATATTGTCCGGCAAAGAGAACTGATTGCTCTTCAGACCGTTAAGTGCGACCTGTTTGGCGATCAGATGGTTCTTTGCGATATTGAGCTTCTCGATCTCGGTATAGCTTGACAGTTCGATGATCTCCAGACGGTCCAGCAGAGCCGGCGGTATGTTGTCGCGGTAGTTGGCCGTACAGATGAATAAGACATCGGAAAGATCATACGGTTCTTCCAGATAATGATCGGAGAACTGCGTGTTCTGCTCCGGATCCAGGACTTCCAGCATGGCACTGGAAGGATCGCCCTTGTAATCGGAAGCCATCTTGTCGATCTCATCGATCAGGAAGACCGGATTGATCGTTCCGGCACGTTTCATGCCTTGAATGATCCTGCCCGGCAGCGCTCCCAGATAGGTCCTACGGTGACCGCGGATCTCCGCCTCATCACGTACGCCGCCAAGAGAGATCTTGACGAATTTCCTGTCCAGAGCGCGGGCGACCGATTTTGCCAAAGAAGTCTTACCGACGCCCGGAGGACCGACCAAACAGATGATCGGAGCTTTCAGGGAATTGGTCATCTGTTTGACGGCCAGATATTCCAGGATCCTTTCTTTGACTTTGACAAGACCGTAATGGTCTTCATCCAAGATCCTGGAAGCATCCGCAAGATCATCGTTGTCTTTCGATTTCTGATACCACGGAACATTCAGCAGCCATTCCAGATAGGTACGGATGACACCGGTCTCACCGGTCGAAGGCGGCAGCATGTCATAATGCTTGAACTCTTCCCTGGCTTTGGCTTTGACGTTCTCCGGATACGGTTCGTTTTCGACCCGCTCACGCAGATCATCGATATCGGAGCTGCCGTCGTTGCCGCCGAGCTCATCCTTGATGGCCTTCAGTTTTTCACGAAGATAATAATCTCTCTGACCGTCTTCGATACTCTCCTTGACCTTCTCGTTGATCTCCTGCTCGATCATATCCATGTTTCTCTCTTTTTCAATATGTGAGAGCATCATCTGTAAACGTCTGTTCACGTTTTCCTCTTCCAGGAAAAGCTGCTTGTCTTCGACGTTTTGAATATAGATCTGGGCGAACGTATCGACCAATACGGAAGCCAATGCGGAATCAAAGACCGTGAACTGACGGATCGGAAAACCCGGTCTGGCAAACTTCTGAGCGATCACATTGAACTCGGCCAAAGCTTTCTTGGTCATTTCCTCGATCACGCTTTCATCTTCCACGACATCACGGATCTCTTCGATCTCGACAAAATTCACATCATTCTTGATGAAATGCTTTGTGATACGGCATCTGGTCAGACCGGAAAAAACGACCTTGAGATGATCGTCTCTCTCCCTGCTGGTCTTGATCCGGCAGATCGTACCGACATTGAATACATCATCCGGTCCCGGAAGATCGACCGTCAGCACTTTCTGCGATACCAGAACGATATTCGATTGATATGCATTTGCGTAATTGACCGCATCGATCGATGCCTGACGGCCGACTTCAACGGCCAGATCCTGCATCGGAAAAATGACGGCACCGCGCGTGCACAACAGAGGATAAGAATATTTGCTCATAAATTACCTCCTTATTTAAGAAAAGACGCAAAGCGTCTTTTCGGTTATTTCTTCAGTAAATCTAAAGCTTTCTGCAGTTTCAGATCATCTTTGAGCGTTTCTTCAGGAACGTATGTCTTGATTTCGTCCACGCTCATAGAGTACATCTCAGCCATTCTTTCGTACTCTTTGTTGAGATCTTCCTCATTCACCGAGATATTCTCGCTCTTTGCGATCTCGCTCAAAGCAAGATTGATCTTTATACGCTTTTTTGCATCATCCTTCATGGAATCTCTGAGCTGATCGACTGTCTGATTCGTGATCTTCAAGAACTGTGCCAGAGAAATACCCTGCTGCATCATGTTGGCTTCGTAGTTCTGGATCATGGAATCCAGTTCACTCTTGACCATGGCATCCGGGATCTCGACTTCCGTCATTTCGACGAGCTTGTCCATCAGAGCGTTGTCTGCGTTGCGCTGTGCATCGTCTTTCTTTCTTCTTTCGAGATTCTCTTTCGTGTAGTTTCTCAGCTCTTCGACCGTATTGACGTTGTCATATTTGAGTTCCTTGACGAATTCATCATTGAGCTCAGGAAGCACTTTTTTCTTGATCTCATGAACAGTGACAGTGAAACGGGCTTCCTTGTCTGCCAGATCGGCAGCATGATATTCCTTCGGGAAACGGACCATGATGTCCTTGGTCTCTTCGGATTTCATACCGATCAGCTGTTCTTCGAAGCCGGGGATGAAAGAATGCGAACCGATGACCAGGTCATGGTTTTCGTCTTTGCCGCCTTCGAACGGTTCATCGCCCAGGAAGCCTTCGTAGTCGATGACTGCGGTATCGCCGTCTTCGACAGCACCGTCTTCCTTGAGTTCCAGATCCGCCTTGCGGTCCAGCAGCCCGGCGATCTGATCGTCGATCTCCTGATCTTCGACTTTGACTTCATCGACTTTGTATTCCAGAGACTTGTAGTCACCGAGCTTGACATCCGGGACAGTCGGGCAGACGAAGGTCATGACACACTTCTCGTCATCGATGCTGTCGACCTTGAGTTCCGGGCGATCGATCAGAGTGACATCATGTTCCTTGATCGCTGCTTCCAAAGCTCCCTGTGCAAGTGCTTCGGCAGCATCCAGCAACACTTCGTTGTGGCTGATGTACTTTTCGGCGAGGTGCTTCGGTGCCTGGCCTTTTCTGAAACCTTTTATTTCTACTTTAGCGGCCAGCTTCCTGAAGGCAGCTTCTTTTGCCTTTTCCCATGCCTCACCTTCCAGTGTGCAAGTCAGCTCCGCTTTCGCATTTTCAACTTTTTTATATTCCGACATATCATTTACTCCTTTAAAGTCTTATTTATTCTATCATTTAAATCTGTCAATTTCTATATAAAAGCCTATTCTGGCAATGATTTAGCTCTCCTCAGCTTTCGAACGCCTTATCGATATAAGCGATGATCTTTTCGGCGAGCCTGCGGCTGTCTTTTTCTTCGATCTCAAGAGGCAGGAACAACATCGTTTCCTTATACAACAGCTGCATGGCCAGTTTCAGTTTGGAAGGTTCTTTCATATATGCCTCTTCCAGGATCTTCTTCGCTTTTAAGAAACACTTGCCTTCATCGGCCCGCTTCAGATCTTTCGGATTGAATCTCGCTTCCCTGTCTTTCGTCTTATAGAAAAACACATGATCGATCTGCTGAAAGATCAATGAGTCTATCAGCAGTGCCTTGGCATTGACGCTTCTGTCTTCCGATGCCAGAAAAGTCCCGATCGCTTCGATGTGATTCCTGAGGTTCATCTTATCCATCTGCGAGACGGCAAGCAGCTGATACTTCTCATCGGAATCCAGAAAGGAAAGGATCTCTTCCTCGGAAAACGATCTTTGTTCGCCATCCTGCCCCCTGAGTTCCATAGAAAGCTTGCGCAGTTCTTCTTCGAAGTCTTTCGGAAGATACGGCATATCCAGTTCGTTTGCGATCAGCCGCATTGCTTCTTCTTCTTTTCCGTCTTTGATCAGAGCATCGATCTTTTTTAATGTCTCATCGTAGTAATTCATACCCTATCAGTATAGCAGATTCTTCAAGACATAAAGAAAGGCCGGTCTGCACCGGCCTTGTTCAAGATCTGATATCGGAACTAATCGAATCTTTCCCTGTTGGCATTGTAGCTCGTATGTAAGAGCTCATGTGCCAGATGGGAATTCGGTTCGCCGAGGAACTTTTCGTAGAGTTCCTGGACCTGTTTGTTGTTGTGCGACTGACGGATGACTTGTCTCTCATCTTCCGAATACAGAGCCTTTGCACGTTTTTCCTTGTAAGTATCAAGGATATCGTCATCTTCATCCGGTAAGAAGCAAGGTTTGACATACGACTGGCCGCCGCCGTTGATGCAGCCGCCCGGGCAGCCCATGATCTCGATGAACTGATATTTGGACTTGCCTTCACGGATCTCATCGAGAAGGACCTTCGCCGATCTCATGCCGGAAGCGATCGCGACATTGACGATCGTGCCGTTGATATCGATCGAAGCTTCTCTGATGCCCGCATCATGACCTCTGACCTCGCTGAATTCGATCTTGCCGTATTCCTTGCCGGTCAGTTTGTAGTAGACCGTTCTGAGCGCAGCTTCCATGACACCGCCCGTGACACCGAAGATGACACCGGCACCGGTGTATTCGCCCATGATATCCTGATCCCAGTCTTCCTCAGGAAGTCTGTTGAAGTTGATACCGGAACGTTTGATCAGTCTGCCCAGCTCTCTGGTCGTCAGTACGGCATCGACATCGCGGATACCGTCGACTTCCATCTCCGGACGGTCTTTTTCAAATTTCTTGGCAGTACATGGCATGATCGAAACGACGAAGACATCTTTCGGATCATAACCCTTCTGTTTTGCCCAGTAAGACTTGATGATGGCGCCTTGCATCTGATGAGGCGACTTGCAGCTGGAAAGATGATCCAGCAGGTCTGCGTAGTAGTATTCCGCATAGTTGACCCAGCCCGGTGAGCAGGATGTGATCATCGGCAGCGTTCCGCCTTCCGACAATCTGTGAAGGAGTTCCGTTCCTTCTTCCATGATCGTCAGGTCGGCACCGAAGTTGACATCGTAGCACTTTTCAAAACCGAGTCTTCTCAAAGCGGCGATCATCTTGCCGGTGACCGGTGTACCGATCTTCAAGCCGAATTCTTCGCCTAAGGAAGCACGTACCGCCGGAGCGACTTGTACGACGACATGTTTGCCGGCCTTGAATGCGGCATCGACTTTATCGATCTCGGAAACTTCCATCAGAGCACCTGTCGGACATACGGTGGTGCACTGACCGCAGAGGATACAAGGAGAATCCTTGAAGGAGCGGTTTTCCGCCGGTGCAACGATCGTGCGGAAGCCTCTTCTCTCGAATCCCAGTACGGAAAGGCCGTGTGCCGAACCGCATCTGGCGATGCAGCGTCCGCAGAGGATACATTTGGAAGTATCGCGTTTGATCGACGGTGTCAGCATATCGATTGTCGTTTCCGTCTTTTCGCCGACATACATGTTCTCTCTTGCACCGGTGACCTGAGCCACGTGGAGCAGTTCGCACTTGCCGTTCTTGTCGCATTCCTGACAGTTGCGGTTGTGGTTGGAGAGAAGCAGTTCGACCGATGTCCTTCTGGCTGTCGTCGCTTTCGGGGAACCGATCGTGATATTCATGCCTTCGGAGATCGGATAGACACAGGATGCGACCAGACGGTTGGGTCCTTTGCCTTCCTGTGCTTCGACCAAGCATACACGGCAGGATGCCAATGAGCATTCGCCGTGATTGTATGAACATAAGGATGGGATCTCGTAACCGCACTTTTTGGCGGCTTCCATGATCGTCAGACCTTTTTCGACCTGATATTCCTGGCCTTCAATTTTGATATTTACTAATTCCATCGTTATTCCCTCCTATTGCTTGGATATAGCACCAAACTTACATGTAGCGATACATGCACCGCACTTGACACACTGAGCGGTATCGATATACATTGCCGGAAGCTTCTTACCCGGAGCGATGTATTGCGGAGTGATATGATGGATCGCGTCAGCCGGACAGCCCTTCGCGCACATCTGGCAGCCGAAGCACTTGTCTTTGTTGATGACATAAGACATGAGCTTCTTACAGACGTGAGCCGGACACTTCTTATCGACGATATGAGCGATGTATTCATCCTTGAAGGAAGCCATCGTGGAAAGGATCGGGTTCGGTGCCGTCTGGCCCAGACCGCAGAGCGAATTGGTCTTAACATTGTTGGCCAGTTCGTTCAATGCATCGAGATCTTCCAGAGTGCCGTTGCCTTCGGTGATCTTCGTCAGGATCTCCAGCATCCTCTTGGTGCCGATACGGCATGGTGAACATTTGCCGCAGGATTCATCGCAGATGAATTCCATGTAGAACTTGGCGACATCGACCATACAGTTGTCTTCGTCCATGACGATCGCACCGCCGGAGCCCATCATGGAACCGGCTGCGATCAGGTTATCGTAATCGATCGGAGTATCCAGGTTCTTTGCCGTCAGACAGCCGCCGGAAGGACCGCCGGTCTGGATGGCTTTGAACTCTTTGCCGTTCGGAATGCCGCCGCCGATCTCATAGATCAGTTCGTGTAACGTCGTGCCCATCGGAACTTCGACCAGACCGACATTGTTGATCTTGCCGCCCAGCGCGAAGACTTTCGTGCCTTTGGATCTTTCCGTACCGACGGAAGCGAATTTCGCCGCGCCTTCTCTCAAGATATACGGAACGTTGGCAAGGGTCTCGACGTTATTGACACAAGTCGGACAGCCCCAGAGGCCTTTGACAGCCGGGAACGGCGGTCTGGGTCTAGGCATACCGCGCTTGCCTTCGATGGAGTTGAGCAATGCCGTCTCTTCGCCGCAGACGAAAGCTCCGGCACCCAGACGGATATGGACACGGAAATTGAAGTCCGTACCTAAGATGTTGTCGCCTAAAAGACCGACGTCTTCCATGGCCTTGATCGCCAGTTTCAGACGGTGGACAGCGATCGGATACTCGGCTCGGACATAGAAATAACCGTTCTGTGCGCCGATCGCATAGCCGCCGATCATCATGCCTTCGATGACGGCAAACGGATTGCCTTCCAGGATCGAACGGTCCATGAATGCACCCGGGTCGCCTTCGTCACCGTTGCAGACAAGATATTTAGGACCTTCGACATCCGGAACGAATGACCACTTACGGCCGGTCGGGAAACCGGCACCGCCTCTGCCGCGGAGTCCGGAATCCAGAACTTCCTGGATGACGGCTTTCCTGTCCATCTTCAAAGCCTTGGCGAGACCTTTGAAAGCCTCTGCGCCTAAAGCTTCTTCGATGTTTTCAGGGTCGATCGCACCGCAGCCGTGCAGAGCGATCCTCATCTGTTTCTTGTAGAATTCGATGTCATCCTGCTTGGAGACTTTTTCTTTCGTCTGAGGATCGACATAAAGCAGACGGTCGACGATCTCGTTGTTGATCAGATCCTTTTCAACGATCTCTTCGACATCTTCGATCTTGACCATCCTGTATAACGTATCTTCCGGGAAGATCTTGACGAAAGGACCCTGGGAACAGAAACCGAAACAGCCGACCTGGTTGACGGTGACTTTGTCGTCCAGTCCTCTTTCCTTGATCACTTCACAGAAACGTTCTCTGATCTTATCGGAATGCGAAGAAAGACAGCCGGTACCGCCGCAAAGCACGACGTGACGCTTTCCGTCATTTCCGGAGAACTTGTCGTCCATGCATTTGGTACAGACGGCCTGCTTCGCTTCCAGTTCTTCAAAAGAGCGGATCTTTTCCATATCTACGCGACACCCCCGTTTTTATACTTCTCGATCAGGCCCGAGACCTGATCAACAGACATCTTCGGATAGACCGTACCGTTGATCTGAACAGCCGGAGCGATCCCGCAGGCACCGATGCATCTTAAAGCATCCAGTGTGAACAGACCGTCCTCGGAAGTTTCGCCCGGTTTGATCCCGAGGATCTCAGAAAACTTGTCGATGACCTGCTGAGCGCCTTTGACATAACAAGCCGTACCCAGACAGCAGCCAATGACGTTCTTCCCTTTCGGCTTCAAAGAGAAGAATGAATAGAACGTGACGACTCCGTAGATCTCGGCAACACTGATACCTGTCTTTTCAGATACGAGTTCCTGGACCTCGAGAGGAATATAGCCGTATTCCTTCTGGATGTCACTTAAGATCATCATCAGCGGTGTTTCTTCGTCTTTGTAACGATCGCAGATCTCGGTGATCTGCTTCACCGCCGCTTCCTGCAAATGAACCATAATGTAATCCCTCCTGCATAAATGAAACAATATAAAAACAAAATCTTATATTTTGATCTACATAGAAATTATATCAACGTCCCAAATAGTTAGTAAACACTAACCAACGGATGTACAGACTGTAAAACGCGACTGTTTATTATACTGTTATATTTTTTTGAAACTGTCGGCACGGCTGTGGAAAAAACGGTCCGCAAGCTGCGGATAAAGCCGCAGGTCGAAGACTTCCATACTGCCCGTTTTCAAAGCTTCGTCAGCCAGATGGCCGTGCAGCCAGACACCGTCTTTCACCGCCTGATAAGGGTCATCATATAAGGAACAGAGCCCGGCGATCATCCCGGTCAGGATATCGCCGCTCCCGGCTCTGGCAAGTGCGGGATTTCCGCTTTGATTGACATAGACGTCGCCCTTTTGATCGATCACCAGGGTATTCTGCCCCTTCAGGACCAGGATGACGTGATGCGTACAAGCAAAATTCACGGCGATCGTCATTTTATCCTCTTCGATCTCTTTGACTGACCTGTGACAAAGCGCGGAAAACTCGCCCATGTGCGGCGTCAGGATAAGCATTTTATGTTCTGCATACAAGTCAGGCTTCTGTGCCAATATGCGAAGCCCTGCCGCATCGATGACCAAAGGGATATCGCAGACCGAGATCAGATCTTTCAGATACGTCTCTTTATGAGCGAGATTGTCGCATCCCGAGCCGAAAGCGGCTGCTTTGACTTTGCGCAAGGTCATGTCTTTGAAAAAATCTTTGTCTTCAGGATCATAAGGATGATAAACGGCACTCGGTTCATTTCCCGCTACGATCGGATAGATCGCTTCAGGCAGATAAGAATGGATGTAGGAAGCCCCTGAGCTCCTTGCCCCAAGCAGATTGAACAATGCCGCACCGGCCATGCCGTAAGAACCGGAAACGAAAGAGACAACGCCGTTATCGTATTTGTTGGAATCTTTCTTCCGGACAGGATAATGATCGAAAAACTCTTCCTTGTTCATATCTTCATTTTATGACAATTCCCGACGATGAAGGTGACATTCCCCCTCATAAGAAACAGACAGGTGAAAAAAATATGACCGTTTTGTGATAAAAGCAAAAGAAAAAGAGGTACTTTGTTATATACTTAAAACTATGAAAAAGATCGGATTTGACAACAAAAAGTACATCA
>JAFOLW010000014.1 GCA_017419165.1 Erysipelotrichaceae bacterium
CGGCCTGCCGACGATCGAGTATGCCGCGGAAATGGGCATCGAGCATTTTCTGGGACTGACTTGCGATCCGGTATTGGGCTATGTCATCATCCCTTGTATCGAACGCAACGCCATATCGATCCTCCGTGCTTATGACTGTGCTTATCTTGCCGAACAGCTGAAAGATGTGAAAGGCAATCTGATCAGTTTCGATTCGGTCGTTCATGCAATGAACTATACGGGCAACAAACTGGCCATCGAGCTGAAAGAGACCTCTTTGGGCGGTCTGTCTTTGGAGTATAAATATGAGAAACGTTGAACTACTGGCTCCGGCCGGAAATTTTGACTGTCTGAAAGCAGCCGTGAACAACGGCGCTGATGCCGTATATCTGGGCGGTAAGAATTTTTCCGCCCGTGCTTTTGCGAACAATTTTGACGAAGAAGAACTGATCCGGGCGATACGCTATGCCCATCTGCGCGATGTACGTATCTTCGTCACGCTCAACACGCTTCTTTCCGAGAAGGAATTTGCCAATGCGATCAGGATGGCGGACTTCTATTACCGCAACAAGGTCGACGCCTTGCTGATACAGGATCTGGGATTGTATTATTACCTGAAAAAGAAGTATCCGGATTTCGAACTTCACTGTTCCACCCAGATGCATGTCCATAACCTGCAAGGTGTGAAAAACGCAAAAAAACTCGGTTTCAAGCGTGTCGTTCTCGCCAGGGAATCCGACCTTTCTTTGATCGAAGAAGCCTGTAAAGAAGACATCGAGATCGAAACTTTCGTCCATGGTGCGATCTGCGTCTCCTATTCCGGACAGTGTCTGATGTCTTCCTCGGTCAAGGGACGTTCCGCCAACAAGGGCATGTGTGCACAATGCTGCAGACTGCGCTATGAACTGTATGATGAAGAAGAAAACCGCGTGAAAACGGATACGGACTATCTTCTTTCGCCGAAAGACATGTTCCTCCTTGAAGATATCCCGGCTTTGATCAAGGCGGGAGTATCCTCGTTCAAGATCGAAGGAAGGATGAAATCACCGGCTTATGTCGGTCTGGTCACGCGTTATTACCGCACGGCGATCGATGCGGCGCTGAAAGGGGAGAAGTTCATCTTCAACGATGACGATCTGAAAAAGCTGAAGGTATTGTTCAACCGCGGTTTCACGAACGACTTGCTGCATGATAAAAACGATCTCTTCGGGCAGAAGACGCCAAATCACTTGGGCATTCCGGTCGGTGAGACCTTGTATTATCGCAAGAAGCTTCAGTATATCCGCCTGAATGACGATCTGAACCAGTTTGACGGCATCAGGATCAATGATTTCGGCTGTATCATAAACAAGCTTTATCTTGACGGAAAACTCGTCAGCAAGGCGCAAAAAGGGGATATCGCTGCGATCGAGACCGACATGCCTTTGAAAGGCATCGTCTATAAGACGCAGGATTCCCTTTTGGAAAAGCAGATCGCCGAAACAAAAGACAAGAAAGTCCCGCTCTCTGTTTCCGTGACCGTTTTGCCTGAAAAATCTGTTGAGGTCTGCCTGAAGCATGATGATCAGACCTATACTTATGTTTCCGATGTGACTGCCCAAAAAGCGATCAAAGCACCGCTCGATGAAGATAACATCATCCGGCAGTTCTCCAAACTCAACGAGACAGTCTACGAGCTTTCGCATATCGACGTTCATACCAAGGACGCCTTCCTTTCGGTGAAGCAGCTCAACGAGATCCGCCGCAATGCCGTTGCTTCATTTGACGAATACCGGCTCGAGAGCTTCCATAAGGATCCGATCTATGCCGATTATCTTCCGGTCCGCAAAGCCGATCTTCCGGATGCGGCGAGAATGATACAGAAAGACGATCTTATCAAACTTGACGGCAGGGAGTTCGCACTCAATCCCGTGATCAATAAGGATTCCCGTTACACGGAAGCAGACAAGGCTGTCGTTTCCGAATTCGGCGGACTGTTTCAGCCTTATGAGGAAAAGATCGCATATTATACGCTCAACTGTCTCAATTCCTATACTTACGAGTTTTTGAAGGGACTGGGTTTCGATCATATCGTCCTTTCTTCCGAGATCAATGATCAGCAGATCGCCGATCTCATCGAGGCTTATGAGAAAAGGAACGATGAGAAGATCCGCCCGTTCGTTTTCGTTCAAGGTGACCGCGTCCTGATGTATATCAAGTCCGATCCGTTCGGAAAGTATCTCGCTAAGGATAAGATCTATCACCTCAAGGAAAACAAGAACATCTACGCTTTAAGAAGACATAACGGCGTCTATGAACTGATCGAGAAGGACTGCATCTATCATGCTTCCGATAGTTCTTATTCTCCGCTTTTCGTCACTTTGAAAACCGATCGCTAAAGATGAACGGCAAAGCTTATTCGATATGGTATAAATCTGTTATAATGGTCTAGTGAAAAAGGAGTTTTAATGTTTCTTAAACGCATAGAAATGCAGGGATTCAAATCCTTTGCTGACAATATAACGATCAACTTCGAAGACCCCGTTACCGGGATCGTCGGACCCAACGGCTGCGGAAAGTCGAACATTTCGGATGCCATCCGCTGGGTCCTGGGCGAACAGTCGGTCAAATCGCTGCGCGGTGAAAAGATGACGGATATCATCTTTGCCGGCACGGAAGAGCGCAAACCGATGAACATGGCGGAAGTCACGCTGGTCTTTGATAATTCGGCCCATATGCTCAATTCCGATCTTGACGAGATCGAACTGACCAGACGTATCTATAACGATGATCAGGATGCCGAATATCTCATCAACCGCAAGAACGTGCGTTATAAAGACATCCTCGACCTGATCCTGGATACGGGTCTTGGCAAGAATTCATTATCGATGATCTCTCAGGGCAACGTCTTGAGCTTCGCGGAAGCCAAGCCTTATGACCGCCGTGAGATCTTTGAAGATGCTGCCGGTGTCTCAAAATATAAGAAGAGAAAGATCGAATCTTTGAACAAGCTCGAGCGGACCAAAGACAATCTTGACCGCACATACGATATCCTTTCGGAACTGGAACGTCAGGTCGCACCGCTTCGCCGTCAGGCAAAGAAGGCGGAGATCTACCGGGAAAAGAAGACCCGGCTGCAGCAGATCGAAGTCGCCGTTCTGGTCAATGATATCCGGAATCTCAATCTGCAGAAGAGCGAACTTGAAAAATCCCTGTTCGAGCTCGAGACCAACCTGGCCATGCATGAGACGACGATACAGGTCCATGAGAATTCCACGTTCGAAGCCAAATCCCGTCTGAAGGATTATGACAAACAGATCAATTCCATCCAGGAAAAACTGATGAACATCATCAATGAGATCCAGACCCTGGAAGCCAGGAAGATCGAGATCGACGAGAAACGTAAATATGCCATCGAAATGGGTTCTTCCGAAGAGAAGATCAAAGAGATGGAATCCTATATCAACGAGGCCAAATTCGAATACGATGACCGTCTGCAGCGTCTCAACAAGCTCAAAGCCGATATCGAGATGCTGAATACCAACCTGGAGAATACGGCGATGGATCTTTCGGAAGCTTCTTTGAAGAAGGATGAGACATCCAACATCGTCAACCGGATGAACAACCGCATGGAAGTCTTGAAGAATGTCATTTCCGATCCGTTTTCTTCTGCCAATCAGGCAGGGGTCCGTTCGATCATGGCTCATAAGTCTTCGTTCTATGGTATCTTAGGCGTCATCGGCCAGGAGATCCACCCGGATGAGGGCTATGAAGAAGCGATCGCGACCGCTTTGGCCGGAAGTGTCTATCACATCATCACAAAAGATGAAGAAGCCGCCAGGAAAGCGATCGGTTTCTTGAAGAAGAACCGTTCCGGCAGGGCGACCTTCCTTCCTTTGACCGTCTGCAAGTCGCACATGATCCGCTACGAAGATGAGATCATTGCCGACAATACCAACGGCTATCTGGGCACGGCTTATGATTTCTGCACCTGTGAAAATGAATATGAACCGGTCAAAGCCTCATTGTTGGGCAACGTACTGGTCTGCGATAACCTGGAGAACGCCAATACCTTATCCGCACTTCTGAAATACGGATATAAGATCGTTACATTGGACGGCGAAGTCGTCCATAAAGGCGGTTCGATGACCGGCGGCAAGGTCAAGAACGAAGTTTCTTTGATCACCGCTCAGTCCGAACTCAACCGCATCGAAGCCGATCTGGTCTCATATAAGGCGGAAAGCGAACTGGCAAGCAAGAATTTCTCTCTTTTATCTGCACAGAAAGAAACTTTTGAACGACAGCTGACCGAAAAAAGGATCGCCATGGCACAGCTTGAACCGATCGTCGATACCAAACGTGCCAAATATGAAAAACTGGTCGCCGATTTCGAATCGATCTCTCCGGCCAACACACAGGAATCCATCACCGATACGCTGGTCGCCAAGCTTTCGGAAAATTATGCAAAGAAAGATGAGTATTCCACTTCTTTGAAGCTCCGCCGGGACGAACGTATGAAACTGTCGGCCGAGATCGACCGTAAGGAACAGCAGATCCGTCAGGTACGCCGTCAGCTCGACGAGACGAGAAGCTCGATCGCCAACGTCAATACGTCTAAGGCGGTCCTGGAGACCAAACTGGAAAACGATCTGGGACGTCTGGCATCCGAATACCAGATGACCTTTGAATATGCGCTGGAGAACAATGACATCGAGATCGATGAAACAGCGAAAGAAGAAGTCATTGCTTTGCGCAAGGAGATACAGGACTTAGGCAATATCAATATGTCCGCTCCGGAAGAATTCGACGAAGTCAATGAGCGTTATGAATTCCTGAAGAAGAATTATGATGACCTGATCGCATCCCGTGACAAGATCCTTGCAGCGATCGATGAGATGGATGAGATCATGAAAGAACAGTTCAAGAAGACGTTCGATGCGATCAATGCGGAACTTCCTTCAACGTTCGCCAAACTTTTCGGCGGCGGAAGAGCCAGACTCGTTCTGGAGGATCCGAATGATATTCTGAACACCGGCATCGATATCGATGTTCAGCCTCCGGGGAAGGCAGTCAAATCCATCCGTCTGTTCTCCGGCGGTGAAAAATCACTGATTGCGATCTGTGTCCTTTTCACGATCCTGAAAGTCCGTCCGGAACCACTGATCGTTTTTGATGAGATCGAATCGGCATTGGATGTCGCCAATGTGGAACGTTTTGCCAAATACGTAAAAGAATTTGCCGACCGTTCGCAGTTCATCATCATCACGCACCGTCCGGGCACGATGGAACAGTGCGATTCTCTGTTTGGCGTCACGATGCAGAAACGCGGTGTTTCGCAAATGCTGAAGGTCAAACTGGTCGATGCCATCGAGATGGCGGAACCGGAGCAGAAAGCTGAGGCACAGGCATAATGGGACTGTTTTCCAAGGATAAAAACAAGTATCTGCACGGTTTTGCCAAGACGAACGATTCACTGGGAAGAAAACTGAAGTTCGTAACGGAAAACAAGAAGCAGAACAAAGATGATTTTATGGAACAGCTGATGGTCACGCTGATCGAAGCGGACATCGGCTACCGCACATCGGAACTGATCTGCGACAAGTTTTTTGAGACTTGTTCGAATTACTATTATCTGTTTGCCAAGGACATCATGAACTTCCTGGGACAGACGTTTCGGGAAGTCTATTTTGAAAAACCGGATACCGACATCGTTTTCAATGAGAACGGACCGACGGTCATCCTGATGGTCGGCGTCAACGGCTCGGGCAAGACTTCGACTTGCGCCAAACTGGCCAACCGTTATAAAGCGGAAGGCAAAACGGTCGCAGTCGTTGCCGGAGATACGTTCCGGGCTGGTGCGACTCAGCAGCTGCAAGCCTGGGCGCAGCGTCTGGACATCCCTTGCATCACCGGCAGAGACAACGAAGATCCCAGTTCCGTTCTTGTGAAAGGCTGCCGCTATGCCAAAGAACATCAGATCGACATCTTGATCTGCGATACGGCCGGCCGTCTGCAAAACAAGATCAATCTGATGGCCGAACTGGAAAAGATGCACCGTGTCGTAGCCAAAGAGATCGAAGGTGCGCCGCACAATACCTGGCTCGTCCTGGATGCCAATACCGGACAGAACGGTCTGTCACAAGCCGAACTGTTCAATGAGATCACGGATCTCAACGGTATCATCCTGACGAAGATGGACGGTACTTCCAAAGGCGGCATCATCATCGCCATCAAAAACATCACCGGGCTGCCGGTCAGATTCATCACCGTAGGGGAGGGGGTCGAAGATATTCAGGATTTCGACTTCGATATGTACCTGGATTCGATCATAGGAGAACTGCGACATGCTTCCTGACCGTCAGTACAATTCCTTGCTTCTGGATTATTACGGAGAACTGCTGACCAGGCATCAGCAGGAGATC
>JAFOLW010000015.1 GCA_017419165.1 Erysipelotrichaceae bacterium
ACGGTTCAGGATCGAAGAAGAGGGGAAGAAGATCGAAGGCGTCTGTCTTGCGGAAGAGGACTTTCCGCTCTGCGTCCGCAATGCACGGAAAGATGACGTCATTCGGATGCGTTTCGGCAAAAAGAAACTCAACCGGTTTTTCATCGACCGCAAGATCTCCTATAAGGAAGAACTCAGCTGGCCGCTCATGGTGAACGGCAACGGCGAAGTCATCTTTGTGACGGGACTGGGCTGCGATGTCAATCATTATTGTGATGATCCCGATGTCTTTATGATAAAATGTTGAAATATACGGAGGACTTTAACGATGTTTGCAGATAATGTTGAAAAAGTACTGATCAGTGAAAAAGAGATCGTCGACCGCTGCAAAGAATTAGGCGCGCAGATCTCGAAAGATTATGAAGGAAAACAGCCGATGATCGTCGGCTTGCTGAAAGGTTCCGTACCGTTCATGGCGGAGCTGATCAAATATATCACGGTAGACTGCGAGATCGATTTCATGGCCGTTTCTTCTTATTCGGGAACGGAATCCATGGGTGATGTCAAGATCGTCAAGGATCTGGACTGTTCGATCAAGGGAATGGACGTCCTGGTCGTCGAAGATATCGTCGATACGGGCAAGACGCTGGAAAAGGTCAAGAAGATGTTGTATACCAAGGGTGCCAACGACGTCAAGATCGTTTCCCTGCTGGACAAGCCGGACCGCCGTACCGTAGAGATCGAGGCGGAATATGTCGGTTTCACCATTCCGAACGAATTCGTCATCGGTTTCGGTCTTGATTTCAACCAGAAATACCGTAATCTGCCTTATGTGGGCGTATTGAAAGAGGAGTGTTACAAATAGATAGATGAATAACAACAACAATAAACGGCCGCTGGTAAATTTCATACCTTACCTGTTCGTGTCGCTGTTCTTACTGATGATGGCGTTCTCAAGCCCGGGAAGGACATCGACGACCAATCTGAATTACCGCGAGTTCAATGAGCTCATCGCATCGCAGAAGATCTCAATGGCGAAAGTCTCCGTAGACTACAACACCATGACGGTCTCCGGCGTCTACAAGGATTCTAATGATGTCTCCCACGCGTTCAACGCGATCATCCCGAATACCGAGAAGGCAGCCGATGAGCTGATCGAAGAACTCAAGAAGATCGAAAACGTCACTTTCGTCGATGCCAATGCATCCAACTATCTTCTTGAACTGGCGTCTTCGATCATACCCTTGATCTTGTTCGTCGTGGCAGGGGTCTTCATCATGAACCGCATGGGTGCCATGAATTCCAACAAGCAGGCCTTCGACTTCTCCAAGTCCAGGGCAAGACTGGAAGATGACATCAAAGTGCGTTTCGATGATGTTGCCGGCTGTGACGAAGAAAAAGAAGAGATGCAGGAGATCATCGAATATCTCAAGAATCCGAAGAAGTTCGCCCGCATGGGTGCCCGTATTCCGAAGGGCATCATCATGGTCGGTCCTCCGGGGACCGGTAAGACTTTACTGGCAAAAGCCGTAGCCGGCGAAGCCAATGTTCCGTTCTATTCGATCTCCGGTTCCGATTTCGTCGAGATGTTCGTCGGTGTCGGTGCCAGCCGTGTCAGAGACATGTTCGCCAAAGCGAAGAAGACGGCACCTTGCATGATCTTCATCGATGAGATCGATGCCGTCGGCAGACAGCGCGGCGCGGGACTCGGCGGCGGCCACGATGAAAGGGAACAGACTTTGAACCAGCTGCTGGTCGAACTTGACGGTATGGCCGACAACAACGGCGTCATCGTCATTGCCGCGACCAACCGTCCGGACGTTCTGGATTCCGCACTGTTAAGACCCGGCAGATTTGACCGCCAGATCACCGTTTCTTTACCGGATATGAAGGGAAGAGAAGCGATCTTAAAGGTCCATGCGCGCAACAAGAAGATCGCCGAGGGTGTCGAGCTCTCCAATCTGGCAAAGCGCACACCGGGTTTCTCGGGTGCCGACTTGGAAAACGTACTCAACGAGGCTGCCATCCTGGCCGTCCGTGAGAATAAAGAGACCATCGATACCCAGCAGATCGATGAAGCGATCGACCGCGTCATGATGGGTCCGGCCAAGAAGTCCAGGACTTATGATGACTATACCAAGAAGCTGGTCGCTTACCATGAAGCAGGTCACGCGATCGTCGGCCTGAGCCTGCCGGACGGGGCGATCGTCCAGAAGGTCACCATCATCCCGAGAGGGAATGCCGGCGGTTACAATCTGATCATGCCGCGTAAGGAAAAGATGTTGAATTCCCGCAAGGAATTGCTGGATACGATCACCAGCTATATGGGCGGTCGTGCAGCCGAAGAGATCTTCTTCGATGACATCACGACCGGCGCGTCTTCCGATATCCAGCAGGCGACCCGCATCGCCAAGGATATGGTCACGACCTACGGTATGTCCGACCTCGGACCGATACAGTACAACTCCGGCAACGACTCCGTCTTCTTAGGCAGAGACTACAATTCACCGTCCAACGCCTCTTCGCAAGTGGCGTATGAGATCGATACGGAAGTCCGTAAGATCATCGAATACTGCCACACCGAAGCAAAGCGCATCATCAACGAGAACCGTGACGATCTGATCAAGATCGCCGAGACGCTGATGGAAAAAGAAACGCTGACGGCGGAAGAGATCGAAGTGCTCCTCAAAAAGGAAGAAACGAAGGTCGAAGAACCGGTCACCTTGACGGAAGCTCCGGCAAGGAAAGTGATCGTCCGCAAGACGGCTGTAAAGAAAAGCGAAGAAGCTCCTTCTGCTTCGGAAGAAAAACCGAAGGCCAGAAGGACGGTGACCCGCAGAGTTTCCAAGAAACCAGAAGAGTAAAACATCTTCTGGTTTTTCTTAGGAGCTTTTTCAAATCGGTGATATACTTTGACAATGAAGTCAGATAAAGGGAAAATTTACTTATGAACAAAAATGCTTTGATCGCGACCGCGCTGAATGAACATGCGCGTATCTATCTGTTCGACTCCAAAGAGATGGTGGAAACGGCCAGGAAGATCCACGGACTTTGGCCGACGTCCTGTGCCGCTTTGGGCCGGACGCTGGCTGTGACGGCCCTGATGGGCTTGATGCAGAAAGACGACAACGAGACGGTCACCGTGACCATCAACGGCGGCGGACCGATCGGCACGATCTTATGTGTCGGCAATTCGGCAGGGGAAGTCAAAGGCTTCTGCGGCGATCCGCAGATCTATATGACCTATGAAGGCACCCACAAGCTGGCTGTCGGCAAAGCCGTCGGTACGGACGGTTATCTGAAAGTCACGAAGAACCTGAAACTGAAACAGAACTATACTTCGCAAGTCGACCTGCAATCCGGAGAGATCGGCGATGATTTCGCTTACTATTTCATGATCTCCGAACAGGTGCCGACCATCGTTTCCGTCGGTGTCCTGGTCGACACGGACGACACGGTCCGCTCTTCCGGTGCGATGATCATCGAACTGCTTCCCGGTCATACGGAAAGCGACATCAGTTATCTTGAAGGTCTGGATCTGAAACCGATCTCTTCGGTCTTTGCGAAGGACAGCGACCTTCAGCGTTATCTCTATGAACTTTTCCCGGATGCGCAGATCCTGGAAGAACGCTATGTGCGATATCATTGCGACTGTTCGAGAGAACGTTTCATGGCATCTTTGCTGACGCTTCCGAAGAGCGACCTGGAAGAGATCGCCGAAGACGATCATATCGATATCAAGTGCGAGTTCTGTGACAAAAACTACCGTTTCGACAAGAACGACATCAACAAGATCATGTCCTATGTTTCGTATAAGAGATAAACAGATCGATTCGAAGATCATCGTCGCGCCGATGGCCGGCATCACCAATGATGCCTTCCGCCAATTGTGTTTTGAATTCGGTGCGGGGCTCGTCTACACGGAGATGGTCTCGGACAAGGCGATCTTCTACAACAATCAGAAGACCCTGGATATGCTCAAAGTATCGGATGAATTTCATCCGGTCTCTTTGCAGCTGTTCGGAAGCGAGGCGGCATCGATGGTCTATGCGGCAAAAGTCCTGGATCAAAGGACGAACTGTGACTTCATCGACATCAATATGGGCTGCCCCGTCAGCAAGGTCGTCAAGACCGGGTCCGGTTCGGCGATGATGAAAGATGAAGACCGTATAGTGGAGATCGTGAAGAAGATCGTCGAAGCCGTTGAAAAACCGGTCACCGTCAAGATGCGTCTGGGCTGGGACAGGGAACATCTGAACTATCTGTCTCTGGCAAAGAAGCTTGAAGGAGCCGGCGTCAGTGCGATCGCTTTGCATGCCCGTACCCGCAGTCAGATGTATGAAGGCCATGCCGACTGGAACCATATCCGGATCTTGAAAGAAAACCTTTCGATCCCGGTCTTCGGCAACGGCGATGTCAAAACGCTGGACGATTTCATAAAAATGTCGGAAGAGACGAACTGCGACGGCGTGATGATCGGCCGGGGTCTTGTGGGCAATCCTTTTCTGATCAAAGAGATCGACAGCGACCTGAAAGGGGAGGATCATCCCTTAAATGGGCGCAAGGACCGCTTTGAATATTGCCTCAAGCATGCGGAAAAGCTGATCGCCTTAAAAGGTGAGAAGATGGCGATGTCCGAGATGCGCGGTCTGGCGCCGCATTATATCTCCGGTCTTTACGATTCGACGACCTATAAGGAAAAGATGAATCATATCAAGACGTATGAGGATCTCAAGACGATCATCCGGGACTATGATCTGTTTTTGGATGAACGAGAAAAAAACAGCCCTTCAGGCTGTTAATGGATCTGCCAGTCGATCGGCGTGAGACCGTTCTGTATAAGGAAACGGTTGGTCTTGGAGAAAGGTCTCGAGCCGAAGAAACCGTTGTAGGCGCTTAAGGGCGACGGGTGGACCGATTCGATGATCAGATGTCTGGGATTGCTGATGAACTGTTTCTTGCTGCGGGCATTGGAACCCCAGAGGATGAAGACGACCGGGTCGTCTTTTTCATTCAGTTTCCTGATGATCGTATCGGTGAGGATCTCCCAGCCCTGTCCCTTATGGGAATTCGCCCGGTGTTCCTGCACCGTCAACACGGTATTGAGCAGCAAGACGCCTTGTCTTGCCCATTCGACGAGAAACCCGTGGTCGGGGATGGAACAGCCCAGATCGTCATGAAGTTCCTTGTAGATGTTCTGCAAAGAGGGCGGGACTTGCACGCCTTTGGAAACGGAAAAGGCCAGGCCGTGGGCCTGATGAGGTTCGTGGTAGGGATCCTGCCCGAGTATGACGACCTTGGTGTCTTTGTAGGACGTCAGCCGGAGTGCCGTATAGATGTATTTGGGGATGGGATAGACCGTCTTGTTTTTGTATTCGGAATCAAGAAAAGACCGTAATCTCTTATAGTAGTCTTTCTCGAATTCTTCTCCGATGACCTCATCCCAGTCATTGCCGATCATTTTCACAAAATCATTATATAATATTCTTATGTTTACAAAG
>JAFOLW010000001.1 GCA_017419165.1 Erysipelotrichaceae bacterium
GACGCTTCTGAACGAACTGAAGTCGAGGCTCCGTTTTCTGACGGACGTCGGACTCGATTATCTCACTTTGAACCGTGTCGCCGGCTCTTTGTCGGGCGGAGAAGCGCAGCGTATCCGTCTGGCGACACAGATCGGTTCCGCCCTGACGGGCGTGCTGTATGTCCTGGATGAGCCTTCGATCGGTCTGCATCAGAAAGACAACGCCAAGCTGATCGCAACTTTGAAAAAGATGCGGGATCTCGACAATACCGTCATCGTCGTCGAACACGACGGGGAAACGATGCTGGAATCCGATTACATCGTCGATATCGGTCCGGGTGCCGGCAAGGACGGCGGACAGGTCGTCTTCGCGGGAACGCCGGAAGAGATCCTCAAAGATGAGAATTCGATCACCGGTCAGTATCTCTCGTTCCGCAAACAGATCCCCATCCCGCAGAAACGCAGGAAAGGAAACGGCAAGAAGATCAAGATCATCGGCGCACAGGAAAACAACCTGAAAAATATCGATGTGTCCATTCCGTTAGGCAAATTCACTGTCGTCACCGGCGTTTCCGGTTCGGGCAAGTCGTCTTTGATCATCGAAACGATGACCAAGGCGATCATGAAATCGCTCGATCGGGTCAAGATCCGTCCGGGCAAGGTGAAGAAGGTCGAAGGTCTGAACAATATCGACAAGGTCGTCTATATCACGCAAGATCCGATCGGCCGGACACCGCGTTCCAATCCGGCGACTTATACGGGCGTCTTCGACGACATCCGCGATCTGTATGCGATGACACCGGATTCCAAAGAGCGCGGCTATACCAAGTCCCGTTATTCTTTCAACGTGCCGGGAGGACGCTGCGAGGCGTGCTACGGCGACGGCGTCAAGCGTATCTCGATGTTGTTCATCCCGGATGTCTTCGTGGAATGCGAAGAATGTCATGGCAAGCGCTACAATGCCGAGACCCTGGAAGTGCGATACAAGGGCAAGAACATCTATGATGTCTTGAAGATGTCGGTCAAAGAAGCGCTGGAATTTTTCAAGAATCACAAGAGGATCAAAGACAAACTGCAGGTCTTATATGATGTCGGCTTAGGTTACATCGAATTGGGCCAGTCCGCTACGACGTTGTCGGGCGGCGAAGCGCAAAGAGTCAAGCTGGCTTCCGAACTGCAGAAAAAGCCGACCGGCAAGACGATGTTCGTTCTGGATGAACCGACGACCGGACTGCATATGGATGATGTATTGAAACTCATCCGCATCATCGACCGCATCGTCGACGGCGGCGATTCGGTGGTCGTCATCGAGCATAATCTCGATGTCATCAAATGTGCCGATCATATCATCGACTTGGGACCGGACGGCGGTGACAAGGGCGGACAGATCGTCGCGCAAGGCACCCCGGAAGAAGTCGCGCAAGTCGAAGGTTCCTATACCGGAGAATATTTAAAGAAAGTGTTGGGAGTGAATCATGGCAAATGAAGAACTGAATAAACGAGTTTATGTCTATCAGATCAAGGAACAGCTCGATCTGCAGCAGTTGACCGGCAACGAAGAATCCCTGCATCGCTGGGCGATCGCCCCGGATATCAACCGTCCGGGTCTGGAACTGTCGGGATATCTGGAATCCAACGACCTCAAACGTGTGGTCATCCTGGGTTCCAAGGAATATCAGTATATGTCGAAATTCGACTACAATACTCAGCGCGCCCGTTTTGAGATCGTGACCGATTCCTTTACGCCGTGCATCGTCTGCTCGGGCGAATTCCAGCATATGGATTCACTGATCGACCTGGCAAGGGACAAGAATTTCCCGATCTTCCGTTATGACGGACCGACTTATCAGCTGATCGTCGACCTGGTGTCTTTCCTATCCGAGAAGCTGGCACCGTCCGATTCGCTCTACGGTGTCATGATGAACATCTACGGCAAGGGGATCATGATCACCGGAAAATCCGGCATCGGTAAATCCGAACTTGCCCTGGATCTGATCGACAGGGGACACATGCTGGTGGCAGACGACCGTGTCGATGTCACCCGCGTACATAAGAACATCATCTGCACGGCACCGAAGCTTCTCAAGAGGATGCTGGAGATCCGCGGCGTGGGCATCGTCGATGTCACCAGAACTTTCGGCGCCAACGCATATCTCAACCGCTGTCAGCTGGACTTCGTCATCAAACTGGTCAAATACGATGAGAACATGGAATCCGACCGTCTCAATCCGATCAATGAGAGCTTCGATGTCCTGGGACTGGAAGTGCCGATGCTGGTGATCCCGGTCACCGAAGGCAAGCAGCTTTCCGTCATCATCGAATCGGCGGTTTCCAACTACCTGCTGACCAAGCTGGGTTTCAATTCCAATGAGGATTTCAAAAACCGCTACCGTGCCGAACTGGAGAGGAAAGGGGGAGAAGAATAATGAGATTTTTTCCCGACGGACAGACCTTCGTCGCTTTTTCCGTCTTCGGTCTGAACTTCGATATCCGCTGGTATGCGGTCTGCATCATGACCGGCGCCTTGCTGGCGTATCTCATCGCAAAGAAGCAGATCCGGAAAGCGAAATACATCGATCTTGATTTCTTTGATTCTTTTTTCATCTACACGCTGTGGGTAGGCATCTTAGGCGCAAGGTTATGGTATTGCATCTTTTATAACTTCAAGTTCTACTTTTCCGATCCGATACAGATCATCAGGATCTGGGACGGGGGACTGGCGATACAGGGCGGCATCGTTGCGGGTGCCTTATTTGCCTATTACTATATCAGGAAGCATCATTATTCTTTCATGAAGCTGCTCGACATCATCCTGCCCAATGTCATGCTGGCACAGGCGATCGGCCGCTGGGGCAATTTCGCCAACAAGGAATGCCACGGCGCAGAAGTCGATGCATCCTATTTTGACGGCATCCTCTCTTTCCTGAAAGAGGGTATGTACATCAACGGGCACTATTATGAACCGCTGTTCTTTTATGAGTCGATGCTCTGTCTGCTTGGCTGGGTATTGATCTGGTTCATCTTACGCAAACACCGCAACAAGCGGGGCGATCTGGCCTATGCCTATCTGATGTGGTACGGTGTGATCCGTTTCTTCATCGAAGGAAGAAGGACCGATTCCTTATATTTCGGCAATTTCCGCATGGCTCAGCTGACATCGATCGTTTTCTTTGTCGTCGGTATCCTGGGTTATCTGGGCGTCTTCGAACGTTTTCTCAAGAAAAACAAACCGTCACTGTTCTTTGATTTTGACGGAACATTGATGGATACCCGGGAAAGTATCTATGAAGCTTACCGCGCTTTATTCAAAAAGTATTCGGATGAATCACTGTTCACGGATGAAGTGAGACAGGAAGTCATCGGTCCGGCACTCCGCGATATCTTCCCGAAATACTTCCCGGGCATCGATTACGATACGCTGTATGCCGTATATCACGACCGGCAGATCGAGGTGGCCAAAACGGCCAATCATCCGACACCTCATGCCGTCGAGACTTTGAAGAAGCTGCATGAAGACGGCTACAAGATCGCGATCGTCTCCACGCGGTCGCATGAAGGCATCGAATCTCTTCTGGATGATTTCGATCTCAGGCAGTATGTCGATGACATCTGCGGACTCAAAGACGTGGAAAAGCTCAAACCGGATCCCGAAGCCATCTTCAAACTGGTCAATCGGAACGGCTGGAACAAAGAAGCCGTGATGATCGGCGATTCTCTGATGGATATCCGCTGCGGAAGCAATTACGGCGCTTTTACCGTCGCTTTCTTGAATGACCCGGAGCGTTCCGAACTTCTTTCCAAAGAAGCTAACCGTTCCATCAGCGATATGGCGGACCTGATCCCGATCCTGAATGAGACCAACGCATTCACATATGATGAAAAATAGGGGATGACCCTATTTTTTTGAACATATCCAAAGGATATGCGTATATAATAAAAAAAACAGCAGGAGGCTTATATGGTAACAGTATTGAATCATCCTCTTATCACTCACAAACTCGCTTTGATGCGTATGGAACAGACCGGACACAAGGATTTCAGAGAGAATCTTGATGAGATCGCTTCTCTGATGGCTTATGAAGTCTGCCGCGACCTCCCTACGGAGGATGTCCACATCACGACGCCGATGGGACCGTGCGATACGAAGATGCTCAAGGGCGAGATCATCCTCGTTCCGATCTTGAGAGCAGGCATGGGCTTGGTCAACGGTATCATGGATCTGATCCCGACGGCAAAAGTCGGTTTCATGGGTCTTTACAGAGATGAAAAAACATTGGAACCTGTTGAATACTTTGCGAAATTCCCGAAGGAACTGACCGAGGGGATCGTTTTGGTCCTCGATCCGATGCTGGCGACGGGCGGAAGCGCCATTGCGGCAGTCAACAAGATCAAGGAAAGAGGTGCGAAGAACATCCGCATGGTCTGTCTGGTCGGTGCGCCGGAAGGCGTCAAGGCGTTCGAAGAAGCGCATCCGGATGTCGATCTGTATCTGGCAGCACTCGATGATCATCTCAATGAGATCGGTTATATCGTGCCGGGTCTCGGTGATGCCGGTGACAGGATCTACGGGACGAAATAGTCTGAAAAACCGCTCAAGCGGTTTTTTTCATGGAAAAGAAAAGGTCTTCAGAAGCGAAGACCTTTGATCTGTGATGAGTGGCGGATCACCGCTTTGCCAAGTGACTTGGACAAGGAACGCTCGCTCTTGTAGTATTTGCCGGTCTCTTTCAGGATGGCGAATGCCGCCAGCAGGGCGACGAAGAAGCTCCAGGAATCTTTGGTTGCGGCGATCTTTTCTTTTGCCTGATTGATGTGTTCGAGATGCTCACTGATCGGCTTTGCCAGGTCTGCCGTATGGCCGGCTTCCTTGAGCGTTCGAAGGACTCTCAAAAGAAGGACGATCAGGCAGACTAAAACGGCGATGCCCAAAGGGATATACAGATATAAGATATACCGGTTGATGGTTTCCATATTTTTATTTTACCTCTTTCTCGATGATTTCTTCACCGATCTTGACGGGGGAGATGCCTTTGGTGAATTCTTTGATCTTTTCGATCTTTTTTTCGTCATCCAGGGCAAAGCGATAGGTGACGGACGTATCATAGACGGTGTCCGAGAGGACCGTATTGTTCCGCAGATAATAGTCGATGCGGTTGGCGGTCTCGTAAGAGACTGACAGCTCGTATTTGGGCAAGACAGCTTCTTCGATGAGCCGGGCATCTTTCAGACACTCGCTGACTGCGGAAGAATAGGCGCGTATGAGCCCGCCGGCACCGAGTTTGATCCCGCCGAAGTATCGCACGACCAGGGCACAGGTCTCATCCAGGCCGTTCTTGTCCAAGACGTTGAGGATCGGTGCACCGGCCGTTCCGGAAGGCTCGCCGTCATCGCTGGAACGGCGGATGTTCCCGCAGATCATTGCGGAACATACATGGGTGGCATCATGATGTTTCCTGCGGATCTCGCTGATGTAATTTCTGTAGTCTTCTTCGCTTTTTACCCGTTTCATATAAGTGAGGAAACGGGATCGTTCGATGATCAGTACGCCGGTCGCTTCATTTTTCAAATACATACTTTTATTCTATAAAATTGTGTTAGAATTGGAAATGTTGTGAGGTTAATTATGAGAAGTCTTGAAGAGATCCTTAGTGAACTCAATGCCGCTGAAAAGGAATATGCCCGCAAATGCGAACAGTACGGCATCGAGGAAAAAGGCAAAAAGAAAAAGACGGATGAAAATATCCGAAATGAAAAACAGTAGGCCAGAATGCCTACTTTTTTTAAGGCCGGTAATGGTATAATGATTGTGTATTTAGGAGGAGTTTTGTTATGGCTAAAAAGCTAGTTACGGATTTACAAGTCGCAGGCAAAAAAGTCATCGTCAGAGTTGACTTCAATGTCCCGCACAAAGGCGATGTGATCACTGACGACAACAGGATCGTTGCTGCATTGCCTACGATCAAGTATTTGCTTGAAAACAATGCCAAGGTCATCTTGCTTTCCCACTTAGGAAAGGTCGACTATAAGAAGTCGGAAGAAGAGATCGAAGCAGCTAAGAAGAAGAACGACATGGCGATCGTTGCCAAGAGACTGCAGGAGCATCTCCCTGACAACAAAGTCATCTTCGTCAATGCGACCAGAGGCGAAGAACTCGAGAATGCGATCAACGGCATGAACGAGGGCGAAGTCGTCCTGATGCAGAATACCAGATATGAAAAAGGCGAATCCAAGAACGATCCGGAGCTCGGCAAGTACTGGGCTTCCTTGGGCGATCTGTTCGTCGAAGATGCATTCGGTTCCGTTCACAGAGCTCATGCTTCAACAGTCGGTATCCCGACCAATCTGCCTAGTGCAGCCGGTTTCCTGGTCGAAAAGGAACTCAAGTTCTTGGGCGACGCTGTTGAAAATCCGGTCAGACCTTTCGTCGGTATCTTAGGCGGTGCGAAGGTCGCTGATAAACTGAAAGTCATCAACAACCTGCTTGAAAAGTGCGACACGCTGATCATCGGCGGCGGTATGGCTTATACCTTCTTAAAGGCACAGGGCAAGGAGATCGGTTCTTCCTTAGTCGATGATGAAAAGCTCGACTACTGCAAGGAAATGCTGGAAAAGGCAAAAGAGCTGGGCAAAGAACTTCTCTTACCGGTCGACACGGTCGTTGCCGACAGTTTCCCTGATCCGATCGACGGTCCGATCGAGACGGAAGTCGTTTCTTCCGATGCGATCCCTGCAGCAAAACAGGGTCTGGATATCGGTCCGGAAACCGCAAAATTATTTGCCGATAAAGTCAAAGCGGCCAAGACGGTCGTCTGGAACGGCCCGATGGGTGTCTTCGAGAACCCGACGCTGGCTGTCGGTACCAATGAAGTCGCCAAGGCTCTGGCTGAGTGCGATGGCACGACGATCATCGGCGGCGGCGATTCCGCTGCAGCGATCAAACAGCTCGGTTACGCCGATAAGGTCAGCCATGTTTCTACCGGCGGCGGTGCTTCTCTTGAATTCTTAGAGGGCAACGGTTTACCGGGTGTCGATATCATTAACGAGAAATAAGAGGAGATATCATGAGAAAACCTATCATCGTTGGTAACTGGAAAATGAACAAGACTCCTTCCGAAGCTCTTGAATTCATGAAGGGCATCGAAGAAGTCCTGACCGGTGAAGAAACTGCCGATTACGGTATCGGTGCACCGTATGTCGATCTGGATGTCTGTGTAAAGAACGCCAAGCATCTGATCATCGCTGCGGAAAACTGCAACGAAAAGGATTCCGGCGCTTATACGGGCGAAGTATCCGTTCCGATGTTAAAAGAAGTCGGTATCACATACTGCATCATCGGTCATTCCGAAAGAAGGACATATTACAACGAGACCAATGAGGCTTGCGCTCTCAAGGCAAAGAGGCTCTTCGCGGACAATATCGTTCCGATCCTGTGCATCGGCGAGACGGAAGCGGAATACGACGCCGGCAAGACAGCCGATGTCATCAAGACACAGCTGGCCGGTTCTCTGTCAGGTCTGGATGCGGATGAAGTTGCCAGAATGGTCATCGCTTACGAACCGATCTGGGCGATCGGTACGGGCAAATCTGCGACCAAAGAGATCGCGGAAGACTGCTGCAAGTTAGTCAGAGATACTGTCAAGGCTCTCTATGACGAAGCTACAGGCGAAGCTGTCAGAGTACAGTATGGCGGTTCGGTCAAACCGACCAACATCAAAGAATATATGGCTTGTGAAGATATCGATGGTGCTCTGATCGGCGGTGCTTCACTTAAAGTTGATTCATTTAAGGAAATAATTGACGCTACTAAATAGGAGGAAAAAACGTATGTCTGCAATTATTGATGTTTATGCTCGTGAAATTATCGACTCTCGTGGTAACCCGACGGTAGAAGTTGAAGTTGCTACGGAATCCGGTGCTTTCGGCCGTGCAATGGTACCTTCCGGTGCTTCCACAGGCGAAAGAGAAGCTCTCGAACTCAGAGACGGTGATACTTCCCGTTTCTTAGGCAAAGGTGTTCTGAAGGCTGTCAACAATGTCAATGAGATCATCGCTCCGGCTCTCATCGGTTACGATGTCACTGACCAGGCGCTCATCGACAAGAAGATGATCGAACTCGACGGTACAAAGGATAAATCTCACTTAGGCGCTAACGCAATGTTAGGTGTTTCCCTGGCTTGCGCAAGAGCTGCTGCTGATTTCTACGGCATGCCTTTATACAAGTACATCGGCGGTGCCAACGGCAAGACTTTACCGGTCCCGATGCTCAACGTCTTAAACGGCGGCAAGCACGCTGACTCCACAGTTGATATGCAGGAATTCATGATCATGCCTTACGGTGCTCCTTCTTTCAAGGAAGCCATCAGATGGTCTGCTGAAGTATTCCATGCTTTGAAGAAAGTCTTAAAGTCCAAGGGTTATTCCACAGGTGTCGGTGATGAAGGCGGCTACGCTCCGAACTGCACCGAAGGTAACGAAGAACCTCTGAAGCTCATCGTTGCTGCGATCGAATTGGCAGGCTACAAGCCAGGTATCGACTTCGGTATCTGCATGGACCCGGCTTCTTCCGAATTCTACAATGCTGAGACAGGCAACTATGAACTGACAAGATCCGGCCAGGGCGTCAAGACGACCGATGAAATGATCGACATGTACGCTGACTGGTGCGAGAAGTATCCGATCATCTCGATCGAAGACGGTCTTGCAGAGAATGACTGGGACGGCTGGAAGAAACTCATGGCCCGCTTAGGCGACAAGATCCAGTTGGTCGGTGATGACCTCTTCGTCACGAACGTCGAATACATCAAGAAGGGTATCGATCTCCATTGCGCGAACTCCGTTCTGATCAAGCTGAACCAGATCGGTACGTTAACGGAAACTCTCGATGCCATCGAACTGGCTAAGAAGAACAACATGACAGCTGTCGTTTCTCACAGATCCGGTGAGACTGAAGATACAACGATCGCTGACTTGGTCGTCGGTGTCAATGCCGGCCAGATCAAGACCGGTTCTATGTCCAGAACTGACCGTATCGCCAAGTACAACCAGCTGCTCAGGATCGAAGATGAACTCGGTTCCGTTGCACAGTACCCAGGCAAGGACGCTTACTACAACCTCAAGAAATAATCTGAATTTCTGAAGGAAACAAGCCGCATGAGTCTCTCGTGCGGCTTTTTTGATCCGATAAATGCAGAGCGTCTCTTCGATGTTTATTTACCGTGATCATCGAAGATGAGGACCGGAAACCGCAATAAGACATAAAAAAGAACTGTCCCTGAGCTCAGGGACAGTTTTTAATAAACGACTCTTTTATAAACGATGATCCATAGGACCAGCTCGACGATCGATGTGACGATCCAGCTCAACGGGAAACAGAGATAGATCGTTTCCAAAGTCCTGTGGAGCGGGAACATCGTATAGATCCACAAGAGACGGACTCCGCAGATTCCGATGATCATCAGGATCGTCGGCAGGGAAGAGGAGCCCATTCCCCGCAGGGAATTGACGAAGACATCCAGGATGCCGTTGAGTACCAGCAGTGAAGCAACATAGCGGATGCGGATCATGCCGATCTCGATGACGGAGGCTTTGTCCGTATATAGAGTCAGAACGAACGGTCCGCTGAGATAGACGGCAGCGCCCATGACGACCGCACCGATGACGACTAAGATCAGCGTTTTGATCATGATCTCTTTGATTCGGTCGAGCCTGCCGGCTCCCATGCACTGGCTGGTGAATGTGATCGTTGCCTGATTGAAGGCCATATAGCCGATGTAGACGAAGTTTTCGATATTGGCTCCGGCAGAGTTGCCGGCGACGATGTCCGTGGAATCAAAGGAATTGATGCTGGACTGGATGACGACGTTCGACAAGGCGAAGACGGCACCGGAGAGTCCGGCCGGAATACCGATCCTTAAGATCTCCAGGAAGGACTCCTTATCAAAATACAGATGTCTGATATCGAGCCTTGCGGGACCTTTGTCTCTGACCAGGACATTGAGGACCAGGAAAGCGGAAACGGCTTCCGAAACGACGGTAGCCAGAGCCGCGCCGACGATCGACATCTTTAAGAACTTGACTGTGATGAAGTTGAGGATGACGTTCAATGCTCCCGACAACATCAGGAAGTAAAGCGGACGCTTCGTATCGCCGTGGGAACGAAGGACGGCCGAACCGAAATTGTACAGAAGCAGGAAGATGACACCGAGGAAGTAGATACGCATATAAGTTGCACTGAGATCGATGAAGTCATCCGGCGTATCCATCATATGCAAGAAGGTCTTGGAGAAGAACAGACCGATGAATGTCAGCAAGATGCCGCCGGCAGAAGCCAGAGCGATCGAGGTGTGGATGGAATCTTTGATCTTGTCTTTGTTTCCCGTACCGATGTAACGGGCAACGACGACATTGGTGCCGGTCGCCAGACCGTTGAACAGGGAAGTGATCAGAAAGACGATCGAGCCGGTCGCACCGACTGCCGCCAAAGCCCGGTCTCCGGCAAATTTCCCGACGATGATCGTATCGGCGGAGTTGAACAGCATCTGCAGGATATTGGTGAAGATCAAAGGGATCGCGAATATGAATATATTTTTCAATAACGGACCATTCGCCATGTCCATCGTTCTGGTTTCGGAATTCATAATAAAAATTATAGAGGATTCACAAATGATAATAAATAGGATTCTCAGAATATTTTCATAAATGGACCTTTATTCATACCTTATTTATATATGAAAGTTTCATCGTTCTTTTTCTGATGAAAATTATTTTCATAAATTTACAATTTTGTGAAAAAATAGTGAAAATAATATGAAAGAAATATTGATATTTCGTAGCCGTAGTTTACAATAGACTTATATTGTTTTTTAAAGGGGGACAGGAATGCTTAAGTACATAGGAAAAAGACTTGTCATCGGAGCACTCACGCTGCTGATCCTATCGACGATCACATTCTTCGGCGTCCGTGCGATGCCGGGTGATCCGTTCTCGCAGGACAACAAGGTCATTGCCCCGGAGACATATGAAGCTATGAGAGCGAAGTTCCATCTGGATAAATCGCTGCCGGAACAGTATATCATCTTTTTGAGCAATGCGATCCGCGGTGATTTCGGCGAATCGATCTCCAAGAAGGGGAAACAGGTCTCCGAGATCATTGCCTTGCGTTTTCCGGTCACGGCGAAGCTCGGAGCGATCGCTTTCTGCGTATCCATGGTCCTGGGTCTGCTGCTGGGTATCGTTTCAGCCCTGGCAAAACACCGCTGGGTCAACTCACTGATCACGGTCGTTTCCACCTTAGGCGTCTCACTTCCGAACTTTCTGTTTGCCATCATGATCATGATCCTGTTCGCGGTGAAGCTCGGCTGGCTGCCGATCGTCGGACTCAAGGGTCCGGAATACTATATCCTTCCGGTCGCCGCCTTGTCTTTAGGGCCGATCGCATCGGTCACGCGTCTTACAAGATCTTCCATACGTGATGTCATGCATGAAGATTACATCACACTGTCCCGTTCCAAAGGAAATAAAGAGACCAGAACGATCATCGTCCACGGTCTGAAGAATGCGTTATTGCCGGTCATCACGTATGCCGGTCCTCTGTTTGCCGGTATGATCACCGGCTCCCTGGTCATCGAGACTCTGTTCTCTGTGCCGGGTATCGGTGCGGAGTTCACCAACTCCATCACGAACCGTGACTACACGCTGGTCATGGGACTGACGATCCTGTTCGGCGTATTGGTCATCATTATGAATCTGATCTCGGATATCGTTGCGGCGATCATTGACCCGCGTATCAAGTTAGGAAAGTAGGAAAAAGGTCATGAGTGAAAAGAATCTGGAATTAAGTAATGATCTGTTTGAAAAGCTTCCCGAAGAAGAAAAGAATTCCGAGTTCATCGCGGTCGCAATCAAGACATTTGCCAAAGATGCCTGGGACCGTTTCCGCAGGAACAAGCTGGCGCTCGGCGGTCTGATCTTTCTGATCATCATGATCATCCTGGCGATCGTCGTTCCGGAGGTCGCTCCGTATCAGTTCGATACACAGGATATGGCCAACCGTAACGCGCTTCCGAGCCTTCAGCATCTGTTCGGTACCGATAAGCTGGGAAGAGATATCTTCGTGCGTATCATGTACGGCGCAAGAGTCTCTCTGTCGATCGGTTTCTCGACGGCAGCGATCAACCTGGTCATCGGTATCTTATACGGTGGCATTTCCGGCTATATCGGCGGAAGGGTCGATATGGTCATGATGCGTATCGTCGATATCATCTATGCCGTTCCTTCCCTGATCTATGTCGTCCTGATCCTGCTGGTCTTCGGTGACAGCGTCGGTTCCATGATGCTGGCGATCTGTCTGACTTCCTGGATCGGTATGGCAAGACAAGTCAGAGCGCAGATCATGTCGCTGAAGGAAATGGAATTCTCCCTGGCAGCCAAAGTCATCGGCGCCAGCAATTCCCGTATCCTGATCCGTCACCTGGTCATCAACGCCTTAGGCCCGATCATCGTCTCTCTGACGATGATGGTCCCGGGAGCGATCTTCACGGAAGCTTCACTGAGCTTTGTCGGTATCGGCCTGAACCCCGCCATCCCGAGCTGGGGCAAACTGGCCAACGACTGCCGGCAGCTGATCTTCACGCAGCCGATCCAGGTCATCTGGCCGGTCGCTGCGATCAGCTTGACCATCTTAGCTTTGAATTTCGTCGGTGACGGCATCGGCGAAGCCTTCCAGGCAAGGACGAGATAGGAGGATCGCTATGGCATTATTAGAAGTCAATAATTTAGTCACGAAATTCAAAACGGATGCCGGTGATGTACA
>JAFOLW010000016.1 GCA_017419165.1 Erysipelotrichaceae bacterium
CGTTTCCGAATTGTCCCTGAGATAGGTATATATCAGGATAAGGTCTTCTTTTTCATAGTGTTTGAAATCGTCGACCTGCGAATAATACATGCTGCCCTGACCCGGAACGATCCTGGAGAAGTCGGCCTTCCTTCCGATCAGCTTCAGCGTCAGGTCCTTGGTGTAGCCGTCGTTATCGAGAGATCCGATCTTTTCCTGGTTCTCTATGCTCAAGTCGTCCCAGACGTCCTCGGCGCTTCTTGATGCGTCGGTCAGAAGCTTTCCGTTTTCATCCTTCAGGGAAGCGATATCGATCCCCTGTTCGAAGCAGAGACTTTCGATCGTTTTGAATGCCTCTTCGCCGACTTCGCCGACCGAAGAGAAACAAAGTTTACCCTCTTTGAAACAAAGAAGCGTGGGATACTTCTTTATGCCGATCTCATGGCGGAGATACTCTTCCAAAACATCGTCGTGGCTCAAAACGGTGATGTCCGGATCCATCGAGACGCCCTGTTCCTCATAAAAAGAAAGGATCTCGTCTTTTTCGCCGACATTGAAATACTGAAGGAACGGCTTGTCTTGCGTCAGGGCAAGATCTTTGATCACATTCAGCTGTTTCCTGCAATGAGAACAATCCACCGAGACGACTTCCAGATAAAAAGTACCCAGCTGTCCGAGATCGACCGTATTGCCGGCAAGGTCCGTGAACTTTTCTTCACAGACGTCTTTGCCCAGCATCTTGAACTGGTAGTTCTCGTAATCGGCATTGCAGTTGGCTGTCTTGATCTGTTTTTGAAGATCTTCATCCAGCTTGGAAAAGATAAAGACATCGTTGACCGGATCGATGAAATCATCGGAAACGATGCCGGTCTCCGATTCTTCTTCCGGTATCGCAGGAACCTCATTCGCCGTGCAGCCGACAAGAAAAAGCGCCGCAAGAAGCAGCGTCAGTTTTTTACAGATCTTTTTATTCATGAGGAGAGAATACCGAAAGGATCTCTTCCTTCCGTGCTTCCATGTCGTCATAACCGAGTTTGAACAGAGCATCGAGATCTTCAAAGGAACCGCCGAGCCTGGTGACTTTGGAGTGTCTGCTCGGATAGATATAGACCGCCTCTTTTTTGCTCTGCAAGTCCTTGATCAGGTCGATCTGTTTCTTGTAGTTCAGATGGCGGACCGCATAATCCTTGGAGATGTTGTCGCATTGCGGATAAGATCTCTTCATCAGCCAGACGATGAACGGCTTAGCCGGTTTCCTTTCATAATCACCCGGCTTGGTCGTGATGATCAGATGACGCTCACAGCAATCGTCGACCGCCTTCTGGATCGGGATCATCTCCGTGATGCCGCCGTCAAGATACTCTTCGCCGTCTTCTTTGACGATCGTCCCCAAGATCGGCAGAGACGTTGCCGCTTCCAGCTGCTTGAAAGAGATCTCTCTGGTCGAACGGTAGAAGGTCTTGCCCTGCGACAGGGAATAAAGGCCGATCTGCCCCTTCTTGCAATCCTTCAGAGAGGAGATGTCATAGTGCTCCTCTTCCGTCAGGATCACGTCGAAAAGATAATCGTAATCGACGATCCTGCCGCAGCGAAGCAAGGGACGGATGCCTACGATCCGCGGATCGGTGATCTTCTTTACCGGAAGTTCATATAAAAAGTGTCTGGATTTCATCAGAAAACTCGCCATATGGACCGCACCGGTCGAGATGCCGTAGCAGCAGTCGAATTCGATCTCATGATCGAGCAGCCAGGTCAGTGCGCCGGCCGTATAGGCACCGCGCATCCCGCCGCCTTCCAAAACAAGGGACGTTTTGTATTTGCTCATGACTTCATTTTAGTCTTTCTGTAAGCTTTCTTCAATCCAAAAAGAAAGGCTGTCTTTGCGACAGCCGCTGTTCTTAAATGGCGAAATCACCTTCATCGAAGATGACGACTTCTTCTCCGGACTTGGTCGTTCCCACGATATGCATGTCCTTGGTACCGATCATGAAATCGATATGGATCATAGAATCGTTGAACGTATATTTCGGATCGGAACACTTGCCGTTGTTGAGCCCTCTGCCCAAAGCCAGGTGGCAGGACGCATTCTCGTCGATCAGCGTCGTGTAGTAGACGATGCCGCTCATCGAGATCGGTGAGTGATATTCGACCAGTGCCGCTTCACCGAGATACCCGGCATTCTCATCCATCTTCACCAATGCCTCCAGCATCTCCTTGCCTTCCTCAGCCAGGACTTCGACGACCTTGCCGTTTTCGAAGCGAAAACCGAAATTCTCGACGCTCTTGCCTCCCAGGACCAGAGGCCTTGATGCATAGACGATACCGTTGGTGCCGTATTTCTCCGGCGTCGTGCAGATCTCTTCCGTCGGGATATTGGCATTGAAACGCACGAAATCCTCCGGCAGCTTGCGCTTGCCGAAACCGAATTTGGAATCCGGCGTCAGTTCGACGGTCAGATCCGTACCGTTGGCTGCCGTATAGTGCAGCTTCGTGAATTCATAGGCATCGATGCGGTCACCGAGTTCTCTCTTCCTGGCATTCTTCTCTTCCCAGGTCTTGACGACATCGTTGTCTTCGTCGATGTAACAAAGCTTCAGGATCAGTTTCCAGAGCTCTTCGTATCGTTCTTCTTCCTTCACATCTTTCAGGATCTGGTCCGCCCAAACCTTGGTCGGGATCATGGCGATGCACCATTGACAGTGTCTTTCTCTCGAAGCCTTGCGCATGATGTTGCGGATGGCATCGGTATGAGCGAAGATCGCATTGGCCTGATCTTCCGGAACATCAGCCATCAATGCCGGATCGACGCCTTCCAGGCGGATGTAACAGGCACCCTCTTCAAGATATTGCGTACACTGCAAAGACTCCCAAGGTTCCACTCTGCGCACATCTTCATCCCTGCGGTATTTTGCCGCGACCTTCAGATTGGGCTCATCGAGATAGTGGACGACGACGTTGCCGGCGCCGAGTTTGTAACACTCTTCCGCAAAGATCGGCGTGAAATAGGCGCCTTCGATCGCTGCCTCGACTAAGACGGTCTGCCCCTTCTGTACATTGAGACCGACACGTGCCAGAGTATAGGCGTATTTTTCCTGCATCTTTTTCAGTTCCATAGACGACCTCCGTTTTTTCCATTATATGACAAAGTCCTCTTTGCAAGTCCGGGGAAACACCCGGACTTTTCGGGAATAGAATAATCTTGCAAAAAGAATTACAATAAATAAGTAATTTCAGGTACACTATGGCAAAACGAAAAAATTATACGATCTATCTCAACGCACCACTGACCATGAGCTTCGTGGTCATTTGTCTGTCCGCACTGGCGCTGGACTATCTGACGGCCGGCAGATCGACGGTCCTCTTGTTTTCGACCTACGGTTCTTCCTGGTTTTCACCGATGACCTATATCCGGCTGTTTTTACACGTCTTCGGCCACGGCGGCGTTCAGCATCTGATCTCCAATATGCTGTATATCCTGCTGCTGGGACCGATGCTGGAAGAAAAATATCATGATAAGCTCATCACGGTCGTCTTCACGACGGCCGTAGTGACCGGCGTCATCCACAACATCCTGCAGCCGCACGTGATGCTGCTTGGCGCCAGCGGTGTGGTCTTCGCCTTCATCTTGCTGGCATCGATCACCGGAAAAGAAAAAGGCATCCCGATCACTTTGATCCTGGTTGCCTTGCTTTGGCTCGGTCAGGAGATCTACAACGGCTTCTTATCTTCCGATAACATCTCCCAGATCACGCACATCATCGGCGGCATCTCGGGAGCCGGCTTAGGTCTCTTCTTCAAAAACAGATGATCACTTGCGGTAGTAGCGGTAATACGCTTCATCCTTGGTCTCATCGATCTCGACAGATTCTTCGTACAGATAGAATCTGTTTTTCTTATACAGTTCCGCAAAATCTTTGAGGCTCAGAGAAAAACGCGTTCCTTCCCGATACGTCCAGACCTTTTCCCCTTTCAAGACGAACAGGTCTTTGCCGTTAGATGTTACGACTTCTCCCTCTTGCAGGCAAGAGAGCACTTCATTCATATCTCTCAATAATTCCATATGTTTCCTTCCTTGCGGCCGTGATCTACAGGATGCCCAAATGTTCCAGCACCGTTTTGATGCCTAAGAGGATCAGGATCGTTCCGCCGAAGATCGTCGCCTTATCCTTCAGCAGCAAAGCGATCTTCTTTCCCAGATGATGGGCGATCAGACAGATCACAAAAGTGATGATGAAAATGAGCAGACAGCTCAGATACGGACTCAGGGCAAAGGTCTCCAGCGCAACACCGGTGCTCAAGGCATCGATGGCGGTCGCGATCGACTCTCCCAGCAGGATCTTCATCGAAAAATCCGACGAACGTTCCTCTATGCTTTCCTTATCGAACGATTCCTTGATCATATTGATGCCGATCGCCGATAAGACGATCAGAACGATCCAATGGTCATACTTTTCGATATGGGAAATGAACGGCGAAAAGACAAGATAGCCAAGCAGCGGCATCAGTCCCTGAAATGCTCCGAACGAAAAAGAAGCGGCGATCATCGCCTTTTTTGAATAATTGCGGTATTTGATCCCGTTGACGATCGATACGGCCATCGCATCCATCGCCAAAGCGACCGACAATAGTAAGACTTCCAACATGAGACTTCCTCATTATAGCCGAATATAAAAACAATGACCACTCATTTGTGATCATCGTTTTTCAGATCGATCCGATAACGGAAGATGAACTTGGTCTTCTCCCCGATCGTATATAAGGGATGACCCGGCGGGACCCTGACGAGTTCCAGCAGTTCCCCGTCCAGTTTTTTCAACGTCTTATACGAGGCGATGTTTTCCGGCGAACAGGTGATGATCAGTTCATCCATGCCGAATTCTTCCCTGGCGATCTTAAACAAGACCCGGCAGGCATGATAGGCATAGCCGTTTCCCCGGTATGCCTTCTGGATATTGTAGCCGATGTGGCCGTAATAATACATCTTGCCTTCAACGGTCAGACGCAGATCGATCGTCCCCACTTTTTCGCCGTCGGCATGGCGCAGGACATCGTAGTAGACCGTCGGAACGCCGTCATATGCGCTTTTCTCATCCACGCGGTAGCGTTCTTTCAGATCGACGATGTCTCCTTCATAGACCTTTCTGCTTTTGAAAAGTTCCCAAAATCCCATCAAAATGATTATACAACTCAAAGGGCCTGAGATTCAGGCCCTGCATCATATTATGAACCGATGTTCAGAAAACCGTAGATCTTTCCCTTTTCATCGGCAAGGACTTTGACGCTGCTGCCTTGCGCGATGAACGGTGCCCGCAGATCGCCGAGGTTCACATCATAGAAGTAGATCTGCCCTTCCTCACTTTGCAAGAGGATGAGCGTATTGCCGTCTTGAACGATATGTTCGACTTTTGCGACAGTGAAAGAGATCTCTTTCTTTTCCTCGTCCGGAACATCGTCTCCCCCTTCGTACAGAGAGAGATAATTCTTATAGGCTTCTTCTACCGTGATCCCGGTCGCGACGTTCTGATAGTTCTCGTAGCTGACAAATGCATAGCTCTTGATCAGATTGGCACCGTCGACCAGACCCATGAAATACGTCGGACGTCCTTTGACGTTGACCATGGACGGGAAGATCGCCGAATAATGATACTGCTGAAGCGCGCCTTCGGAAGAGCTTCTTGCGGAATACTCTTCCGCACCTGCTTTGCGGATATAGGAGATCTCACCGTTTCTGAGATCGACATATGCGAAACCGACATTGGATTCATCCTTGCCGACACTCGTCACGCCCGTATAAATGTGGACATCATCATCAAACAGGACATATGCATAATCGTCCGTGAATTCGACGATGCCCCTCTTCGAGAAATTGAAGAGACCGTTTTCGTAGCGCTTGCTTCGCGAAAACTGACGGTAGACGACTTCCACCGGATAGACATTGTCGACCCAG
>JAFOLW010000017.1 GCA_017419165.1 Erysipelotrichaceae bacterium
CCAAGCAGCTGCAAGGCATTCTTCAATGTGATCCTGGTCGCATCGCATAAGGCAAGACGCTCGTTGGTCAGCTGCGGATTGGCCGGATCATTGATCTTGCAGGCGCCGTAGAAGGAGTGGAAGTAAGTTGCCAGTTTCTGCACGTAGTTGCAGATCTTGTTCGGCGAACGGTTGAGTGCACTGTCGGCCACCGCATCCGTAAAGGAAGAGATGTGCTTGAGCAGATCGACTTCTTTCGGATCGTTGAGCAGTGAATATGAATCCTGTTTCACATATGCCGTTTTGGCCTGACGGAGAACGGAACAGATCCTGGCATAGGCGTATTGGACATAATAGACCGGATTGTCGTTGGACTGGGTCCGGGCTAAAGTGAGATCGAAATCGAGATGCGTATCCAGGGCTTTGGACAGGAAGAAATACCTTGCACAGTCCAGGCCGATGTCATCGATCAGTTCTCTCAAAGTGATCGCATTGCCCGTACGTTTGGACATTTTGACTTCTTTGCCGTTTTCGATCATCCGGACCATCTGACACAGGTCGACCTGCAGGTGATCGGGATCGTAGCCCAAGGCTTTCATTGCCGCTTTCATACGTGGGATATAACCGTGATGGTCGGCACCCCAGATATTGACCAAGAGGTCGTAGCCGCGTTCAAACTTGTGGATATGGTTGGCGATATCCGGTGTCAGATATGTATAGTAACCGTCGGATTTGACCAGGACTCTGTCCTTGTCATCCCCGTATTTGGAAGAGGCGAACCATAAAGCACCTTCGTTTTCGTATAAGAGACCCATTGCCTTCATCTTTTCGACGGCATCGGCAACTTTTCCTTCGGATAAGATCCACTTTTCGGAGATCCAGGAATCGAATTCACAGCCATAGTAGGCAAGATCTCTCCTGATACGCTCAAGTTCAAGCTCTCTGCCGAGTTCTCTCAATTCTGCGACAGCTTTCTCTTCGTCCATCTGCAGATACTTGTCACCGTATTTTTCTTTGACTTCTTTGGCGATCTCGATCACATCCGGCCCGTGATAACCGTCTTCCGGAAGCGTGAAATCCAGTCCGAAAAGCTCTCTGTATCTTCCCAAAAGGGATTTGCCCAAGTTGAGCATCTGCGCACCGGCATCGTTGATGTAGTATTCTCTGGTGACCTCGTAGCCGGCTTTTTTCATGATACGGACACAGGAATCGCCCCAGCAGGCACCTCTGGCGTGACCGCAGTGCAGCGGTCCGGTCGGATTGGCAGAGACGTACTCTTCAAGAACCCTTGTGCCTTTGCCTGCGTCGGAAGAACCGTAGTCTTCGTTTTTGTCGATGACGGTGTTGATGATGTTGGCCATCGCATCTTTCTTCAGCCAGAAATTGATGAAGCCCGGCCCGGCGATATCGATGGAATCGATGATGGAAAGACGTTTCAGCAGTTCATCCTTGATCTGTGCGGCGATCTCCTGCGGGCGTCTTTTCAGGATCTTGGTCAGACGCATGGCGATATTGGTCGAATAATCGCCGTTGCTGCTTTCTTTCGGGATCTCGATCATGACGAGGCCTTCCTGAGGCTGCATATCATACAGATCGGCAATGATCTGCTTCAGTTCATTCACGATCTTTTCTTCAATGTTCATATCCGTTTCTCCTTGACCTAACTATTCTATCATATGCACCGCTTATAAGAAAAACCGCTTTAAGCGGTCTGATTTCAAGAATGGCGTGCCTGGCAAGACTTGAACTCGCAACCTTTTGGTTCGTAGCCAAACACTCTATCCAGTTGAGCTACAGGCACATCGCTTATTTAATGTAACACTAATCTTTGAGAATTTCAATTGAAGATGAAAGCGAAATCCGCATCTTTCTTCATAAAACATGCTATAGTTGTTTCGACTCATGAAAAACTCTGCGACACTGCGCTATCTGTTTGCCTTGTTCCTTTACGGCACCATCGGCTTCTTCCTTCATTTCGTGACGTATTCTTCGGAATTCGTCGTATTGGGAAGGGGGGTTTTAGGCTCTTTGTTCATCTTTGCGATACTGAGCCTGCAAAAGGAAAGGATCGATCTCAACGCCATCCACAGTAATCTGAAGATATTACTGCTTTCGGGGTTTGCGCTGGGTTTCAACTGGGTCTTCTTATTTGCCGGCTACCGTTACGGCATCGCCGTCTCTTCCTTATGCAATTATATGGCGCCGATCGCCGTCGTCATCATAACGACTTTGATTTATAAGGAAAGGATAAGGCCGATACAGATCTTGTTCATTCTAACGGCGGTCATTGGGATGTGTCTTCTGATCGGCATTTTTTCATCCGACATGAAAGCCGATATGCACTGCGTCATCTACGGCTCCCTGGCAGCCTTGGGTTTCGTCATCCTCGTCTTATGCAATAAAAAACTTTCGGGCATCAAACCGCTGGAAAAGACATTGGTGCAGCTACTTGCTTCGGCAATCATCGTTTTTCCTTATGTCTTATTCAATGGCGGATTCCCCAAACACTTCGATCTGCTTTCGACAATCATCGTTCTGGTACTGGGCATCCTTCATACCGGTGTAGCGTATATCTGTTATTTTTCATCGATCGATGTGCTTCCTTCCCAGAGCATCGCCATCTTGGGATATCTGGAGCCGGTCCTGAACTTTCTCATCGGAGCTTTGGTCTTTCACGAACCGCTGGGGATCTCTTCATTGATCGGTGCTTTCCTGATCCTTTGCGCATCTTTGGGGAATGAGCTTCTTTCCGGCAGATCCTGATGTAAATATTTTCAGAAAGAAAATGTAAAAAAATCATTGACACGGTTTCAGAACTTTCATAAAATAAGGTCAGTTACAGACTTTGAAGTAAACAGTATCGTCATCAAAACATCACAGAGAGGCCGTGTGCGGTGGAAACGGCTATGGGAAATGAACGAGAATACATTACCGAGTCGGATATCCGAATCCAGTAGGGTATCCCGGCATGCTTCCGTTAAAGAGCAAGGCCATGAATGTGGCTGTTAAGACCGGCATAGTGATGTGCCGGTGAAAAAAGGTGGTAACACGGTGAATTCGTCCTTGCAAGGACGTTTTTTTGTTTAAAGGAGAAATGATTGCATGAAAAAATTATTCGTATTGCTTCTGTCGGTACTGATGGTACTGACACTGGCGGGATGTTCTTCAAACTCTCCCGATCAGCCTGCACAGGATCAGACGTCGGATGAAGGCGGCGTCCTTCACATCGGCGTCGTCCAGCTCGTTCAGCATGCCGCACTCGATGCGGCGACCCAGGGTTTCTGCGACGAAGTCAGAAAAGCGTTCCCGGATGCCGATATCAATGTGCTCAATGCTGCCGGCGAATCCGCAAACTGTTCGACCATCGTTCAGGGTTTCGTCAATGACGGTGTCGATCTGATCATGGCCAATGCCACTCCTGCTTTGCAGGCAGCGGTCTCTGCCACGGAAGACATTCCGATCTTAGGCACATCCGTCACCGAATACGGTGTCGCTTTAGGGATCGATGGATTCAACGGCTTAGTAGGCGCCAATGTCTCCGGTACCAGTGATCTTGCACCGCTGGATCAGCAGGCACAGATGATCCTGGATCTGTTCCCGGAAACAAAGACCGTAGGTATCCTGTTCTGTTCAAATGAAGCCAATTCCAAATATCAGGTCGAAGTCGTCAGCAAGTTCCTTGAAGGCAAAGGCATCGAAGTCAAGAGCGCATCCTTCACCGATTCCAACGACATCTCCTTAGTCTGCGAAGATCTTTGTTCGCAAGTCGATGTCATCTACATTCCGACCGACAATCAGGCGGCCAGCTGTTCGGAAACGATCGCCAATGTCGTTCTGGAGAAGAAAGTTCCGGTCATTGCCGGAGAAGAAGGCATCTGTTCATTATGCGGTATCGCCACTTTGACGATCTCATACTACGATCTGGGCGTCACGACCGGCCAGATGGCGGTCAAGCTTCTCAAAGGCGAAGCCAAGATCGAAGAGATGCCGATCCAGTACTTCGAAGCTCCGGTCAAGAAGTTCAATCCGGAGATCTGCGATCTGTTCGGTGTCAGCGTTCCGGAGGACTTTGAGCCGATCGAATAAGCAGGCATATCGTATATGATCACATTATCGAATCTTATTTCCAGGATCCCCGGCGGTATCGCTCAGGGGATCATCTGGGGCATCATGGCCCTGGGTATCTATATCACGTTCCGTGTTTTAAAAGAGTCAGACCTTACAGTGGATGGCTCTTTTGCCACGGGTGGGGCAGCTGCGGTCATGATGATCACTTCGGGGATCAGCCCCTGGATCGCCGTCATCTGTTCCTTCCTGATCGGCATCCTGGTAGGCTGCGTGACCGGTCTGATCCACACCAAAATGAAGATCCCGGCGATCTTGTCCGGCATCCTGGTCCAGTTCGGTCTGTATTCCGTCAATCTCCATATCATGGGGATGGTGGCCAATGTTTCATGCAATCCATCTAAGAATAATGTCTTTATCACGATGCGTTCCATTCCCAAAGCGATCCTGGTCGGCATCATCTTTGCTGCCGTACTGATCGCGATCATGTACTGGTACTTCGGAACGGAACAGGGCTGTGCCATCCGTGCGACGGGAAACAATGAACGCATGGCCAAGGCACAGGGCATCAATGTCAACAATATGAAAGTCATCGGTTTCGCTCTGGGCAACGGCCTGGTCGCTCTGGCCGGAGCTTTGATGGCGCAGTATCAGGGTTTCTCCGATGTCAATATGGGCAGAGGCGCGATCGTCATCGGCTTAGCGGCCATCATCATCGGCGAAGTCTTGTCCGAGATCATCTTCCCGAAGGGATGTCAGTTCTTCACGAGGCTCATATTCGTCATCATCGGCGGCATCGTCTACTATCTGATCATGATCGTCGTCTTGTGGCTGCGCGTCGATTCCAACGACCTCAAACTTGCGACAGCCGTCATCGTCATGCTGTCGCTGGCGATACCGAATCTGAAGAAAGGGGAATGACATGTTAAGGATCGAAAATATCAAAAAGACATTCAATCCCCGCACCATCAACGAAAAGATCGCTCTGAACGGAGTGGATCTGGTCCTGAACGACGGAGAATTCGTCACGGTCATCGGTTCCAACGGTGCCGGCAAATCCACATTGCTGAATGCGATCGCCGGTGTATGGCTGGTGGACGAAGGAAAGATCTTCATCGACGATGTCGATGTCACGAAACTTCCCGAAGACAAAAGAGCCAAGTATATCGGAAGAGTCTTTCAGGATCCGATGATGGGGACAGCGGCCGACATGTGGATCGAAGAGAACCTGGCTCTGGCACATCGCCGCGGCCTGAAACGCAGTCTGCGTCAGGGGATCTCCAATTCCGAACGCGAGACGTTCAAGCTTCTGCTGAAGGAATTCGATCTGGGTCTGGAGGACAGGCTGTCGACCAAAGTCGGACTTCTCTCCGGCGGACAGCGGCAGGCTCTGACGCTGATCATGGCGACATTGCAAAGGCCGAAACTGCTGCTGTTGGACGAACATACGGCGGCTTTGGATCCGAAAACGGCGGCCAAGGTTCTGGATGTCACGGAAAAGATCGTCCGCAAGTCGCAGCTGACCACCTTCATGGTCACACACAACATGAAGGATGCCATCATCCACGGCGACCGTTTGCTGATGCTCAACAACGGCAAGATCATCCTGGATATCAAAGGGGAAGAAAAGAAAAAGCTGACGGTCGAATCTTTATTGGAAAAATTCGAACAGGCCAGCGGAGAAGAATTCTCCAACGATGCTGCAATATTAGGTTAAGAAAAAAGGTCCGGAGATCCGGACCTTTGTCATATTTAATCGTTGGTATAGTTGTCGAAGTAGCCCTGGACCAGGACGACCGGTGTGCCTTTGTCACCGGAGCCGGAGGTCAGGTCGCACAGCGAACCGATCAGATCGGTCAGCTGACGCGGCGTCGTGCCTTCGGAGACCATCTTGCCGACGAGATCGGAATCTTTCTTGGAGATGGATTCCTTGATCGCAGCTTTGAGTTCGTCGCCCTTGAGGTCGGCAAAATCGTTATCTGCCAGATATTTGATCTTGACTTCGTTCGGTGTGCCTTTCAAGCCTTTGGTATAGAACGGAGATACGACCGGATCGGCGAGTTCCCAGATCTTGCCTTGCGGATCTTTGAACGCACCGTCGCCGTAGACCATGACTTCCAGATGCTTGCCTGTCAAATCAAGGAAATTCTTCTGGATCTCTTCGACCAAGCCCTGCGCATCGCGGGGGAAGAGTTTGACTTTCTCGTCAGTCGCTTTGTTGGAACCGAGAAGACCGTAAGTCTCGTTATAACCGGAACCGTTGACCGAACAAGTCATCAGATCATCCAAACCGCAGACTCTAGCGCCGGCGGCTTTCAAGAGCCTCTTGGAACGGGCACGGGTATGGATGTCACAGGTCAGGACGTTGTTTGTATATTTCAGGATCGCTTTTGCCTGGTTGGCGAAGATGATCTCACATTCCGCACCCTGTGCTTTGATCAGGTCACGGTAGAAATCGACATAGTTGACACCGGTAAATTCATGAACAGGATCGCCGAACAGTTCATGGAACTGTTTTTCGGTCAGGACATCGGAATATGG
>JAFOLW010000018.1 GCA_017419165.1 Erysipelotrichaceae bacterium
GAAGATCTCGATGACAAGCCTGATGAAATGATTCGGCAGGCTTTCGATAAGATAAACAAAAGACCCCGCAAATGTCTTGGATACAGGACACCATATGAGGTCTACTATTCAACAGAGTTGCGATTGACTTGACAATTCAAGTTTTTAAAAACGGCAGGACGGCGGTATCATGAAGTCGACATGGATATAGACGACGGAGGTGTGCCATGAAACGTGATCTCGATCATGCCGATCTGCTGATCAAAAATGTGAAGGTGTTCAATTCTTATTTCAAGACGTTTTATGATGCCGATGTCTACATCAAAGACGGAAAGTTTTTGTATATCGATAAGGATCGTGACGGGCAGCTGGGCTATGATGCATCGTTCGACGGCGAAGGAAAGTATATGATCCCCGGTCTGATCGACATCCATATGCATATCGAATCGTCGATGGTGACACCGGAAGCTTTCTGTAAGTACACGGCGAGAAACGGCCTGACGACCGTCGTTTCCGAACCGCATGAGATTGCCAACGTCTGCGGCATGCAAGGTGTCAGGGCGATGATCGCTTCTTCAGAGAAGACACCTTACGACTGTTTCTTTGCCATACCGTCCAATGTGCCGATCCTTGACAGAAGATATGAGACTTCCGGCGGGACCATCACCTGCGAAGATATGCTGGAACTGAAAAAGGAAGAGAAGGTCCTGTGCCTGGGCGAGGTGATGAACTACACGCAGATCATCGAAGAAGACGATTCCGAGGTCGCCGGTTTCATCCGAAAGATCCATGCAAAAGAGTCTTCTTATCCTTTGGAAGGACACTGTCCCGCATTGAAGGGCTTAGACCTGGCGAAGTATCTGTATCTGGGCATCGGCAGCGATCACTGCACGCACGACCTGGAGGAACTGAAACAGCGTTTCGAGAACGGCATGTTCGTACAGCTGCAGGATGTCATGGTCAGCAAGGAAGTCATCGGCTATGTCTGTGAGAACGGTCTGTATGAATATTTCTGTTTCGTCACGGATGACACGCTTCCCGATGTCCTGGTGAAAAAGGGACATCTGGATGCGATATTGCGCAAGGCGGTGGGTCTCGGCATGAGGATCGAAGATGCGGTCTATTGTGCGACGTACACGCCGGCAAGAAGGATGGGACTGAACGACCGCGGCGTCATTGCCCCGGGAAAGCTGGCCGATTTCATCCTCTCCGATGAGATCGAAGGACTGAAGATCTGTTCCACATATAAAAAGGAAAAATGCATCTACGATGCGAAGAAGGATAGTCAAGACGAAGAGGTCTATGATCTTGGCGGATGTTTCGAACAAAGCATCGTCCATGATCTTCTGAAGAAAGAGGATCTGCAGATATCTATCGGCGGAAAGGACCGCGAGGTCAACGTGCGGGTCATGAAACTGTATCCGGAAAACAACAGGTCGGATGAGGTCTTCGTGCGCATGAAGGTAGCTGACGGAAAACTCTTATGGAAAGGATCCGGCTGTCAGCTGGTCCTGAACATCGAGCGCTACGGCCGGGACGGCAGGATCGCGTTGGGTTTCTCGACCGGTGCCGGCATCAAAAAAGGTGCCTGCGCATCCAGCTACGCCCACGATTCCCATGATCTGATCGCCATGGGCAATGATGAAAAAGATCTGATCCGGGTGGTCAATGAGGTCATCGGGATGCAAGGCGGGATCGTGACGGTACTTGAAGATAAAGTCACGTCGAAGATCGGATTGCCGATCGCCGGGCTTTTGAGCAAGAACTCGGTGGAAGAAACGGCAAGACGTTTCGAAGAGGTCCGCAAAGCCTTCGATGCCCAGGGCTATGAACATCTCAACAACATCATGAATTTCACGCTGATCGCTTTGTCCTGTATCCCGACGTTGAAACTGACGGACCGCGGTTATCTTCATACGCTGACGCTGCGCAAGCTGCCGTTATACGAAGAGATCGAAGAGTAAAAAACATATCCGGGCGGATATGTTTTTAGAAATATTATATTTACCAGTCGGAATCCCAGTCGGTATCGGAAGAGTCCCAGTCGGAGCCGGAATCCCAGTCATAATCGGAGTCGGAGCTCCAATCCCAGTCCGAAGAAGAAGAGCTTGATGAGGAATCACTGCTCCAGTCGGAATCGTAATCGGAGCCGGAATCGGAGCTGGAATCGGAGCTGTATTCCTCATAGTACCCGGAATCCTCGAAGTCCCTGTAGTCCTCGTTATACTCGTAGTCATCGGATACATAGGTGTAGTCCGGATAGTATTCGTTGAAATTGTCGTAGCTGTCGTAGTAATACCAGTCGCCGAAGATGTAGTAATAGACATCGTCCCCCTGGAAATAATAGTAGGTATCGTCGTATTGGTAATAGCCGTCATGCCGGTGGCCTCTGGCCAGACCGACCTGGTAAGCGACGGCACCGACGGTGAACAGGACCAGGATCGCAGCCAGTGAGATGATCATCAGGTTGCGTCTGTGACGGAAGAGGACAGCTGCCGCGGTCATCAGGACACCGAAGAGTCCGAATGCCCAGCCCGGGATGAAGGCCATAAGGATGCCCAGGGCAAACAGGATGCCGATGACGATGAAGACCATGGACGGGTAAGAGAAGCTGACATTCTTTTTCGGAAGAGAAAGCCGTTTGACGCTGCGGCTCTTCTGATCGAGGATCTCGGATTTGAGTTTCATGTAGATCTCGTTGACACCATAGGCTTCGTCTTTGCCCTGATAGCGGATGGCTCTGCTGCCGTCGGCTTTGTTTTTGTAGACGATGACGTCACTGCCGTTTTTGTAGATACCGAAGGCTTTCGGTTCCCTGACATCTTTGCCGATGAAAAAACGTGTCACCTTTTCCGGCGGCAGTTTCCTGGCGGCATACCAGCTTTGAAGTTCTTCGATGGTCTTCGGTGTGGCATCGGTGAAGCGCTTGTAGTTGACGTTGACGGCCCCGCAGTTGGGGCATTTCTCGGCGGTCTCGTCGATGAAGGCACCGCAGAATTCGCATTTGACTTTCGGCATGTTCATGACCTCGCAAAGTTCTGTATGCTTCAGATCGTACGAAGCATATCGGACATTTCTATTTTCTCATTTTTTTCTTCGTTGTAATGAATTTGTATTTCAAAGCGATAAGAAAGCCGCAGAAGAAAGAAACGGACCGGTCTTGTCTTGCGTTCTTTAAAAGTGACGGGCCGATATGTTTTCTGTGATATTCTGAAAGTGAATCGAGATCCGGAGGAGAACGATATGTACAAACTGATCAAAATGATTCCGCTGCTTTTCTGCCTTCTCTTGACATCCTGCGACAGCCGGAACGGCGGGGATGAAGGACTTTCCGGATCGAAGGTTCCGCTTCCCGAAGAACTGACTGGGATGTCGGATGAGTTCACTCATGTTTTTACCGGTGATGATTTTATATTGACGGTACCTGATGATTACTGGATCCTGCCGGGCAATACCTGGACGGGAATGGTCTATACGGTCAACGATGATGTGAAAGACTATATTGAAAAGTGGTCTCCGTTTGGAAACAAGGATACATCCCTGGGCAGCAATTACTTTGTCTGGAGCATAAGCGAACACAACGACCATGGCATGAATGCCGAGGGAGTTTTTGATGAACTGTATGATGAAGAAGATTCACGCTCACGGGGGTTTACGGTAACGCCCGAGCATCTCTCCCAGCCTGTCTATGTGATCATAAACGATCTGTCGGGGCTGGCCGCGGCCGATCTTGATTCAGGTTTCTTCAAGACGGTATCGTTCTATCTGGATGAACCGGACGGCAATGTCTTCTCGGTGGGCGGCTATGTCGTCGATCAGGAGATGGAAGAGGTCTTCCTTGACGTGATCGGGTCGCTGGAATATCGGCAGCAGTGATGCAAGGTCTCTGTTCCGCCGATATCAATATGTCCGGCAGGTTTTTTGTAAGAGCGGAATGATATCATCGAAACATAGGGAGGGATCTTGATGTTTCGTGTGATCTTGTTTGTCAGCGCATCGGTTTCGATCGGCTATGTCTTGTACAGGTTCTTTTACTGGCGGCAGATGCATGCCCTGGTGGATCTGGAAAACGGCGTGCTGGATGCGCCGCATATCCTTCTGATCCTGGGGATCGTGGGCTTTCTTCTGAGTTTTCTGTGAACAAAAAAACGCAGGTCTGCAGTTTAGAATACCTGCGTTTTCTTCATACTCTGTCTTTGACGATCCCGATCAGTTCCTTTTCCGGAAGGATCTTTCCGTTCACTTCGTCATAACACAGACAGGCACGGACTTCCGTGACCGAAGTCTGATGATCTCTGAGGATCGCGTTGATCTCTTCGGTATCCAGCGCCGTATATGCACTGCCTTCCTGATGGAGGAAGAGGATGTTGCCGTTGATCAGCACGTCTTTTCCTTCTTTATCTTTGGCGATGAAGTTGGGATCGAGGTTGAGGCAGTGATCGTCGGCATTGATGAAGACGGCGATGCCTTTTTCTTTCAGATCGGGGAAGACCCAGTCGGCGGATTCGTAAGGTCCCATGACCTCATGGCGCATGAAGTTGTCGATGTTTTCTTTTTCCTGAGGAAAGATCCGGATGCGCCAGTAACGTTCCGTATAGCCGGCGGCCAGGACCAGTGAATATCTTTTTTCGTCCATAATCAAATTATATGCAAAAGAGAAAGGAACTTCATGTTTCCTTGAAGATTTTGTTTTAAAATGGAGTTTGCTTGAATTAAAATAAAGGTATATCATATGGATACCGAACTTAAGGAGGATCACCGTTGGAGCTTCGCCGGCTGACTGCCTATGCTTTGGAAAAATATCAGATCCGGGAACTGCACAAGTGGGCGGACTTCCCGGGTTTTTCCGTTCTCTGCCATCCGCGGACGGAAAAATGGCTGGCGCTGCTGATGCGCCAATATGACGAGCAGACCGGTGAGATCATCGAGCGCTGCGATCTGAAATGCGGAAAAGACGTCTTGTCGAAATATCATGAAGCCTGTCTCGGCCTTCCGTTCCGCATGAAGGGCGGCCGCTGGATCGGCATCACTTTGAATGAAACGGCGAAAGAGGAGATCATCTTCAGGCTTTTCGATGAGGCGGTCCGAAAGGAAGAAGCCTATGGTTATACGGTCGTTCTTTCTTCTTTGACGGAACAAGAAGACAGGCAACATCAGGAGACTGTCATTCCTTTCGGAAAGAGCCGCTTTGAAGTCACCCGGGAAACAGTCCCGGAGAAACTGTGGCAGATGCGCAGGCTTTACCGTTATACGGCCATGAGTTCGAAGCAGCGGGCGGAATGTTTCTATAAGCAGGCTCTGTTCATGAAAGACTATGAAGACGAGTATCCCTGGGAAGGGGACTTTCATTCGTATTTTCCGGTCTACCAGGACCTGAACACGAAACAGCTGCGGGCATATTTTTCCTGGCGCACACATCTGCGCAAAGGGGAATATACGGCCATCCCGGCTTCTGCCGCGTATATCTATATCTATGAACTGCTCAACGGGATCGGTGTTTCTTCCGCGCAGGATGTCATCGTTAAGATCAGGGCTTTTGAAAAAGACTATCTTGACAGCGGGATCGGTGATCCCAAGATGCGGGCGAACCTGCACAGGTGGATGTTGGAATATGCCGTACTGAACGGCTTGCCAAGTGAGGTGACAAGAAGTGTCGCGGACGAGGAAACGATGAAGCGCGATACTTCGATCGGCATTCTGAAAAACGCCGGAAGCCATACCGACGAAGAGGTCTTCGATGCTTTGTCGTATCTGGGACGAAGAAAGCTGGAAAAGTCAGTGGTCTTGAAAAAAGATCCGGAAAGGGGAAAACGCTTGTTTGCGGACGCCTGGCGCAAGGCATGTGAACTTAAGATCGACGGTGTCGACTTGTTCGCTCTGTGTTTCGGTGAAGCCCGCCCGTACCCCTGGTATCCTCTGTCGAATGCGGTCTATCATAAGAAGGAAAAGACCGAAGATCTCGATTATGTCCTGAACGACTGCCGCACGTATCGCTGCCGTTCGGGCATCTGGCAGATGGAATCGTTTGAACGTCCTTATGCCGATAAGGAAAAGCTGCAGGACTTTCTCAAGGGCTGCGATGTCTTGTTTCGTTTCTATCTGAAAACAGGGCACGAGATCAAAACGGATGAGGCGATCGCCTGGGTCGCTCCGTTTGCGGAAGCGGCGATGGAAGAAGACCGCCGTAAGCAGGCCGAAGCTTCTCTTGCGAAGGTCGTGATCGATCTTTCGGGTCTGCATAAGATCAGAGAAGATGCGGAAGTGACCAAAGAGAGCCTGCTGAGCGGCGAAGAAGAGGAAGAAAACGAAGACGAGGTCTCTGTCGGACAAGAACCGGTCCGGGAAAGAGACGATCTTCCTCTGGATCCGCTGCAGATCAAGGTCTTACGCGCCTTATTGAAGAAAGAAGATGTATCTAAGATCATCGCCGAAGGACATCTCATGGCGTCCATATTGGCGGACGGGATCAATGAAGCGCTGTTCGATGAATTTGAAGATACCGTGCTTCTGTGCGAAGACGGAAAGCTGATGATCGTGGAAGATTATTCGGATGATTTGAAAAGATATCTCGGAGGGTTTGACGATGAGTGAACATAAAAAAGTGCCGAAACGGATCGCCCAGACCGTATTGAATTCATTGAAAGGCGGCGTCGTTCCGCGCATCGGGCTGCCGTATATCGCGGTCGGCCGCAGGAACGAGATCGAAGCTCTGCTGCATGATGTGGAGATCATTTCACAAGGAGGTGCATCCTTCCGTTTCATCGTGGGACGTTACGGCAGCGGCAAGAGTTTCCTCTTACAGACGATACGCAATTACGTGATGGACCGCGGCTTCATCGTCGCCGATGCCGACCTGTCTCCGGAGCGCCGCTTGCAGGGTACGAGAGGTCAGGGACTGGCGACGTACCGCGAACTGATCTCCAACCTTTCGACCAAGACAAAGCCCGAAGGCGGTGCCTTGTCTTTGATCCTGGACCGCTGGATCAACACGGTCCAGAACGAGACGAAGGAGTCGACCGGTCTTTCCTTCGACGATCCCGAACTGAACAAGGCGACGGAACGCAAGATCTTTGAAGTCAGCTCTTCGATCGCGGAGATGGTCCATGGCTTTGAATTCGGCAAGCTCCTGTCGGCGTATTACCGGGCTTATGTCAACGGGGAAGACGAGACCAAGGCGAAGGTCCTGCGCTGGTTCCGCGGGGAATACAATCTGAAAAGCGAAGCCAGGGAAGAGCTCGGCGTCAATATGATCATCACCGACGATGACTGGTACGACTATCTGAAACTGTTCGCCGTCTTCTTCCGGCTGGCGGGCTATGCGGGCATGATGATCATGATCGATGAACTGGTCAACATCTACAAAGTGCCCAATTCCGTTACAAGACAATACAACTACGAAAAGATCCTGACGATGTATAACGATACCCTGCAGGGAAAGGCAAGATACCTGGGCATCCTGATGGGCTGCACGCCGCAGGCTCTCGAAGACAGAAGGAGAGGCCTGTACAGCTATGAAGCCCTGCGTTCAAGGCTTTCCGAAGGCCGCTTTTCCAGACCCGGAGCGCGGGATCTGCTGGCACCGGTGATCCGTCTGGAGGCGCTGAGCGGCGAGGAGATGCTGGTGCTGTGCGAGAAGCTCGCCGATATGCATGCCGGGCTTTACGATTATGAAAGAAGACTGACGGTCGATGATCTGGCGGGATTCATCAGGATCGAATATTCGCGCATCGGTGCCGATCAAAACATCACACCGAGAGAAGTGATCCGCGATTTCATCGAGATCCTCGACCTGCTTTACCAGCATCCCGAAACGGATATCGGGTCCCTATTGGGATCGGACGAGTTCACTTTTGCCAAGTCGCAGGCCGTTTCCGATGAGACGGACGACTTGTATGCGGAGTTCACGGTATGAACGTTTTTGAGCGTTACGCACCTTTCATCCAGGACTACATCTACCGCTCCGGCTGGCAGACGCTGCGGGCGGTGCAGAATGCGGCCGGTGCAGCGATCTTCGACAGTGACGACCATGTCCTTTTGTGTGCCTCGACGGCTTCGGGAAAGACGGAAGCCGCTTTCTTCCCGATCCTGACGCTTCTGGAAGAAGATCCCTCCAAGACAGTCGGTGTCTTGTATATCGCACCGCTGAAGGCCTTGATCAACGACCAGTTCGGCAGGCTCAATGAGCTTTGCGAGGAACAGGGCATTGCAGTCACCCGCTGGCACGGGGACGCCGATCAGTCCAAGAAGCGCAAGCTGATCAAAAAGCCTTCCGGCATCTTGCAGATCACGCCGGAATCACTGGAATCCTTGCTGATCAACAAGCACATGGAGATCCCGACGCTGTTTTCCGATCTGCGCTTCATCGTGATCGATGAGATCCATTCTCTGCTGCGGGCGGACCGGGGCTTGCAGACCTTCTGTCTGATCGAACGCTTATGCAGGCTGGCGGGCTGCGATCCGCGCAGGATCGGTCTGTCGGCCACGATCGGCGATCCGGAGCTCGCCGGACAGTTCCTGGCTTCCGGGACCGGGCGGAAGACGCGGATCCCGAAGTTCGACGGCGGCAGGGAAGTCTGGCGGCTGTCGATGGAACACTTCTATAATTCCGATCCGCAGGCCGATGAGGGAAGAAACATCGAAACGCCTCTCCCATTGACGGAAGAAACGGAAGAAAAGGCACCGCCGGCGGCCGATCCGGGCCTGGCCTATATCTTCGAACATTCCAAGGGACGCAAGTGTCTGATCTTCACCAATTCCAGGGAAGAGTGCGAGTCGGTCTGTCAGAATCTGCGGCAGTATTGCGAAGCGAATCATGAACCGGACCGTTTTTTGATCCATCACGGCAATCTGTCGGCATCTTATCGGGAGTCGGCGGAGATGGATATGAAGGATGACGATTCCCTGATGTCGGTCTGCGCCACGGCGACACTGGAGCTGGGCATCGATATCGGAAAGCTCGAGCGGGCGTTTCAGATCGATGCGCCGTTCACGGTCTCCGGCTTCCTGCAGCGAATGGGCAGGACCGGTAGACGGGGCGATCCTTGCGAGATGTGGTTCGTGATGCGGGAAGACCATCAGGAGGCCAGAGCGATGCTTCCGGATGCGATCCCCTGGTATCTGATCCAGGGCATTGCACTGGTACAGCTTTATATCGAGGAACGTTTCGTGGAACCGCCGCGTCTGGACCGGCTCCCGTATTCGCTCTTATATCATCAGACGATGTCCACGTTGGCATCCCATGGCGAGATGACGCCGGGCGAGCTGGCTTCCCGGGTCCTGAGCCTGAGCTGTTTCCGGCGGATCTCAAAAGAAGATCTCCGGATCCTGCTTCGTCATCTTCTGGAGATCGGACACATCGCCAGAACGGAAAACGGCGGTCTGGTCCTGGATCTTGCGGGCGAGCGGATCGTCAATAACTACAAATTCTATGCGGTCTTTCAGGAGAACGTCGAATATACGGTGCGTTCCGGTCCCGAACAGCTGGGGACCATCGTCAAACCGCCGCCCGTCGGCGACAAGATCGCGATCGCCGGACGTGTCTGGGTGGTCGAAGAAGTCGATCACAAGAGAAGAGAGCTGTTCTGCACGCTGGTGAAAGGGAATATCCCGGCGTATTTCGGCGACTGTGCCGGTGACATCCATACGCGCATCCTGGAGAGGATGTATCAGGTCCTGTCGGAAGAAAAGCAGTATCCGTATCTGCTTTCCCATGCGGTCTGCCGGCTGGCGGATGCCCGGACGACCTTTGCCAGGTCGCTGATGGCGGAACGTCCGCTGGTGAATCTGGGCGGCAAGATGTGGGCGCTGTTTCCCTGGCTGGGTTCCTATGCCTTCCTGGCACTGGAACGTTTCCTGAAACTGCGCTGCGGCAAGGCTCTGGGCTTAAGAGGCTTGCAGTCTTCAAGACCGTATTACATGCAGTTCACGATGGAGGCCGAAGAAGCGGAATTCTATCAGACCGTGTGCAAGGAGGCAAAGGAAGAATTCGATGCTTTGCAGCTGGTCTATGAGAAGGAAGTTCCGGTCTTTGAGAAATACGATGAGTATGTTCCGGAAGAGCTGGTCCGGAAGGGCTTTGCCTACGGTGTCCTGGATATCGATACGATGAAAAAGCGCATCGCAGGCTGGGAAAAGTTCTTGAAGTGAAAACGCCATGGATGACCGTGGCGTTTTTCTTTACGGGAAAGCGGAAGCGGTCTACGTTATAATGGAGTATGAACTACTGGGAGGTAAGAACGATGGGATTGTTTGAAACGATCAAAAACTGGTTCATTGAAGAAGAGAGCGAAGAGAAGTATGAAGACGGCGAAGAAAACGATTCTTATCAGCTGGATTTTCAGGACAGTGCCGCCAAAAAAGACATCAAGGCATTCATCATCGTCGTGAAGCCGTTCACGTTCCAGGATGTCGAAGCCGTCTGCAAACATCTCAAACGCGGAAGGGCCGTCCTGCTGAACACGGAAAACATGACGGATGAAGACAAGCGCCGGCTGATCGACTTCCTCTCCGGTGTCATCATGGCGATGGACGGGATGATCGCCAAGATCTACCAGAACGTTTTCATCTGTGCGCCGAAAGATATCGGCGTCATCGAAGAATGAGGGATAGAGGAACATTATGACATATGTGATCGTGATCGCAAGCCTGGCTCTGGCGGCGGTATTCGTATTGATGGGTAACAGGAACAGCGAGGAAGAATTTGCGGACTATGAAAGATATGACAGCGATCCCAGGTGGGTCGTCAAACATGTCACGGCGATCGTCTTGCTGGGAGCGGTCGTGCTTCTGAATCTGTTCGTGGAAAGCTATGACAAGATGACCAATATCCTGACGCTGATCATGGCGATCTTTCTGATCTTCATCCTGGCGTTGGATATCAAAGATCCGAGAAACCGTTATATCTACATCAACCGCAACAAGATCGCCTTCTCGGGTGAACTGCTCGACCGCAAGACGATCAAAGGCTACAGGATCTCCGGCATCTTCAAGAATGCCGACCTGGTCACCTACAACGGGCAGAGATACCGCATCACCAAAAAGCAGTGCAAGCTCATGGAGGAACTTTCAAAGACCTACCGTTTCCCCTGGCAGAAGCTCAGCTGACGGTAAGAAGAAAGAAGCGTTGCGAACGCTTTTTCTTTCGGGCAAAGAAATTGTTAAAGAATTCACATATGCCTATAATATAAGTAGGCATATTTTTTTATCACGATAATAATAATCAAAAGGAGAATTCTATGGCTTACGAAAAACTGTTTGAGCCGGGGAAGATCGGTAACCTTGAGATCAGGAACCGTGTCGTCATGCCGGCCATGGGCTGTTCATTTGCGGAATCGACCGGAGAAGCCGGTGCGAGGATGATCAAGTACTATGCCGACCGTGCCAGGGGCGGTGTCGGCCTGATCATCACCGAGATCACCCGTGTCGATGATGAGACCGGTGTCGGTACGCCGAACCAGTTGAGCGTGACCAACACGCATATGATCGCCCAGCTTTCCCGTCTGGTCGAAGCGGTCCACGCCTACGGAACGAAGATCTTCGTTCAGCTGCATCATCCGGGCAACCAGACGCCGAGCCGTCTGATCGGCGGCAAACAGCCGGTCTCGGCTTCCGATGTCACTTGCAAAGTCATCGGCGAACAGCCAAGGGCTCTGACTACCGAAGAAGTCGAAGCGATGGTGAAGAAGTTCGTCACCGGCGCGGTCATCGCCCAGAAGGCGGGGATGGACGGCGTGGAGATCCATGCGGCACACGGCTATCTGGTCTCGCAGTTCCTGTCTCCGCACACCAACAAGCGCACCGACAAATACGGCGGCAGTTTCGAGGGAAGGATGCGTTTCATCACCGAGATCATCATGGGTATCAAGGCGTATTGCGGTCCGAAGTTCCCGATCTCCGTCCGGATGAACGGCAGCGATTATCTTGAAGACGGCATCACCGAGGAAGACGGCATCGCCCAGGCAAAATATCTGGAAGCTTTGGGCATCAGCTGCATCAACGTCAGCTGCGGTACCTATGACTCCGGCGCGACGATCATCGAACCGAACTACTTCGCCGAAGGCTGGAAGCGGCATCTGAGTGCCAATATCAAGAAAGCCGTGAACATTCCGGTCATTGCGGTCGCCAACATCAAGCATCCGGAATTTGCGGAGAAACTGCTGGAAGAGGGAGATTTCGATTTCGTCGGCATCGCCAGAGGCCATCTGGCGGATCCGGACTTCGTCTGCAAGGCAAGAGCCGGCAAGGAGAAGTCCATCCGCAAGTGCATCGGCTGCATGGAGTGTTTCCGTATCCTCAACGACGGTCTGCCTCTGGGCTGCACGCTCAATCCGGTATTGGGCAGAGAGTTCGAATGGGGCGATGAGAAGCTGGTGAAAAACGGCGAAGGAAGGACGATCGCCGTGATCGGCGGCGGCCCGGCCGGCATGGAAGCGGCCCTCACGCTGGCAAAGAGAAGATTCCATACGGTCCTGTTTGAAGCGGAAGGGAAGCTCGGCGGCACCGCGAATCTGGCTGCCATCCCGCCGAACAAGCAGATGATCGATGAATTCGTCGAAACGATGGCGGAACAGCTCAAGGATGCCGGCGTCGAAGTGAGACTGAATACGCCGGGCACTTTGGAAGAAGTGAAGAAGACCGGTGCGGAAGCGGTCTTCATGGCCTGCGGCGGCAAAGCGGTAAGGCCTCTGCTGGAAGGCATCGACAAAGCCGTCACGGCGGAAGATGTTCTGGCCGGCAAGGCGGAAGTCAAAGGTGAGAAAGTCGTCATCGTCGGCGGCGGTGTCACAGGCTTAGAGACAGCGGAAGTCCTGGGCAAGGATCACAAGGTGACGGTCGTTGAGATGCTCGACAAGATCGGCGGCAATCTCTATCCGTCGGTGACCATGCATCTGGCACAGGAGATCATGAAGGCCGGCGGCACGATCGCCAAAGGCAAGGCGCTGATGTCGATCGGTGATGACCGCGTGACCGTCAAAGATACCCACAGCAACGAAGAAGAGACGATCGAAGCGGATACGGTCGTTCTGGCGATGGGCGTCAGGAGCGTGCGTCCGGAATATGAAGAGCTGAAAAAGGAGTATGGCGATGCACTGATCCTGGTCGGCGATTCCGACCGTCCGGGACAGATCTACGATGCCTTGCATTCCGGTCACGACCGCGCATTCGTCTATAAGGCAAGATAAGATCCGACAGGATATTGAATGAGACCCTCATCATGATGGGGGTCTTTTTTGAGAATGAGATCATCGTTATAAGAAGTCCCTGTTTTCGATGATAAAATAAGGGCATATGAAAAAGGGACTGATCATGGAAGGCGGAGCGATGCGCGGGATGTTTACCTGCGGGGTCATCGACGTCTTTATGGAGAACGGGATCACGTTCGACGGCGCCGTCGGCATTTCCGCCGGTGCGGTCTTCGGCTGCAACTACAAGTCAAAACAGATCGGCCGTCCGCTCCGATACAATAAAACTTACTGCCGGGACAAGCGCTACTGTTCCTTTTCTTCTCTGCTGAAGACCGGGGATCTTTACAACGCCGACTTCTGTTACCGCGAACTTCTCGAAAATCTCGATCCCTTCGATGCCGGGACGTTTGAAAAGGATCCGATGGCTTTCTATGTCGGAGCGACGGATGTGAAGACCGGCAAGTGCGTCTTTCACAAGTGCACGGACGGAAAACAGACCGATACCCAATGGCTGCGGGCATCCGCATCGATGCCGCTGGTGTCCAGGATCGTCAAGATCGGCACTTATGAACTGCTGGACGGCGGGATCGCCGATTCGATCCCTCTGAAGTTCATGGAAGAGGAAGGCTACGACCGCAACGTGGTCATCCTCACCCAGCCGCTGGGCTACCGCAAGTCCAGAAGCAAGGCGCTGCCGTTTCTGCGTATCGCGATGAAAGAGTATCCGCTGATGATCGATGCCATGGAGAAGCGCCACGTGATGTACAATCACGAAGTCGGCGACATCGAACGAAAGGAAGCGAAAGGTCAGGTCTTCGTGATCCGGCCGTCCGCTCCGCTGAAGATCGGCAAGATCGAAAAAGATCCCAAACAGCTGCAGAGAGTCTACGATCTGGGCAGGGAAGAAGCCTTGAAGAATCTGGAGAAGATGAAGGACTTCCTTTCCCGGCCGGAACTTGAAACGGATAAGGAAGATGAAGTTATGGCACAAAGAGTCCGAAGACATTTTCATTTTTACGGTACGGTACAGGGCGTCGGTTTCCGTTTTCAGGCGATGATGGCGGCCGAATCGCTGGGACTGACCGGCTGGGTCAGAAATGAACACGACGGTTCCGTCACCATGGAGGTCCAGGGGACGGAGGAAGAGATCGCCAGTGCGGTCGAGCTGATCGCAAACAGCCGTTTCATCCGCATCGAGAAGACCGAAACCAAGCTCGTCCCTTTGGAGGAACATGAGTCTTGTTTCACGGCCGACTATTGGTAAAAGGATTTCAGATCATATAAAGAGAGATCGTGTTTTTGACGGCATCGCAGGAGAATGGTGCCGTTTTTCTATGGGAAATATTGCCCGTTCAGAAACAGATTAAAGTAAAACGCTTACATATACGGTTTTACAAAAAAAGTCTTTTCGAAGACTTGTAAAAGCGTTTTTTTATGTTAAATTAGAGGGGTAAAAATATCGTATAATCTTTCAGATATGGTGAAGGAGTCTCTACCTCGGTGCCGTAAATACCGGGACTATGATAGAATTGCCCGTTCGGAGATTCTATCTGCAGACGATAGGATTACAACGGGGATCTCCATCGATCCTCCGAAAGGTCTTCTTCAGGAAGAGGTGTTTTCTTATTTTATTTATAAGAAATACCGGAGAAGACGGCTTTCATATTTTTCATGGAAAGAAAAGGAGAAAAGAAATGAAAAAACTATTGGCAGTCTTACTTGCGATCATGATGGTCTTCACGCTGGTCGGCTGTTCTTCCAAGAAGGAAGAGACTCCGGCAGAAACACCGGCGGAAGAAGCGACTTCCGGTCCGAAGATCGGTATCATCCTGGTCGGTGATGAGAACGAAGGTTACACTTATGCGCATATGGAAGGTATCAAGGAAGCCGCTAAGGGCTTAGGTATCTCCGATGATACGATCCTTTGGAAATATACGATCGGTGAGACACAGGCTTGTTACGATGCCGCTGTCGACCTCGTTGAAAACGGTGCGACACTGGTCATCTCCAACTCTTACGGTCACCAGTCCTTCATGCAGCAGGCTGCATCCGAATATCCGGAAGTCACGTTCGTTGCGGACACCGGTGATACTGCTGCCGTTTCCGGCCTGGCAAACTTCAAGAATGCCTTCACCAAGGTCTATGAATCCAGATATGTCTCCGGTATCGTTGCCGGTATGAAGATCAAGGAACTCGAAGACAATGGTGCTCTGGTCCCTGAAAACTTCGACGCTGACGGCAATGTCAAAGTCGGTTATGTCGGTGCGTTCCCTTACGCGGAAGTCGTTTCCGGTTACACCGCATTCTTCCTTGGCTTACGTTCCGTTTATCCGAACGCCGTCATGTCCGTTGAATTCACCAATTCCTGGTTCGATATCACGGCTGAAGCAACGGTCGGTGACGATCTGATGTCTCAGGGCTGCGTCATCATCGGTCAGCATGCTGACTCGACAGGCGCTCCTTCCCAGCTGCAGAAGAACATGGAAGACAACAAATACGGCTTCACCGCTTACTCTGTCGGTTACAACGTCTCGATGCTGGATGTTGCACCGGATGTCGCTCTGACTTCCGCATCCAATGTCTGGGAAAAATTCTACACTTACGCTTTCAGCTGCTGGCTCAACGGCGAAGATATGATGACCGACTGGACCGGCGGCTACAACGAAGGTGCTGTTGCGATCACGGAATTAGGCAAGAGCGTTGCGCCGGGCACACAGGAAGCTGTTGATGCGGCGATCGCTGCCATCAAGTCCGGTGAGCTCCATGTCTTCGATGCTTCGACCTTCACGATCGGCGGCGCAACTCCGACCAGCATGATCGCCGATGTCGAATCCGATCCTGCATTCACACCGGATACGGAGTGCCTGATCGACGGTTACTTCCACGAGTCCGAATTCAGAAGTGCTCCTTACTTTGCCGAAAGCATTGACGGGATCAACAAACTGAACTAATCCGATTCAAAAATCCAACACGTTAACATTACAGGCTTTTTCGAAAGCCTGTAATGTTTTATAGAGTGTTTACACAGTTCCGTGAGGAACAAACACTACCCGCTATGCGGGTACGTGACAGATGTTAAACAAAAATGTCACCTTTCCTTAAAATAGAATTGTTCAAGCTCTATTTACAGAAAGGAAAGGTGACATAA
>JAFOLW010000019.1 GCA_017419165.1 Erysipelotrichaceae bacterium
CTATCCCTTAATCATGTTACCGAGGTTGATCAGAAGATGATTTTTAACCTGTGTCTATGTGATACAGGTTTTCTTTTTATGAGTATATGGGTGTTAGAAAGAGGAAATATGAATCAAGCTGTATTAAGTAACAAGCAGGCTATAGTCACTGAGATCTCTGACAAGATCAAGGCTTCTCAGTCCACTGTTGTCTGTGAGTATCGCGGTCTCAGCGTTGCCGAAGTTACTGAACTCAGACGCAGCCTCCGTTCCGAAGGTGTCGACTTCAAAGTCTACAAGAACACCATGTTCGAAAGAGCATGTGATGATTGCGGTTTTGAAGATCTCAAAGACGCTTTGGCCGGTCCGAATGCGTTCGCGTTCTCTGAAGATGCAACTGCACCGGCCAGAGTTTTAGCTAAGTTCGCGAAGAAACACAAAGCTCTTGTACTTAAGAAAGGTATCGTCGAAGGCAAAGTCGTCAACGAAGAAACGATCAAGGAACTGTCCTTACTGCCGAACCGTGACGGTATGTTATCTATGTTACTGAGCTGTCTGCAGTCACCTGTAAGCTCATTCGCAAGAGCCGTCAAGGCCGTTGCCGATGCCAAGGAGGCTGGAGCACCTGCACCTGAAGCTGCACCTGCAGCGGAAGCAGCACCTGTCGAAGAAGCTGCTGCTTAATGACCATTAAGAAAATTTAAAGAAGAAAAAGGAGAAAAAATTACAATGGCAAAATTATCACATGATGATATCCTGGCTTACTTGGAAGAAGCTACCATCTTAGAACTGAACGACTTAGTCAAAGCGATCGAAGAAAAATTCGGTGTCACTGCTGCCGCTCCGGTTGCTGTCGCTGCTGCACCTGCTGAAGAAGCACCTCAGGGTCCGACTTCCGTTTCCGTTATCTTAACGAACTTCGGTGAAGCAAAGACTGCTGTCATCAAGGTCGTCAAGGCCATCACCGGTTTAGGCTTAGTCGAAGCTAAAGGCTTAGTCGACAAGTGCCCGAGCCCGATCAAGGAAAACATCAGCCCGGAAGAAGCTGAAGAAATCAAGAAGCAGTTAATGGATGCAGGAGCTACCGTCGACATCAAATAATTATTAAGTGATGAACCATTATTATACGGATAATAGCGGTCTGGATTCCGATCGAAAGGAATTCACGTATTATTTCGGTAATGAGGTCTTCCGTTTCACTACCGATATCGGCGTGTTCTCCAAGAACAACGTCGATTACGGCAGTTATATCTTGATTCGAAGCATCGTTGATAAGGACCTCGGGCAGACTCTGCTCGATCTGGGTTCGGGGTACGGTCCCATCGGGATCATCCTCAAACGTTTCCATCCGCAGACCGAAGTGGAAATGGCGGAAGTCAATTCCCGGGCGGTGGAACTGTCCGTGCTCAACGGTGTCAATAACAAGACGGATATTAAAGTTCATCTGTGCGATGATATCACGGCTTTGTCTCACAAGTTCGATACGATCACTTTGAACCCGCCCATTCGAGCGGGCAAAGCTGTCATATACGGACTTTATGAGAAGTCGAAAGCTATGCTCAATGACCGGGGTCATCTGTATATCGTGATCCGCAAGGCACAGGGGGCAAAGTCATCCATGGCTAAACTTGAAACACTCTTTGCAAACGTCAGTATCATTGAAAGAGACAGCGGCTATTTTGTCCTGGATTGTTTTGACTGAGCAAAGCAAAATAATTATTTGAAAGGACGGCGCAAATGACACAAACATACAAAATCGTTGAATCGGGTAGGCATTCTACTCGCCGTGACTATTCAAAGGTTAGTGGCAATCTCGAACTGCCTAACTTAGTAGAGGTACAAACTGATTCCTTCAAATGGTTTACCAAAGAAGGCATCAAAGAAGTGTTTGATGACATCTACCCGATCCAGAACTATAGCGGTAACATCCGCTTGAAATTGCTGAATTTTGAATTCGGTGAGCCGAAGTTCTCGGTCGCCGAAACAAAATATCGTGAGGAAGATTATCGTGCGCCATTAAAAGCCAACATGGAGTTGGAGATCATTGATGAAGATACCGGTGAAGTCATCACCAAAAAGGAAGAAGTCTTCTTGGGCGACTTCCCGATGATGACGCCGACCGGCACTTTCATCATCAATGGAGCTGAGCGTGTCATCGTTTCCCAGATCGTCAGATCGCCGGGTGCGTATTTCGATACACAGACCGATGATAAGACGGGAAAGGAAGCATTCAGCGGCGAACTGATTCCGTCACGCGGAACGTGGCTGGAATTTCTGACGGATGATAAGAAGAACGCTTTGGGCCGCATCATGAACATGTCGGTCGACAGAAAGCGTAAGATCTTATCGACTATCTTATTGAAATGCATCGGCTTCTCTCTCAATCTCGAAAGAGGAGAGGACGGTTTCGATCTGGAAAAGGTCAAGACCTTCCTGAAGGCGATGGGCTTAGAGGTTTACGAAGACCTGATCAATCAGAACGATGACCGGGAATTCCTCAATATCTATGAAGCGATCTACACTTCTTTCTTAGGTGCTTACGAAGAGATCACCAACACTCTTCAGGCCGACAAGACCAAGACGATGGATGCAGCCCTTCTGGAAATGCACAAGAACCAGAAGCAGGATGAAGTCCCGACCGTCGAAGGTGCTGCCAACCTGATGAATGCGAAGTTCTTCGACCAGAAGAAGTATGATCTGACTTCTGCCGGAAGATACAAGCTGGGCAAGAAGCTCAACGTCATCGACCGTATCGAACACCATGTACTGGCACAAGACCTGTACAAGGCTGACGGCAGCATCCTTTATGCAGCCGGTACGAAGATCGAAAAGGCGGAGAGAAACGTCCTGCGCCAGGAACTGGTCAAGGGCTCCCATGTGGAAGCTTTCCCGTTCCGTCATATCTTCTCGCATCCGACGATCGTCGAAGTGCCTACTGAAAACGTGCTGGCACTGATCGGCAGAGTCTTAGCCAACGACATCGACTTGAAAGACAAGACCTATTTCATGGGTACTGTCCTGACCAAGGGAGATGTCGAAACGATCGGCAAAGAGATCTCGAAAGTCAGAGTCTACAGCGGTATCGTTGCCAAGGAAGTCAAACTCACTTCCGAAAACTTCAATGCCGTCATGGACTACGGCCAGAGGCTCTTCGTCTTAGGCAGACTGACGGACGAAAACGATGCGGACATCATGGTCGAAGATGAACAGGCGATGCCTTATTATCTGCCGGATCATGATTCCTACATGTTGATGTCCGACAAGGAAGATGCGATCAGAAGCAGGATCAATGCGGGTGAAAAGATCTCGGCATGGCTGGTCGGTACGGCTTGCCAGGTCGTCAATATCTGCAACCCGTCGGATGAAGAGCGCAAGATCCGACTCATCGGTATCGATCCGCTCAACGACAAGAAGTGCATCACGATGTCAGATATGCTGGCATTCTACAACTACATGTTCACGCTGCTCGACAGCGTCGGTTCCACCGATGATATCGATATGCTGGGCAACCGTAGGATCCGTACGGTCGGCGAACTGATACAGAACCAGTTCCGTATCGGTCTGTCGAGGATGGAAAAAGCGGTCAAGGAAAAGATGTCCATCACGGAAGTTGAAAACGCAACACCGAAGACATTGACCAACAACCGACCGCTGTCAGGTGCGATCAGGGAATTCTTCTCTTCTTCGCAGCTGTCCCAGTTCATGGATCAGCAGAATCCGCTGGCAGAGCTGACCAACAAGCGCCGTATCTCTGCATTGGGCCCGGGCGGTCTGACCAGAGAAAGAGCGGGCTTCGAAGTCCGTGATGTCCACAACTCACACTACGGCAGGATCTGCCCGATCGAGACCCCGGAAGGTCAGAACATCGGTCTGATCTCCTACCTTACGACATACGCCAAGATCAACGAGTACGGTTTCATTCAGACGCCTTACCGCAAGGTCTTAAGCAACGGCGATGTCACGGAAGACTACATCTATCTGTCCGCTGATGATGAGAACGACTACATCATCGCGCAGGCCAACGAAGTCGTCGGCGGCAAGCTGGTCAACGATCAGGTCGTCGCCAGAAAAGCCGGTGAGACTGTCTTAGTCAACAAGGCACAGGTCGAGCTGGCTGACGTTTCGCCGAAACAGATCGTCTCTGTCGCTGCTGCCTGCATCCCGTTCCTCGAGAACGATGACGCCTCCCGTGCGTTGATGGGTGCCAACATGCAGAGACAGGCCGTTCCGCTTCTGAGGCCGCATGCGCCGTACGTCGGCACAGGTATCGAACCGAAGATCGCGAAAGACTCAGGCACAGGCTTGGTCTCCGCCGATGAAGGTACGGTCACTTATGTCGATGCCAACAGGATCGTGATCACATCCAAAGACGGTGAAGAACATGAATACATGCTCGAGAAGTTCGCGCGCTCCAATGCGGGCACGTGCATCAACCACCGTCCGATCGTCAATGACGGGGACTACGTCAAGAAGGGCGATATCATCGCCGACGGTCCTTCCATGGATGACGGCGAACTGGCTTTGGGACAGAACGTCACCATCGCGTTCATGACATGGCATGGCTACAACTATGAGGATGCCATCATCATGTCCGAGAGGATGGTCAAGGATGATGTCTATACGTCGATCCATATCGATGAATATTCCATCGAAAAGAGAAAGACGAAACTCGGTGAAGAAGAGATCACCAGAGATATCCCGAACGTTCAGGAAGGCGCTTGCCGCAACCTGGATTCCAGAGGTATCGTCATGGTCGGTGCGGAAGTCAAGGAGGGTGACATCCTCGTAGGAAAGGTCACGCCGAAAGGACAGTCCGATGCTTCGCCGGAAGAAAAACTGTTATTGGCGATCTTCGGTGAGAAATCACACGAAGTCAGAGATAATTCACTGCGTGTTCCGCATGGCGGTGCCGGTATCGTTCAGTCCATCCGTATCTTCAAGAGGTCGGAAGGTTATGAACTGGGTCCGGGCGTCACGGAAGTCATCAAGGTCTATGTCGTTCAGAAACGTAAGATCTCTGAAGGCGACAAGATGGCCGGAAGACACGGCAACAAGGGTGTCATTTCCAAGATCTTACCGGTCGAGGATATGCCTTTCATGCCGGACGGAACGCCTGTGGATATCATGTTGAATCCGTTCGGTGTCCCTTCACGTATGAACATCGGTCAGGTCCTGGAGATCCACTTAGGCATGGCCGCCAAGACGCTGAGCGAAAAGACAGGTCATCCTGTCAAATTCGCTACGCCGGTCTTTGACGGTATCACCAACGAAGAACTGACGGATATCATGAAAGAAGCCGGAACATCGATGGACGGCAAGATCGTCTTGCGTGACGGCAAGACCGGCGAACCTTACGATGAGCGTATCGCGGTCGGCGTCATGTATATGATCAAGCTGGCACACATGGTCGATGATAAGCTCCATGCCCGTGCTACAGGTCCTTATTCACTGGTCACGCAGCAGCCGTTAGGCGGTAAAGCACAGAACGGCGGCCAGCGATTCGGTGAGATGGAAGTCTGGGCTCTGGAAGCCTACGGTGCCGCTCATACACTCGAAGAGATCCTGACAGTCAAGTCCGATGACATCAACGGCCGTACCAAGACCTACGATGCCATCATCAAAGGCAAGAGGATCCCTGAACCGGGTATTCCGGAATCCTTCAACGTCCTGAAGAACGAATTACAGGCTCTGGCTCTGGATGTCCGTATGCTGGATGAGGAAGGAAATGAAGTCTCCATCTCGAGAAGCGACGAAGACGACCGCGATGTCGAAAAGTCAAGCGATGCGTCTCTGGTCGAAGATACCGAGGGTCTCAATGTCAGAGATACCATCGATGAGGATGAGGCTCCGGAAGCGATCATGGGTCTGGATGAAGAGGAGGTATAGACATGGCAAAGAACAGATTTGAAGCGATCAAAGTCGGTTTAGCATCTCCTGAAAGGATCCTGGAATGGTCTCACGGCGAAGTCACGAAACCGGAAACGATCAACTACCGCAGCCAGAAACCGGAAAGGGACGGCTTATTCTGCGAAAGGATATTCGGCCCGACCAAAGACTGGGAATGTTACTGCGGAAAGTACAAGAAGGTCCGTTACAAAGGTGTCGTATGTGACCGCTGCGGTGTCGAGATCACCAAGTCCTCCGTACGTAGAGAGCGCATGGGCCATATCGCCCTCGCCGCTCCGGTAGCCCATATCTGGTATCTGAAGGGCATCCCTTCAAGAATGGGCTTAGTCCTCAATGTTTCTCCGAAGATCCTGGAAGAAGTCGTGTACTTCGTCACCTGGATCGTTACCGATCCGGGAAGCACGGATCTGGAATATAAGCAGCCTCTGTCCGAGCTCGAAGTAAGAAATTACGAAGCGCTGTACGGCAAGGATGCGTTCAAAGCACAGACAGGTGCGGAAGCCATCAAGACACTGCTCGAACAGGTCGACGTTCTCAAAGAGAAGGCCGATATCGTCAAGGAACTTGAAAAAGCTCAGGGCGACAAGCGCAAGAAGCTGATCAAGAGACTGGAAACGATCAACGCCTTCGTTGAATCCGAGAACAAGCCGGAGTGGATGGTCCTGACGGTCTTACCTGTCATCCCGCCTGATCTCAGGCCGATGCTGCAGCTGGACGGCGGCAGATTCGCGACCTCCGATCTTAACGACTTATACCGTCGTGTCATCACCCGTAATAACCGTTTGAAGAAGTTGCTGGAGATCGGCACGCCGAGCATCATCGTTCAGAACGAGAAGCGTATGCTTCAGGAAGCGGTCGATGCTCTGATCGACAACGGCAGGAGAGGGAATCCGGTCAAGGGTTCCGCCAACCGTCCGTTGAAGTCTCTGTCTCACTCCTTGAAGGGTAAGCAGGGTCGTTTCAGACAGAACCTCTTAGGCAAGCGTGTCGACTTCTCCGGAAGATCGGTCATCGCGGTCGGACCGGACCTCAAGATGTACCAGTGCGGTATCCCGAGAGAGATGGCGATACAGCTTTACAAGCCGTTCGTGATCAATGAACTCGTCAATCAGAAGATCGCGCAGTCTTCCAAGTTTGCCGAGAAGATGATCGAGAGATTTGATCCGGCGATCTGGGATGTTCTCGAAGAACTGATGGACAACCATCCGGTCTTCCTGAACCGTGCCCCGACTCTGCACAGATTGGGTATCCAGGCCTTCAAGCCGAAACTCGTCGAAGGAAGAGCGATCAGGTTACATCCTCTGGTATGTACCGCATTCAACGCCGACTTCGATGGCGACCAGATGGCCGTACACCTTCCTCTGTCGGAAGAAGCACGTGCGGAAGCTGAGATCCTGATGATGGCTTCCAACAACATCCTGGGTCCGAAAGACGGAAAACCGATCGTTACGCCTTCGCAGGACATGGTCCTCGGTAACTTCTATCTGAACATGGAAGAGACTGCGGAAGAATTCTATGAGAAGGCCGACATCATCGAATCCCTCGGCGACAAGGAAACTGCCGCGATGTGGAGGAAGTTCGGTGACAACGAAGGTCACGTCTATAAGGATTTCAATGAAGCTCTGATGGCTTATCAGAACAAGGAAGTCCACCTGCATACACGTGTCGCAGTGCCGGTACGTGCACTCAACAAAACAAGTTTCCCTGAGGAACATCTGGATAAGTATCTGGTCACGACGATCGGTAAGTTGATCTTCAACGACAAGTTCCCGAGCGATTTCCCTTACATCAACGAAGTCAAGGGCGATTCCCTCAAGAGAACGCCGGATTCCAGTTTCTGTGATTACGGCACGGATATCAGAAAGTTCATCAAGGACAAACCGATCGCTCCGGAATTCACCAAGAAGAGCCTTTCCAAGGTCATCGCGGAAGTCTTCGCGAAATACAAGACCGACGGTTCTTCCGAAGTCCTGGATGCGATCAAAGACCTGGGCTTTGAGTACTCTACCGTTGCCGGTATGACGATCTCACTGTCGGATATCAACGTTGCGCCGCACAAGCAGCACTTCGTCGATGAAGCAAAGGCCAAGGCCGATGTATTACAGAACCTGCTGAAGAGAGGCCAGCTGACCCTGCCTGAATGGGAAAAGCACTTCTCCAAGCTTTGGGCGGATGCGACCAATGCCATCGGTGACGATGTCATGAACAACCTGTCGCGTAAGTCGCCGATCTCCATGTCCTCCGTATCCGGTGCCCGTGGTAACAAGTCCAACTTTACCCAGCTGGCCGGTATGCGTGGTCTGATGGGAAGACCGACGCAGTCCAAATCCAAGAAAGAATATCAGCCTTCGATCATCGAAGTCCCGATCTATTCTTCCTTCCGTGAAGGTCTGAACGTATCCGAATTCTTTATTTCCACACACGGTGTCCGTAAAGGTCTGACCGATACTGCCTTGAAGACGGCCGAATCCGGCTATCTGACCAGAAGACTGGTCGATGTCGCTCAGGACGTCATGATCATGGAAGAAGACTGCCAGACCGACCAGGGCTACTATGTGGAAGACATCGTCGATCAGAAAGACAATTCGACGATCGAAAAATTCTACGACAGGATCGTAGGACGTTATGCCAAGGAACAGCTGACGGATCCCGAAACAGGCGAGATCATCATCGATGAAGATGAATTCATCGATGAAGCCGTCGCCGACAGGATCATCGCCGCCGGTTACAAAGGCATGAACATCCGAAATTCCTTTACCTGTAAGTGCAAAGACGGTATCTGCCGCAAGTGCTATGGCCGTAATATGGCGACCGGTAAGCTCGTCGAATCCGGCGAAGCGATCGGTATCATGGCTGCGCAGTCCATCGGTGAACCGGGTACTCAGCTGACCATGCGTACATTCCACTCCGGTGGTGTCGCAAACGCTGACGACGATATCACTCAAGGTCTGCCGCGTGTCGAAGAACTGTTCGAAGCACGCTGTCCGAAACACCCGGCCGTTCTCGCGAAGATCACCGGTGAGATCACCAAGGTCGAAGAGCTCGAAGACCACTCGTGGATCATCGAGATCTCCAACGACAAGGAGACCATCGTACACAAGTGCGGTATCTCTTCCACGGTCCGTGCATGGATCAAGGTCGGTGAACAGGTCAGAGCCGGTGCAAAACTGACGGAAGGCAACGTTGACCCGAAAGAGTTACTGTCGATCGCCGGTGTACAGGCTGTACAGAACTACATCTTAAAGGAAGTCAAGAAGGTCTATGCCGTTACCGGTATCGATATCTCCGACAAACACGTCGAAGTCATCATCAAACAGATGCTGAAGAAAGTCATCATCGTTGAACCGGGCGGATC
>JAFOLW010000020.1 GCA_017419165.1 Erysipelotrichaceae bacterium
CAAACAAAGACAAGGTTAAAAGGGAGGAAGAAATTTAATGGCTCGTATTGCTGGAGTTGATATTCCAAATAATAAACGCGTTGTAATATCTCTTACTTACATCTACGGTGTAGGTCTGACGACGGCGAAGAAAGTTCTGGCTGACTGTGGTATCAGCGAGGATCTTCGTGTCAAGGATCTTACGGACGATCAGATGAATCAGATCCGTAAGGCTCTCGATGAATTCAAGCTCGAAGGTGACCTGAGAAGAGAAACTCAGCTCAACATCAAGCGTCTGATGGAAATCGGCTGCTACCGCGGCATCAGACACAGAAAAGGCTTACCGGTCAGAGGCCAGAGGACCAAGACCAATGCCAGAACCCGTAAGGGACCGAGAAGAACGGTAGCCAACAAGAAGAAGTAAGGAGGATAAACAATGGCACAGAAAGCAAAAACAACCGCACGTAAGAAACGTGTCAAGAAGAATATTGCCAGTGGCGTTGCACATGTCCACTCAACATTCAATAATACGATCGTTACGATCACTGATGAAGCCGGTAATGTCATTTCTTGGTCATCTGCCGGTGCATTAGGTTATAAAGGTTCACGTAAATCCACTCCATACGCTGCTCAGCTGGTTTCTGAAGCTGCAGGCAAAACGGCAATGGATCACGGTATGAAGAAGGTCGAAGTCAACGTCAAAGGACCGGGCCCGGGCAGAGAAGCTGCGATCAGAGCATTGGCTACTGCCGGCCTGGAGATCACTGCGATCAACGACGTCACACCGATCCCGCATAACGGCTGCCGTCCGCCTAAGAAACCTAGAGGCTAAAGCTAAGGAGGGAATTTATGAATAAATTTGAACGTCCTAAGTTTAAAGTAAGTGACTATGTCGAATCCGAGAACTATGGCAGATTCGTCATCACACCTCTGGAGAGAGGCTTCGGTACGACATTAGGCAATGCTTTAAGAAGAACTATGCTGTCATCCTTACCGGGTGGTGCAGTATATTCTATCAAAATAGACGGGATCTTCCATGAGTTCTCATCTATCAAAGGCGTCAGAGAAGATACTACATTAATCGTATTAAACATTAAGAGTTTGATCCTGGACATCGCGGATGACGACGTATATACGCTTCGCATCTCTGCGAAAGGTCCTTGTACAGTAAAGGCTGAAGATATCATTCTTCCTGCCGGTGTTGAGATCCTGAATCCGGAACTGGAGATCGCTCATCTTGACAAGGGCGGCGAACTGGAAATGGAACTGCTTGCCAGAAAAGGCAGAGGCTATGTCTCCGCCGATGAAAACAAGCTGCTCTACCAGGGTTCTTCCCAGGGCATCGGAACGATCTACACGGATGCGATCTACACACCGGTCGTTAAAGCGAACTACACAGTTGAACCGACACGTGTCGGACAGTCCGCTAAGTATGACGAACTGACGATGGAAGTATGGACCGATGGTTCCATCAATCCTAAAGAGTCACTTGCGCTGGCTGCCAAGATCCTCGTCTCGCATCTTGAACTTCTCACAGAAGTTGACAACGACGTCAATGAACTTGATTCCTTGATGAAGGACTACGTCAACGAAGGCAATGCAAAGAAGGTCAATATGTCGATCGACGATCTTGATCTGACAGTCAGATCATACAACTGCTTAAAGAGAGCAGGTATCTCAACAGTCGAAGAACTGACACAGAAGACTGAAGAAGAAATGAGCAGAGTCAGAAACCTCGGCAAGAAGTCCTTGAAAGAAGTCAAGGAAAAGCTGCAGGCTTTGAACCTCTCCTTCAAACACATTGACTAAGGGGGAAATTGAAACATGTGGAATCGTAGATTAGGCCGTACGGCTGACCATAGAGTAGCCCTTCTTAAGAACATGGCGACCGATCTTATCTTAAAAGGCAAGATCGAAACGACCGAAATGAAAGCTATGGAATTAAGAAGCGTCGTCGATCATCTGATCACAATCGCTAAGAAGAATGACTTAGCTGCCAGAAGACAGGCTGCTTCTTACTTAAGAAACGTCACGACCAAAGACGGCAAGACGGCCGTTCAGGTATTATTTGATGAAGTTGCCCCGAAATACAAAGACAGAAACGGCGGCTATACCAGAGTCAATAAGACCGGTTTCAGACGCGGCGATGCTGCTCCGTTGGCAACGATCGAATTAGTTTAATTCAAACAAGAGCTCCGGAAACGGAGCTTTTATTATGTTCATGCTGTAACGGAAGGAACAGATCTGCTGTCGTATAATGAGATTACAAGGAGATTTTCGATGAAAAACAATAAAGCGATCTATGATCTGACTTACGGATTATTTCTTATCGGTACGGAAGCGGAAGGAAAAAGGAATGGCTGCATCGTCAATACGGTCTGCCAGGTCGCATCCGATCCGACACGGGTGTCTCTCTCCTGCATCAACGGCAATCTGACACCGGAACTGATCAAACGCTCCGGCTATTTCACGGCGGCAGTCCTGGATGAGAGCGCACCTTACAAGCTGTTTGAAGATTTCGGCCTGCGTCATGGCAATGAGACCGACAAATTTGAAGGTTACGAGGTATTCAAAGACGGTCTCGGCATCCCGTACATTAAAGATCACGCCTGTGCGCTCCTTTCCTGTAAAGTGATATCGGCGGAAGACCTGGGCAGCCACACTTTATTCATTGCGGAAGTGGTCGACATGGACAAACTTTCCGACCGGCGTCCGGTCACCTACAGCGAATATCATTCCCGGATCAAGCCGAAGAAACAGGCGGAGACACAAAGAAAGATCGTCGGCTGGCGATGCACGATCTGCGGCTATGTCTATGATGGACCGGTCCTTCCTCAAGACTATATCTGTCCGTTATGCAGCCATCCGGCAAGCGATTTTGAACCGATCTACGAATAAAGAAGAGGAAGCACGCGATGTGCTTCTTTCGTTTAGGTTTCGTCCATATACCGTCGATACATGGATGAACCGATGTGGACCGTTTGTTGAATCCGACTTGTTTTTGATCAGCATAAAAGAATGGATGATAGAATAAAGTAGAAAACGATTCACAAAGAATAGATTGGTTCAGAGTGGTGATTATGAAAAAAACAACGGTCAAAAAACTGAGCATTGCCGGCCTGCTGGCGGCGCTGCTGCTCTCTTCCCTGGTATTGGCGGATTTCATCAAGAAAGAACGCATTTTGAGGGAAGAAGAGGAAGCTGCTTTGCGTGCCAAGGAAGAAGCCGAAAGGATTGCGGCGGAGAAAGAAGCTGCCCGACTGGCGGCGGAAGAAGCGAAACGGAAAGCGGAAGAAGACCGCCGTACCAGGAATCCTCTCACCGGACTGAAGATGAAGGAGACGGCGATCGGCAAACGCCCTGTCGCTTTCATGGTCGAAAACACACCGCCTGCCCGTCCGCAATGGGGCATGGACGATGTCAATTATTCTCCCGATATCATCCTGGAAGCAGAAGTGGAAGGCGGCATCACCAGAACGATGTGGCTCTTCGCCGATTTCACTTCTCTGCCTGAGCTGATCGGTCCGATGCGCAGTGCCCGTCCGCCATATGTCCGTTTCTCCGAACTCTTCGATGCGATCTACATCCATTGGGGACAGAGCGATTCCGCCGGAAGTTATATCGGAGCGAGCGATATCATCGCCAGAGACGGCGTCGACAACATCAACCAGCTGCAATACCGCGGCAATGTACAGCTGTTCGGCCGGAACTGGGAAAGAGATGTGGCGACCGAGCATACCGGTGTCGTTTATACGGATAAGCTCGTGCAGGCGATCGACGAATACGGTTACCGGACGGAAAGGAACAACGACCGTTTCACTTCATTTGAATTTACCGATGAAGCCGTCCCGGTCAGCGATACTCCCTGCAAGGAGATCACGATCACGGTCTCCGATCGCAGCTGGGTCAAACACTGGACCTATTCGGATGCGGATAAGCTCTATCATACGGAGGATTTCGAAAACAAGCTGACAAGAAAGAACATCATCGTCCTTTATGATCAGACGGAATACATCACCAAGCCTGGCGCTTATTTCTCCTATTGCAACTACCAGATGATCGCAGGAGACGGCAAACTGGCTTCGGAAGGAACGGTCACAGATATCACATGGGAAGTTGAGAAGGGGAAACTGGTGATCAGAGACCCCGAAGGAGAAGTCATCGCTTTGAACAGAGGAAAGACCTATATCGCCTGGATCTCCGAGAATCTCGGCGGATCGGTCGTGATAAACTGAAAGATCATGTATGAAACAAGCTCCTGAAAAGGAGCTTTTTTCGTGAATGGATCGTAAAACGAAAGATCCGGAAGATCGTGAACAATATGGGGAAGACATCGGTCGCAGGACAGGAAGGCGACCGCGAGTCAGCCGAAATAAAAAGAAGGATCCGCTAAAGCGATCGGTAAAGACTTCTTTAACATACGATCGGATCATCCTCTGAGACCGGATAGACAAAGGCATCGGTTTGATGAACGGTCCAAATAAGGGAAAAAGACTGGAAAATATGAGACAAACGATGTAATGTATATAGGCATGACAGTAAACAAAACAAAAACGAAACTCAGCAGCCGGGATGAACGTTATCTTCACATGTCACTCAATGACAGCATGTGGAAGGTCATCTTATATATCGGAACGCCGCTGGCGATGTACCAGATGCTGTCGCAGATCTTTGCGATCCTGGATACGATGATGGCTGCTCATATATCAAAGGAGTCGGTATCTGCCGTTGCCTATCTCAGCCAGGTCAACCACATCCTTTCCGCTGTCGGCGGAGGACTGGCCGTCGGTGCGGGCATCAAGATCTCGCATGCCTTCGGACAGGGAAACTTCGATCTGGTCCGCAAGAGAGTCTCGTCCTTATATATCCTGTGTTTGAGCGTAGGTGTACTGATGCTTGCGGGGATCTTGCCGTTCACCGGACAGTTTTTGCGGCTTGCCGGAACACCGGAAGGGCTGATCAAAGTCGGAACGAGCTATTTCATCGTACAGCTGCTGACGATGGTGATCACGTTCCTCAACAACGTCTATATCGCAGTCGAACGGGCAAGAGGGAATGCCAGACTGATCTTCAAGCTCAATCTGATGGTGATCCTGACGAAGCTCTCTTTGACGGCCTTCTTCGTCTACATCCTGAATTCGGGCCTGGTGATGATCGCCGTAGCTTCCCTGATCTCGCAGCTGCTGCTGCTGGCAATCGCCGTATTTAATTCTTTGAAAGGCGATTCCGCCTTCGGCTTCTCCCTGGCGGCCGTCTCCAAGGAAAGGGAAGTGGTCGCGCCGATGATCGACAGTTCTTTGCCGGTCATTGCGGAAAAGGCGCTGTTTGCTTTCGGAAAGACGATCGTCAATGCCATGTGCACCGTATATGGCGATCTGATGGTCGGTGCGATGGGCGTTTCCAATAATCTGGGCGGTTTTACGACGATGCCGCAGAACGGTTATCAGGAAGGCTGTGCATCCATCATATCGCAGAACTTCGGGGCAAAAAGATATGAGAGGGTGATCAAGGCATTCTTCGTCACGATGATCATCAATGTGTTTTTAGGCGCTTTGATCTCCGGCTTTGAGATCTGGCAGATGGATTTCTTTGCCTCATTGTTCGATTCGGGGAGCTATGAATTTCACGAGATGATCAAACTGGTCTACCGCTATGAAGCCTTAGGTGCCGTCCCGTTAGGCATCAATGCAGCGGTCATGGCTCTTTTGTACGGACTGGGCAAGACGAAGCTGACGCTCATCGTCAATATCGCCAGGGTCTTTGCCTTCCGCATCCCGGTCTTCTGGTTCTTACAGAACTTCACGGCTCTCGGCGAGAAGAGCGTCGGTATCGTGATGATGGTCTCCAACATCTCGGTCACGGTGATGTCAAGTCTCGTGGCATTCCTGGTCCTGCGCGACTACCGCAGACAATATCTTCAATAAACAAGCGATGCATTTCGGCATCGCTTTTTGATATGTACGGAAAGAAAAAACGGGATCCTCAGGGATCCCGTTATCGTATCAACCTTCTTCTTTCGGCAGGGATTGCAGGTATTCGTGCATCGCTTCGGCGGTGACTTTGGAAGCGGCGACCGCTTCAACGACCGTCTTGGCACCGGATACGACATCTCCGGATGTGAAGACGCCCGGTCTTGTCGTCTGACCGTGTTCATCGGCGACCAGAAGTCCGCCTTTGCCGACTTCCAGACCTTTGGTCGTGGAGACGATGCGGTTCATGGCGCCTTGGGAAACGGAGACGATGACCGAATCGGACGGATAGAATTTCTCGGAGCCTTCCACGACGACGACTTTTCCGTCTTCGTTGACCGTCGTATCGGCAAAGATGACGCCGTCATCCTTGATCTCGATCGGTGACTTGTTGAATTCGAAGTTCACGCCTTCAAGTTTCGCATAGGAGAACTCGTATTGGGAAGCGGAGACGGTATCTCTTCTCGCAAAACAGGTGACATGTCTTGAGCCTTTGCGGATCGCCGTCCTGGCAACATCCATAGCGGCATTGCCGACGCCGATGACGATGACGTTGTTGCCTAAGTGGTAGACATCCGGAGAGGCGAGATAGTCGATCGCAAAGTGGACATTGCCCAAGGATTCGCCCTTGATGCCTAAAGTCTTCGGCCTCCAGGTACCGGTACCGACGAAGATCGCTTTGTAGCCGTCACGGAAGAGGTCGTCGATCGTGATCGAAGTGCCGATCGTGGTATTCGGACGGACCTTGATGCCTTTCAAGCGCAGATGACGGTATTCGAAATCGTCGAGGACGGACTTCGGAAGACGGAATTCCGGAATGCCATAGCGTAAGACGCCGCCGATCTTGTCATGGATATCGAAGATCGTCACGTCGTAGCCATACCTTGCCAGGATGACGGCGATGGTCAGTCCGGCCGGACCGGAACCGACGATCGCGACTTTGATGCCGTTGGAAGGTTTCGGGCCTTCGGTCATCTGGTTGGCATAAGTCTCGGAGATGTAGTTTTCGATCGTGGAGAAGTGGACCGGTGAGCCTTTGATGCCCAGGACGCAATGTCCTTCGCACTGGTTCTCATGGTTGCAGACAAGGGAACAGACCGTCGTCAGCGGGTTGTTCAGGAACAGCATCTTGCCCGCTTCATTGAGTTTGTTTTCTCTTAAAAGGCGGATCGCTTCCGGGATGTTGGTGTTGATCGGGCAGCCGGTGCGGCAGCGCGGGTTCTTGCATTGCAGACAGCGGTTGGCTTCATCCATTACATGTAGTGCCATTGTTTCTTTCCTTTCTTCAGATATCTGTGTATTTTGATGTACGGTCGATCATCTGATCGACGAGTTCCCTGATCTGTTCGCCATTCAGACGCTTGTGGATCAACGGATCGTTTTCAAATGCTTCATAGACGAGTCTGCGGTCTTTTTGAATGACGGCCTGATAGATGCGCTCATGATTCTTTATATGAGGAAGGGTGAGCTTTCTGATGTCTTCGGGCATCTTGCCGGCATAGACCGGTGCGACGCTGCCGAAGGTGAACAAGGCGTTGGTCTCCACCACGGCATCTTTGGGTAGGTTGGGTATCTGCAGACCGTAGTTGGGCAGATTGACATTGGAGACTTTGTCTTTGAGACCGCAGAGAACTTTGATGAGCTGAACGCCTTCTTCGCCGGTCGAAGAGAGCCTGATCTTTTCTTTTCCTTCGTAGAGACGCTTGGAGCGTTCAAGGCGTTTTTTGAGATCATCCTTGCGGTAGGAGACCGGAGTCAGAGTGAACTTCCATTTTTCGACTGTTTCCGGATCTTTCAGATAGAGATCACCGGGCATGAATTCGGCCAGGTGCCGGTCACCGGCTGCCGCGATGTTGTGATACTTTCTGAACAAGTCGAATTTGACGCGGTGTGCACAGCTGAAGTAGGAATTCATCCAGTTGTCGGAAGTGAATTCATAGCCTTCTTCAAAGTGCTTATCGATATATCTTTCGTAGATCGGGAAGATATCGACATCCTTATAGGATGCCTTCGTGAACCAGGTGAAGTGGTTGATGCCGACGACATTGGTATATAAGTCGCTTCGCTTGATCTTGGCGATCTTGAGTTCTTCGGATAAGATGGAGGCTAAAACTTCCTGCGTATTGAAGACTTCATGGCAGCAGCCGAAGGCTTTGATCTCCGGGAAGGTCTCGTACAATGTCTTGACACATAATGACATCGGATTGGTGTAGTTGATGACCCAGGCATCCGGAGCGTACTGTTTGATGGCTTGAGCGATCTCAATGAACATCGGTATGGTGCGAAGTGCCCGGATATAGCCGCCCGGTCCGGCCGTATCGCCGACCGACTGGTAGATGCCGTATTTTTCCGGCAGATGCACGTCGGATTCCATCTCGTCGAAGGTCCCCGGCAGGATGGAGATGACTACGAAGTCTGCCTTATGGAGAGCTTTCCTGAGTGAATCGACGGAGCGGTAGCTGAAATGGGAGCGGCAGCGTTTGTCGCTGCTTAGATCGTTGCCGATCTTTTCGTTGATCTTCGAGGCTTTATGGTCGATGTCATAGAGACGGACGGTCCCGGAAAGTTCTTTTTCCAGAGACAGATCCGTCATGAAAGTCCACGCCCAGCCGCGCGATCCGCCGCCGATATAGGCGATGTTGATGTCTTTAATAGGTGATCTCATATTTCGTATTGCAGTTGATGATCTGCGTCTCCTTGTATTCGATGATGCGTTTCAGACGGTAATCGTATCGCAGATGTACGTGACCGTAGAGCCAGAATTTCGGATGGAGCTCATTCAGCAGTTTTTCGAAGCAGGCAAAACCCTGATGGGCAAAGTCCTGCATGTCACCGTATCCTTTGATCGGAGCATGGGTGACGACGATATCGACGCCGCCGGCTTTGCGGATCTTCCTTCTCAGTTTGCGTATCCTTCTTTCCATCTGCACCTCGGTGTATTGGAACGTATCGTTCGAGTAGCGGTAGGAACCGCCCAGTCCCAGGATGCGGATGCCGTCATGGATGTATAAGTCGTCATCGATGCAGATGCAGCCTTCCGGCGGTTTGGTCGCATAGCGGCCGTCGTGGTTGCCGTGGATATAGAACAGAGGCTTGTTGGCCATCGTGACCAGGAATTCGAGATATTCACTGTGCAAGTCTCCGCAGGAGATCATGAAGTCGATGTCTTTCAGTTCCGTCCGGGCATAACCGGAATACAAGCCGAGGTCTTCTTCATCGGCCACGGCCATGATGTGATAAGGACCGTGTCCGTGATCGAGACGGACTTTGTTGTCTCTGATCGCTTTGTCGAGCTGGCTGTCCGACATCGCGGTCAGATTCTCATAGCCGTAGATCTCGGCCATGGCCAATAGGCAGTTGCTTGGATTGGCGGTGATCTTATAACGTTCCAGATGACTCTTCAGTCTTCCGAAGAAGCCGACGATGGCGATCCTTTCCGCTCTCGTCCACTCATGATCTTCCGCAAAACCCAAGGCCTTCTGAAAACGGGAGTAGTACTGCGGTCTGGAGAATTGTATCGAATAGAGTTTGGACAGCTTATGATACTCCAGGAAACGGTAGTATGCCTGTACGGCCATGCGGTCGCTCTTGCGCGGCAGAAGACGCGTCACATCCAGAGTGATGAAGACGGCACCGTAGGAACGCAGGACGGAGACTCTCTTGTTGCCTTCAACGATATAGAATTTCCCCAGATATTCATAAGCGGTCGGTGCTTCCGTGATCCCGGTCTCCGAAAGGTGGTAGGCGCATACGGCCCGCCATTTCGCCGCAAACTCGCTCTTATCTTTGAGCAGCGGCATGAAATCATAGGAAAATGACAGTGTCCGGGCACCGGTCTTGGTGCCGACGATCAGTTCGGCCGGCACATCGATCTCGCCCAGTCGTTCGATCGAACAGTCATAAATATTGACAAGATCGTCCAAGACGGCAGGGTGGACCGGTTTGTCCTGACGCTTGCGCAGACGCACGGATTGTTTGGCTTTCCGCAGAGCATAATGGTACTGTTCAAAAGTTTCGTTCAGATATTCCACACCTATATTATGCCTGAAAAATCTTTAAAAAAAACGCTTTCAAGATATAATAAGAACGAGGAGACAATAACATGAATAATTTAAATCTTGAACTGACGAAAGCCCCGAAAAGGCCTATCAAAGTCGTGCAGTACGGCGGCGGTAACTTCTTAAGAGCATTCGTAGATTATTTTTTCGATCTGGCAAATGAGAAAGGTCTGTTCAACGGTTCGATCGCGATCGTCGAATCTTTGGAGAACTCCAATGTCGACCGTTTCAAGGGTCAGGATTGCCAGTACACACTGCAGTTAAGAGGAAACGTCAACGGCGAAAAGTATGTCGAGACCAGAGTGATCACTTCCCTCGATAAGGCAGTGACCGTCTTCTATGATTTCGAAGAGTATATGGCTTTGGCCAAAGAAGAAGAACTGCGGTTCTTCGTTTCCAATACGACGGAAGCCGGCATTGTCTTCCATGACAGCGATACGTTTGAAGATAAGTTCCATGTCACGTTCCCGGCAAAACTGACGCAGTTCCTCTATGAGAGATACAAAGCCTTCAACGGCGATATGAACAAAGGTCTGATCATGCTGCCGGTCGAACTGATCGATGACAACGGCATCGTCTTAAAGAAATATGTTTTGGATTACATCGATCTGTGGAAACTGGAAGAAGGTTTCAAGAACTGGGTCGAAAAGGCCTGTGTCTTCACCAGCACGCTGGTCGACCGCATCGTCCCGGGTTATCCGAGAGATGAAAAGGACGAGATCTGCGCGAGCTGGGGCTATAACGACGATCTGCTCGATACGGCCGAACCGTTCGCTTTATGGGTCATCGAGTCTCCGGTCGACATCTCTGAGGAGCTTCCTTTGGATAAGGCCTTAGAGGGCAAGGTGAACATGAACATCATCTTCACCGACAATCAGAAACCGTACAAACAGAGAAAAGTCAGGATCCTGAACGGTGCGCATACATCCTTCGTCCTGGCATCCTATCTGATGGGACACGATACGGTCAAGGAATCCATGGATGATGCATTAGTCAGAGATTTCATGAATGAGACGATCCAGGAAGAGATCATCCCGACTCTGACCTTACCGAAAGAAGAACTGGAAGCTTTTGCGGCGGCTGTCGTCGACCGTTTCAACAACCCGTTCATCAAACATGCATTATTGTCGATCTCGCTCAACTCCGTTTCCAAGTGGAGAGCAAGATGCATGCCTTCCTTGCTGGGCTATGTCGAAAGATTCGGCAAGCTCCCGAAGGATCTGACGTTCTCGATCGCCGCTCTGCTGGCATTCTATAAGGGCAGCGAGATCAAAGGCGGCGCTCTGATCGGTAACAGGAACGGTGAAGAGTATAAGATCATGGATGATCCGGAAGTCCTGGAATTCTTCAAAGAGAACTCCGGCCTGCCGTCAAAGGAACTCACTGAGAAATATCTGTCCAATATCGGGTTCCACGGTCAGGATCTGACTAAGGTCGAAGGTCTTGTTGACGCTGTAGCAAAAGATCTCGAAGAGATCCGTACGCTCGGTGCGCGCAAGGCGATGGAGAACCTTAAATGAAAAAATACATCAGGATCAACGAAAACGACAATGTCGCCGTCGCGTTAGTCCCTTTGAATGCCGGTTTCAAGCTCAATGACGGCACGGTCTTGAATGAAGATGTCGACTTAGGCCACAAGATCGCTTTGAGCGATATCAAGTGCGGCGATCCGATCATCAAGTACGATACGCTGATCGGTTATGCGACTGCCGATATCAGACGCGGCGATCATGTCCATACCCACAACATCAAAACGTCCTTAGGCGCGGATGATGAATATACCTATACACCGGTCGATACCGTTGACCCTGCGGGGGAAGAAGGTTCCTGGATGGGTTATCTGAGAAAGGACGGCAGTGCCGGTGTGCGCAACGAGATCTGGATCATCCCGACGGTCGGCTGCGTCAACTCGATCGTCAAGAAGATGGAATCCCTGGCCAAGGAACTGGTCTCCGGTTCTCTGGAAGATGTCGTCGCCTTCAATCATCCTTACGGCTGCAGCCAGATGGGGGACGATCAGGAGAATACGAGACAGATCCTGGCAGACCTCATCCGCCATCCGAATGCGGGCGGCGTCCTGGTCGTCGGTCTGGGATGTGAAAACTCCAATATCGAAGAAGTCAAGAAACACTTGGGCGAATATGACCCGGACAGAGTGAAATTCATGATCTGTCAGGAGCACGAAGACGAAGTCGGCTACGGCATGGAACTTCTCAGGGAACTCGTGGGATTCGTCAAGGGCTTCAAGAGAGAGAAACTGTCGACCGACAAGCTCATCGTCGGTCTCAAGTGCGGCGGTTCGGACGGTCTGTCCGGCATCTCCGCCAATCCGACGGTCGGGCGTTTCTCCGACATCCTGGTCGCCAAAGGCGGCACGACGATCCTGACGGAAGTTCCGGAAATGTTCGGTGCCGAACAGCGCCTGATGAACCGGGCGATCGATGAAGAGGTCTTCGAAAAGACAGTCGCTTTGATCAACAACTTCAAGAACTACTTCCGTTCCAATCACCAGACGATCTACGAGAATCCGTCACCGGGCAACAAAAAGGGCGGCATCTCGACATTGGAAGACAAGTCCAACGGCTGCGTTCAGAAATCCGGTTCGGCAAGAGTCAGAGACGTCCTGGAATACGGTGATGTCGTCAAGAAGAAAGGTCTCAATCTTCTCAGCGCACCGGGCAACGACCTGGTCGCGTCGACGGCATTGGCGGCTGCCGGTGCACAGATCGTCTTGTTCACCACGGGCAGAGGCACACCGTTTGCTTCGCCGGTCCCGACGGTCAAGATCTCGTCCAACAGCCGCATCTATGAAAAGAAGAAGAACTGGATCGACTTCAACGCCGGGGAACTGGTGGATGATGAGGATATGGATCTTCAGAAGATGGGCGAAAAGCTCTACGACCTGGTCATCGAGACCGCTTCGGGCAAACTGGTCAAGGCGGAAGAAGAAGGTTACCACGATCTGGCGATCTTCAAACAGGGCGTTACATTATAAGAAGGGGAGAATATGGAACTTAGAACTGCAAGCAATCCGAAGGATGCAAAACACTATGATACCGACCGTTTGAGAGAAGAATTCCTGATCCAGGACATCTTCCCGGAAAACGACATCAAATACGTCTATTCACACATCGACAGGATCATCACCGGCGGTGCCAAACCGGTCGGCAAGACCCTGACCATCGAAGCAGGCGATGAACTTCGCGCTGACTACTTCTTGCAGAGAAGAGAGATGGGCATCTTCAACATCGGCGGGCTCGGAAGAGTCATCGTCGACGGCACGGTGTATGAATTGCGCTATAAGGATGCGATCTACATCGGCCGCGGCTGCAAGGACATCAAGCTGGAGTCTGTCGATGACGGCAAACCGGCCAAGTTCTATTTCAACTCCTGCCCGGCACACAAAGAATATCCGACGGTCCTGATCCATCCGGAAGATGTCTTCACCAGAGAACTGGGTTCTCCCGAAGGCTGCAACCACAGGTTCCTTCGCCGTTACATCCTGCCGGGTCAGGTCGAATCCTGCCAGCTGGTCATGGGCATGACGACGCTTTGCGAAGGTTCCGTCTGGAACACCATGCCTTGCCATACGCATGATCGCCGTATGGAAGTCTATCTTTACTTCGAACTGGGCGAAGATGATGTCGTCTTCCACGTCATGGGCGAACCGACGGAGACAAGACACATCGTCATGCGCAACGAAGAAGCTGTCATTTCACCTTCCTGGTCCGTTCATTGCGCCAGTGCGACGAAGAACTATACCTTCATCTGGGGCATGTGCGGCGAAAATCAGGACTTTGACGACATGGACAATGTCGATATGAAAGATCTGAGATGATCAGATACTGAGTGATGAACGATTTTCTATTCTCACTGAACATCGTGATGCCTATGGCCGGCTTGCTGGCCATAGGCTATCTGTTTAAAAGGATCGGCTTTTTTTCAAGGGAATTCATCTCCGGCGGAAAGAAGCTTTGTTTCTACGTCCTTTTATCCTGTTCCTTATTCAAGAACCTCTATGATTCTGACCTTGAGAAGATCCCATATCGCTTCATCACTTTTCTTATCTTTGCCATATTGGCAGAGATCGGTCTTTCGTTCCTGGCGGCGGAAAAGATCGCCGGCCGCAGGGATCAGAAGGGCGTCATCATCCAGGGAGCCTTCCGCAGCAATTTTGCCTATGTCGGCATCCCTCTGGCTTCGATGTTTTTCACCGATCCGCTCCTGCTGGAAAGGACGGCATCGGAGATCTCGCTGGCTTCGATCTTCGTGATCCCTTTGTTCAATGTCTTCGCGGTCATTTCCTTAAGCGCTTATGCAGACCGTAAAGATGATGCAAATCTTTTCAAACGTTCATTTCTCGGGATCCTGAAGAATCCCTGCATCATCTCTATCGTCTGCGGTGTGATGGTCCTGCTGTTGCGGCAGGCCGTACCGGCTACTTCCTATCTGCTGAGGGACAAGATCCCCTTTGTTTACAAGATCCTGGCTTATCTGGCATCGATGTCGACGCCTTTTGCCTTTTTGCTGGTGGGGGCGAGCCTCGATATCGGAAGAAGCGTTTCGGACTTGAAACAGCTCATTGCCGTGGTCCTGCTGAAGGACCTGATCTATCCGGCACTGGCTCTGAGCGCATTCGCGTTTTTAAAGATCGGCGACGGGGTGGAATTCGCCATCCTCGTATCGGTCTTTGCCTCACCGACGGCGGTGACTTCCGCCATCATGGCCAGCGAAATGGGCGGCGATCAGGATCTCGCCAACGAGATCGTGGCCTATACGACCGTCTTTTCCATGATCAGCTTGCTGATCATCATCTATACATTGAAAATAACGGGGTGTTTATGAGAATCAAATTAGGAATCAGAGGGCACGATGTGCCCGGTGCACCATTTGAAACGATCGACGAGTTCGTTTCAAGCTACAAAAACTTCGACCTGGATTATCTGCAGCTGGTCTATAAGAAGGCCTTCAGAAACTTTGAAATGGATCCCAAGTTCCTGCTGGAGCTTTCCGAAAAACTGAAAGAAAACGACATCCGTGTCGCCATGATCGGTGCCTACTTCAACATGATCCATCCGGATGAAGAAAAACGTCTGAACGGCATCGAATACTTCAAACAGTGCATGGAGACGGCTTCGGTCTTCGGCTGCGACATCGTCGGTTCCGAGACCGGCAGCGCCAACGGCGACAAGTGGACGTACAATGACTACAACCACACTAAAGAAGCTCATGAGCGGGTCGCCGAAACGGTCAAAGGCCTCAAGTACTACGGGAACAGCTTCCGCTGCCGCCCGGTCATCGAAGGCGCATGGGCTCATACGGTCTATGATCCCGATCAGCTCGCGGATCTGATCGATGAAACGCAGATCTTTGATGTCACGGTCGATGTCTACAATTACCTGAACATCGAGAATTATCGCAATGCCGATGCGATCTTCGACCGCTGCCTGGATCTGTTCAAGGACAAGATCAGGATCTACCACGTCAAGGATTTCAATGTCGTTGACGGCAAGCTCGTGCAATGCGGGATCGGTCAGGGCATCATGAACTGGCAATACTTCATCCCGCGCATCATGAAAGAAACTCCGGACGCCGTATTGATCTTGGAAGGCGTCACGGGCAAGGATATTCAGCCATCGATCGAATTTATAAGGAGGATAGAAGATGGAATCAAGGATTGATCAGTATATCGACAAGTATCTGGGCTATTTCCAGCCGTACAAAAAGGGCGTCTGGTGCTATGAAGACGGCATCCTGATGACGGCGATCTATGATATGTACAAGGTGACAGGCGATCAGAAGTACTACGATTTCGTCTATAAGTTCTATGATTCGATGATCTCGGAGGACGGTGTCATCAAAAATTACGAACCGACCAAGTATTCCATCGACGATGTCTGTCCGGGCATCGGTCTGATGAAACTTTACCGCGATACGCCGGAAGAAAGGTTCAAAAAGGCTTTGGATGAGATGTACGGTCAGATGATGCATCATCCGCGCACCAAAGAGGGATCGTTCTGGCACAAGCAGATCTATCCTAACCAGGTCTGGATGGACGGCATCTATATGGGCGTCCTGTATATCGCGATGTATGCCAAGCAGTTCGGCATCGAAGAGACCAAGGAAGATGTCGATCATCAGCTGCATACATTGGTGAAGAGGCTCTACGATGAGGACCGTAAACTTTTCGTCCATGCCTATGATGAAGCCAAAGTCATGCAGTGGGCGGACAAACAGACCGGCAAATCGCCGAACGTCTGGGCAAGAGCCTGCGGCTGGGTCATGATGGCTGCCGTCGACATCTATGAAGAGCTGGGTCTGGATATCTGCAAGGACATCCTGGTCAAGGAGATCGAAGGTCTCACGCCGTATCTGGAAGACGGCATGCTGTATCAGATCGTCGATGTCAGAAAAGCGCACAACTATCTGGAGACATCCGGTTCGGTCATGATGGCTTATGCGATCTTCAAGGGCAAGAGGCTCGGCATGATCGGGGATGATTCCTTAGGCCATAAGGTCTTCGATACCGTTCTGGAGAAACAGTTCGACGGCCGCAACTTATACAATATCTGCCAGGTCGGCGGTCTTGACAACTACAAGAGAGACGGCTCCTTTGAATACTATATGTCCGAGAACATCTCGGCCAATGAGGTCAAGGGCGTCGCACCGTTCATCATGGCTTACAGCGAGGTCTATTGATGAAGCTCATCTGCATGGGCGATTCGACGATGCAGTATAACGATGAGACCACCTTCCCGCAGGTCGGCTGGCCTCAGGCACTCGAAGAGCTTCTGAACAAAGACGTGTGTCTGATGAATTTCGCCAAGAACGGACGTTCCACCAAGACGTTCCTGGAAGAGGGGCGTTTCGAAGACGCGCTGCGTTTTACCGACAAGGGTTCCGTCGTTCTGATCGAATTCGGTCACAACGACGAACACGACTACGATCCGAAGACGCATACCCGTCCCGACCTGGAATACCATGACAATCTGACCTATATGGTCAAAGAATGTCTCAAGAAAGGCGCAGCGGTCTATCTGTGTACGCCGATCTACCGCAGGATGTTCCTTGAAGACGGGACGCTCGATCCCAAATGTCATGCGGGCTATCGGGAGGCGATGATCGCCGTCGGCAAGGAATGCGGCGTCGGTCTGATCGATCTGACGATGTTGACGAAGAAGAAGATCGAAGAGACCGGAGTCGAAGAGTCCAAAGAGTATTTCATGAATTTTTCGGCGGATGTCTATGACAATTATCCGGAAGGGAAGTCGGACAATACCCACTTACGTTACAAGGGAGCCTGCATGGTGAGGGACCTGTTCCTCGATGCAGTGAAGAAGGATCCCGTATTTAAGGAGTGTTTCAATGTTTAATGTCATTCATGTTTCACCGGTATCGGTCAGTTTTGAATCGGATGAAGATCGTCCCTACTACGCAGGGAAGCCTTTTGACGTCAAAGTCAACGGGCAGTTCTGCCGCAGCGAAGAGAAGAACGTTTTCACGATCTTCGGCCTGAAGCCGTCTGAAGACTATGAATTCGATATCGACGGGCAGATCCTGAAGGTCAGGACGCTTGATGTCCGGCGCATCGTCGATGTGAAGCAGCAAGGTGCTCACGCCGACGGAAAGACGCTGGATACGGAGCTCTTGCAGAAGATCCTGGATGAGAGCGACAACGATCTGATTGTCTTCAAGAAAGGCGACTACTATACCGGTCCTTTGAACATCCGTTCCAATACTTATCTGTATCTTGAGAAAGATGCCTGTCTGATCGGTTCCAAGGAGCGCAGTGACTATCCGATCATCCGCGCTTACAACGAAGACAAGAGCGCCGTCAACGCATCCTGGGAAGGGGAGCCGAATGACGCTTTCATGTCTCTGATCACATCTTTTGACAGCGAGAACATCATGATCCTGGGCGAAGGTACGATCAACGGCAACGCCGACAAAGCGGACTGGTGGGTCGACCCGCTGGTCAAACGCGGGGCATGGCGGGGCAACAACGTCTTTGTCAACCGCTGTAAGAACGTGTCCTTCGTCGGTCTCAATATCATCAATTCGCCGAGCTGGAACCTGCATCCGTTCTATTCGAAAGATCTCGATTTCATCGATCTGACGCTGCGTTCGATCCCGACGAGCCCGAACACCGACGGCTTCGATCCGGAGTCTTGCAAGAATACGCGTTTATTAGGCACGAGGATCTATGTCGGCGATGACTGCGTGGCGATCAAATCCGGCAAGAAGATCATGGCCGATGATTTCTACTGTCCGACGGAAGATCTGGTCATCCGCAACTGTTTCATGGGCGACGGACACGGCGGTGTGGTCTTCGGTTCGGAGTCAAGCTGCGGCATCCGGAACGTCGAAGTCTCCAGATGTATCTTCAAGAACACCGACCGGGGACTGCGCATCAAGACCAAGAGGGGCAGAGGCAACAAGTCCAACATCGAAAACATCTCCTTCGACAATATCCTGATGGACGGCGTCATGTCGTGTCTTGTGGTCAACATGTACTACTATCTCTCCCGCGATGCTTACGATCCGTATGCCGACACCAAGGAATATGTGAAACCGGATGAGAGGACGCCGCACATCGGCACGTTCAATTTCAAGAACCTGAACTGTCTGAACACGAAGGTCTGTGCCGGATATTTCTACGGTCTTCCGGAGTCCAAGATCGATAAGATCATCTTGGATCATATCAATGTGACTTTTGACAAAACTTTCACAAAACAAGTCGCCCCGGCGATGATCTATGACTGTGAAAAGCTGAATAACGCCGGCTTCTGTTTCTACAACGTCAAAGAGGTCGAAACAAATGAAGTCCTGATCGAAGGAGTACCATATAGAACAGAATGATATTCATTATGAAAACTTGTTTACATTCGTTTTCATAGTTTTTCAAACGAAAGTCATAGTACAATAATAGTCAGTTAGTAAGCGTTTTCATGCGCTCTCTGGGGATAGAAAGGAAAAATTATGTCAAATTTGGTATTGAAAGATATAAACAAAATATATCCTAATGGTTTTCATGCGGTCCACAATTTCAATTTAGAGATCAAGGACGGCGAATTTATCGTCTTTG
>JAFOLW010000021.1 GCA_017419165.1 Erysipelotrichaceae bacterium
AGATGTCCAAAATATAATCGATGTATTTATCTTTGATGCGGGTCGTCAGTTTGGCATCGGAAAACGTACCTGCGCCACCTTCGCCGAACTGCACATTGGATTCTTTGTTCAGAATGCCGGTTTTAAAAAAAGATTCGACATCTTTTTCCCGTTCACTGATCCGTTTGCCTTTTTCAAAAACGATCACTTTATAGCCCGCTTCCATCAGCCGGTAGGAAGCAAAGATGTCGCTCGGTCCGTATCCCGCGACGATGACCGTCCGGTCACGGTCGAACTGTTCGGGATGCAGGTCTTCCGGTTCATACAATGTGATGTCTTTTGACAGATAAGACGATTCGTCATCGATTTCCACAAGGACCGAATAAACATAAAAAGGCTCTTTTCTGGCATCCAAAGAGCGTTTTTTAATCATGAAGCCTTTTATTTTATGATGAAGCTTCTTTTCGATCTTTCGTTTGATCACAGCATCATCGTGATCGATCGGAACTTTGATCTGACGGATAAGTAACATGACTACCTCAGAGAATTGTCATCCAATACCATGCGGAAGAAAGAATTGAGATAAGCTCTCAGCAGCATCAAAAGATCCCGGATATCAAGATCGTCATTGGCGAAGATCCGGCAAAGACCTTCATAGACAGCAGAGGAATAGGCATCGGAAAGGATATCGACCTGCCGTTTCCGGTCACTTAAGGAATAACTCTGTCTCATGAGATCGCCGATGGTTTTTTTGAACCATTCTTTAAACGTCTTGCACGAATTCTCGTCCCGTAGCAGGATATTGAAAGATGTGCCTTTTTCCTGATACAGGCGGCATAAGGAGAACGAAAGATCATTCACCATCTTTTCCAGCTGCAAAGGATCGGATTTCATCTCAAAGACGCGCGGTTCTTTAGACAAGCGCTCGACTTTCAGGGAATTCAGAAGCCTGCTGATATCATCGGACGTTTCCGCGACGATAAAGGCATTGAGTTCTTCTTTATTCTGAAAATAGCGGTAGATGTTCCCGACTGTGATATTGGCTTTGGCAGCGATATTGCGCATCGAGGCATCTTCAAAACCTTTTTCCAGGAATTCTTCCTTCGCTGCTTCGATGATCGCTTTTCTGGTCTCTTCTTTCAGTTTCTGTGCCATATTAGTAAACCTATGTTTATTTTATTTTAGCACAGAGGATGGACATAAAGAAAAGCAGGTCGCCCTGCTTTGGAAATATTATTTTCTTAAACCTAACTTCGCAACGAGTTCTCTGTATCTGTTGGTATCGGATCTCTTGAGATACTCCAACATGTTTCTTCTCTTACCGACCATCATCAGCAGACCTCTGTTGGAATGGAAATCCTTCTTGTTTGCCTGCATGTGGACAGTCAGCTTGTTGATGGTAGCAGTCAGTAATGCGACCTGGACCTCTGGGGAACCGGTATCGCCTTCGAATCTTGCGTAGTCTTTGACGATCTGCGCCTTTTCAGCTTTTGATAACATTTCTTTTTCTCCTTTTATTCTATGTCGATTGTAACCGTGTAAGGATCCGGAGAAGGTCCCAACTCAGCAACAATGCCTAATAAATATACCATGGATCCGGTATCTTTTCAAGCGAAAACGCCTTATTTTACGCTTGTTTTACCGGCTTTTTCCGTTCTCGAACGGCCGAATGTTTTCGTGTACAGAGCGATCATCTTTGCCAGCTTGGCGTCGGCCTCCCCTTTCAGCATCCGCCACTTCCAGTTGTTGAGCGTGCCCGGTGCATTGATGGTCGCTTCCTTGCCCAGACCAAGATAATCCTGCATCTGGCAGATGAACAGATAAGAGACGCTCGACATGCCGCCGCGGATGAAACCGAAGTTATAGCCCTCTTCCTCGTTGAGCCCGTAATAGCGTTTTGCATAGGACAATACTTTCGGTTTGGCTTCTTTCAAAAATCCCATGATCGGTACATTGTCATGTGTCGCGATATAACAGACGCAGTTCTCGTTCTGCATGTGCGGACAATGACAGGAAGAACCGTCTTCTTCCATGCCGAATTCCAGGACACGCATACCCGGGAAGGTCGATTCCTTCACCATTTTGATGATATCGTCGGAAATGACGCCCAGATCTTCGGCAATGAATTCCACATTCGAGAACCAGTCACGCAGGATCGAGATGAAACCGATCGACGGCCCCTCTCTCCATTTGCCGTTCTTTGCCGTCGTTTCACCATACGGAACGGCCCAGTATTCGTGGAAACCGCGGAAATGGTCGAGACGGATGACATCGAAAAATTCCGATACACCGGCAACACGGTCGATCCACCATTTGTAGCCGGTTGACTTCATATAATCCCAGTCATAGAGCGGATTGCCCCAAAGCTGACCGTCTTTGGAAAAATAATCCGGCGGTACTCCGGCAACGTTTTCCGGCACTTTGGTGTTCTCGTTGAGCTGGAACTGTTTCGTATCGCTCCAGACATCGCAAGAATCCATCGCCACATAGATCGGCAGATCGCCGATGATCTTGATGCCGTTGAGATCGGCATAATCCTTCAGTTTCCTGTATTGTTTGTAGAATAAAAACTGTATGAAGCTGTAGAAGCCGATGTCGTCTTTGAGCTCCTCTTTATATTTGTGCATGGCTTCCGGTCTGCGCTGGCGGATATCGGCATCCGGCCAAGAGAGCCAGGCTGCCATGTCAAAGTGCTTCTTAAGTGCCATGAACAAGGCATAATCGTCCAGCCACTTTTCATTCTTCCTGCGAAATTGCTCAAATTCATGAGAAAAAAGGACTTTCCCCTTTTCATAAGCTTTATGCAGGACTTTGAATCTCGTCTCATAGAGATGCCCGTAATCGACATAGCGTTCTTCTTTGATGTTCAAAGGCTTCAGATCCGCTTTCTCCAGTAATCCGTCTTCCACCAGCATATCCGGATCGACGAAATACGGATTTCCGGCAAAAGATGAAAATGACTGATATGGCGAATCGCCGTAGCTTGTCGGACCGATCGGCAGCACCTGCCAGTACGTCTGATCGGCTTTCACAAGAAAATCAATAAAGCGGTATGCTTCTTTGCCTAAAGTTCCGATACCGTATTTCGACGGCAGTGAGGAGATCGGCAAGAGAATACCGGCACTTCTGGTTCTTGACATATTTACCCCTTCAGATTTCACTATATTTATTCTAGCGCAAAAGTTAAAATAGAATTAAATAATAGCAGTAAAGAATCCATGGAGTTGAATACGATGAAAAAAATATTGATTGTTTTGATCTTGTTGCTTTCTCTTTCCGGCTGTTCATCCAAAAAAGAAGCGGATTTGACAAATGATAATTACAGAGTTTTTTATGAGATATTTGTCGGTTCTTTCTCAGACAGCAACGGTGACGGCATCGGCGATCTGAGGGGCATCATCAATCGCCTCGATTACCTGAATGACGGAAACGTTCTCTCAAAGAGTTCTTTGGGGATACAGGGCATCTGGCTCACGCCGATCTTTTATTCGCCCTCATATCACAAATACGACGTCATAGACTATTACCGTATCGATCCGCAATTCGGCACGCAGGACGATCTGGATGAACTTATCAGCGAATGCCATAAAAGAAATGTCCTGGTCATCCTTGATATCGCCTTCAACCACACATCTTCGCAAAACGAATGGTTCAAGTCTTTTGTCGAAGCACATCAGAATAACGATTACGCAAACAAATATTATGATTTTTATACCTATGCGTATAAAAATGATTCTCCCGGCGGAAGGTCCTTCTGCGATATCTCCTGGACCGATCAAAACTATGAATGCAACTTTTCCTACGATATGCCCGAATTGAACTTCGATAATCCGGATGTCAGAAATGAAGTTCTGAATATTGCCAGGTTCTATCTGGATAAAGGGATCGATGGTTTCCGTTTCGATGCGGCCAAATATCTGTATCTGACCGATAAGAATTCGACGGAAAACTTCTGGAAATGGTATACGGACGAATTGAAAAAGATAAAAGAGGATGTTTATCTTGTCGGAGAAGTCTGGAGTTCGGAATCGGAAGTCAACGAATACATCGATGAGTTGAATTGTTTCAATTTCTCGATGGCGCAGAATAACGGGATGATCGCCGAATGCGTCAAAAGCTCCGATATCGGCCGCTATACAGCTTATATCGAGAATTATCAGAATACATTAAGATCGATCGATGGTGATGCGATGCCGATCCCGTTCCTGTCGAATCATGACATGGACAGATCGGCAGGCTATCTGAACGTACAGAACGGAGAAGCCTACCTTGCGTCCGATCTGTATCTTCTTTCTTCCGGCTCCCCTTTCATCTACTACGGAGAAGAGATCGGTATGAAAGGATCCAGAGGCGGTGCCAATACGGATGCCAACCGAAGGCTGAAGATGCTCTGGGGAGATCAGGATACCGTCGAAGATCCCGAAGGAAGTACTTATGAATTAAAAAATCAGATCAACGGAACGGTAGCGGAACAATCGAAGAATGAAAACAGTCTGCTCAACAATTACAAAAAACTGATCTATTTAAGAAAGAAATATCCGGCGATCGCAAGAGGCACTTATGAAAAGATCTCATTCGATCAGCCTTCTCTCGGAGGTTTCAAAGTCAGTTATGAAGACAAGACCTTGTATGTCATCCATAACTGCTCCGATGAAGAGATCAAAATCAAGACCGATCTGTTCATAAAATCATTGGATCATGCCGGATTTGCCGGTTCTTCCTTCAAAAACGGAGAGCTCACTGTCGGCCCGTATTCTTCTGCGATCCTTGAATGAATTTACGGAATTCGACTTTCTCGTTCTCCGAGATTTGATCGGCACAAAAAAACTGCGCGGCTGCGCAGTTTTTTAATGATCTTATCGTTTGGGCCAGCAGAACGGCATCAGCCTTTGACGGCGCCGGACATGCCTTCCACATAGAACCGCTGCATATAGATGAACAGGATCGCGATCGGAATCGAGATCACGACTGCACCGGCAGCGAAGCATGTGTACCACTGATAGATGTATTCCTTCTGAAGCATGTTCCACAGGCCGATCGCAACTGTGAACTGATCCGCATTGGCTCTGCAGATGACTTTGGCAAAGACGAAATCG
>JAFOLW010000022.1 GCA_017419165.1 Erysipelotrichaceae bacterium
ACTTGACTACTACACCTTGAAACACACAGCTTTACAGTAGAACTGAAACCGCCGTATACCGGACGGTACGTACGGTGGTGTGAGAGGTCGGATACTAATTAAAAGGAGGAACTCCTTTTAATTAGTTCCTCCTACTCGATTAAGCTTATCGATGACGTTTTTCAGTGCATCGAGGTATTCATCCAGTTTTTCCGACGGGATGCCCCCGTAGCCGATCAGGATGCACCCTTCCGGGACTTCGTCTTTCTGAAGATAATAGGGTTCGATCGGCCAGACACCGATCCCTTCGCTGCGGAAGAAAGAGAGAAGCTCATCCTGTTTCATCCTGACCGGTAAAGACAAGACGAAGTGGGTCCCGCCGCCGATGCCGAAGATCCTGATGCGCTCGCCGTAATGTTCATGAAAGAAAGAAACGATCCTGTTGTGTTTCTTTCGCAAAAGATTGCGGATCTTGGCGATCCGGGTCTTGTAGAAGCCCAGGGAGATGTAGCGTTCGATGCTGAGCTGTATCAGTGTCGAGGCCGGCGAAGAAATCAGGTCTTTGTCTTTTGAAAGATGAAGACTTGCCGGCAGGACGATGTAGGAGATACGCAGATCCGGCGACAGCGACTTGGAGAAGGAACCCAGATAGATGACGCAGCCGTTGCGGTCCAGCGAATACAGGGAAGGGATCGGCTGTTCCTTGTAGCGCAGGTGGGCGTCGTAGTCGTCTTCGATGATGTAGCCGGAACACCCGTCCGCCCATTTCAGCAGCTGCAGACGCCTGGCGATCGGCAGGATCGCTCCCAAAGGAAACTGATGGGAGGGCGTGACGTAGGCGATGCCGGTCTTTCCCGCAGGGAGCTTGTCGGTCATCATTCCGTTGTCATCGACCCGGATCGGCACGATCTCATAGCCTGCCTGATAGAAGGTGGCGACACTGTCATCGTGACCGGGTTCTTCCATGAACAGCGTACGGACGGAGGATGGCAGGATCTTCTGCAGAAGCGAGATCGAATAATGATGGCCGCCGGTGATCAGGATCTGGGAAGGGGAAACGTGCATGTCTCTTGTTTCAAGAAGCGAAACGGCGATCGCCTGACGCAGCGAAAGCAGTCCGGAAGGTTCTTCGTTGTAAAGATTGTCTTTCTTCTGCAGCTCATTCACCGCTTCCCTGAGCGCTTTGCGGAATCCCGCGGACTTATACAGGTTGGGCTCCAAAGCACCGTAGCGGAAATCATAGGCATAAGCAGGATCGGTCTCGTGCGGGAAGAAGAAAGGAGCTGTTTTTGTTTCCGGACGGGAATACTCGGGTATGGCTTCCACATAGTAGCCCGAACCGATCTTTGAGCGGATGAAACCTTCCGATTCCAGCTGTTGGTAGGCATTGAGAACGGTGTTGCGGCTCAGATGGTATTCCTGGCAAAGGGCACGTGTTGCCGGAAGGCGTTCATCGGTGGAAAGTTCGCCGGCGATGATCTGTTCCTTCAGCTGACGGTAGATCTGCAGGTAGACGGGTTCTTTGTCGTTTTTATTGAGTTTTAACATGATTGGTACCATTAAATTATATAAAATTGGTACTTTTAAGTAAAACGATTTACTGCTAAGGTGGAATTGACAAAGGAGGTCTTTCCTCATGACGAACTATAAAACGAGACGTCTGGTCTATACGGCGATGTTTGCGGTCATCAACTACGTCGCCTTCACGTACGGCAAGATCACGATCCCGGTGACGGCCGGGACTTCGACAGCCATCCACATCGCCAATGCGGTCGTGGTCCTTTCTGCCTGGTTCTTAGGTCCGGTCTACGGCGGCTTGTCGGGAGCGATCGGTCTGTCCATTGCCGATGTCTTCGATCCGCGTTACATCACTTCGGCGCCGAAGACTTTTTTGCTGAAGTTTATGATCGGCTTGATCGCCGGGCTCACGGCAAAACATTTCCGTCTGAAAGAGAAGACGGAGCGCAAGGAGATCATCCTGATCACGACGACTTCGGCGATCGCTGCTCTGGGTTTCAATGTCTTCGCCGATCCGGTGGTCGGTTATTTCTACCGGAAATATCTTCTGGGCATCCCGCAGGAAGCAGCCAGGATCATCGCCGGCTGGGTCGCCGGTTCGACGGCGATCAATGCCGTTGCATGCGTCTTTATTTCTGTTATCCTATATTTGGCGCTGTATAAGTCTTTCCTGCCGCGCCTTCCGAAGGAGTAAAGAATCATGAAGATCATCGTTATCGACGGCCAGGGTGGCAATATCGGCAAGCAGCTGGTCAAGTCCATCAAGGACGAATTCAAGGATGTCTATGTCCGGGCGATCGGCACCAATTCGACCGCCACAGCCAATATGTTGAAAGGCGGAGCGGATGAGGCGGCGACCGGTGAGAATGCCTTCATCGTGGGCTGCCGCGAGGCGGATGTGATCGTCGGTCCGATCGGTATCGCCGTTGCGGATGCGCTGTTGGGCGAAGTGTCACCGAAGATGGCGAAAGCCCTGGGACAGTCTTCGGCCGTGAAGATCCTGATCCCGCTCAACAAGTGCGACGTGCTTGTCCCGGGCGTATCGGACAAGAGCACTTCCGAGCTTCTCAGCGACGCTGTGCGGATGATCCGTGATATAATGTGAGTGTTCCCGCTGAAGCGGGACAGGCAGACAGAAGTCTTTAAAGATAAAAACTTTGTATCGATATCATGAAGGTATCGCTTTCTCGGCAAGAGGAGGGGTACCTTTATTTTTTGGAGAACAACTATGAAAAACACAAGAGATCTGATCCTGACGGCTATGTTCATTGCGATCGGCGTCGTCCTTCCTCAGGCGTTCCACATGATCCCGAATGCGGGATCGGTCGTCTTACCGATGCATATCCCCGTACTGGTCGCCGGCTTTGCGGTCGGTCCGCTGCTCGGCGCGGTCTGCGGTTTCCTGACGCCGCTTCTTTCCCACCTGATCTTCTCGATGCCGCCGGCACCGATCCTTCCTTCGATGCTTTGCGAGCTTACGGTCTACGGACTGATGACCGGCTTGCTGAACAGGGTCGTAAAGACGGAAAGAGGCATCGTGAAGAATTACATCGTGCTGATCGGTGCGATGCTTTGCGGAAGAGTGACCTACGGCATCCTCAATGCGCTGATCTTCAGAGCGGGATCCTATTCGCTCAATGCCTGGCTGTCTGCCGCCTTCATCACGGCCTTACCGGGCATCATCATTCAGCTCGTACTGATCCCGATCCTGGTCGACCGTCTGCAGAAGGCGCATCTGATCGGATAAGAGAAAAAGAAAAAAGTCAAAAGAAAAAAGGGTATGGCTTCTGCCATACCCTTTATCATACTTGGTTATTCGATCGTGACGGTCTGTTTTGTCTCGATGGATTTCTGTTCCTTGGAAGGAAGGACGATATTTAAGATACCGTTTTCGAATCTTGCCTTGACGTCTTCCGCCTTGATGTTCTCACCGACGTAGAAGCTTCTTGAGCAGGAACCGAATCTTCTTTCGGAACGGATCAGGTTGCCCTTGGCATCCTTTTCTTCATTGGATACGTTGTGGGTCGCTTTGATGTTCAGATATCCGTCGACCAGATCCATCTGAACGTCTTCCTTCTTGTAGCCCGGAAGTTCGATATCCAGATTGTAGTAACCGTCTTTTTCATAGACATCGGTCCTCATCACGCTGTTGTTATAAGTCGTTTCTTTCGGGAAGAAACCGTCGAACATATCATCAAATACATCTAAACTTCTTGGAAAATACTTCATACTTATTTACCTCCTGTTTAGGGATCTTTATTTACCCTACACCTATATGGTAGCACAAAGATTAGCACTGTCAAGTGTTAAGTGCTAGCATAAGTGATAAACAAGTGCTAAACATATTTGCAGAAAAAAAAGACCCGAAGGTCTTTAATCGAACAGAGGCGTGGAATAATAACGTTCTCCGGTATCGGGCAGGACCGTGACGACGGTCTTGCCTTTGCCGAGCTTCTTCGCCAGCTGCAAGGCAGCCGCGACGTTGGTCCCGGAAGAGATGCCGCATAAGAGTCCTTCTTTTTTGGCCAGCAGTTTGGCCATGCCGATGGCAAGCTCGTCGGAAACGATGCAGATGTCATCGTAGATCTCCTGATCCAGTATCGCCGGAATGACGCCGTCGCCGATCCCCATCTGTAAGTGGGTGCCGATCTTTTTTCCGGAAAGGATAGCCGCATTCTCCGGTTCGACCGCCCAGATGGTCATATCGGGATTGTGCTTCTTCAGGACTTTGCCAATGCCGGTGAGGGTGCCGCCGGTGCCGATGCCCGAGCAGAAGCCGTCGATGTGCGGAAGATCTCTGAGGATCTCCTCGCCCGTCTTTTCCTGGGCTCTCACGTTGGCCGGGTTCTCGAACTGTCCCGGAACGAAGACATAAGGATCTTCTCTGGCACTGTTGGAAACGATGCGCTGGCATTTTTCGATGCACTCGCCGATGTTTCCTTCGTCATGGACCAGACGGATCTGGGCGCCGTACTGCCGGATGAGTTTCCTGCGTTCGACGGAGACCGAATCGGGCATGACGATGATGACGCGGTAGCCTTTGATGGCACCGATCATCGCCAGGGCGATGCCCTGGTTCCCCGAGGTGCATTCGACGATGACGGAGTTCTCATTGAGCAAGCCGCGCTGTTCGGCATCTTCGATCATGTTGTAAGCCGTTCTGGTCTTGATGGAACCGCCCAGGTTGACGGCTTCGAATTTGACGTAGATGTCGGCGAAGTCTTCATCGACGATCTTATTGAGTTTCAAAAGCGGCGTATTGCCGATCGCTTCCAGTCTCTTTCTCATCATCCTCATCTGCATGTCTCTGACTTCCTGCAAGAAGAAGGAACTCAAAGACGACATCTATATCTTTTTCACTTCCGATGTGCACTGCGGCGTGAACGAAGGGATGGGGCTCGACGGGCTCAAGGCTCTGGTCGATGAGACGAAAAGCGCACACGACTATGTCACGCTGGTCGACTGCGGCGATTTTGTCCAGGGTGCCGCGATCGGTACCTTATCGAAAGGCGAACTGATCGTCGATCTGATGAATGCGGCAGGCTATGACATCGCGACCTTCGGCAACCATGAATTCGACTACGGTATGTCGCAGCTTTCCGTTTTGATGGACAGGATGGAATTTGAGACGGTCTTATGCAATGCAGAGTATACGGGAAAGAAAGAAAACATCTTCGCCGATGTGAAGCCGTATACGGTCAAAGATTATGACGGACATAAGGTGGCCTTCATCGGCGTACTGACGCCTTTGACGATCACCGGTTCGACACCGGGCTATTTTATGGAAGACGGAGGATTCGTCTACGGTTTCTGTGCCGGGGAAGACGGTGACGTCCTGGCGGCGAGACTGCAGGAAACGGTCGATGCGGCAAGAAAGGAAGGGGCGGATCACGTCGTCGTCCTGTCGCATCTGGGGACCTACGGAAACGTTTATGATGCGGTCTCGATGATCGCCAAGACCAACGGCATCGATGCCGTCCTGGACGGTCATTCGCATTCCCTGATCGTTGAAGACAGATATCCCAACAAGGACGGTCAGGATGTCGTCCTGTCTTCGGTCGGCGCGAACTTACAGACCGTCGGTGAGCTGATCATCGGCAAAGACGGAAGCATCACGGCTTTGCATGTCGATGCCTACGATAAGAAAGACGAAGCCATGACGGCAAAGATCTTGGAAAGCTTTGGAAAGCTCGATGCGATCCTGGATCAGACGGTCACGACCCTGGACCATGATCTGCCGATCGCCGATGAAGAAGGCATTCGGATGGTACGCAGCCGCGAGACGGTGATGTCGGACCTCGTGGCGGACGCCTACCGTCAGGCGATGGGCACACAGATCGCCTTAGTCAACGGCGGCGCGGTGCGTGCCGGCCTGCACGAGGGAGAAGCGAAGTATTCTGACTTCTTCAGTGTCGTTCCGTTTCAGAACGAACTGGCTTCCCTTTATGCCAGCGGGCAGCAGATCATCGATGCTCTGGAATTTTCCGCAAGGAAGACGGAAGGCCTGTATAAATTCGACGGCAATGTCGTCGGGGAAAACGGCGCGTTCTTGCATCCTTCGGGGCTGAAGTATACGGTCGACACTTCGATACCGTCGGCTGTGGTCTTGAACGACGAGGGAATGTTTGAAGGCTTTGACGGTGAACAGCGCAGGGTGAAAGATGTTCTGGTGGAAGAGGAGGGCATTTATGTGCCGATCGATCCGGACAAGCTTTATTCCGTTGCGTCCATCAACTACGTCCTTTTTGAAAAAGGCGACGGCAATACGGCTTTCGAAGGCTGTGAGGCGATCGTCGAACACGGTCTCATCGATGTCAATGCCCTGATCGACTATGTCCGATCGCTGGGTTCATTGGCAGACAGATATACCGCTGCCGAAGGCAGGATCACTGTCGAATAAGTTAATTTAGAAAAAAGAAGAGATAAACAGTATATAACAGTTGACAACAGTTATATACTGTTTTATTATGTGTTTGAGGTTTAAGATATGCGCATCATCATAAACAACTCTTCCATGGTCCCGATCTATGAACAGGTCGTCAGTCAGATCAAAGCTCTGATCATTCAGGGTGAATTGAAAGAAGGGGACATCCTTCCTTCCGTCCGCAATATGGCGGCGGAACTGAGGATCTCTTCTTTGACAGTCAAAAAAGCATATGACTTCTTAGAGGAAGAAGGTCTGGTGACGACGGTCCACGGCAAGGGAACATTCGTAAATGCGGCGGACCGGCAGCTGGCTGCCGAGGCAAGAAGGAAGGCGGTCGAAGACGAGCTTTCCCTTGTTTTGGGCAAGGCTTTTTCCGCCGGTCTGAACAAAGAGGAGGTCTCTCAGATCTTCGAGATCCTCCTGGAGGACCAATATGATCAAAGTTGAAAACCTGAAAAAAAGATATGAAGATTTCTGTCTCGACCTGTCGTTCGAGCTTCCCAAAGGAAGAGTCAGCGGACTGGTCGGTCGCAACGGCGCGGGAAAATCGACGACTTTAAAGTCGATCCTTGGCCTGGTCAAAGCCGATGAAGGAAGCGTCAGGATCTTCGGCAGGGACGTGAAGGATCTGAGCGTAGAAGACAAACAAAGACTTGGCATCGCCATGTCGGAATCCGCTTTTTCGGCCTATCTGAACATCGAGGCGATCGCCAGGATCCTGAAGCAGATGTATCCCCGCTTTGAGGAAGAGCGTTTCTTTGAGCTGTGCAAAAAGATGTCGCTTCCCGTGCGCAAGCAGATCAAAGAATTCTCCACCGGCATGAAGGCCCGACTCAAGGTGATCATCGCCCTGTCCCATCGGGCGGACCTGCTTTTGCTGGATGAGCCGACAGCCGGCCTGGATGTGGAAGCCCGCAATGAGATCCTGGACATCTTACGCGATTATCTGGCGGAAAACGAGGAGGCTTCCTTACTGATCTCTTCCCACATCTCTTCCGATCTGGAAGGTCTGTGCGATGACATCTATCTGATCAATGACGGCAAGATCCTCTTGCACGAAGCGACGGACGAACTGCTGGACAAATACGGCGTCATCAAGGCCGATGAGGCTTTGTTCGAACGTCTCGACAAGGAACACATCCTGGCTTATCGGAAAGAGAAATACGGTTATGCATTATTCACCGATGCGAAGGACTACTATAAAGAGAATTACCCGGAGGCCGTGATCGAAAACGGCAGCATCGATGATCTGATCCTGATCATGGGAAAAAGGAGGGAAGGATGAAAGGCTTGTTTGTAAAAGACCTGTGTCTGAACTTCATGAACCGGAAGAACATGATGATCTATCTGTTCATCTCAGTCTTCATGTCCTTTGCGATGGACGGACAGTTCATCATCGGCTATACGACGATGTTACTGGGGATCCTGGCGGTCGGGACGATCAGCTACGATGAATTTGACGGCGGCATGAGCTTTCTGATGTGCCTGCCGGTCACGCGGAAAGACTATGTCAGAGAGAAGTTCCTCTATTGTCTTGCCCTGGAGATCCTCGGAGCGCTGTCGGGCATCGTCATCTATGCCCTGGTCTCGTTGATCCGCAACGTCCCCTTTTCCATCCCGGAAAGTCTGCCGTTCGCTCTCTTCAGCATCCTCGGTTTGTCACTGATGTTATATGCCATGATCGCGATACAGCTGAAGTACGGCAGCGAGAAGAGCCGGGTAATGATGATGGTCATCTACGGCGTCATCTTTGCCCTGGCACTACTGCTCAAACAGTTCGCGGGACTGAAAGAGGCAGTCTTCAGACTGATCGGATTTCTGGACAGCTGCCCGGCAGCCTTGCTGACCGGCTTGATCGCGCTCTTCTATCTGGCAGCCGTCACTCTCCTGTATAAGCTGTCAGTGAAGACCATGGAAAACAAAGAATTCTGAGGTCCGCCGCAAGGCGGATCTTTCTTTGTTCCGGTATTTTTCAAGAGTTTTACAGTTGAAGATAATATGCATCAAATCCCGTCTTTTTGAGTGCGGGTAGGCCCTGCCGGAAGTGCAAAGTCTTTCTTTTTGACCCCGTTTTGGTATATTGTGTATAAAAGGAGTCAGAACTTGGACAACACGAACTTTCTGTTTGAATTCTTGCATCTTCTTGCCGGTATCGGTATTTTTCTGACCGGCTGCGATATCATGTCCAGCAATCTGGAGGCGGTCTGTTCGGACCGTCTGCGTGAACTGCTGGCAAAAGTCTCCAACAACAAGATCGTCGGTGTTTTGATCGGCACGGCGGCAACGATCGCGATCTCCTCTTCCGGTGCGATGACGGTCATGGCGATCGGTTTCGTCAATGCCCACATCATCACGATGAAGCAGGCAGCCACGATCATTTTCGGCGGTGAGATCGGTACGACTCTGACCGGTCAGCTGGTCGCCTTAGGTATGATGGGCGGCGGCGACATCGATCTCAACTTTTTGTTTTCTTCTCTGGCCGGCATCGGTGTCTTCATGTCGATGTTCGCCAAAAAGGATAAGGTCCGTCTGTTCGGCGCGGTACTGACCGGTATCGGCCTTTTGTTTGCCGGCCTCGATGTGATGTCCGGTGCCATGACGGAATTCTCCCGTTCGCCGGCTTTGAAGGCGGCGATCGCCAGGGTGGATTCCTCTCTGCTGCTGATCATCTTTGGTGCCATCCTGACCGCCCTCATCCAGTCTTCGACCGCCATCACGTCCATTTCCATTTCGATGGTCGCCGTCGGACTGATCACGATCTCCCAAGGTATCTATCTGACCCTGGGTGCCAATGTCGGTACCTGTCTGACCGGCATGCTGGCAGGAATGAAGTCGGAAGGCGTCAATGCCAAGAGGACTTCTCTGATGCAGCTGATCTTCAATATCGGCGGCGTCGTCCTGGTCTACGTCATCGATCTGATCATGAAGATCGTCACCGGCGGAAACCTTTCCTTCGGCATCCTTTTTGAAAACATGTTCCCGGGCCTTCCGCACACGCAGCTGGCCATGTTCCATACGATCTTCAACATCGCTTCCGTCGTCATCGTCCTTCCTTTGGTCGACAGCCTGGTCGCCTTGACGGAAAAGCTGATCAAGGATGAAGAGCCGAAACCGAAGAAGGAACACTTCTATTTCGTCGATGAGAACATCCTGACGACGCCTTCGATCGCTGTCGAGCAGATCAAGCAGGAGATCGTCAATATGGCCAATATCGCCATGCAGAACTTCAATATCGCGATGGACATGCTGAAGACGGAGGATTTCTCCCGGCTGAACGAGCTGGAGGACAACGAAGGGGAACTCAACTTCTTAAATAAAGAGCTGGTCGAACTGATCGTGAAGCTCGGTCAGAGCCAGAAGCTGAACAAGAGCGACAGCCGTTATCTGTCGTCCACCTACAAGACGATCGCCGACCTGGAAAGGATCGGTGACTACGCCTCGAACCTGTCGGTCTGTGCCAAGAACCTGAAGGAAGAAAAACTGTCTGATGCGATCATCAATGAGCTCGATGTCATGCGTCATCTGATCAACCGCCTGTATATGCTGGTGATCGATTCTTACAAGAGCGGCAAGCGCAAAGTCACCAAGCAGATCATGGACCTGCGTGACAACGTCCAGGGCCTGTCGAACCTGATGGTCAAGATCTACATCCGCAGGCTCAATGAGAAAGAACTGACGGCCGTCAGCGGCGGTGAGTATCTCAAGATCTGCAACGACACCAGACGTGTCTCGGAACATCTGATCAACCTGATCGATACCGACTACATCCTCAATCACTAGAAACAAGACAGCCTGTGCGAAACAGGCTTTTTTGTTGTGCTGGTTCATGAGCTGTCCGATATCTTATAATGAAAACGGAAAGATACAAATACAGATCAGGGAGCATAGGATATGAGAAAGAAAGGGAGGATCATTATGTCACTTCTGCTTGGCAGCGTACTGCTGCTTTCGCTTTTCGGATGTGAGAAAAACGAAGAGATCCCGGAAGAGCCGATCGACGGCGGAAACACCCATCACGTCGATCCGGATGCACCGAAGCAGATCGGATCCTCCGATATCGCTTCTTTGGATATCTGTGCCTTCATCGCGAACCGTTATTACGGCGATGAAGAACACGATTTTCATTTTACGGTCAGCGAAGAGAACGACAGAAAGATCTTTGCGGAAGAATTCAGCGGGGCAAGAGAAGAGGCTGATGAGACACTGCTCAGACAGGTACAGGAGGTCATCGAACGCAATGATCTTGTTTCGTTCAACGGCGTCTATGATGTGACGGCCGGCATCGCTCCCGAGTATCAGGCGAGAAGTTTTCTGATCACTTACGGCTCGGGGGAAAGGATCAGCTTCACGATGGACAATGATCCTTATGCCCTGTGGGCTGAAGAGCTCTATGATGTCTTTGCCGGCTGGCTGCATGAAAAAGGAAACGATACATTGTATCCGGAAGAAGATGACTCGCTTTTGACGCGCTTCCGTCTGTCGTATACCGACGGCGAGGGGATGGAAACGGAGTATTCCGATATCTACATCCGCGATAAAAACGATGAGAAGAAGCTCGTTCTGATGCGCTCGGTCTATGACAAAAAGAAAGATAAGGAGATGCAAGAGGACTACATCGAATTTCCGGAAACGTATTTCGAAGATCTGAGCAGGATCATCGCCGGCAGTGACGTGCGAAGAAACTACCGTTTTTCGCTGTACGATCATAAAGAAGACAATTACGGCAATCATGAAGCGGGCTACTACGGCATGGGCGACAAGTCCACCTTCGATGAGGAAGAAGACAGTGAGATGATGGATCTCGACATCTATCTGAACTATGAGTCCGGCAGCCGCTTTAACATCGAGACGAAGAAGGAAAGTGAGATCAAAGCTTTCCTGCCTCTGATCGAAGAGCTGCTGAGCTATCACGAAAAGCTGTTTGAATAAGCATAAAAAAATAAAGATGAGGCTTTATCTTTGCGGATAAAGCCTTTTTATTCAGGACTCATCTTGAAAAAAGAGGGGGTCTGCGATATAACAGTAAGCAGAGGCTAACTACAGTAAGAGAAAGGGGATCAGAGCTATGGCAAAACGGATATTTACAGCGGAAGACGACGGTTTTGTCGGTGCCTATTACGGCGGTCCTTCAGACAGCAGGAAGGCGGTCATATTGATGCTGGGAGACTCCTCGGAAGATCATATGGCGAGATGCGGTGCCGCCTGGCTCAAAGACAGAGGCTGTCATGTCTTATGCATGTCGGCAGGCAAGAAGGATTACGGTCATCACAACTATCCGCTGGAGCGTTTTTCCAAGGCGATCGCTTTTCTGAAGAGCGAAGGAATGGAAAAGATCGGCATTGCCGGTGCTTCGACGACCGGCATGCTGGCGCTGACGGCAGCGTCCTATTATCCGCAGATCTCATTGACGGTCGCGATGTCTCCTAGCGATTTCATCATGGAAGGCTTTTACCGGGACGGTAAAGACGGGGCAAAAGAACGTCCGGGAGATCACGAATCGACGCTGAGCTGGCAAGGGGAACCGCTGCCTTATCTGCCGTATGCCTACCGTCATCCGGAGTATTGGCAGAAGCTGAAAGAAGAGGCAAAGCGGGGCGGCGATCTGGCGGCGGCCAGAGAGATGTTCGATGAATCCGAGCGGCTGCATCCGCTGAAAGAAGAAGAAAAGATCAAAGTGGAAAAGATCCATGGGAAGATCGTCTTCATCGGCGCGGAAGACGATGTGCTCTGGGATACCTGCAGATATATCCGGCGCATGGAAGAACGGCTTGCGGAAAAGGAACACGAATGCAGCTATGAAGCATTGCTGTATGAACACGGGACGCATTTCGTCTTTCCGGAAACGATGCTGAAGAAGATGCTGCCGGTCGGTTCGAAATTCTTTGTCGGCCTGATGTTCAAGGCAGGCAGACAGTATCCGCAAGAGTGCAGAGAAACGCGTATCGATATCGACAGAAAACTCACGGGCATCCTGGCTGCGTGGTAGGAAAAATGATATGAAAAAAGAATATACACCGGAAAAACTGATCGCGGTCAGCCGCTATCAAAAATACTTTCCGACCCTGGAGGAAGAAGTGAAACAAGACGTCTTCGCAAGGATGAGAGAACTGCTGCAGGAAGAAAAGGAGTATTGCGATGAAGGCAATTACAGACATATGGCACAGATCCTGACGTCCATCGCCTTGTATGAGGTCCTGCAGAAACACGGAAAGAGCGAAGAAGAAGCTTATGCGATCGTTTCGGAAAAGATGTGGGACTTCCTGGACCCGGGTCCGATGAAGAAGATGGCGAAGCTGCCGTTTTTCCTGCCGCTGATGAAAAAGATCGTTCCCTTCGGTTTCAAGAAAGGTTCCGGCAAAGGCTGGCGCTATACCTGGCATGAGGAGGATCCCGAAGACGAATTTCATTTCGAATGCAACGAATGCATCTATGAAAAGATCCTGCGGCCAAGAGGGATGTTGAAGCTCGGGGCGATGTGCTGCCATGCGGACATCATCAACTACGGCGATCTGCCCTATACCGATTTCAAAAGGACACAGACATTATGTCAGGGCGGCGGTCTCTGCGATTTCCGTTTCATCCGTCACAAAAAGGATGCGGGAGAAGGCTGGACACGCTCGCAAAGCATATAGAAGGAATAGTATATGAAAGATTATGAAGCATTATCGAAGAAACACTTTGACTCTCAGGCGGCACAGTACGATGAGAGGAACACGGTCTATTATTCCAGGGAAGGAAAGATCAGCTGTTACGACATACAGAAGCTTCTGAAAGACAGGGACTATAGTTCCTTACTGGATGTGGGCTGCGGGACCGGTTTTCTGATCGACCTGCTGGCGAAAGAACACCAGGCGGACTATGTCGGTCTGGATCTTTCCGACGAGATGATCAAGATGGCGGAAAAGAAGAACATCCAAGGCGCACGATTCATCGTCGGCACGGCGGACAAGCTGCCGTTTGAAGACGAGACGTTCGACATCGTGACCTGTTCGCAGAGTTTCCACCACTATCCGTATCCGGAAAAGGCGATGGCGGAAGCGCTCCGTGTTCTGAAGAAAGGCGGACTCTATATCCTTTCCGACACCGGTGTCGGCGGGATCGGCGCCTGGATCGACAACCACATCCTGTTCAAACTGTCCGGAAGCGGAGACTGTCACACGACTAACCGCAAAGGCATTGCCGCAATGATGGAGAAGACGGGCTTCAAAGTGGAAGAAGCCTATCAGATTCGGACGTTCATTTATACCGTCGCAGGGAGGAAGCTATGAAACGACCGGATTATAAAAACTGGATGCCGAAGGGCATGATCCTGTCGTTTGCGGCGGGAGCTGTGATCTGCCTGCTTGTCCGGATCGCGATCGGAGCGCGGATGGCCGAAGGCAGATGGAAAGCTGTCTTAAGTGTTCTCTTTCTGATCGGTACCCTCATCCTGTCTCTCGCCGCTTTGTGGTGTTACGCTCTGTATCGGGCATTCGACTACAACGGCAAGCGGCAGATGTCGAAGCAGATCATCGAAGGGATCGCCGGCAATATCGATCTGAAAAACGGCGGGAAAGTCCTGGATGTGGGCTGCGGCAGCGGCGCTTTGGCGATCGCGGTGGCCAAACGTCATCCGGAAGCGGAGGTCATCGGCATCGACCGCTGGGGCAAGGAGTATGCTTCGTTTTCTTTGAAACTTTGTGAAGACAATGCGGAAGCGGAAGGCGTATCCAACGTTTCTTTCAGGCAGGGCGATGCCTTGCGCCTGGATTTTGCGGATGAGACTTTCGATGCCGTCACCTCCAACTATGTCTATCACAACATTCCGTCCAAGGACCGTCAGGCGATCCTGTTAGAAACATTGAGGACATTGAAGAAGGGTGGTCAGTTTGCCTTGCACGACATCTTTTCCGTTTCCAAGTACGGCGATATGGATGCGTTCGTGAAGAAACTTAAGGATATGGGTTATGAAAAAGTCGAACTGATCGATACGACCGACGGTATGTGGATCTCCAAGACGGAAGCTCTGTTCATGGAACTGGCCGGTTCGGCTTTATTGAAAGGAATTAAATAAAAGAAATATATATAGAACGGATCCTTTGATGAGATCGGGGAGGATAGGATGAAACGCAGTCAGCAGATACTGGAAGCTTATAAAGTCACCGGCGGTGTCTCGGATTTTTATGACGGGATGATGACGTATTCGACGTTTTTGGGAAAAGCCATCTGCCGTATCGTCTGGGATATGGATAAAGAGGACAATGCGGACTATCTGCAGAAAGCATTAGCGGGGATACCGGAGGGTTTTTCCGGAAGGCTTCTGGAAGTTCCGGTCGGTACCGGTGTTTTGACCATGCCGGTCTACAAGGATCTGAAAAAGGCACAGATCACCTGCCTGGATTATTCTCCGGATATGATGGCTTCGGCCGGGAAGAGGGCGGCGGCGATGAAGATCGGGAACATCACGTTCAACAGAGGCGATGTCGGTGCTCTTCCGTATGCGGATGAGACCTTCGACATCGTATTGTCGATGAACGGGTTCCACGCCTTTCCCGATAAGGAGGCGGCATACAAAGAGACTTACCGTGTCCTGAAGAAAGGTGGGACGTTCTGCGGCTGTTTCTATATTCAAGGCGCCTGCGAAAGGACCGACTGGTTCATCCGGCATCTTTATCAGCCGAAAGGTTTCTTCACGGCACCGTATGAGACTTTTGAAAGCCTGAGTTCAAGACTTGAAACGATGTATGAGAAGGCGGAAGTCAGCCATGTCAAAGGGATCGGCTGTTTCCGCTGCGTGAAATGATAATAAGATCATAAAAGAAGACAGATCGTTCCCGTTCAGCTGCATATGGCCTTGTTTCCTGCTTTCGCATAAACAAGTGTGTGTATTGCAGAGTGCGTTATGCTAGAATGACTCTATGAGTCAAAAAGAAACCAAAACGATCGGCAAGGATTATTCGCTGATCGGCTTGATACGTTTTGCCCTGCCGGCGATCCTGAACGAATTCATCTTCAATCTTTTGTATACGGTCGATGACGGCTTGTTCATCACCCGTTATGTGGGCACGACGGCGGAAAGTGCCTTCTCGATCATCTTCCCGGTCTTCATGCTGCACAATGCGGTGTCTTCGCTTTTGAGCGGTACTGCCGTCTCAGTCGCAAGGAAGATGGGGGAAAAGAAAGACGAGGAAGCGAAAAGCGATTTCACGCTCATCGTGATGTTTGCCCTGGGCGTCGGCCTGCTGTTCTCTGCCATCGAGTTCCTGTTCAAGGAACAGATCCTGACACTGCTGGGCTGCAACGAGGCGATCTATCCCTATGCGAAAAGTTTTCTGAGCGTCAACTGTTACTATGCGTTCCTGGGCATCTGGGGTTCGGTGATGGTCCGTTTTTATGTCTCGGCAGGTTCGCCGAAGATGGAACTGTTCTCCACGATCATGAATGTCGGAAGCAATCTTCTGTTCGACTGGTATTTCGTCGTCTATAAAGGCGTCGGCATGGTCGGTGCGGCCTATGCCAATCTGATCGCCAATTCGATACAGGCGCTGATCGCACTGATCTTCTATTCCGGAAAGAAATGCGAAGTCGGCTTCATAAGACCGTTCACGAAACTGAAGGACGTATTGAAAGAAGGCTGCCGTTACGGTCTGCCGGCGTTCTTCTCGAGCCTTTCCGTCGGCGTCGGCGGTCTGATCGCCAACTATGCGATCCTGCATTTCGGGGATGAGAGCTATCTTGCCGCTTATACGATCGTCAACAACATCTCTTTCACGTTCATGGCCGGTTACTTCGGCCTGTTCTCCGCGACCGGTCCGATGTTGAGCTATGCGATGGGCGAGAAGAATGTCGAAAAGCTGAGGCGGCTTTACAGGCAGACGGTGATCGCAACCACATTGCTGGTCATCGTATCGATCGGCCTGTTTTTCCTGTTTGCCGATCCGATCGCCGTATTGTTTACCGGTAAGGCGGCGGCCGACATCAAGGATCTGATCGTCTACGGCCTGAGGATCTCTCCTTACGGCTTCCTGTTCTTCGGCTACAATATCGCCGCCAGGATGTCGTTCTCCGCATTGGGCAATTTCCGTTCTTCCACTTTCATCACGGTCATGCAGGAGATCGTCTTCTCCAATCTGACGATCATCGTCCTGCCGCTTTTGTTCGGAGTGAAAGGGATCTGGTTTGCTTTCCTCAGCGGCAATGTGCTGACATTGTTCGTCTCGATCTTAGTGATCTATGTCAACCGAGATAATTACGGCTACGGAAAGAGCGGTCTGGCACTGCTGGTGGAGAAGTGATCTTATCTGAGATCTTATAAAATCGTTTCATATCATGAGCGTAAGTTCCAAGAGGCTTACGTTTTTTTATGAAACGGACGAAATAAAAAATGCAGCCGGAACTGCATTTTCAGATATCTTATTTCAGATCGGCGGGAAGCACGCCTTCCTTGATCTCCATGGTGTAGGTGATGTCGAGTTCTTCCGCCCACTTGATGTACTGTTCGATCTGTTCATCGTCCAGCATATCGGAGGAGATCAGACCTTTCTGACCGATCATGTCGTTGACGAAGAGCTTGGTATACAAGAAGGCTCCCTGGCCGGTCAGATACATCTCGCCGGTCATTTTCGCTTTTTCATAGGATTCGACGAGTCCCGGGGCATTGAGGTGCAGCTCGACCATGACGTCTTTGCCGTCCTTTTTGCCGTAAGCTTCGATGACGAAGGCACCGCCGTCGGCGATGAGCCCTTCATCGATGATCTCTTTGATCTCGTCGGGGTCTTTCGGAGCGAGCGGGACATGTTTCAGTACGAGCTCGTGCGGCACGATAGTCTGACCGTTGATCTCTTCTTTTTTCCAGCTGAGCAAGCCGGAGCGGTAGAGCGGTTCGGAGAATTCGATGCCGACGCCGCCGTATTTGAAGTAGGCGTTCTTACATCCTTTGAAGTATTTTTCCGCATTGAATGCCACATAGACCGGTTCGTCATGGGCATGTTCACACAGCATGACCGGATGCATGTCATATTCCGGCCAGCTGCGGTAGATCTTGCGGCTGAACGGTCTGGTACGGATCACTTTTCCGTCCTCATAGGCATAGGCATCTTCCTGCATGTCGGCCAGGGCGACGTCGGTGGACCACCAGAAGGGCAGGAAGCGTTTGGCTTCCACGCCTTCGTAGACCATCATGTTGATCGTGTCGCATTCATCGAGCTCGTTCACGCATTTGCGGGCCATGACGCACATGACGCCCGGAGCCGAGCCCGTTCCGATGATGGCCGTCGTATCGTTCTTTGCGAAGACTTTGCCGTATTCCTCGTACATGTATCGGATCCCGGCGAGCCAGCGCTCGTACGGATCGACATCCATACATTCCGGAAGGTTCTCACAGGCAGCGAGATCCTGGTAGCAGCAGCCGAGTTCCATCGCGGCTTTCAGGACGTTGGAGCCGTAGTCCAAAGGCATGACGTCGATCAAAAGTTCACAGCCTTTGCCCGCTTCCTTGATCTGTTCAAGGTCGGACGCATCGACTCTGACCGGCTTTCCTTTCTTCATCATCGAGCAGACCGCTTGCGCAGCGGCAAGATCGTAGTCGGCACAGATGATCTCTTCGATATTGGGTTCCAGATCCAGTTTTCTGCAGATCGTCGAACCCTGAACCCCGCATCCGCAGACCATGACTTTTTTCATATACGATGTACCTCTGATACTATCGTTTTTTATTATATTTCAAAGAAAGACCTGCAGAGATAGGAATTTCATTTTTACATGACTGTTTTAAACCGATAAGTCTCGGATCAAAATCGAAGGAGCATCTTCTTCCGATATCTATATAATTAAATATGGAATATCCGATGCCGCAGTCATATGGCCGTGCTGTACCGACCGTATCTGCCCCGGAAGTTTTAGATGAGAAAAGGGGATCTTTTGATGGAACAGCTCGATCGGTTTACCGAAGAATTACATGAATGGTCATTGAACGGCAAGGAGCCTTCTTTGGCCTCACGCGATCTGCGTTATTTCCTCGACCTGCAGGAACGGCGCCTGAAGAAAGGAAATATCGCAAGAGAAGAATACTTCACGCATGTGAAGGAAGAGATCAGAGGCACCTCCCATCGGAAAGAGAACGGCTATTCTTCGAAGATCTTATATCGGGAGGCGATGCAGGAGATCGCTTTTCACAAGGACGGCAAGCAGATCCGGAAGATCCGCCGCCCGGTCAATCTTTATGTGACTTTTGTCGATAAGGAAGGCCATGAAGACAGGGAATATATCTGTCCCAACTGCGGAAACAAGATGAGCGCCTTGCAGGCGAGGGACGGCTGTCCGTACTGCGGCACTTTCTTTGAGACCGACGATGTCTATCCCTGCGTCTCTTCCTACTACACGGTCCCCGGGATCGTCGAACGGGCCGGGCTCATGGACAGGCTCAAGAAGGAACTGCTCATCGCCGGCTTGGCGTCCGGTTTCATCATCGCAGCGCTGGCTTTTTACACCTGGAACGATATGGAGCTGCTTTTCCGCATTCTGGCATCCCTGTTCATGGGAGGACTCTACGGCGGCGTCCTGGCATTTATCTGGTATATGTTCCGCAGTTTGCTTCTGCTGTTTAAAGTGTTCAGGGAAGCCGGCCGGGCTATGCCGTTACTCAAAACGCTGAACAGCCGCAAGAAGATGCTGGAATTCATGAAGCGCTTTGACAAGGATTTTTCTTATGAGGCCTTCGAAGGCCGCGTCCTGTCTTTGTTAAGGATGATCGCCTTCTCCGATGAGCGTGACAGTCTTTCGGTCTACGAAGGGGATGAGGATCTTTCCGGTCTTGATGAGATCGTCGATATGCAATACCGCGGAGCTCTGCATATCCGAAAGTTTGAACAGGACGGCTCTTTGCTCAGAGTGAAAGGGACGGCATATCTGACGGATACTTATGTCCACCGTTTTGTACGGGAGAGGGATGAAAAGATCGACTTCATTCTGGAAAAGCAGAGCGATGCCCATGCCGATCCGGGTTTCTCGATCCATCGCGTCTTATGTCCTTCCTGCGGCGGCAGTTTCGATGCGGTGCATCAAAGAAACTGCCCTTACTGCGGCAATGCCTACGACCTGAAAAAGAAAGACTGGATCGTGAAGAAGATCGTTCTGCGATGAAGGTCTGAACAAAAGAATAATAAAACCCCGAAGAGGGAGGACTTCTTAAATGATCTGCGTGTCCGTTCTTCGGGGTTTTTATAGAGTGTTTACACAGTTCCGTGAGGAACAAACACTACCCGCTATGCGGGTACGTGACAGATGTTAAACAAAAATGTCACCTTTCCTTAAAATAGAATTGTTCAAGCTCTATTTACAGAAAGGAAAGGTGACATA
>JAFOLW010000023.1 GCA_017419165.1 Erysipelotrichaceae bacterium
AAGGAAGAGATCGCCTTCAACGACCGCTTCATGATGGGCGAGGACATGAGCGAATTCTTCAAAAACTTTGATCCGTCTGTCTTGCCGAAAGTCGACTTTGCCCCGTTCAATCTGGGACCGCGCTGCGTCGTACGTCCAAGCGGTCTGTATAAAAACATGTTATGCAAGATCGCTCCGTATGGAATTAAAGCCTTTCTGTGGTACCAGGGCGAAGACGATGATGCCAGAGACTTTGTCGATTTCTACGATGTCTCGATGATCACCTTGATCAAAAGCTGGCGGAAACTCTGGAAGGAAGATCTGCCGTTCTATCAGATCGAACTGGCGCCGTTCCGCGGCATCGGCCCGACAGCCGCCAAACGCTATCCGGCCATGCGCCATCAGCAGGCCAAGGCCGCAGCATCCTTAAATGACGTTTATGATCTCTGCATCCTGGATGCGGGCGAAGAATACAATATCCATCCCCGCCACAAGAAGATCGTCGGCGAACGTCTCAGCCGCTCTGTCTTGAAACACAGCTATGGTTTTGACGAGTACATCGGCGATTCCCCAAGAGCTCTTTCCTTTGATAAACAAGGCGATACGATCACCATCCTCTTCTCTCATACCGGCAAAGGCCTGGAGTGCAAGGGAGATCTCAAGAAATATCTGCTCGTAACTCATCAAGGCAAAGAACTTGACTATACGGCAGAAATCAAAAACAATCGACTGATCCTGAAAGGACCATTCCATGATAAAACGGTCCGCATCGAATTCTGCGAATCCAATTACTGCATTGACCCGTTGTTCAATTCCGACAATGATCCGGTCTTTGCTTTTACAGCGGAGGTTTAACCCATGAAGATCAAAGAAGTGATCGAAAAGATTTTAGCCTATCATCCTCATTTGGAAGGCTATCACGGCTGCGATGACTACAAGTCCGGCGATCCGGAAATGGAATGCACCGGTATTGTCACAGCCTTAACACCCAATATCGTCGTCATCCGAAAGGCGATCGAATTGAATGCCAACCTGATCGTCGTCCATGAACCGACCTACTACACCTCGCAGGATGGTCCGGGCTGGTTTGAAGATTTCGACAATGAAATCTACGTTGAAAAACACAAGCTGCTGGAACAGCACAAGATCTGTATCTGGCGTGACCACGATCATATGCACGCCAACGACCCCGATTCCATCTTTACCGGTGTCTTAAAATACATGGGCTGGCTGGACAAGGCCAAAGTCGATCGTGACACCGGCCTCTATGCCCACTTCATTGTCGATCTGGAAGAATGCAGCGTCCGACAGCTGGCACAGAAACTGATCGATATCATCGGCCTCAACGGTGCCCGCATCGTTGGCGATGAAAATGCCATCGTCAGAAAAGTCGCCCTGGTCGGCCACCTCTATCCGCAGGATATCGTCAAAAAAGACGGCACAAAGGGTGAGTACTCGATTAAAGTCATCGAAGCCATGGAAAACGGCGTTGACGTCATCATCCCGGGCGAAACCATCGACTGGACGGTCCTGTCCTACATCCGCGACGCGTATGAGCTTGGCAAAAACAAGGCCGCCATCCTGATCGGACACTTCAACTGGGAAGAGCTGGGCATGAAATACATGAAAGAATGGCTCTTTGATCTGATCGAAGGCCAGATCCCGGTCACCTATGTGCCGTCCGGCGACATGTATCACTATATCAAGGAGAATTGAGATGAAGATCAAAGAACTATTACCCTTAGTCAAAGTCCATGGAAGGACGATCTACGATGAAGAAAAGGAAGCCCTTTTCTGCAACTGGACGATGTCCGGCATCACCTTAAAAGTCACAGGCAAATCGCTGTCTGTCAAAGTCCTGGCCTTATCTGATCAGATCCCCGGCATGCCGGGCATGCCGACCCCGCCAAGAGACTATCCTTGTATCGGTGCCGTCGTCAACGGCGAACTGATCTGCCGTCATGAATGCAAGGAAGGCGAACAGGAAATCCTCTTATGGCAAAGCGAAAGCGAAACAACACTCGAGCTTCAGATCGTCAAGATCTCCGAGAACGCCAGAGGAAAACTGGGCATCCTGGAAGTAGGCAGCGACGGGCACTTTGAAAAATACGAATGCGAAAAGCCGCGCATGGAGATCATCGGTGACTCCATCACCTGCGGTTTTGGAAATGAAGCCCCAAACAACTCGCCGGAATTCCATACCGGTGAAGAAAACGGCTTCATGGCCTACGGTCCGCAGGCCGCCAGAGCTCTGGGCTATGATGTTTCCATGGTTTGCGAATCCGGCATCCCGGCCATTGTTCCCGAACATCCGATGTTCCCGATCCATGGCATGGAGGACATCTACGCCTATACCGATGAACTCTACGATCAAAGAAGAGGCGTGACACCACAAAAATGGGATTTTACAAAGAATCACAACGATGTGGTCGTCATCAACCTGGGCACCAACGATTCCAACCCGATCCGCTTCTATCGTCACTTTGAAGAGATCGAAGCGATGGAGAAATGGTTCGCCAAAAAATATAAAGAATTTGTCCTGCAGGTCCGTGCCCTCAACGGCCCGGAAACCTACATCGTCTGTGCCTTGGGTTCGATGGACTACTACCTCTATCACCACATTCGTGATATCGTAGAAGAAATTAAGAAGGAGACGGGCGATCAGAAGATCTGCAGTTTTGAATTCATTCCGATCAACGTCATGTTTGAAGGCTACGGCGCCATGGGGCATCCTTCCCAAAAGACCCATGACCGCATGGCCAGAGAACTCGTCTTCTGCATCAATAAATACGTCAAAGGAGTATGATTATGGATCTTCAGAAAATGGATTTACACAATTGGCAAGCACCTGAGCTCAGCCCTGACATGCCCCATGGTGACATGCCCGGTGACAAGATCAAGATCGATGACAGCCACATCCAGAAAGCCACAACGATCTTTCCTCTGCTGATCAAAGAACTGAAAAAAGAAAATAAGGACAAGGTCGTCGTCTCGGTCTTCGGCGGATCCGGTGTCGGCAAAAGCGAGATCGCTTCCTTACTGACCTATTACCTGCAAAGTGTCGGCATCGGTGCCTATGTTCTGTCCGGTGATAACTATCCCCGCCGTATCCCCCTTTACAACGATGCCGAACGCTTCTCGATCTTCCGGGCGGCAGGTTTGCGCGGTTTATTAAAAGACAAACTCTATTCCAAAGATGTTCAGACTGCCTTGGATGAACTCTGGAAATCCGAGACTGATCCCGATCCCAAACAGGTCGCAGACTATCCATGGCTGGCCTCTTATCAGAAAGCCGGCCGAAGTGCCTTAAAGGAATACCTTGGCACCGAGAAGGAACAGGACTACGAGGAGATCAATGAAATCATCGATGCCTTTAAAAAAGGCGAAGAAAAGATTTACCTGAAACGCATGGGCCGAAGCGAAGAGGAACGCTGGTATGATGCCATCGATTACTCAGGCATCTCCGTCCTGGTCATCGAATGGACCCACGGCGGCAACAAAGCCTTGAACGGCATCGACATTCCAATTCTGTTAAATTCAACACCGGAAGAGACCCGGGAACACAGAAGACTGCGGGCCAGAGACGGCAAGACCGATTCCGCCTTCACCACGATGGTCTTGGAAATCGAACAGGAAGAACTCGATGATCGTGCCCCTTACGCAAAGATCGTCATCGCCAAATCCGGCGAAGTCTTAGACCCACAGAGCTTCAGAAAGGACTGATATGGCAGAAAAGAAAATGAGTCTGGGAACCTTGTTGAATGCCTATCCCGACAGCATCGGCGGTAAGCTTTCCGACATCGTCTCCTTATT
>JAFOLW010000024.1 GCA_017419165.1 Erysipelotrichaceae bacterium
TCTTTGAACGCACCGTCGCCGTAGACCATGACTTCCAGATGCTTGCCTGTCAAATCAAGGAAATTCTTCTGGATCTCTTCGACCAAGCCCTGCGCATCGCGGGGGAAGAGTTTGACTTTTTCGTCAGTCGCTTTATTGGAACCGAGAAGACCGTAAGTCTCGTTGTAGCCGGAACCGTTGACTGAATAAGTCATCAGATCATCCAGACCGCAGACTCTAGCGCCGGCGGCTTTCAAGAGCCTCTTGGAACGGGCGCGGGTATGGATGTCACAGGTCAGCACGTTGTTTGTATATTCCAGGATCGCTTTTGCCTGGTTGGCGAAGATGATCTCACATTCCGCTCCCTGCGCTTTGATCAGGTCACGGTAGAAATCGACATAGTTGACACCGGTAAATTCATGAACAGGATCGCCGAACAGTTCATGGAACTGTTTTTCGGTCAGGACATCGGAATATGGATTGACGCCTTTTTCATCGAGTTCGTCCAAAGTCAGGAAGGCATTTCCGACTTCATCGGACGGATAAGACAACATCAGATATACTTTTTTTGCACCTCTGGCGATACCGGAGAGAAGTACGGAGAAACGGTTTCGGGAAGTGATCGGGAAGATCACGCCGATATCGTTTCCGCCGAGCTTGTTTCTCACATCTTCGGCGATATCATCGATCGTACAGTAATTGCCTTGTGTTCTTGCGACAACAGATTCCGTGATCGCCACGACATCTCTGTCATGCAGTTCAAATCCGTCATTTTCAGCTGCTTCAATAACGGTAGCAGGAATGATCTTGGAAAGATCATCGCCTTCTTTGAAGATCGGGCAGCGGATGCCCCTTGAAACTGTTCCTGTCATTCTTGACATAGATTTTACCTCCACCGCATTATTATAAAGCATTCGCAAAGGTTTTTAACATTTTTAATCTGTAAATTAATATATAATATTGATGGTAAAAGGGAAGACTATGAAAAATTATGATGTTACGATCGTCGGGGCCGGCCCCGGCGGAATATTTACGGCCTATGAGCTTTCCAAAAAAGCCCCTCAGCTGAACGTTGCGATCATCGAATACGGAAATCCTCTGGAAAAGAGGAGGTGTCCGATCGACGGCGAAAAGATCACCAAGTGCATCAACTGCAAGACCTGTGCGATCATGAACGGTTTCGGCGGAGCGGGAGCTTACTCGGACGGCAAATACAATATCACCAATGATTTCGGCGGCACTTTATACGAGCATATCGGCAAGAAGAAAGCCCTCGAGCTGATGAACTATGTCGATTCGATCAATGTGCAATACGGCGGTCATGAGACGAAGCTGTATTCAACGGCATCTTCCAGGATCAAGACCGATTGTATCCGCAACGGTCTGCATCTGCTCGATGCCAAAGTCCGTCACCTGGGGACCGATATCAACTATACGGTCCTGCAGAATCTGTATACTTATCTGAAAGACAAAGTCGACATCTACTTCAATACGGAAGTCAGGCAGATAAAGAAGACCGATGAAGGTTTCGAGCTGGAGACCTCCAAAGAGGAGTTTTGTTCAAGGTTCTGTGTCATCTCGGCCGGCCGTTCCGGTTCCAAGTGGATGGAGAAAGTCTCGAAAGATCTGGATATCCCGACCATCTCCAACCGTGTCGATATCGGTGTCCGGGTCGAGCTTCCTTGCGAGGTCTTCAACCACATCACCGATGAGCTCTACGAAGGAAAGATCGTCTTCCGCACTTCGAAATATCAGGACAGGGTACGTACTTTCTGTATGAATCCGAAAGGCCTGGTCGTCAATGAAAACACCAACGGCATCATCACGGTCAACGGTCACAGCTATGAGGATCCGGCAAAACAGACGGAAAACACCAACTTCGCTCTGCTGGTATCCAAACACTTTACCGAGCCGTTCACCGATTCCAACGGGTACGGCGAATCGATCGCCCGTTTGTCCAACATGCTGGGCGGCGGCGTCATCGTGCAGCGTTTCGGTGATCTGATCCGCGGGAAACGTTCCACGGTCGACAGGATCGAACATTCCTTCATCACGCCGACCCTCAAGGCAACGCCGGGCGACTTGTCGCTGGTCATCCCCAAGAGGATCCTGGATGATATCATCGAGATGATCTATGCTTTGGATAAGATCGCGCCGGGCACGGCCAATGATGAAACGCTCTTATACGGCGTTGAGGTCAAATTCTACAATATGGAACTCAAACTCGATGAGAATCTGGAAACGCCGCACAAAGGCTTGTTTGCGATCGGCGACTGTTCCGGTGTGACGCATTCTTTGTCGCATGCTTCGGCGAGCGGCGTCTATGTCGCAAGATATATCAGTGAAAATTTATAGGAAGGTCAATATGGAAAATAAATACAGTTTTGATGAGATCGTTTCTCATCTGAAAAGCTCCGGCTTCGTTTATCAGGGATCCGAGATCTACGGCGGTCTTTCCAACTCCTGGGATTTCGGCATCTTAGGTTCCTGGCTGAAAAAGAACATCAAGGATCTGTGGTGGAGAGAGTTCATCGAACGTTCTCCTTACAACGTCGGCATCGACTCTGCGATCTTGATGAATACGAAGACCTGGGAAGCTTCCGGTCACTTGAAAGGTTTCTCCGATTCGATGGTCGACTGCAGGGAATGCAAAGGCCGTTTCCGTGCCGACAACCTGATCGAAGAAGCGACCGGTCTTTCCGCCGAGGGCAAGACACCGGAAGAGATGGACAGGATGATCGAAGAAAACAACGTCGTCTGTCCGGTCTGCGGAAAGCACAATTTCACCAATGCCAGGCCTTTCAATCTGATGTTCAAGACCTACATCGGCACTCTGGAAGACGCCAAATCCGTCGTTTACCTGAGACCTGAGACGGCACAGGGCATCTTCGTCAACTTCAACAATGTCGCTAGGACATCCAGAAAGAAGATCCCGTTCGGCATCGGCCAGATCGGCAAATCTTTCTGGAACGAGATCACTCCGGGCAACTTCATCTTCCGTATCCGCGAATTCGAGCAGATGGAACTGGAATTCTTCTGCAAGCCGGATACCGACCTGGAATGGTACCGTTACTGGGTCGACTACTGCTACAATTTCGTAAAGAAGCTGGGGATCAATGAAGACAAGCTCAGGATCCGTGAACACGCGAAGGAAGAACTCTCGTTCTATTCCAAAGGCACCAGTGATATCGAATATGCCTTCCCGTTCACCGACTGGGGCGAGGTCTGGGGGATCGCCGACCGCACCGATTACGACTTGAAGAAACATTCCGAATACTCCGGCAAGGATCTCAACTACCTCGATCCGGAATCCAATGAACGTTATACTCCGTTCTGCATCGAACCGTCCGTCGGCGTCGAGCGTCTGTTCCTGATGATCTGCTGCGATGCGTATGAGAGAGAACAGATCGCCGAGAACGACGAACGCATCGTCATGCATCTGCATCCGGCGATCGCACCGGTCAAAGCCTGCGTCTGTCCGCTGTCCAAGAAACTTTCCGGACCGGCCACCGATCTGTTCAACGACTTGTGCAAAGAATTCCATTGCGAATACGACGAATCCGGTTCCATCGGCAAGCGCTACAGAAGGAACGATGCCATCGGCACGCCGTTCTGCATCACTTATGATTTCGATACGGAAAACGACGGCTGCGTGACGGTCAGAGACCGCGACAGCATGAAGCAGGAGCGCGTCAAAGTCGACGAACTCAAAGACTACATCAAAAACAGACTCGCATTTTAATGAAACTGACACAAGAGGTCATCGATGATATAAGAAACAGTGCCGATATCGCTGATGTGATCGGCCACTACATACCGCTTCAGAAGAAGGGCAAGGGCTATACCGCACTTTGTCCTTTTCATGATGACCACGATCCGTCCTTGTCGATCTCGCAGGACAAACAGATCTACAAGTGTTTCGTCTGCGGCAACGGCGGCAATGTCTTTACCTTCGTTTCCAATTTCAAGAAGATCCCGTTCCCGCAGGCCGTCTCCGAGGTCGCCAAGATCATCGGCAAGCCGATCGACATCGATCTGGCTCCGAAAAAGGTCTCCAGGTTCCAGCCTTATTATGATCTTCTTTCTTCGATGATCTCTTACTGTTCCTATCTGCTCAGCGCTTCCAAGCTGGGCGAAGAGGCGATGGAATATCTGAACAAGAGAGGCCTTGAGAAGGAAGTTCTTGAATACTTCAATGTCGGATTGGATCCCGACGGCAACAAGATCTACGATTATCTCAAGAATCACGGTTTCAAAGATGAGGACATGATCAAGACCGGCGTCTGCCGTATGCTGCAAAACGGGATGGCCGATGTCTTTTACAACCGCATCATTTTCCCGATCCACGACAAAGAGGGCAACCCGATCGCATTCACGGCCAGAGACTATAAGGGCTTTTCCCAATCCAAATACATCAACTCTTCCGACAACATCATCTATACCA
>JAFOLW010000025.1 GCA_017419165.1 Erysipelotrichaceae bacterium
ATTTTCGATACGAAGCCACTGATCGGGAACTTCGACCTGTTCGTTATTGATGATCAGCTGTTTGAACAGACCGTTCTTATAACGGATCGTATTGCCCGAGCCGGGATACTTGAGAGTTGCCAGAGAATCCAGGAAGCAGGCAGCCAGTCTTCCCAGACCGCCGTTGCCAAGACCTGCATCGGTCTCGATGTCTTCGATATCGTTGATATCGATACCGAGTTCCTTCAGACCGTCTTTGACAACATCATAGATGCCCAAAGACATCAGATTATTTCTCAGCATTCTTCCCAAAAGGAATTCCAGGGAGAAATAATAGATCTGTTTCTTGTGCTCTGAACGGACGGCATTCTTGGTCTCACGCCAGTCTTCGAGCATGTATGTCTTGACCATTTCGGATAAGACGACATATTTTTCGATCATTCCCGTCTCGGAAAGATCTTTACCGTAATGAATATGAGCGAAGTAATCGAAGTATTCGATAAAATTCTTTTTGTTCTGGAATGCTTCGTTACGGTAATTCTTAAAACTATTACGCATAGGTCTTTACCTCACATCGACTTATTATACAATATCTTTTCGATTTCGCTGATTTTTTCGTCAAATTCCGGCTTGTTAGCGCATTCATTGATGCGTTTCAGCTTATCGAGCCTGTCTTTCAGATACGCTATGAAGACTTCGTCTCTTCTTTTCAGCAAAACAGGACCGTATTTGATCTGCAGATCCGTATATGGTTCATGCAGATCGGCACTGAAGCGGATGACCTGATAATAAAAACCGTCAAAGACGACACGCTCGTCTTCGATCGTATAACCGGAATCCGAAATATACTTCCGCAGAAGATCGACATCCGTGTTGGACTGGACCAGAAAATACTGATAACGCTCAGCTTCGCAGTTTTGAAGGATATGACGTATCGTATGATAGCCCATGCCCGAGATGATGACCACATCGACATCGTCCGGTGCCTTTGCAAGTCCGTCGGAAAACACCGGGATCAGTCTTCCCTCCAGATGTTTGCGCCGTACGGCTTCTTTCACGTTGTTCAAAGGTCCTTCAGCGATCTCGCCGGCATAGACCTTTTTGCAGATCCCGTTTTCCAGCAAAAAACAAGGTAGTAAGGCGTGGTCGGAGCCTACGTCGAATACTACCTTATTTCTTTCTACCAACATTGCGATCTGTAATAATCGATTGGATAGCATTATTTCTTATCTTCTAAAAATTCCTTCAGACGTTTTGACTTGGTCGGATTCTTCAGTTTACGCAAAGCCTTGGCTTCTATCTGACGGATCCTTTCTCTGGTGACATCGAATTCCTTGCCGACTTCTTCCAGCGTCCTGGTACGGCCGTCTTCCAGACCGAAGCGCAGACGGATGACTTTTTCTTCCCTGTCGGTCAAAGTCGATAAGATCAGATCGATCTCGTCTTTGAGCAGTTCATTGTTGGCGTACTGGTCGGGAGACATCGCATCTTTGTCTTCGATGAAATCACCTAAGTGAGAATCGTCTTCTTCACCGATCGGTGTTTCCAAAGAGACCGGGTCAAGGGCGATCTTCTGTATCTCTCTGACTTTTTCCGCCGTCATTCCGGAACCCATCTTTGCGGCGATCTCTTCCGCGGAAGGATCCCTGCCGAGTTCCTGTACGAGCTGCCGCTGTATGCGGGTCATCTTGTTGATGGTCTCGACCATGTGGACCGGGATACGGATCGTTCTTGCCTGGTCGGCGATCGCTCTGGTGATCGCCTGGCGGATCCACCAGGTGGCATAAGTCGAGAATTTGAAGCCTTTGGTATAGTCGAACTTGTCGACCGCCTTGATCAGGCCCATATTGCCTTCCTGGATGAGGTCCAAAAACAACATGCCCCTGCCGGTATATTTCTTGGCGATGGCAACGACCAGACGCAGGTTTGCGGAGATCAGTTCGTTCTTTGCATCGATGCCGTCCTGGACGGCTTTCGCATCGTCCGGATTGGCGATACCGTTTTCGATGCGCTTGGCGATCTGTACTTCTTCATCCGCTTTCAGAAGCGGAACACGGCCGATCTCCTTGAGGTACATCTTGACCGGATCATTGACCTTTGTATAGGCAGATGCCTGTTCATAGTTGATGACGATGTTCTTCTCGGAATCTTCTTCCTCATCTTCGCTGTCTTCTTCACTGGCGAGATAATCGTCATTTTCAAGTTCTTCTTCATCATCCGATTCATCGATCAGATCGATGTTGACGGAAGACGTCCAGTCATAGAACTGGTCGATCTCATCATCGGTCATCTCAAAGCGGTCCAATGCCGTGACGACGTCCGACTGCACGATATCGACGCCTTGTTTGTTGAGCTCGATGAGATCGTTCTTGAGATCTTCGATATCGTTGTATTTCTTCTTCAGCCCTAAGGAAGACTTCTTGACTTTTTTTGCCGCCTTGATGGCTTTGCCGTCCGAGCCGATGACTTCCTTGATCGTTTCGTTCTTCTTGTCCGGGTCGTCGGAGAGTTCAACGGTCTTCTTCTTTTTGGAAGTTTCCTTTTCTGCCGAAAGTTCTTCTGTTTTTTCTTTACTGTTTCTTGCCATTGTTACCCCCTAATTCCTTGATGAGCTTCTCATATTCCAATAAGTATTCCGCTGTCTTGGCGGGATCGACATCCGATACTTTGGAGATCTTCTCTTTGATATCCGCCATCTTGCGGCGCTTGATCTCCAGTTTGACCTTGTCGATCGCCCCATACAGGCTGTTTTCATCATAGTCTTCCGGCAGCGTCTCGACTAAAGCGAGCGAAGAGATCAGGTCTCTGATCGCGTCGTCTTCACATTCGTCGTAGATCCGCGGCAGCGAACAGCGTTCGTTGCGCCGGTAGTCGTCGATGATCAGCATCGCCAGCTTCTGATCGTTTTCATCGAGCAGACATCCCAGATTCCTCTGATAGATGTCCAATGCCTTTCTGGACATGGCGATCTGCGCAATGATCAGATATTCGGCTTTCGTCAGTCCGTCGATCGAAAAGCTGAGGTCGACCGTCTTTTTATTATAACGTATTTCCTGGCTGTCTTTCGAGTCTCTTTTACGTATTTTGGTGATTTCATAGAGCTGATTGAAATAATTGTCACGGTCATACTCATCCTTGAGTTTTTCGATCAG
>JAFOLW010000026.1 GCA_017419165.1 Erysipelotrichaceae bacterium
GAAGAGCTGTGCGCCGATGGCGGAACCTAAGGCATAAGTCGGGAAATAGCCGAACGAAGCATCCGCCCAGTGAACGTCCTGCAAGATGCCGTCCGACGGCTTTTCAGCCCTGATACCCAGATATTTCTCATATTTTTCATCCCAGAGCTCATCGAGCTTATCAAGATCGGCTTTGCCGGCAAAGATATCTTTTTCCAGTTCATAACGGATCAGGATATGGATCGGATAAGTCAGTTCATCGGCTTCCGTGCGGATCAAAGAACATTTGGAAACATTGGCCGCCCTGATGAAATCATCCAGAGTGACATTGTCCAGGTTCTCCGGGAAGAGCTCCTGAAGCTTCGGATAAAGTTTCTTGAAAAAGGCTTTTCTCCTGCCCAGATAGTTTTCAAAGAAACGGGACTGCGATTCGTGCATTCCGGAAGACATGTTGCGAAGAAACGGATATTTATCATATTTGGCATCGACCTGATGTTCATAGAAGGCATGGCCGCATTCATGGATCAGAGAATAGATGGCAGCCGTGACGTTGTGTTCATCGTAGTTGACCGTGACACGCACATCGTTCTTGGAAAAACCGTTGGTGAACGGATGTTCCGTCAGGCCCATATAGCCCCAATCGGAAGTGAAGCCCAGATACTTCTTGACTTCATCCATGAATTTTGCCTGTTTCTCTGCCGGATAGTATTTGTATAAGAACGAATCATCGATGAGATCTTTCTTTTTATCGATCTTTTTGATCAAAGGAAGCAGTTCCTTCTTGATCAGTGAGAAGAAAGCATCGTATTTCTTCTTGTTCATCCCCTCTTCAAAGTCGTCCAGAAGAAGGTCGTAAGGATCTTTCTTGGCATCCCTTTTCTTTGCGCGGATCTTGCTGAGTTCGATGAGTTTCATCAGGTGCGGCTTGAAGATGCTGTAATCCTCCCCCGTCTTGGCTTTGAGCCAGGCATCATAGCTGTTCATCTGAGCCAGGGAGTATTCCATCGTTTCTTCCTTGGTGAATTTTAAGACCTCTTCCAGCGATTTTTTCGCCAGGGAGATATCACGGTTGCCCACTTCGCCAAGATCCTGCGCAGACAGGTACAAAACGGCGTCAGCGTATTCCTTGGATGTCTGAAGCTGATAAAGTTCCCCTTCGATGATGCTGCACATCTTGTTGCGGTAAGCGGCACCGCCGCTTGGAGCGATCGTCAGACGGTCGAATCCGGTCGTCGATAAGACCAGATAGTACGCCATGATCTTTTCGTTGTACTCGCGGTAGATCTTCAAAGCTTGATTCTTGTTCATGATCAGTTCCTTTCCATGAAAAAAGGCGCTTGAAAAGCACCTTATAGTTCTGTATCTTTATGCAATATCTCTTCGATACGATCCGCTTTGTCGAGCGTATCATCGACGACGAACGTCAGATCCGGGATCTTGCGCATGCGCACCCGTTTGGCCAACTCCGATTTGATGTAGCCTTTGGAACGGCGCAAGGCATCCAGTCCGTCCCGTTTCTTATAGTTCTTGCCCAGAAACGAGACATAGACTTTCGCCGAATTGAGATCGGGCGAAACATCGACTTCCGTTACGGTCGGAAAACCGAGTTTCGGGTCATTGATCTCCTGCGAAATGATGACCGAGATCTCTCTCAACAGGATCGAATCGATCTTGTTGACTCTGCTCATTGATCCGCTTTGACCTCCTGATCGACATAGCCTTCAATGATATCGAGTTCTTTGATATCGTTGTAATTCTCGATCGTCATACCGCACTCATATCCGGCAGCGACTTCCTTGGCATCGTTCTCGAAACGGCGCAGCGAACCCAGCTTTCCGGTATAGATGACGATACCGTCACGGATCAGACGGATCGAGCAGTCACGGACGATCTTGCCTTCGGTGACCATACAGCCGGCGATCGTTCCGATCTTGGAAACTTTATATGTCTTACGTACTTCAGCCTGTCCGATGACGACTTCTTCGTAGACAGGAGCCAGCATACCCTTCATGGCTGCTTCCATTTCTTCAACAGCCTTGTAGATGATGTTATGCAGACGGATCTCGACGCCTTCATCCTGTGCTTTCTTTCTGACGTTGGCATCCGGACGGACGTTGAAACCGTAGATCACGGCATGCGAGACGGAAGCCAGGATGACATCCGATTCATTGATCGTACCGGCAGCGCGGCGGATGACGTTGACTTTGACGCCGTCGACATCGATCTTCGACAAGGAAGATGCGACAGCTTCCGCCGTACCCGTAACATCGGACTTGACGATGACCGGGATCTCTTTGACTTCACCGCGGTCGATCTGATTCTTCAGATCGTCGAGGGTCATCGCTACGGACGCGTTGCGGTCTTTTTCAAGTTTTGCCCTAGCTCTTGCCTGTGCAACGGCTCTGGCATCCTTGTCGTCATCGAAGACTTTGAAATTATCACCGGCGACCGGGACATCGTTGAGACCGATGATCTCGACCGGAGTTCCCGGTAAAGCTTCCGTGATCTCTTTACCAAGGTCGTTGGTCATCTTACGGACCTTGCCGTATGCCGTACCGACGACGATGGAATCCGACTGGTGTAAGGAACCGTTCTGTACCAGCAATGTCGAGACCGGGCCTCTGCCCTTATCGAGCTTGGCTTCGATGACCGTGCCTGTTGCCAGTTTCTTCGGATTGGCCTTGATATCGCGGACTTCCGCAACGACCAGGATCGTTTCCAGGATGTCCTGAACGCCCATGCCGGTCTTGGCAGAACACTCGACATAGATCGTATCTCCGCCCCATTCTTCCGGCATCAGTCCCAGTTCGGACATCGCATTTTTGACTTTATCCGGATTGGCACCCGGTTTGTCCATTTTATTGACTGCGACGATGATCGGCACGCCTGCCGCTTTGGCATGGTCGACCGCTTCGATCGTCTGAGGCATGACACCGTCATCCGCCGCGACTACGATGATCGCGATATCGGTGACGGAAGCGCCTCTTGCACGCATGGCCGTGAACGCTTCGTGGCCAGGCGTATCCAGGAACGTGACCAGTTTCCCGTTCACATTGACCTGATAAGCACCGATGTGCTGCGTGATACCGCCGAATTCGCCTTCGACGACCCGCGAGTTACGGATATAATCCAGTAAGGTCGTCTTACCGTGGTCGACGTGGCCCATGATCGTAACGATCGGAGCGCGCTCCACGAGATCTGCCGGATCGTCAGTCTCGGTATCGAGTAAGGTTTCGTCTTCCTGAGGTTCTTCTTTTGTTGCATCAACCCCGAATTCCATACATACCAGTTCGACGTTTTCGTCGTCGAGGGATGAGTTGATGGTCACCATCTTGCCCAGCATAAAGAGGATCTTGATGACATCGCCGGAGTTCTTATGTAATTTGGCAGCGAGATCACCGACCGTGATTCCCTCCTGATATGTGATCGCTTCGACTTTTTCATCGCGTTTCTTTTCGAAATTCAGATTACCTCTAGGTTTTCTGTTCAGATGTTTTTTATATGTCTGTTTCGCCATGGCAACCTCCTTCTATTGATTTTTTAACAGTGCATCTTTAAATCCTTTGTCTAAGATCCCGACCACTTTGACGTTGTTTTTTCCCAGTGCGGAAGAAAGCTCTTCCCCGGAAAAATCATCGATGTGACCGATCTTATAATAATGACATTTCTTTTCATAGCGTTCTCTGCTTTTTTCAGAGATATCGGAAGCGATGAACAGGAGCTTGACTTTATCGATCCTGTTCAAAACTTCCTCCCCCAGGACGACCTTCTTTGCCCGATAGGCCAGTCCCAGGGTCTTCAGTTTATCAGCCATTGATCACCTTTAAGATCTCTTCGTAGACCTCTTCCTTGATCTCTGTCTCCAGGGCACGGGCAAGGGCATTCTTCTTTCTGGCGAGCTCGAGCGCTTCAAGGCTCTTGGAGATATAAGCTCCTTTGCCGTTGAGCTTGCCAGTCAGATCGACTTTCACTTCCCCTTCCGGTGTCCTGACAATACGCAAGAGGTCCTTTTTGGGAAATGATTGATTTGTTGCCAGACATCTGCGCATTGGTATCTTTTTCATCGACTAGTTCTCCTCGTAGTAGTCCTCGTATTCATCGAAGTCGATATCATCATCGTTGATCCATGAATTTTCTTCTTCCATGGCTTCCATCGCTTCGATCTCTTCGAGTTCTTCTTCGGAATAGACCGGTTTGAAGTTCTCGTCGTATTCCTTCTTTTCGAGATCCTCCGCTCTCACACGGCGGTCTTCATCGTCTTTCTTTCTTCTTCTCTTGGTCGGAGCGTGGCTCTCTTCCTTCTTGGAAGCATCCGCGAAGTCTTCGAACTTGGACTTGTATTCCGCCTTCGGCGTCAGCGGCTTTCTCGGAGCCTTCTTCGGTTTCTCGACGACGGCCGGTTCTTCTTTGACTTCCGGTCTGACTTCTTCCTTGATCTCTTCCTTGACTTCTTCAGCTTCTTCCTTTACAGGTTTGCTGACATCTGCGGTCTCCTGAGCAGTCTCCTGGACATTCTTTGCAGAAGCTTCCGCAAGATTCTCCGTCGGAATGGAGACGACTTCTTCGACTTTGCCTTCATCCATCTCTTCGATGGTCGTTTCATCAAAGCCGGTATCCTGTGCAGCAAGTTCTTCTTCGAACTCGGCTTTTCTTCTGGCTGCTTCTTCCTGCAGTTCAAGGAACTTCTTCTGTTCTCTTTCCTTGATGATCCTGACCTGATCGGCACGGAAGTTCATGACTTCGTTGTCGACATCGATACCCAGTTCCTCGATCTCGGTCTTGGTCTTGATATCGATCTTGCGGTTCGTCAATTTGACAGCGAGCTTGGCGTTCTTGCCGCGCTTGCCGATGGCAACGGAAAGCTTGTCGTCATCGACGACGACGACCAACGGCCTCTTGTTGTATTTTTCAGCCTCTTCGATCGCTTCCGGAGTCAGATCCGGATCGGTCAGTTCATTGGCATAGAAGCATGCCTTGACTTCGGCCGGTGCCAAAGCGTTCTTGACGAGTTCGCCGATATCGTCGTTCCATTCGAAGACATCGACCTTTTCGCCCTTGATCTCACCGATGACGGCCTGTACACGCGTACCTCTCGGACCGATGCAGGCGCCGATCGCATCGACGTCATCGTTCTTGGAATAGACGGCCATTTTGGTACGTTCACCGGCATCTCTGGCGATCGCTTTGATCTCGACGAGGCCCTGAGCGATCTCAGGGACTTCCTTTTCAAACAGTCTCTTGACGAACATCGCATCGGCTCTCGACAAGACGACTTGCGAACCCTTGGAGTTCTTGGAAACTTCCTTGATGATGCAGCGGATGGACTGACCTTCCCTGTACTGTTCGCCCGGGATCTGCTCGGATTTCAGTAAGATACCGATCGTATTCTTGATATCGACCAGGATGAACTTTTCTTCGATCGTCTTGATGATACCGGAGATCAGATCGAATTCCTTGTCCTTGTATTCATCGTAGACTCTCTGCTTTTCGTATTCCTTGATCCTCTGCTTCAGCATCTGCTTGGCGACGTTGATCGAAGTCCTGCCGATCTCCTTGAAATCGACTTCTTCTTCGATGATATCGCCGACCTTGCAGTCGGGATTGATCTTGACCGCTTCCGAATATAAGATATCGAGCGTCTCATCGAACGTCTCGGTCTCATCATCGACGACGATCAGCTGGTGATAGACATGCATCTCGTTCTTCTCGATGGTGACTCTGACCATGGCTTCCGGTGCATCGATGTGTTTCTGATAGGTCTTGGCGATGGCTTCCTTGAGCGTTTCGATGATGAATTCAGGATCGACTTTCCTGTCTTCCTCAAAAAGCCTCATTCCGTCAATAAAATTTTTGTTTTTCAGACTAATGCCACTCATTTTTATTCTCCTTGTTAAAACTTAACAGCGTAGCGTACTTTCTTTGTTTTTGAATACTCGACAGAAACGTCTTTTTCTCTGGTCTTCTCTTTTACTTTGAGATTCAGCACATCGTTATGAAACGAGGTCAGAGTCCCATAGTATTCATTGTCTTTGGTCTTCACATAGATGTATTGACCGACTGCCGCATTGACTTCATCCGCATTGCGGATGGGACGTTCGGCACCGACGGTGGAGACATCGAGGAAGTAATTGTCTTCGAATTCATCTTCATACTGATCCAGGAATCCCGAGATCTCATTGGACAAGGTCTCAAGTTCATCCATGTTCAGCTTCTCATCCAGCAGGACAGTCAATGTATGATCCGATTTCTTATATTCGACATCAAACAGTTTCCTGTTTTTCCCACTGATGAATCCATTCAGAGCGTTTTTGATCTTTTCTGTATTCATGTTCCTCCAAAACAACAATGAAGGAGCGATCGCTCGCTCCTTTATTACAATAGTATCTTATCCTAAACGTCTTTATTTTTCAAGGAAAATCGCCCTTTTCAGCGTTTTGCCAGGCCCAAAAGTTTCAATACCATCCGGACGACCAGTTCGCCGTCTTCCTTGCACCAGAACTCATGGACGCCGTGAAAGTATTGACCGCCGGTCCCCAGGTTCGGACAAAGGATGCCGTTCCAGGTCAGGCTTGCCCCGTCGGTCCCGCCGCGGATGGCCTGCGCCTTGAATTCCATGCCGCATTCCTCCATCGCTTTACGGACCAGTTCGATCGGTTCCATATGGCCTTGAAATTTTTCTTTCATATTGCGATAGGAATCTCTCAGTTTGAGATCGACGACATCATAGCCGTATCGCTTGTTGAGCGTTTCGGCGATCCGCTCGAAATCCTTCTTCTGCTTACGAAGCAGATCCATATCGTGATTGCGCATGATGTACTGCATACGGGCATGACCGACTTCGCCTTCCAGGCCCATCAGCAGATTGAAACCTTCATAACCTTCCGTCTTCTCCGCTCTGGCATCCGGATCGGTCATCGCATGGAATTCATGCGCCACTTGCAAGGCATTGACCATCTTGTCTTTTGCCGAACCCGGATGAACGGAGATGCCGTTGATGTCGACCACAGCCGAGGCGGCATTGAAATTTTCATATTCGATGCAATCCGGCCTGTCGCCGTCAAGCGTATAGGCAAAATCCACCTTGAACAGATCATAGTTGAAATACCTGGTCCCGCCGCCGATCTCTTCGTCCGGCGAGAAACAGATCCACAAAGGACCGTGCTTCAGGCTCTTATCCTTCTGAAGCGTCTCCAGGACTTCCATGATGCAGGCGATGCCAGCCTTGTCATCGGCACCTAATAAGGTATTGCCGTCGGTGACGACAAGAGTCTTTCCGATATAGTCTTTCAGATCCGGAAAGCGTTCCACGGAAGTGATGACTTCCGGATTCAGCTTGATATCGGTCCCGTCATAGTTTTCGATGATGCGCGGCTTAACGTCTTTGCCGGAAGCCTGCTCGGAAGTATCCATATGAGCGATCAGACCTAAAGTCAGATAAGCGGGATCGCCCGGCAGATAGCCGTAGACATAACAATGTTCGTCCAGCCGGACCTGTTCCAGTCCCAGATCTTCCAGTTCCTGTTTCAGATGTTTTGCCAGATCCCACTGACCCGGCGTGCTCGGTGTCGTTTCGGAATCTTCCGCGCTCGTCGTCTCATAGGAGACATAATCCAGTAATCTATCGATCAGCATCGTTTCTTCCTCCTTTTAGAATAAGGACATCTGGTTGGAATCATCCAGACCTTTGAGAACACCGATATCGTCCAGTTTCTTGATCAGCGTATTGGACAGCTGTGTGCGGTCCGCCAGATCTTCCTTGGACAGGAACTTGCGGTCTTTCCGCGCTTCGACGATCGATTCGGCAACGTTGTCGCCCAGACCGTCGAGGACCTTGAACGGCGGATAGATCTCGTGGTCGTTTTTCGGATTGACCTTGAATTCGGTCGCCAGAGATTCATATAAATCGATATTGAGCATCTTGTAGCCTCTGGAGACCATCTCATAACAGACTTCCAGGGTATCGAAGATGTCCTTTTCTTTCTTATTAGCCTCGCGGGAATTGATCTTCTGCATCAGTTCCTGCATACGGGCATAGATCGCATCGGCATCTTTGATCATCGTTGATAGCTCATAGGCATCGCAGCGCAGCGAGAAATACGAGACATAGTAGAATTCCGGATGATAGACCTTGAACCAGGCCACACGCACGGCCATGATGCAATAAGCGACGGCATGGGCTTTCGGGAACATGTATTTGATCTTCTTGCAGGACTCGATATACCAGCGCGGCACATCGTGTGCGAGCATCTTGGTCTCCTCATCTTCCGTCAGGCCTTTGCCCTTACGGACGTGTTCCATGATCGTGAACGAATCCAGCGGTTCAAGATCATAACTCAGAAGATACGACATGATATCGTCACGGCATCCGATGACATCGGAAAGCGGGATGCCCTGATGGATGAGTTCCTGTGCATTGCCGCGCCAGACATCGGTCCCGTGGGACAGACCGGAGATCTGCACCAGTTCCGAGAAGTGATGCGGTCTGGTCTCTTCGATGGTATTGCGTGTATTCAAGGTGCCGAATTCCGGCAGACCGGCCGCACCGGTCTCCTCCCGGTAGTTCGGATTGACGATGTTCAAAGCCTTCGTCGAATAAAACAGCGACAAAACTTTTTCGTCGTTCATCGGGATCGTCTTGACATCGATCCCCGAGACATTTTCAAAAAGACGCATTGCCGTCGGATCGACGTGGCCTAAGATATCGAACTTTAGCAGGTTGTCGGAATAGTCGTGATATTCGAAATGGGTCGAACGCCAGGCGGCATCCTTATCGTTGGCCGGATACTGTATGGGGGTGACATCCTCGATCTCCATATCATCCGGCAAAACGACGATGCCTCCGGCATGCTGGCCGGTGGTACGTTTCACACCTTCGCAGCCCGAAGCCAGCCGCTGACGCTGGGCACGGGACATCGTGGTGATGTTCTTTTCTTCGCAATAACCGGAAACATAACCGAAAGCCGTCTTTTCGGCAACGGTCGAGATCGTACCGGCACGGAAGACGTTGTCGGCACCGAAGATCTCTCTTGTGAACAAGTGAGCTTTCGGCTGGTAGTCGCCGGAGAAATTCAAGTCGATATCCGGGATCTTGTCGCCGTTGAAACCCAAGAAGGTCTCAAACGGGATATTCTGGCCGTCCCCTTTCATCTTGCTTCCGCAGTCCGGACAGATCTTATCCGGTAAGTCATAGCCGGAAGCGACATCTTTCATCCAGATCAGCTTGTGGCATTTCGGACAGATGTAGTGCGGCGGCATCGGGTTGACTTCCGTGATGTCGGAGAACGTCGCGACCAGAGAGGATCCGACGGATCCCCGCGAGCCGACGATGTAGCCGTCATCATTGGAACGTTTGACCATCAGATGGCAGACGAAATAAATGACGCCGTAGCCGTTGCCGATGATGGCATTGAGCTCGGTCTCGATACGTTTTTCGATGAAGTCGTCCAAAACATCGCCATACAGCCGATGGGCATTGTAGTAGACGAATTCCCGCAGATACTGGTCGGCGGAAATGACGTCATGGCGGTTCGTGAACGGTTCTTCGATGATGTTGCATCTTCTGGCCACCGCGATCGCATCGGTGATCTTCGGCGGATGAAGTCCATCGGTGAACGGTGTGAACTTCTCGCACATGTCGGCGATCTTGTTGGTATTGGTGATGACGATCTCTCTGATCAGCTTCTCATCGCCCAGCCAGGCAAAAGCATCCAGCATCTCTCTTGTATTCAGGAAACGCTGGTCCGGCGTGACCTGACGGGCACGCTTCTCCCTATCGAAGATATATAACGGGTGGTGCGCACCGCCGATCGCCTGCGCCGAGATGTAGACATCCCTCAGGATCTTCTCATCTTTCTTCACATAATGGACATCGCCGGTCGCCACGACGATCTTTCCTTGTCTTCGGGCTTCCTCGATGATGTCGCGCAGATACTGTTTCAGGCGGTCCTTGTCGAACAGTCCTCTGTCTTCCACCAAGAAGCGGTAGTTCTCCAAAGGCTGGACTTCGATGTAGTCATAGAACGAGATGGCTTCCGCCAGCTGTTCTTTGTTGCGGGTATGGGCAAGTTCAAAAACTTCGCCGTTGAGACAGGCGGAACCGATCAGTAGATTGCTGCGAAGCTCCTGTATGGCTTGTTTGAAGATGCGCGGTTCGGCAATGAATTCCGAGTTGGCGTCTTTGCCGTTGGATTTGCCGAAGACCGCCAGCGTCTTGGTGTTGGAGATGGAGATCAGCCGGTACAGATCCTTGAGGCCTTCCTTGTTCTTACACAAGACTGTCGTATGATAGGCTCTGTTTTTGACGAAGGCTTCTTCATCCTGGAAGTTCTTGAGCTCGTTCAGCGTATTAACACCGGCCTTGGCAAGATCCTTCAGCATGAAATTGAAGACCTGGGCAAGGACATCGGCATCGTAGTTGGCACGGTGCGCGATATCCTCGTCGTACGGGATATTGTAAGCCCGGCACATATTGCCCAGACGGTAAGCCCGCCGGTTCTTCAGTAGAGATCTCGACAGGTCGAGAGTATCGATGACCGGATTGGGGAGTTTGGGCATGCCGATGCGTTCAAATTCGGAATTCAGGAAACCGTAGTCGAATGCCGCATTGTGAGCGACCAGGACTCGGTCCTTGACGAAATCCAGGATCTCATCCTTGCATTCTTCAAAGGATCTGGCATCGCGCAGATCTTCTTCCGAAATGTGCGTGAGGTTCTTGATGTTGGAAGACAACTCGATCTTCGGTTTGATGAAGAAGTCTTTTTCTTCCACGACCGTGCCTTTGCGCATGACGACAGCACCGAATTCGATGATGTAGTCATAGCGGGTCGACAGGCCCGTGGTCTCCAGGTCGAAGACGACATATTCGCAATCGCTCAAAAGATCGTCGGTCGCATTGTAGACGATATTGAGAGTCGGTGAGACCATGTTCATCTCACAGCCGTACAGCAGCTTGAAGTCCGGTTTGTTTTCTCCGGCCGACTTCATGATGCCCTTGTAGGCCATCTGTGCTTCATGGAAGCCCTGCAGACAAAGGTGGTCGGTGATCGCTACGGCACGGTGTCCCATCGCGTAGGCTGCCTTGACCACTTCGGTCGGCGAACAGACGCCGTCCATTTCCGAGAGCTTGGTATGCATATGCAGTTCGACACGCTTTTCCGGTTCATCGTCATGGAGCTTGTCATCGACTTCGACGAATTCGATCTGGTCGGGCTCGAAGATATAGTCATTGGAGAAGTTGTCGAAACGGTAATTGCCGTAAAACCAGGCATAACGCCCTTCCCTGTTTTCTTTGAGCGCTTCCTTGGTGAAACGCCTGGATTCCACGAATTTGACGATGACCGCATTGGAATCATCCTTGACATAGACGGTCTGGATGATCATGCCGGTCCTGGTCGCCCGCTCATCGATCTTGAACATCTGTCCCATGAACTTGACGTTGTACATGGTGTCGATCAGATCGTCGATCTTGAGTTCGGTATATTCTTTCGTCCTTCTCTGGTATTGAGGACGTCCTTCTTTTTGTTTGAAATCGTCTTTGTTCTCGTAAGCGCCGTTATGGTATACGTTATTGCTTGTAAACTGTTTCTGCGGTTTAGGCTGCTGCGGCAGAGCTTCGACTTCTTCCACCACGGCTTGTTTTTCTTCTTCCTGATATTTCAGACTGATAGTCTTGCGATAGCCCAGATCATAGAAAAACAGCTTGAGCTCATCAAGCTCATTGAGGTCTTTCAGATATTCCTGCCGGTCCGAATAGGAAAGATCGAATCCTTCTTCGGAGATGATCGGAACACAGCCCGAAAAGCCTTTGTTTTCTTTGCGGAACTCTTCGAGATACAGATTGATCTCCGGGATCGGCAGACACTGATCGGCGGCTTTGATGTAAAGCTTCGTCTTTTCAAAGCCCAGGTCCTTGAAATAGTTCAAAGCATCTTTATAGATGCCGAACGGCAGGACTTTGCCGTTCTCCGCTTTTATGATCAGCAGACCGTCAGAGCGGCGAAACAAAACATCGGCAATTTTGAAACTGCTCAAATATGCCGATCGTTCTTCGTTGTATCCGTATTTTCTGATGATGTCTTTGATGTCGAAACTCATAACAGTGCAAGTTTTTCCAGGGCGTCTTTCGCCGCATTCTTCTGGGCTTGTTTCTTGTTGGAAGCCGTGCCGTAGCCGTAGATCAGACCGTCGATCTTGACGGCGACCTTGAACTCCGGCGCATTGTTGGGACCGGCAACCGAGACCGTCTCATAGACGATCGATTTTCTCGAATCGGCCTGGACATACTCCTGCAGCTTCGTCTTGAAATCGAAAGTCTTTTCGTCGACTTCTTTGATATGGATGGTCATCAGCTGATCGAGCAGCTTATAGGCTTCCTTCTGCCCCTGATCGAGGTAAACAGCACCGATGAAGGCTTCAAACATGTCGGAAATGATCGAATCGCGGTCTCTTCCGCCGGTCTTTTCTTCCCCGGCACCCAGCTTCAGGAACTGATTGAGGTCATTTTCCCGGACGATCTGTGCCAAAGCCTTCTCCGAGACCAGATTCGAACGTCTTGTCGACATCAGTCCTTCCGGCAAAGGCGGTTCGATCTTGAACAAGCGTTCCGCCGAATATACCTGTAATACCGCATCACCCATGAATTCCAGACGTTCGTTATTGCCGGTGTTCACTTTATGTTCGTTGACATAGGAAGAATGAATAAACGCCTGATCGATCAGGTCCTTGTTTTCATATTTGATCCCGTGTTCATCTAAAAAATCATAAATGCTCATATCAATATTGTACTCTAGCTGATAAAATTTTGAGACGCCATTTTCCGTATTCTTTCATAGTAGGAAACATAGGCCTCTTCGTCTTTGTGTTCGCTGATCTTCTTTGCGTCCTTTCTTGCCGCATCGATGAAACGTGTATCCTCGATGAGGTTTCCTAAAACAAAGGCCGGAAGACCGCTTTGCCTGGTGCCCAGGATGTCGCCCGGGCCTCTCAGTTTGAGATCCTCAAAGGAGATCGCAAAACCGTCATTGCTTTGGCAAAGGATGTTCAGACGCTTCAGGGCAAGCTCATCTTTGTTGTCGGTCAGAAGATAACAAGTCCCTTCATAGTCGGAACGCTGTACCCGTCCGCGCAGCTGATGCAGCTGCGACAGACCGAACTTGTCGGCATCGTAGACGATCATCATCGTCGCATTCTTCACGTTGACACCGACTTCCACGACTGTCGTTGAGACCAAGACATTGATCTTGTTTTGTTCGAAGTCATTCATGATGACTTCTTTTTCCTGTGAACTCAGTTTCCCGTGAAGCAAGCCCACACTGAAAGGCTTCAGTTCTTCTTTCAAAGACTCATACAGATTGTTCACATCTTTGGCCTTGTAGTTTTCGGATGCTTCGATCGCTGCCGCGACGATGTAGATCTGCCGTCCCTCACTCAGTTTCTCTTTCACGGAATCCAGGATACTTACGATGGAATTCTGTCTGATCAGATAGGTCTTGCAGCCTTTTCTTCCCGCCGGAAGAGAGGCGATCGTCGAAACATCCATATCGCCGTAGATCGAGGAAGCCAGGGTCCGCGGGATCGGTGTTGCGGACATCAGAAGAAAATCGACGTCCTTCCCCTTTTCTTTCAATGCCTGACGCTGCCGGACACCAAAGCGGTGCTGCTCATCGGCGATGACCAGACCGAGTTTCTTATACTCCACATCTTTGGAAAACAAAGCATGCGTTCCGACGATGATGTCGATCTCGCCGTTTCTGACCGCTTCCTTGACTTTCTTTTCATCTTCCATCGCCGAATACAAGACGCCGATCCTGACACCGAAAGGTCCCAGCTGTCTGGATAAAGACGAGGCATGCTGCCTGGCAAGGATCTCGGTCGGTGCCATCAGAGCTCCCTGATAACCGGCAAGACAGTTGGCATAAAGCCCGATCATTGCGACCGCTGTCTTTCCCGATCCGACTTCCCCCTGTACGAGACGGTACATCATCTTGTTGCCGGAGAGGTCTTTCAGGATGTCATCGGCTGCCGTTCTTTGATCTTCTGTGAGTTCAAAGCCGAGCGAAGAGATGAATCTTTCGACCTTATCCATATCAAAGATCTTCTTTTCCTTCGTCCCGCCGGCCGTGCTTCCCTTCAGGATGTCCAAAGAGAGATAAAATCTTAAAAATTCTTCGTATTTCAAACGGCTGATCGCCGTTGCCAGCTGCATCTTGTTCACAGGCATATGGATATCGCGGATCGCCGTCCTGCGGTCGGTCAGACGATGTGCCTTAAGGAATTCCTGCGGAAGATCGTCGCTCAGCTCATCCTGACATTTGACATAGACCGCTTGGATCAGTTTTTTGATGTCGTTCTGGCTTATTCCTTCTTTCAGCGGATAATAAGGGATGATCGATCCGGTCGTATCGCCGGAATAATAATTGGAAGCCGTGACCTTGTTGTTGCCATCGTATCTGCCTAAGACCGTCAATGTCTCATTCATCTTCAGATTGCGGATCCACGGACGGTTGAAGATGGTCACGGTCAGGATCTCTTCCTCATACAAGACCTTGAAACGGCTGGTCGAAAGCTTTCCCTTGCGGAAGGTGCTTGGGTAAGAGACCAGTTCTCCGACGAAACAGACCTGACATCCTTCTCTGAACTCCCTATATGGCGTTGCGTCATACATTTCATAACGGAACGGATAATAGCTCAGTATGTCATCACTGTTAAAAAGAGATAATCGTTGACATATCTCTTTGCGCTTTTCCGTCAGTTTCAGTTCTTTCAATTCCATTCAAACATTATTTTATCAAACACAGATTTTTTGTGTTAGAATAATGAAGTATCCCCGGATGGCGGAATTGGCAGACGCGCACGACTCAAAATCGTGAGGAGAAATCCGTGTCGGTTCGACCCCGACTCTGGGGACCA
>JAFOLW010000027.1 GCA_017419165.1 Erysipelotrichaceae bacterium
TATGATCCCCACAGGTGAGAGATCGTTCTTGTATGCATCGGAATCGGAGGATGGCCATCCTTACGTTATCTATTGTTTCACTTTTTGAAGCTCTTGCCTATGTCAAAATATTGACATAGAGATACATGATGGGAAGAGCGGGCACAGAGAAGGCATAAGAAAAAAGGAGCACGAGGCTCCTTTTCAAATTAACTCAATACGTCGAGCGCAAAAGCGCGTGCTTCTTCTTCGGTCTGGAAGGTGGCGATGAACATGTAGTTGGCCATGGCGCCGGAAAGCGCTTCTTCGACTCTTCCTTCTTCCTTGAGATGCGTTCCGTATTTCTTACGGACTTGTTCCGGTGTCAGCTGGAACGTCAGGCCGTCTCTGCGGGATGCGAAGCAGCAGACATTTTCAGTCGTGCGGAAGCGGTCCGTATTGTCGAACGCGATCATGTCGGCCCACATCTCGTAGACATCAGTGCTGTTGGCCCAATTCATCATCGTCGGTGCGATGCCCCCTGGAGGACGCATGTTGACTTCCAGGGCGACGATATCGCCCTTGTTTCCGATGTGCTGGTCGCGGTCCAGACGGAAGAATTCCATATGGACGAAACGGCTCTTGACACCGAACGCCTTGACCGTCTTTCTGCCGGCTTCCAGAAGCTCCTTGGGCAGTTTGGCGCGCTCAAAGAAACAGGAATTCTTGTTTTCTTCGACCGTCTCCATCAGATTGGCGACGGTGACATTGCCGTTTTCGAAGATCGGTTTGCCTTTGGAATTGATGATCGCATCGTAAGTCTCGACTTCGCCGAAGATGTACTCTTCCATGATGTAGGAGATATCCAGCTTGTTGTCGAAGAAACGTTTGAGATCGTCTTCGTTCTTGATCTTATGGGTATCGTTGGCACCGACGCCGTTGTCCGGTTTGGCAACGACCGGGAAGCCGACTTCTTTGATGAAGGCCATACAGCCTTCGTAGTTATCGACGATATGATACCTGGCGACCGGGATACCGGCCTTGGTATAGTTCTTCTTCATCAGGGATTTGTATTTGACGGCATCCATATCTTTCGGCATGAAACCGGTCGTGATATGGAAGTCTTCTCTCAGTTTCGCATCCCTTTCCAGCCAGTATTCGTTGTTGGACTCCAGGAAATCGATCTTGCCGTATTTGAAGCTGAAGAAAGCGACGGCACGGAAAACTTCATCATAGTTTTCCAAAGAAGAGACTTTATAATATTCGGTCAGCGCATTCTTCAGTTCATCGCTCAGCTCGTCATATGACGCATCGCCGATGCCCATGACGTTGATGCCGTTGTTTTTCAAACGGTCGCAGAAGTTCCAATGATTTGCCGGAAAATTCGGTGAGATGTAAATAAAATTCTTCATTTCTTAGTCTCCTTTTAACAGATATGGCAAGAAATAAGGTACTTGTTTATACCACCACGGCCAGTCATGATTGACATCGCTTCCCCAGTAGTCGACCCAGATGTTGATGCCCAGTTCATGGAAGCGCTGATCGAGGTATTGCGTGCTCCAAGGCTCTTCCCAGGCACCCATGCCGACACAGACGACGGCTCTGTTGTTGTTGTAACGGGCGATGTAAGGATGATCGGGAGACATGCCTCTCATATAATCGGTGATGGAATTGTTGTAGACGACTTCGTCCATATAATTGCCGAAGAAGTAAGACGCATGGTAGATGCCGGACAGCGCCATGCAGCGGTCGAAGAGATCCGGGAAGCGCAGGTACAGGTTCAGCGCATGGGTCGCACCCATCGAACAGCCGAAGGTCATGATGCCCGGGTATCCGTCCCAGCCGTTTTTCTCATTGACATATTCGCGGATGAACGGTACGACTTCTCTGGTGATGTAGTTGATCCACTCTTCGTGGCGGCGGATGCGGTGATACGGATCGCCGTTCTTGTCCGACCAGGTCTCGATATCGATGGTGTCGATCGCAAAGACGATGACGTCCCCTGCATCGATCCAAGGCGAGAAGGTATCCGTCAGACGGAAGTTCTCAAAATCGAAGAACCTCCCGTCCTGGCAAGGTATGAACAGGACAGGCTTCCCTGCGTGTCCGTACACCTTGAGCGGCATCATCCGGCTCAGGTTTTCCGAGTAAAACTCAAAATAGTTGGTCTCCATAGTTCATCCTTTCTATAAGCCGTAGAACAGCGTATCCATAAAGAACGGGATCTGTTTTTCCCAGCTTGCTTCGTTGTGTTCTCCGTCCGGTACGATCCGGCTTTCCAGAAGGACCTTTTTCGATATCAGCCGGGCAGCCACCTCACCGAACACTTCTCTGGTGTTCCGGTAGGCGATCTCCTTTTCTCCGTAATCCATATACAAGACGGTATCCCTGCGGAACGTCGCCTTGTCGATCATCTCCATGACCTTGGACGGTGAGAAACCGATGGAAGGTGATAAGGCAGCGCCGCGGGAGAAGTATTTTCCATATCGGCACAAGGCATACAGAGTCATCAGCCCGCCCATCGAAGAACCGGCGATGAACGTGTATTCCCTTGACGGAAGGCTCGGATAGTTGTCATCAATGTAAGGCTTGAGTTCCTTGGTGATGAAGTCCATCGTGATCTTTCCTCTCGCCTTGACCTTGCCCCATTCCGGATCATCAAAGTCGAACGGCGTATATTCCGAAAGACGTCCTCCCGGTGCCTTCGTTTCGGAATGATGGTTGCATTCCACGCCGACGACTATCAGCGGTGTCTCGCTCTCTTCCAGATATTTCAACAGACCCCAGGACTTGCCGTAGCTGGCTTCCTCATCATCGAAGAGATTCTGTCCGTCGAACATATACAGTACCGGATAGGCATCGCCGTCATCCGGAACATAGACATAAACTTTTCTTTTCTCATCCCCTGTCAATTGCGGGATGGTCGTCTCAAATACATCTAACATATCATTTCCTTTATAATCTTACGTTTATTTTATTATAATTCTTCATCTGCCGCTCAGTTTTTTCATTTCCGGGAGATCTTTTGTATCCTAGCAAAAAGGCTGTATCCACAGCCTTTCACCTTTTAAAATTGTTAGTCCGTATTATTCTTTGTCCAAAGAACCTTCTTTGGCAACGGTCTTGGAATAACCGAACAGCAGCAAGCTGCCCAGAACGACCGCGAACAGACAGTCACCGAGACCTGCGACAAGACCCTGCGTGAAGACGAGACTTGCGTCCTCTTTGTAGATGACGATATCACCGATCGGCGCGATGAGGATCCATGCGACCGCATTGGCGATCAGGTTGGCGATGATGAAGTTGACCAGTTCCTTCGTTGAGAAGTGACCGTCTCTGACGTTGATCTTCTTTGCGAAGAGACCGACGATCAGACCGTAGACTGCCGTGGCAAATGCCCATGTCCACCATACGCCGCCCCAGGACATATCGCAGAGCACATGGCCGATAAAGCCGGAAAGACAGCCGACGACCGGTCCGTATAAGACAGCGAAGACTGCCTGGACCGCATACTGGAAGGCGATGTTGGTATTCGGGATACCGCTAGGGATCGCTACGAAACGAGCGAGCACGAAGAATAAAGCAGCACCGATACCGGTCGCAACGACCTTACGTACAGAATCATTTTTCATTAAATTTTCCCCCTATCTCATTTCCGAAACTGCAGAAGACCTGCTTTTCAGACGCATTTATATTATCATCAACAAAGCTCAGTTTCAATGATCCCGTCAGGATCAGACGGTACGGGATCCGGGCAAAGAAAAGCCAAAGTCTTCTTTAGCAGTTCTTCGTTGTCCTTCGCGCGTCCGTCCCACAGACCGAAGCCATGGTCGGCATCGGGCATCAGGATGAGCGATCTTTTCTTTGCCTTCCGCAAAGCATCATAGATCCATTGACCGTTCTCGACTTCGATCGTCGTGTCCTTGCCTCCCTGTAAGATCAATGCCTCTCCCTCAAATTCTTTCAAAGGAGCCAGGGCATCTTCACAGAGCAGGTCATCGATGAACTGTTTCGACATCCTTACCGTTTCTTCGGCAAAAATGTCATAGAAATCGCAATACCCTTTTTCCAGTGTCTGCTTCTTCAGCTTTCCTAGATCCTGTTCCAGGAAGCGGTCATCTTCCTTGAACTCTCTTAAGACCGATGCCCAGAAGACGAGCCTGGAGAATTCTTTGTGCCGCGCCAGGAAAAGCGAGATGATCCGGCCGCCCATCGAGTAGCCGAGCAACGCCGCCTTATCGGGATAAAAGACATATTCTTTTTTCAGATAGGCATAGCAGCACTCCAGATCTTCCAGACAGGAAGTCAGGCTGTAGTTCTGAAACGGTTCTTCCGATTTCCCGTTGCCGGGAAAATCCGGCGCCATGCAGATGAAGCCGGCTTGTGAGAGCTTTTCGCCCAGCCATACGTATCTTCCGTCTTCCTCTTTTTCCGAACGGAAACTGTGAGCCATCAAAAGGATGCCCTTACTTCCGTCACCTTCATAAAGAGAAACGGGGATCTTGCTTCCCCGCTTTGAATCGATGAAGATCTCTTTCATCATGAAAGTTTCTTATACAGATAGTTGCCGAGCATCTGTACGGCCTGAACGAAGATGATCAGGATCACCGAACAGACGATCAGGATATCGGTCTTGTACTGCTGGTAGCCGTAGCGGATGGCCAGATCGCCGATACCGCCGCCGCCGGCCGTACCGGCCATGGCGGAATAGCCGACTAGCGAGATGATCAGCAGGATCACGCCGTTGAGCATGCGCGGGATCGATTCCTTGATATAGACCCTCAGCAGGATCTGCCAGTCATTGGCACCGAAAGAGCGCGCCGCTTCGATGACGCCCGGATCGGTCTCTCTCAGGCTCGTTTCAAAGATCCTGGCGATATACGGGATGGCGGAGACCGTCAAAGGAACGATCGCCGCTCTTGTCCCAATGGCTTTGCCCATCAGGAAACGGGTGAACGGGATGATGATCACCAGCAGGATGATGAACGGAAAGGAACGGAAGATGTTCACGATCAAAGACAGCGTCTCGTAGACGACCTTGTTGGGACGCAAACCGTCCGGTGCCGTCAGCGTCAGAATGACCGCCGGGATGAAACCCAGGATCACGGAGAACAGTGTTGACCAGAAGACCATGTATAAGGTCTGCTGAAATGAAGTCCAGATGATGCCGTTCATTAGTTGAGTACCTCCCATAAGACCTTGACGGAATCAAGGTATTCGATGACCTTTTCCTTATCCTCTTCTTTCACGTTGATGACCAGGGAACCGTAAACATTGGAACGGAAATCCTCCAGTTTTGCCCAGGAGATCGAAAAATCGATATCAAGTTTCCTGGCCATCTGGGAGATCACCGGCTCATCGGAAGATTCATCCGTGAAAAACAGCTGGATGTTGATCCCGTCCTCCGGCAGCAGTTCGCTGTCTTCATGCAGGAAGGCCTTGATCTCTTTGGCCGGGCGGATGAAGAGCTCCTCCGGTCTGCCGATCTGCAAGACGCGGCCGTCTTTGATGAAAGCGACTTTCTGGCAGATCTGCTTGACGACCTCCATCTGGTGGGTAACCACGATGATCGTGATGCCCATCTCCTTGTTGATCCTGGAAAGCAAGTCCAGGATGCCCCGGGTGATCGCCGGGTCGAGCGCCGAAGTGGCTTCATCGCAAAGCAGGATCTTCGGATCCAGGACCAGCGCCCTGGCGATCGCCACACGCTGCTTCTGACCGCCGGAGAGCTCTCGGGGTCTTGCGTGGATCTTGTCGGAAAGCCCGACCAGTTCGATGAGACCTTCGATCTTGGCTTTGGCCTCCGGCGTATTGGTCCTGATGCCCCAGAACTTCATCGGCAGGGCGACATTGTCATAGACGTCGAGCCTTTCGAGAAGGTTGAAGTTCTGAAAGATCATGCCCATCTCCTTCTGCAGGAGATGCAGCTGTTTCTTGTCCTTGACCGAGACCAGGGTCCCGTCCACGCTGATCGATCCGGACTGGTAGTCTTCCAGACCGTTGATGCACCTTAAAAGCGTGGACTTGCCGGCACCGGACTGACCGATGATACCGTAGATCTCGTGATCCCGGATATCAAAGGAGATGTCTTTCAGGACCTGCAGGTCGCCGAAGTTTTTGCATACATTTTCAAGTTTGATCATAAACGATACTCCTGTAAACAGACAGAAATGTTCAGACAGCGCTGAACATTTCCGTGTCAAAAATACGATTTTAGATATGGATCATTCCGGTTCTACAAAGGAAGTGATGACGGCACCTTTGTAGGTATCTTCGATGTAATGAGAAACTGCATCGGAAGTGATCGCCTTGACCAGCGCCTGGATCTTTTCCGAATTCTCGTTGCCTTCGACAGTGACGATGAAGTTGGTGCGGCGTACGGAAGTTTCCGCATCGAACTGCTCAACGACGAGTGCCGGATGGCTTGCCGGTAAACCGGCGCCTAAAGCGTAGTTGCCGTTGATGACGGAGGCGTCGACATCGGCCAGCGCCAGAGGAAGCTGTGCTGCTTCCAGTTCGACGATCTCATAGTTGTGAGGGTTGGCTTCCGCATTACCGTTGATCGTATGTGCGGAGAGTTCGCCTTCGACCGGATTCAGGAAACCGTTGTCGATCAAGAACTGGATCGCTCTGGTCCTGTTGTCTTCGTCATTCGGGACGGAGATGGAAGCACCTTCCGGAATGTCGGCGACATTGGTATATTTATCGGAATATAAGCCCATCGGTTCGATATGGACACCGCGGACAGCTTTCAGTTTCCAGCCGTGCGTGTCGTTCTGGTTGTTCATGTAGCCCAAAGTCTGGAAGTAGTTGGCATCCAGTTCGCCGGCGACCAGGTTCTCATTCGGCAGGACGTAGTCTTCATAAACGACGACTTCCAGTTCCCAGCCGTCTTCCGCCAGTACGCTCTTGACGGCATTTTCCAGGATCTCCGCATGCGGGACCGGGTTGACACCGACCGTGATCTTCTTGTCTTCTTCAGGTGCAGGAGCATCTTCCTTCTTTGAGGAACATCCCGCCAGGCTCAATACCACCAGCAACGCAAGCAACAATGTAATAATCTTTTTCATCTTTTCTTCCCCTTTCTTATTACATTCCGATTTGTATCTGGGTCTAGAAACAAAAAAGCCGCCCATAAGGACGACTTCAATATCGTGTTACCACCTTAATTCGTGTATTTCTACACCTCTTTCAGATACAAACATATCCTAGCACTGTAACGTGTGCATCACGTCACCCTCTCATATCGAGGGTACGGCTCCAAGACCATGTTCAGCTGAATTCCGACGTCTTTTTCCACCAGCCAAAGACTCTCTGTGCTCTTTGTTCAGCCTACTCTTCTTTTCCAAGCCTTTTCTAAATCATAATATAATCCGTTTCCGTTTTCAATAAAACGAGACTCGTTTTTTCCGATTTTATGAAATATTTTTAACAATGAATGAAACTATTTTCATTGCCAGTACAGATTCAGTTTTCCGTCGTTATAGCCGTAGAATTCATCCATGTCGATATAGCAGTTGAATTCATCATTCAGGAATTCTTCCTTGCTGACGCCCTTGACCCGCATGTCGATGTTGTAGTTGGACTCACCGATGTAATAAATGCCGTCTTTGTATCCGATCAACATCGCGATGTGACCGTTGGACGACAACAGGTCACCGACCTTGATCTCGTCAAGCGATTCGGCAGTGATCTTCACCTTCTCACCGAGATCGGAAAGATCGAAGACATTGGGCTTAGGCCCGGCACCGATGTCCCCGGGATCGAAACCCGCATTGATCAGACACCAGCTGACGAAGCCGGAACAGTCCAGTGAATTCTTCAGATAGCCGTTGACCGGGATCGAATAGATCGGACAGCCCCAGGGCTTCGGTCCCCGGACCGTCCTGGTGATGCCTTCTGCTTCGACCTTGTATTCATTCAGATACAGCCCTTCATGATAGTAACGCCCTTCCCCGTCCGCATAAGGAAGACGGCCGTTCTCATTGAAATAGTTGAGATGATAAGGGAACTGCAGGAGCAGGAACCTTGCCGCCTGCACGGCAGCGGCCCTGCTGCGGTAGCCGCGTTCGACGATCTTGGTCCGCAGGATCTCATCGAGATATTCGTTTTCTTCGACCGTATATTCTCCGCAGGGAAGTGACGGCTTCCCGTCATCGATGTACGGTGCGGTGATGTATTCGCTGACTTCCACTTCGTAAGTGTTGCAGTCCTTGACCAGCTTCACTTTTCCGGCTTTGTGACCGGTCACGCGGTTGGTCTTCACGGAAGCGACTGTCTCATCTTGCGAGACGTAGCCGATGTCGTCGAGGACATAGACCTCACCGATGCCCAGATAGACTTTATAATGTTCTTTCACTTCACAGGGCTTGATGATCTCTTCGCGCACGACGGGCATCTCTTCTTCCTCCGGTTTGGGCTGTCTTGAAGAAAAGCCCATGAAGAAAAGCGAAGCCAGGATGATTGTCAGCAGCAAAGGAAGCGAATAGCTCTTCTTTCTCTTCATGTTATCCATGATAACACGAAACGCCGTTCCTGCCGCCTTTATGACCACATGGCCGTATAGTTCCCGTCCTGTTGATAATACTCATCCATCAGGATGCAGTATTCCCATTCCGAACCCTGAAGAAATTCTTCGTAGGTGTAGACACGGACTTGCAAGTCCTTGACCCAGTACGATTCGGCGATATATATACTCGTCCCATCCAGTCCGATGATCATGCCGATATGACCGTCGAGACCCGTCAGATCGCCGCACTTCAGTTCTTCGATCTTCACGTCATCGATTCCGATGAGTTCCCCCAGATCGGTCAGATCCAAGACACCATCGCTCGGACCGGCGCCGATATCGCCGCAGTCGAAACCGGCATTGTATAAAGCCCAGGTGATGAAACCCGAACAGTCCAGCCCGTTGGCCGTGTATTCTCCGGTGGAATATTCATAGACCTGCGTGCCCCACGCTCCGGACTCCGCAAGCGAAGCCGAGATGCCCGCAAGCTTGGCGGAAGACAGATAAAGGCCTTCATGATAGTAGCGTCCTTCGCCGTCCGAGACATATCCGTCGGTCTCCAGCCGGCCGTTCTCATAAAAATAATGGAGCTTATAAGGAAAACGCAGCGTCAGGAAACGGGCCGCTTCCACCGCTCCGGCTCTTGTCTGCGCACCGGCTTCACCGATCAGATAGCGTAAGACCGTATCCAGATAACGGTTTTCCTCCACGGTATAGCGCTCTTCCGGCAGATATTCCTTGTCCATCTCCAGGATCTCTTTCGTGTAGAGGGAAGAAACATGGACGGTGTATGTATCGCAGCCGGCCTGCAGGACGCTCTGACCGTCCGCAAGTCCGCGTATGCCGTCTTCTTCGATAGATATGATGTTTTCGCCTTCTTCCAAAACGGCCTCCTTCGAAACAAGAGGATAGGTCTCACCGGCTGCCAGATAGATCTCATAGGTCTTTTCCAATTCGCAGGAAGCAGTCGAAATAACTTCACGGTGTGAGGCAAAATAGTAAGTTGATACTAACAATAATGTGAGAAGGATCAACATTTTAAAGCCGCTTGAAAGTCTCATACGGCAATTATACAAGGGCTTTTCTGAAATCCGTCTGAACTTTTTCTGAATTTGAAAAGGTCCTCAGCGGACCCTTGCGTATTCTTCTCCCGTATTCAGGTGTGTTCCGGCCTCATGGCTCAGGCTGAGCCCGGCATCCTTTTCGAAGATCATGACGATGTCGCTTCCTCCGTACAGGAAGTAACCCATCGGATCGCCTTTCTTGACATGTGCGAAAGCTTTCACATCTTCTTCGAAGTTGACCGAAGCGACCTGACACATGCCGACCGGACAGACTGCGACATGCCTTGAAGACCGGTCTTTCATGATGATGACACCGCGTTCCTCCAGAGACTGCCAGCCGAAGACTTCCGAAAAGACTTCCCGGTATCGGCCTTTCTTTTCGTCCCAGGTGATCACGCCGCCGGGAAGCGGCGCCATATCGATCTTATAGGCTTCGATGATCTGCCCGGAGACCGGAAAATGGTAACGGTGGTAGTCGTTGATATCCAAAAACGTATGGGTCAGATATCCGCCGGCAAAGATCTTCTTATATATGTCCGTTCCCAGAAAAGAAGAGATGTCGCATAAGGTCCCGGTCTTGATGGCCAGCCCCATCTGTTCGTCTTCTTCCTTTTCAATGATCCTTCCTTCTTCGTCGATCCGCCAGAGTCCCTGCATCGTTGCATCGGCCGGAGAAACGATGACGTGATCATCCTCAACTGCCGCGATCGGACGCCTGTCAGGATCTTTCAGCTTTCTGGAAAAGAAGTCATTGAAACAATGCCAGTTCTTCGGATCTTCGAAAAGATCATCGTTCAGATGGAAACCTTCTTCTTTCTTCGCCAGTTCAAGATATCGTTCGTTCCATGAGTCTTCGCTGTCCAGAAAACGGCCGATCTGTCTGACCGTTTTCTTGAACCAGTTTTTGACAGGTCCGTGGTTGATCAAAGAAGGATGATAGTACTCCTTTCCTTCCAGCTGCTTCAGCGGCTGTTCCAGAATGAAATACATGATCCCCATCGACTGATCGATTCGGTCATATAAGCTCACATAGCGTTTTGAAGGATGGAAGGTCCAGGGCATCGACATCACGCAGCGGTCGATCAGATCCAGATAATCCTCCAGATCTTCGATCGGATTGGTGTCGGGATCGGGATTGACCTTGCGTGCCCGAACTATCGAAGCATCAAAAAGATCTTTCAGCCCTTTATCGGCATTCAAAAGACCGATCAGTTCTCTGACGGCCGGTCCGTGCTCTTTCTCTCCGATGCCTTTTTTATCCATGTCAAACATTATATCTTCAAACCGCACTTCTGAACACCGTTTTGATCAAAAGAAAAAGGTGTGCGTGAATGCACACCTTTGACGCTTATTCTTCGGAATCCTTTTCTTCGGATTCTTCTTCGAGGATCTCATCAGCGCCATCCTCATCGAGGTCGCCGATCATCTCGCTTGGCAGAGAAGCTTCTTCTTGCGCTGCAAGGAGCTTTTCTTCTCTGATCTCGTCGAGTTCTTCGGCTCTCGCATGGACCAGATCCGTCGTTTCTCTTGCGAACTTCGAACCGGTACCTGCCGGGATGAGCTTACCGATGATGACATTTTCCTTGATACCGAAGAGGTTGTCGACTTTGCCGTTGACAGCCGCATCGGTCAAGACCTTCGTCGTTTCCTGGAAGGAAGCTGCCGATAAGAAGGAGTCCGTCTCAACGGAAGACTTCGAGATACCCAATAAGAGCGGTTCGAATTTCGCCGGCTGTTTGCCTGCGAAGAGCAGCTGCGTATTGAGATCGTTGAGTTTCTTCAAGGAGATCGTCTGACCTGCGCACAGTTCGGATCCGCCCGGTTCAACGATGATGACTTTCTTCAGCATCTGTTTGATGATGACTTCGACGTGTTTGTCGGAGATATCGATACCGGTAACGGCATAGACCTTCTTGACTTCCTTTAAGATGTAGTTCTGTACAGCCTGTACA